>JAZKHM010000038.1:0-19230 GCA_040385405.1 Bacteroidota bacterium | reverse complement strand
AGTAAAAAAAGCCACTCGTTTGAGTGGCTTTTTGTGGTCCCGACGAGAATCGAACTCATATCTAAAGTTTAGGAAACTTCTATTCTATCCGTTGAACTACGGGACCAATATTTATTATTAACACCTAAACATTCCAGTTTAGGAACTTCCCTGCCTGCCGGCAGGCAGGTATTCTATCCCCGTCCGAACGACGTTCAGCTGGGCGGGCGTTGAACTATGGGACCTTTAATTACAATTACAATTTACCTGACTACACTCCCATTTGGGAATTCCTCAGCAGGTGCAACAAAACTAAGCTTTCCTTCCGAATTTTCAGCCATTAGAATCATGCCCTGAGATAAAATTCCCTTAATTTCGCGGGGTTCAAGATTTATGAGTACTGAAACCTGTTTCCCAATGATCTGTTCCGGCTCGAAATACTCTGCGATTCCAGACACAATAGTTCGCTGATCAATACCAGTATCCACCTGAAGTTTCAATAGTTTTTTGGTTTTAGCTACTTTTTCAGCTCCCAATATTTTCCCAACCCGTATATCCATAGTGGCAAACTGGTCGAAAGTGATGTTCTGCTTTGCCAGTTCTGGTGGAGCCTCTTCCTGGGCATTAGCGGTTTTGGTATCCATTAATTTCTTTATTTGATAGTCGATTGCCTCATCTTCAATTTTTTCAAAAAGAAGGTAAGATTCATTCAGTTGATGGCCGGTTTCAAGTAAATCCATCCTTCCTGCCTTATTCCAATCCTGCGCTGTCAGATTTAACATGTCAAAAAGCTTCGCAGAAGTGAAAGGCAAGAACGGCTCAGCTAGTATTGCAAGGTTGGCTGCTATCTGCAATCCAACATTCAAAATGGTTTTTACACGTTCCTCATCCGTTTTAATTACTTTCCAGGGCTCTTCGTCGGCAAGATATTTATTACCAAGGCGGGCCAGATTCATGAACTCTGCAAGAGCTTCCCTAAACCGATATTGCTCTATGGATAGGGAAATACTTGATGGGTATCTCTTCAATTCCTCCAGTGCCTTTAAATCGGCGGCTGTATGTTCTGATCCAAAAACAACCTTTCCATCAAAATACTTATGCGAGAGTACCAGCACACGATTTATAAAATTTCCAAATATCGCTACCAGCTCATTGTTGTTCCTGGCCTGAAAATCCTTCCATGTAAAATCGTTATCTTTTGTTTCAGGGGCGGTAGCAGTTAGAACATAGCGCAATACGTCCTGCTTGCCCGGAAAATCTAAAAGGTATTCATTAAGCCATACCGCCCAGTTGCGCGAAGTCGAAATTTTATCTCCCTCCAGGTTCAGAAATTCATTTGCAGGAACATTATCAGCAAGTGTATACTTGCCATGGGCCATTAAGATTGCAGGGAAAATTATACAGTGGAAGACTATGTTATCCTTACCTATGAAATGTACAAGTTTTGTTTCTTCATCCTGCCAGTATTTCTGCCAACTTTCAGTCGGCTTTAAGGATTCTTTAACATAATATTCCTCTTTTTTCTGTTGATTTAAACCTGGATCACAAAGATCTTTTGTTGCCGAAATGTATCCTATGGGTGCTTCGAACCAAACATATAGAACCTTTCCATTGGCACCCTCCACCGGAACATCGACCCCCCAATCCAGATCCCGGGTCATTGCCCTTGGATGCAAACCTCCGTTTAACCAGGATTTACATTGTCCATAAACATTTGGCCGCCAATCCTTATGCGAATCAACATACGCTTCAATTTGCTCCTGCATTTTATCAAGCGGCAAGAACCAGTTTTTAGTTTCCTTAAGTACTGGTTTCGCACCTGATAATGTAGAATGAGGATTGATCAGTTCCGTTGGGCTCAAAGATGAGCCGCATTTCTCGCATTGATCGCCATAGGCATTTTCATTTCCGCAATTCGGACAAGTACCAACGATATACCTGTCGGCAAGGAATTGCCCTGCACTTTCATCAAAATATTGTTCTGTGATTTCTTCTGTAAAAACGCCTTTATCATAAAGTGTTTTAAAAATTTCAGAAGCGGTTTGGTGATGTGTCTCTGAAGAGGTGCGGTGATAGATATTAAACGACACTCCGAACTCCTGAAATGAATCCCCGATAACCTTATGATATTTATCAACAACCTGCTGCGGTGTAATACCCTCTTTCCGGGCTTTCAAAGTTATGGGAACGCCATGTTCATCTGAACCGCAAATAAATACAACATCATGTCCGGATGATCTTAGATATCGAACGTAGATATCAGCCGGGACATACACACCAGCCAGGTGGCCGATATGTACCGGGCCGTTTGTATATGGAAGCGCTGCTGTTACCGTGTATCTTTTGTAATTCTTTCCCAAAGTCTGAATATTTGCGTTTCGTTGCTCATTTTATTAGTCTGCAAAGATAAACGCTAATGTCCTAAAATGCTAAAGGATTAATTGCATGCCGTTGGAGTGCGTTAATTGAAATACGCTTCAAACTGCTTAGTGTATTAAGATTTTCATTTATAGAGGAGCTTCATGGTGTTTTTGAAAATCGGATTACATGCGAATCTGGAATCGATGGAATAAATTTCAACCTAAATCGTTAAAATTTTTTATCGTTTAAACGAGGTTTTTATACCGAATCCTAAAATGGTATAAAAAAGGGCTTTTGTATGGGTCTTCTTTGGGTCTTCTTGGGGTAAAAGGCCAATTTTGGCTACTGGAACCCAGAAAGAGCCAAAGAAGACCCCTTCCAAAAGTCTTTAAGTCCCCTTCTAATTCTTAAACGGACACAAATTCTCACGAATTCGCAATTTATTCAAGTGTACTGGAGGCGTAACTTATCGTGTCAGCCAAAATTAGAGCTTCAGCAACGTTTTAAGCCTCGACAGGGTATTTTATCCTACCGGGCAATAAATACTCCAAAATCAAGCTTCAATTTCATCTCCTCAGGTCAAGATTTGAATCGCAATTTTCCCGCGGGGTAAAATCATCTTGTGATTAATTTGTTCACCCTTTTTTACGGTGTATTTAGAATCATTAATGACTTAGTTTTTTCACCCTTTTGAAAAGGGACTTAGTGTATTCATTAGACTCTGAGATTCTATTTAAACTGAAATATAATTTCAGGGCAAAACATTGTTTTCACGAAATTAATCAGGTATTTGTTAATTTGCGAAAGAATCACTTACCTTAATCAACATCCGTTTGACAGCTCCCCCCTATTTAAACCCAGGCGACACCGTCGCGATTACCTGTCCCGCAAAAAGCCTTCCTGTTCCGATTGATGATGCGGTCCGTTTGATAGAATCATGGGGCTTAAAGGTAGTACTTGGAGATACCGTTCATGCCTCCTGGAATCAGTTCGCTGGTACTGACGAAATGCGTGCGGCTGATTTTCAACGCTTCTTAGATGATAATTCAGTTAAAGCTATTTTCGCTGCCCGCGGGGGGTATGGGACTATCCGGATTATCGACAATATTGATTTTAGCGGATTCGAAGCAAATCCGAAATGGATTATTGGATTTAGCGATATAACTATACTCCACAGTCATATCCATGCTTTATATAACACTCAAAGCATACACGGGCAAATGCCATTAACAATACCTGATGCGTCAAGGATTTCACTGGAAACATTAAGAAAGGCCTTATTTAACGAGCCATATGAAATTTCATACGAAAGCCTGGCAGGGAATCGAAATGGCGAAGGATCAGGGATTCTTACGGGAGGAAATCTGACTTTATTGCAAATGATGTCTGGATCCGTTTCTGAACAGGATTACAAAGACAAAATTCTCTTTCTGGAAGATGTGGGAGAATATCTCTATTCAATCGACAGGATGATCATCAGCTTCAAACGGGCAGGAATACTTGCCGGATTAAAAGGTCTTGTAATTGGCGGTTTTACAGATTTAAAGGATAACGATATTCCTTTCGGTCAGACAGCTGAACAAATCATTGTGGAGCATGTAAAAGAATATGATTATCCCGTTTGTTTTAATTTCCCGGCTGGGCATATTGAAGACAATAGGGCGCTGATTTTCGGACGCGAAGTTATTCTAACGGTCGAAAATTCGTTTGTATCTTTGAAATATGCGAACAAAATTTCCTCATAAAATAATAAAATAATATGGCCTTGCTAACTTCCCTCGGGAAATACAGGAATACAGGATTATTGATCATGCGTATTGGTCTGGGCATTATGATGATTTACCATGGTTATCCTAAGCTATTAGGAGGGCCGGAACAGTGGGAAGCGGTAGGCAATTCCACGAAATATCTGGGAATCACTTTTGCTCCGACTATATGGGGGCTATTGGCTGCTATAACAGAAACCTTCGGCGGTTTTCTAATATTGATTGGCTTAGCTTTCCGGCCTGCCTGTGTGTTCTTAATGATTGCGATGGCCGTGGCATCTACCATGCACCTGAATAACGGCGATGGGCTAATGATTGCATCTCACGCATTAGAACTCGGGTTTGTTTTTCTGGGGCTGGTCTTTATCGGTCCCGGCAAGTATAGTGTCGATAAAAAGTAAATTAAACAAAAAATACTTAAATCAAAAAAGCGGAATAAATCCGCTTTTTTGTAATCAATTAATTCCAGAAATTATTTACTAAGGTCTGGTGTCCCAGAAAATTCTTGCTAACTTATTAGCCTTCTGTTTAAAGTTCGGATTTGAAGCCACTTCACTTTCTGGATAAAACAAAGATCTCGGAATTGCTGTTTCAGCAGCGATTGACGCATCAACAGGTACGAGAACCGGATAGCCGGTACGTCTCCAATCGTTCCAAGGCTCTAAAGCTACACCGTAATTTGCAATGTACTTTTGTGTAATGATCTTCGCTACGTTTGCCTCAAGATTAACGCCATCTAAGAGTCCGTTAGCTAAAACATAAATATCCGCATTGGTTGCTGATACTCCTGCCATTGTCATTGATGCTCTAATTCCAGCCTGGAAAAAAGGCTGAGCAGCAGCAGCTCCAGCACCGTATCTTAAAGCGTGTTCTGCTCTTATAAAGTTATATTCTGCAAAAGTTAACATTCTTATTGGTGCAGCTCCAGTATATGCGGTGTTATTATTTGGATTAGCAGGTACTCTTCCTTGTGCATCAGGAACAAGCGGCCTTTTCAATTCACCTCTTAAAAATGTATGCATTCTTGAGAAAGCAAAAGACTGAGCATCCAAAGGAGTAGCACCCTTATATGTTCCCGAACCAAACGGAAAGTCTGTGAAATAAGTAGGACGGCGAGGGTCTGATGTTGAGTTCAATAAATCCACAAAGAATTTATTAGGAAAAAACTGATCAGATCTCGTATTCTCAAACTGATGGATCGGGTTTTGAGAAGCTGTCGCATCTACAAAGTCCATTTGAAAATTATCAGCAAGAGAAGTCATGAATGACGGATTGCTCGCAATTAAGGCATCCATTTGTGATTTAGCAAAAGCGGCATCCTTCGCAGAATATCTTAAGAATAATCTCAACTTCAGTGTATTTGCGAATTTCTCCCATTTTACTCTATCTCCTTTGAAGATAGTTTCATTTCCGCTCGGGGATAATAAAGATGTTGTGGCCTTAACTTCTGTCGTACCCTCAGTAAGTAATGCGATAATGGCTTTATAGATATCTTCCGCCTTATCTAATTTTGGTTGATTAACTTCTGGTGCTTTGAATGCTTCAGTATACGGTAAATCACCCCAAATATCTACTGCCTGAGAATAAATATATGCTTTTAAAATTTTAGCAATACCGCTGTAATGCGGACTCCCAGCGCTGTTTTTTAGAATGTACTCAATATCCTGTAATTGAGTAGCAAACAAAGAACTATAAAGGTTATTTACATCTGTTGGTTGAATTTGGTACCTGGCAAATTCTCTTGATTGTGTACCCGGAGCATTCTGACCAGCAAATTGCTGGACAATTAAAGAAGAATATCTATGCATGTCACTTCCTCCGGTAAAACCAACATTTACTGTTACGTTAGTTAATACCTGGGGTATCGGAGCTGAAGTCGGGGCATTGGGATTGGTGTTAATATCCAGATACTTTTCGCACGAGGTAACCGTCAGCAAAACTATTGCCGCTGTACCTAATATTATATTTTTAAGTTTTTTCATGTTTTTTATATTATAGTGTCGCTCTTAAGAAGAAACCAAAATTTCTTGATTGAGGTAATCCATTGGCTTCAAAACCTTGCGAATTACTTGATCCTGTGGCGTTAGCTTCCGGATCGATGTGAGGGACATTAGGTGCATATAAATATAAGTTCCTTCCGTTCAACCCAATTTCCAGTTTACCGATTGGTGTTTTTTGAAGCAGACTAGCCGGAAGTGTATAGGATACAGAAGCTTCTCTTAATCTAAACCATGAACCATCAAAAACATATGATTCTCCAGTTCCGAATGCGTATATGTTTTCCCAATATTGCTGTGCTGTTACTGGTGTTGTATTTGGTTGACCATTAGCTAATGTTCCATCCAGAACATATGGTTTTGCAACGGCACCGCTAGCGTCAAAACGAGCGAATTCTGCAGTTTCCTTTGTAACTCCTGTTCTATAAAGATCTCCTATATTTCTTGAATAAATATCACCCCCTTTACGGATGTCTAACAAAAAGTTAACATTTATTCCTTTGAAATTGATGTTGTTTGTTACACCCGCTGTCCAATCAGGGTTAGTGTTTCCAATCGCTGCGGTAGTTGGGCTAAGTGACCTTAATCCATTTGCACCGATCAAATATTTTCCATCAGGTGCCCGGTTAAATACTGAGCCAAATAGAATACCATATGGCTGGCCGGCATAAAGTCTTGTTCCTGGTGTTACAAAACCTCCCAATTGAATAAATGGAACTCCCGCAGCTAATGCTTCTACTGTAGGTGTTATTTTAGTATAGTTTACAGATAATGACCAGAAACCATTTTTAGTTTTAACTGGAGTACCAGATACTAATAATTCAAAACCTTTTTGCTTTAACGAACCAGCATTCTTATTTTGAGAAGTGAACCCGGTTGAAGGACCCACAGGGACTGCAAAAATCAAATCTGTTGATAAAGTATTGTAAGCAGCTGCTTCTATAGACAACCTATCCTTTAAGAACCTTGCTTCCATACCAATTTCTTTAGAAGTGGTAAATTCTGGTCTCAAATTAGGGTCGGCTTGAAGGTTACTTAAGGTTCTGCCATTTAAGTTATTGTATGGAAAAACAATGGAAGGACCAAATCCGTCAGCAGCACCTGCCTGATTGAAGAATGTATTTGTCGCGTAAGCTCCTGCTTCCTTACCCACTTTAGCATAGTTGGCAGATAATTTTAAGAAACTCAAGAGATTCCCCTTTAATGATGGAAATGCTTCAGTTGCGATAAAACTTCCGGCAACAGATGGATAAAAATAAGAGTTATTGTCAGCACCAAAAGTTGATGAAAAATCATTTCTTCCGGTAAAGCTAATATTTGCAAAGCCCTTGTAACCTAATGTTAAATCACCGAATAAACCAATTAAACGACTTTGACTAATAGAGTTTCCGGCAGTTACTACAGCTGCATTGGAAATATTTTTTAAATTTCTAATTGACAATTGTTTACCGACAGTTGAAGTGTTAGTGAAATTACGCTCTACAATTTCATTACCAATGTTGAAATCTAACTTTAGATCCTTTGTGATATTTCTGGATCCAATCAGTTGAAAATATGAATTGATATCTCTGCTATTTTGAGCGATATTTAAAATTCCACCAGTTCCGCCTGCAACTGTATTTCCCTGACCCCTCGCTCCAATCTGATCATAACCAACGGCGTTGAAGGCATAGGAATCAACACCTAATCTGTAATTAACACTCATCCAGGGCAAAACGTCATATTTAAACGTTGCATTTCCTATAATTCTGTTTACCACATCATCATAGGTATTGTTTCTTAAAGTCCAAAGTGGATTGTCTGTCACGTCAAAATAAACCTGTGATCCATCAGGATTTTCGATCGGATAATTAGCCAGGTTGAATGTTCGTGGTAGAAAGTATGCTCTGAAAAACGGGTTTGATAATTGATTTCCGATTTGAGATCTTTCAGAATTCGATAAAACATACTGGGCGGAAACTCCAACGGTAAATTTCGGAGCAACCTGAGAAGTTGCATTGATCGTAAAGTTATTTCTCTTTAATTCGTTGCTTTCTAAAAACCCTTTCTCTTGTAAATTACCATAAGATAACCGGTAAGACGATTTATCAGTTCCTCCTTGAAAGCTTACATTATTCTGAATATTTGAACCTTGCCTGAAAATGTCAGCAACGTTATTTGGGTAGGCAGTTAAGGTTTCAGTTTGTCCCCTAAAATTAGTTACAGACTGGCCTTTTATTTCCGGACCCCAGGATGTAATGGAACCTGCATTAAAAACACCGTTTGTACCCTGTGCATATTGATTTTGATAATCTGGCATCCTATTCACCTCTACCAGATTTAGCGAAGAATTGAATTCAACACTATTCTTTGTACCGGCTTTTCCCTTTTTAGTAGTAATCAGGATAGCACCATTCGCAGCTCTTGAGCCGTATAGCGCAGCAGCAGCCGGACCTTTCAGAATAGACATGCTTTCGATGTCGTCCTGGTTAAGGTCAATCGCTCTGTTCGAATTTGATACACCGGTTTGCAAAGCGTTTATACCTCCGCCATTATCAATTGGCACACCGTCAACTACGAATAAAGGCTGGTTCGAACCTGTAAATGTGGTAAAACCCCTGATGAATATACCAGAAGAAGATCCTACCTGACCGTTTGCAGAAGAAACTCTCACCCCTGCTACTTTACCTGCTAAAGCATTAACCGGGTTAGATGCTCTACCCACAACAAGTTCTTCATTAGAAACCGTGGAAATTGAATAACCCAGATCGTCCTTGTTTCTTTTAATACCCCCGGCAGTTACCACAACCTCGCTTAGCATGGTTTGATCTGCAGCAAGTGAAACGTTCATTACGTTAGAACTAATTGCAACGGTTTGCATTACATAACCTATATAGCTGAAAGTAAGAGAATTTGCTCCCGAAGGCACCTGCAATGAGAAACGACCGTTCCCGTCAGTGGTGGTACCAGCTGTTGTACCAGTTGCTTTAATACTCACCCCTGGCAGAGGCAAGCCGTCCGATTTGTCCGTAACTGTCCCAGTTACAGTGCGTTCTTGTGCAATAGCCTGAACGGCAATAAATAGCATAAGAAACAAACTTTGTAAAAGTTTTTTCATACTTAATTTGTTTATGGTTAATTAATTTGATATGGTTAGAATACCAAATGTGGGCAACAAAGACGTTACAACAAAATATTTGAGGTTAATTTTTCAGGTATTTTTATAATACGCTGATAGTCAACATATTATTTTTCAAGATTTTTGCCTTAAATATTGATATTCAAGCCCTTTAGTGTCCAGGAGAGAATTGTGAAGACTAATAAACAATCGGTATTCAATGAGTCATTCAAGTGGCATACTTGAAGTTCATTGAGAAGTGAGAGGGTGAAAAAATAAAACCGCCGGGATGTCCGGCGGTTTTATGCAATTAATATTATTAGATACTTAGTTAGGCGTCATAAGTTTATTATTGGCAAGCTCCTGTGCTGAAATCGGCCAGATATATGCCGGAGAAGTAGGAGCTACTGCCTGGGCTACGTTTGTAGCATCCGATTTTGCAGGAATAGTTGCTCCCAATCTTAATAAGTCGAAAGAACGGAATCCTTCAGCTATTAATTCAATTCTGCGTTCTGTAAGAATAGAATTAATTAAAGCAGTTTGTGTATCAACAGCGGCTGATGGAAAAACAAACGCTGGATTAGACCTTTTTCTAACTTCAGACAACAGAGCAAGTCCACGAACCAAATTTCCGCCTCTCGCATGAGCCTCAGCTGCATTAAGTAACACTTCTGCGTAACGAATTACCGGTACATAATCCGTGTAAGGTGATGGTTTTTTAAATTTCGAGACAAAGTTCTTCGTTCCATTAGCAATAATGAAGGCTTTTCGGGCATCGGTTGAACCGGGTGCATAAACGGGATTTGCAAAAATACCAGCAGGATTCAGGTAGAATTCTTCAAACCCGCCTGCAGATTGTGCAGTATAATAATGCGCCAATTGATTTTGAGTACCCGGAGGATCCAAATCAGTCATAGGTAAGAAAAAGACAGCCTCAGGACCAGTATATGTGCCACCATATACAGTTGCAATATTTGCCTCTAATTGCATTGGTACTCCTGTCGAAGATTTAAACGGAGCTGTTGCACTTATTATCTTATTAGACTCTTCTATAACTTTTGGATAGTTACCCATTGCAAGGTAAACACGGGTTTTTAAGGCGATTACTGTATTCTTATGTGCCCTTGATGTATTTAATGCAGCGGTTGCATAAGTTGAAGGAACAGCAGCTTCTGCTTCATCGAGGTCTTTTAATATCTGAGCATAAACCTGAGCTACAGTACTTCTGGCTAAGTCATTATTCGCAGAAGTTGTTTCTGCCTGAATACGCAGTGGGAGCCCAGGATTAGACCCATTTCCCATAGTATATGGCTTTGCATATAACTGCAGCAAATTAAAATAGCAAAACGCCCTTGTAAATTTAGCTTCCCCGCGATACTGATCTGCAAGGGCAGAACTAACTACACCGGGGTTATCATCTATTCCTTTCATAAACACATTTGCCTGGTTGATTGTAGAATAGGCCGTGTTCCAAAGATTCACAACTTCATTTGTTGCGGAATTA
This sequence comes from Bacteroidota bacterium, assembly GCA_040385405.1. GTDB lineage: Bacteria > Bacteroidota > Bacteroidia > Sphingobacteriales > Sphingobacteriaceae > Daejeonella. Next base: position 8,526 of record JAZKHM010000038.1, on the reverse strand, counting down.
AGATTATGTCGCCAGGTATCCAGACCAGTTACCCCATTCGGTTTATTCACGATGAAATCTTCACCTCGAATATCACTATAAACCAGAAACCTTCCGCCTAAATGTTGTCCGCTTTTTAATCCGTCATAAAGTCCGTTTATCTGTCCAAGTATACGATCAGGAGTAGCGAATGCAGTTTTATCTGAAAGACTGGTTTCAGGAAATGTCTCCAGAAAGTCTTTCTTGCACGATAATGAAACCGTACACAATAGTAAGGCTACAAAGAAAATCCTAAGTCCCCCTACTTTATTTATTTTCATATTTTCCATTTCGAATTCATTAAAATTAAAATCCAACATTTAAACCAAATGTAATTGTTCTGCCCAAAGGCACTGAGTTCCTATCAACACCTGGTGCCAGATTAGAGTTTCCGTTAACAGATACTTCAGGGTCAGAACCCTCATATTTTGTGATTACTATAAGATTAGTAGCCTGACCATACAACCTTACGTTAGACATTCCAGTTTTGCCAAGATATTTTGCAGGCAGAGTATATCCCAGAGAAACGTTTCTAAGTTTAACGAAATCACCTTTGTAAACATTTGCCGACATTGGAACTGCAGAACCATTAGATGTATTATCTCCATAAACTACACGTGGTATATCCGTAGTCTGGCCGGGCGCAGTCCATCGTCTCAACATTCCTGCTTCATTATTCCAAAAACGCTGATCTCTCAAACCTGCCTGAGTACCATAATAGATATAATTTCCACCAGAAAATGTAATCCCCAAATTGAGGTCAAAGGCACTATACTTGAAATTGTTGTCGAATCCGCCATAATAAGTTGGAATTGAGTTACCCCATATCCTTGCATCCGCAACCGCATCAATTGCAGGAGCAACCAGACCTGCATTTGCACCCTCAAGAAATAAGTAGCGACTGGCTGCAGGTCTTTGAAAACTAAAGCGCACCTTCTGACCGTTCCTGTTAACGAAAATACGCTCACCGGTTGCAGGGTCTACTCCAGCTGTTTCAACCACAAAGATCTGTCCCAGAGAGTAACCAACCCTTGTTCTGTTTGCCGTTTCAAGAGACGTTACCCCCGGAAGATCAGCATTATTGTTAGCCAGTGAAGTTACCTCATTCTTGATGAATGAAAAATTGAAGTTTGATGACCAGCGAAATTTATCATTCTCAATATTGGTTGAGTTTAAAGTAAATTCCCATCCTTTATTATACATCGCACCAATATTGGTGGTAATCGAATTACCAGGAATACCTTTAGATGGCGACTGAGGAGCAGCCTGAACTAAATTATCAATATCATTATAGAAGTAATCTGCGTCAAACTCAATACGACCGTTCAGGAAAGCGAGATTAATACCAATGTCTGTTTTTGAACTGGTTTCCCATCTTAAGTCGGCGTTTCCTGCCTGGCTATATCCAAGACTTGGAACAGAACCATAAAGTCCGGTGCCATAAAGAGATAGAGCAGGAAAATCACCAATATTAATATTACCAACCACTCCATAACTACCACGAAGTTTAAATTGAGAAATAATATCTGCTAGTTTAGAATCCTTGAAGAAATTCTCCTGAGAGATATCCCATCCAACAGATGCTCCACCAAAGTCACCCCATTTCTGACCAGTTGCTAAACCTGAATAACCATCACGTCTAAAACTTCCGGCAAGGAAATACCTCTTATTGAAATCATAATTAACATTTCCGAATACAGATCTGAAGGCATTAATTCCCAAACCGTTACCTGAGGGGCTGATGGTACCAAATCCACCTTGAAATACTTCTATAAATGGATCTGATACATTCTGCCTGTTAGCACCCCAGGCCGATCCGATTGAGCTTTGTTCTTCATAACCAGCGATTGTACTGATATTATGAGACGATGCTAAAGTTGTTTGGTAGCTAAGCGTATTTACCCAATTCCACCTGTTATTGCGCGAGTAAGTATTTGTCGCACTACCATTAGGCGAGAAACCGTCACCTTGCAACCTGTTTGCAAAGGAAATATTCTCTGTTAGCAGGTTATCCATACCATAACTGGTTTTTAAAACCATCCCCTTTACAAGATCCAGCGAAGCATAAAAATTACCAATCAGCCGGTTATTTTCAGATGTAAATTTGTCTTCCTGAAGTAAGACTTCTGCATTCGGATAATTAGAAGCAACTGCCGGATTATTAGCTCCAAAGCCAATTGCTCCACCATTCATATGATATGTTCCATCGGGATTATATGCAGGTACATTTGGCGGCAAAACAATTGCCAGACGGCCTAAACCTACAGTGGAAAAAGCCTGTCCTGGTAGTGATCCTGTATTTGGTGCTTTATTAAAGGTGTTTGTGAATGAAAAATTGGTACCGACTTTAATCCTGTTAGTTAACTTATGGTCCAAATTCACCCTTCCAATTTTACGTTGAAAATCATTGTTTCTAATAAATCCTTCCTGATCACTGAAACCAACAGAAATATAATATGATGTTTTATCTGTTGCCCCTGAAAAATTCAACGCATGATTTTGAGAAGCTCCTGTACGATAAGCCACATCATACCAGTTTGTGTTTACAGTACTTCCATCAGCCAGTGTTTGTAAGAAAAACCTGGCAGGCGTCCCTATATTTGCCAAAGCTTCATTCTTAATGTTGACATAGCCTTGTGCATCAAGCAATTCGGGCAAATTGGTAGCCTGGTTAAATCCAACCCAACCCTCGTAGTTTACTTTGGTTGCACCCTGTTTTCCTTTTTTAGTGGTAATTACTACCACTCCATTTGATGCTCTTGAGCCATAGATAGCAGATGCAGCAGCATCTTTCAGAATATCTATCGATTCAATATCTGAAGGGTTAATATCCCCCAAAGCATTACCGGCAGCATTTGTACCTGACGCATCTCCTGTATAAACAGGAATTCCATCTACTACTATTAATGGATAAGAACTTAATGAAATTGAGTTAAATCCACGTATACGAAATACCGGGGGATTATTTAAAACACCGTTTGGCATCACGATGTTCACGCCAGCTGCCTTTCCTGCCAATGCCTGTTCAAAACTCTGAATGGGTTGGTTTTTAAGTTTTTCACCACTTACACTGACAACAGATCCGGTAACATCTTTTTTGGATTGTGTGCCGTAACCCATTACAACTACTTCGCCCAGTTGCTGCTGGTCAGACACCATTGAAATATTAATGGTATTTGAACCTCCTATGTTGACTGTTTGCCTTACATAGCCAATAAACGCGAATTCAAGTTGGTTTCTGCCCTCAGGTACACGAATAGAATAAGTTCCGGTAGATGAAGTTAGTGTTCCAACGGTAGTGCCTTTAACTACTATACTTACCCCTGGCAATGGAAGCCATCTGCTTTGTCTGTAACTGTTCCAGTTACAGTGCGTTCCTGTGCCATTGCCTGAAGGGCAATAAATAGCATAAGAAACAAACTTTGTAGAAGTTTTTTCATAATCAATAGGGTTTAAATGGTTAATTAATAATAAGTTAAATTATCAATTTTGAGCAACAAAGACATTACAAACAAAATATTTTATGAAATCTGTTAAAAAAAAGTTTGTATGTATTTGATAATGAGCCTTTTATTTTTAGTCCATATTTGGGGATTTTTTAAAAACCTTTAAATCAGCTTATGAGAAGGACAAAAAAAATTAATTTAATTGTTAAGAGATGCTACTATTAACCAATCGCCGGGCTCCAGAATTTCGATGCTCATTTCTTGCGTACCAATTTTGAATCTTCCCCGAAATGGAAATTCTACATCCATAAGGACCTGGCTTGTACCCTTTGGACCATCAGGTAATCTTACCATTCTAAGGTATGAACCTGACTGGATCAAAACATCAGTAAGCGTTGCTTTAACGCCTGCAGCAGAAACACCAAGTGATGGAATTCCGCCACTTGTGTTGGAGAGTTCGATGAGTATTTTATTGGTTTGCGCTTCTGACCTTTTTCTTACTTCGATTCGGCTTATCTGGCTTGTCTGACTATGAATGATGTAGGATTTTTCAAATTTCCCAAGGTATTTGTCCCTATTCCAGAAACCTACAAGAATGTTGTCCGGCTTGTTTTCAATTTTATATGTTTTAGTACCCTGGCCTTCCATTTTCCCTTTAACCCAATCTCCTTCGTAGATGTCACCATTTTTCCAACGGTATACGCCCCTGCCGTGTGGGAGCCCATCTTTAAATTCTCCGGCATAATAATCTATCCCTTCTGCTTTTCCTGTTCCTTCAGCTTTACCTTTTTTGCACATCCCATCATATTTAGCGGCAATGTTAGGAAGCAGCACTTTACAAGTTTCCTGAGAATATCCCTTTAGAAGAATGAAAAAAAATAAAGTGATTAACTGTAATTGTCTCATTTATTTAAAATTTACGGTCAACAGAACTTTTGCGTTGCAGACAAACAAAAAGGCCGCTATGAATAATGTTCATAAGCGGCCCTTCACTCTTTTTAATACTGTTTTATTTATCCCACCATACACGGGTGTTCAAATCATCAGCACCTTGACGTGCTACAACTTCTTTATAACTAACACCGTTTATAGACGGCTCACTCGAGGGATAACCCTGTCTTCTTGGAATAATCGGATTAACTGCAAGAGTTGGAACCGGAAGAACTGGAAACCCAGTACGTCTCCAATCTGTCCAGGACTCGTTTCCATTCAGATATAAGTGAATCCACTTCTCTGTCATTATTTGTTCCAAGCCAGTGGCCGCATTATATGCAACACCCGGCTGAGCCATATAGGCAGCATAACCACTCCCTACCCCATAATATTCCAGCGATGCCTTAATTCCATTTGCATAATGCACCGCTGCAACTGCATCACCGCCGGCAATTACACCTCTTTTAGCGGCCTCTGCCATACTGAATAACACCTGTGCATAGCTATACACTAATGCCGGAGCACCTGCAGCCCGGTGGAAAGTTCCAATTCTGCTATAAGTACCGGGAATATTTTTAGCAGACCCTCCATAAGGCAAGCCCTTAACTTCACCACTTAATACCTCTGCGTAAACAGGCAGGCGAGGATCGTTTTTGGGCTTCATATAATCAGTCATCCTGGTACTGATCGCATAGTCATTCCGGAAGGATACTGAATAGTTGTTATACCATGGGTTATAATTGTTTGGATCGCTCGATAAATACTTATATAAGACGTTTTCAGCATTACTTGCAAGCACACCATCTGCAATTGCAGAATTAAACTCGGCAACTGCTTTTGCATTATCGTTCTTAATAAGACGTAAAGCCATGAATAAACGTGTGGTTGCTGCAAATTTTTTCCACTTTGCCATATCTCCACCAAACAATAGATCACCGGATACACCCTGTTCAGCAACTTTGATCTGGGTTCCAGCCTCCTTCAATTCCTTGAAAAGATCATAATAAATGTCTTTTTGCGGATCATATTTAGGACTAAAATTCTTGTCTCCTTTCAGAGCTTCAGAATAAGGGATATCACCATACCTGTCAGTGAGATACCAGAAGAAATAAGCCTTAAGGATCCGTGCAACGGCTATCTGATTGTCTTTTGACCCATTTATACCAGGATCAGCTAAAGGACTTCCTGAGGTATTCAGATCGATGATGGTTTTAAGGTTATATAGAGAACCTACATAAAAAGTATTCCATTCGAAATTTCTGGTACTATAAAGGGAAGCGCCCGGGTATGGACCTTCAGACAAGTGCTGCGCATAGAACACAGGTGTGTTCACACCGAACACGGTTGAATGGAAGTTACCGTTAGTCCCGTTAAATACATTGGTAAGCAGGGCCTTCGTTGGAACAGAACTCACTGCTGTAGGGTCTACGTTTATATTTTCGAATTCACTGGGTTTACATGCTGCAAGGAGCATAATAGAACCCAGAATTAGCGTTGTTATCTTTTTCATCTTTTCTTTTCAATAATTATTAAAATCCTAATCTCAGATTCAAACCTATAGAACGCGATGAACTGAGTTGTCCACCCTCTCTGCCATATACTTCCAGTTCTGACGGGTCAATACCAAATTCCTTGGCCGGAGCGTGAATTAACCATGCATTTCCAACTATGGCGCCGATATTAGCAGTTTTAATTGGTGTAGAACTGATCAATTTAGAAGGAAGATTATATCCTAACCGAACCTCTCTTAATTTGATATACGATTTTGATAGTAATACGTTTTCCGTATTACGCTGAGCGTTAGTATAAAAGTATGAACGCGCCGGTTGATAAGCTGTTACCGCAACACCCGCAGAAGTAACTCCATCCACCCGAACACCACCACCCAATGAAGGGAACATACGAATATCATTGCCTTTATCATTAACTCCGACCGTTGAGCTAAATAAACCAGAACCTTCTCCATACATTTTAGTCAGAGAATAGAAATATCCGCCCTTTTGGAAATCCATTGAAAAGGAAAGTTCGGCCCCCTTATATCTAAAAGTATTGAATAAACCCCCTGTAAAATCAGGAACGATGGATTTACCAAGTGGATTATTGGGAGTATAACTTATCACGTTACCGGTTGACGAAGTAAATACCGGAAGGCCGGCTGCATTTCTAGTCCATTTACGGCCAATAATCTGACCCCATTTTTCTCCGACCCGGTTTTCAACGCGATAATCATTACGCTGAGTCTCATAAAGGTACGTATTCAGCCCCGGAGCCAGTTCCTTGATAATTGACTCTGATTTTGCAAAATTAATAGCAGTTTCCCAGTTGAAATTCGTGCCTTTTATAGGTTCGCCTGTTAAAGAAATTTCAATTCCCTTGCGTTGAATATTACCTGCGTTGATCTGCGCCGTGGTGAATCCTGATGAGGAAGCTACATTTAAACCAAGGATCTGATCGGTATTATTATCCACATAGTAAGTGAAGTCTAATCCAACCCGGTTAAAGAATCGCATCTCGGTTCCCAACTCATAGGATTTTGTTAAGGCTGGTCTGATTGCTCCGGTACGGAACTGGTTACCCATCTCAGCCGATGGATTACCATCGTATATATTACCATTATTGATTGCAATCTGAACCTGATATGGGTCTAGATCTGATCCAACCTGCGCAAATGCTGCTCTGATTTTACCAAAACTAAGCCAGTCACTGATTGAACTGCTTTTTATAAGTTCACTGAACACAACGCTGGTAGAAATAGATGGGTAAAGGTACGAATTGTTCGTTTCAGGTAATGCTGATGACCAGTCATTACGTAAAGTACCATCCACATAAAGCCAGCCTTTGTATCCGAATGACGCTCTTCCGAATACAGATCGCACCTCTTTCTCATCATAGGTCCGTTTTACTGTTGGCCGGGCTACCGATGCCGTGATATCAAAATAATCAGGGAAGGTCAAGCCCCCGTTTGTATCATTTTTCAGCTGATCATTTTTATTATTACGGACATTACCACCGATCATACCATCTAAGGAAACATCGCCGAATACTTTCTTGAAGTTCAGTCCTGCTTCATAGTTCATCTCGGTATTGGTAAGCTGATAGGTACTGTAAGCATTTTGCTGTAAGCCACCAAAAGCTACTCTTGCGTCACCTTTTCCATTGTTATAGCTCATACGTGCCGCTACATCGGCCGATAACCAGTCAGTTAGTTTATAACTTAATCCAAGATTTCCGGCTATACGATTTCTCCTGTCGGTTGAAAAGTTTTCGTTGACAATGAACCACGGGCTATCCCAGTACTGAGGCTGGAGATATAAAGACGGATCCCCTGTGGAATTAGGGTCACCAATATTCCAGGATCTTAAGGTGTTATCCGCATTGCGATAATTACGCATTTCATCGATATTCAGCTGACGCTGAAACCATTGGTTGAAATTTTGCGTAACGTTCGAGCCATCTAGGGCATAGCCTTCACCAGGTTTACCACGCGTTCCATAAGTAGTAAACATCATATTGGTATTTACCGAAAATTTCTTGCTTATATCATACACACCATTTATACCGATCTGGTGCTGGTCTCTTTTCGCATTCTCAATAACTAAAGAACGGTTAATGTTACCGTATGATATCCGGTATGTCAGATTCTCAGTTCCCCCGCTAAATGCAAGGCTATTATTCAACGTAGTTCCAGTCTGAAAAAAGTCTTTAACATTGTTTGGCTGTGGAGTTAATGGAGATAACTTACCGAAATCAGGACCGGCATACCATGAAGTATAAGGGCGATACATATCACCAGCAATTTTAGGTCCCCAGCTCTCATCAGCTCCATAGTCGATAATACGCTGACCATTGAACGACGCCCAACTTGCAGGGTGCGTAGCTGGGTTAAATCTGAAAATATAAAATCCCTGATTGTCATAAGTTGAACCAGGAGATGTTGAGGCTGAAGAATATCCACCAGCATAACCATTCTGATATTCAGGCAATAATGATACGTTTTCAAATGACGTACTTAAATTAGCTTCAACTTTCGGTGCGCCGTTACGAATTCCTTTCTTGGAAGTAATAACAATCACACCATTAGCAGCACGGTTACCATATAATGCTGTAGCTGCCGCACCTTTAAGCACAG
>JAZKHM010000037.1:0-4531 GCA_040385405.1 Bacteroidota bacterium | reverse complement strand
CTTGGTATTTAGCTACATTGGGATGAAAACCCAAGAAGTTACAGCTAGCTCATCAACTGTTAATGTAAAATTAGCAAGTGGTGCATTAGAACTTGAAGGTGTTGTAGTAACAGCTTTAGGTATTAAAAGAGAAAAAAAATCTCTTGGTTACGCTACTCAAGAAGTAAAAGCTGAAGACTTAAATTCTGGCGCAGGAAGTGGAAACTTCATAAATGAACTTTCTGGTAAAGTAGCTGGTGTTAATATCAAAAGAAACAATAACTTTGGTGGTTCATCAAGCATTGTATCTAGAGGTGTCAAAAGCTTAAGTGGTAACAATGAAATGCTTATTGTTATCGACGGAATGCCGATAAACAACTCTAACATCAACTCTAACACTGCAAGTCAAACTACAGGCGCAGGTAACACATACGATTATGGAAACGCAGCGATGGACATCAACCCTGACGACATCGAAAGCGTAAATATCCTTAAAGGAGCAGCAGCATCCGCTTTGTATGGTTATTTAGGTGGAAATGGTGTTGTAATGATTACTACAAAAAAAGGGAAATCAAAAAAAGGATTAGGAATTACTATATCTAGTGAATTTGTTGCTGGGACTATAGACAAATCTACATTTGTTAAGTATCAAAATAAATATGGAGCAGGTTATGGCCCATATTATGAAGATGCTTCAGGATTCTTTTTATCAAGAGATATCAATGGAGATGGGGTTGAAGATTTAGTAGTACCAACTTCTGAAGATGCTTCTTATGGAGCTGCTTTTGATCCTAATTTACTGGTTTACAACTGGAATGCTTTTACTCCATGGTCTGATAGCTATCAGAAAGCTACTCCTTGGGTGGCCGCTAAAAACGATCCAACTACATTTTTCGATACCGCTACTTCTTTTAATAATTCTATATCATTAGAAGATGGTAATGACACTACAAATTTTGTTTTGAATTTTACCAATTCTAAACAAACTGGTATCTTACCAAATAGTGATATGAAAAAGAATAACATGAGTGCTAAAATAAATCATCAATTTTCAGATAAATTATCTGCTAGTGTATTTGCAAATTTCAGCACGCAATCTACTGTTGGTAGAAACTCAACTGGTTACAATGAAAATATCATGTCTATGTTCCGTCAATGGTGGCAAACAAACGTTGATGTTCAGGAATTGAAACAAGTATATGAAAGATCAGGTGGACAAAACATAAACTGGAATTATTCAGATCCTTCAGACTTAACTCAAATCTACTGGGACAATCCATACTTTATAAGAAATAAAAATTTTCAATCTGACGAAAGAAATAGATTCTTAGGTTATGGTAGATTAGATTACAAACTAACTGATTGGTTAACCGTTTCAGGTAAAATATCTACAGATTCTTACAGCGAATTACGCGAAGAAAGAAGAGCATTTGGTTCTATTGCTGGAGATTTTGGAATTAACAGATTAGCAGAAACTTCAGGATACCAAAAGTACAACAGAACTTTTTCTGAGCAAAACTACGACTTCATCCTAACCTTCAAAAAAGACATTTCAGAAAACATTAGTTTTAATGGAGTAGCTGGAGGTACGTCTGTAAGAACTAGAATTATTTCTACTTTGAACTCGACTCAAGGTGGACTTATTGTACCGGATCTTTTTAGTCTATCTAATTCAGTTGCAGGAGTTCCTTTCCCTATTGAATCAGAAGTTAACCAAGGAGTTAATAGTTATTATGCTTCTGCATCTTTCGGATATAAAGACTTTTTATTCTTAGACGGAACAGTAAGAAGAGATGCATTCTCAAACTTACCACAAGAAGAAAATGCAATCAATACTTATTCAGCTTCAGGTTCTTATGTTTTCACGAACCACATTAACAAACCATGGCTAAGTTTTGGTAAAATAAGAGCTGGATATTCTGAAAGCCCGCTTGGAACACCAAATCAATCTTTAATTGATACTTATATCAAAAATGATCCATTTGGAACTAACCAACAATACTCTGTTGCTTCTACAAAAAACAATCCAAATTTGAAAGCCGTAAAAACTAACACACAAGAAATTGGTTTAGAAATGCAGTTTTTAAACAGAAGACTTGGTTTCGAATTAAGTGCATACAAAAATGTTAATGAAGGAGAAGCTATTTCAGTTCCTTATTCTACAGCAACTGGAAACAGTGCAAGATTAGTAAATGCAGCAACTGTAGAAAATAAAGGTATTGAAGTACAATTTAATGCTACACCAATAAAAACTAAAGATTTTGCATGGGATATTTTCATAAACTGGTCAACCAATAAAAATGAAGTTACCAAGTTAATCGATGGTATTGACAACCTTAGACTAAGTTCTTTTGGACAAGGTGTAACCCTTAATGCAGCTGTAGGTGAAGCTTATGGTGTACTTAGAGGTACTGATTTCACTTATTTGAATGGTGAAAAAGTAGTTGGAGCAAACGGAAGATATGTTGTAAATGCTTCAGCAAATAATGTTATTGGAGATGTTAACCCAGAGTGGTTAGGTGGTGTGCGTAATAAATTTACTTACAAAAACTTATCATTTGGATTTTTGATTGACATGAAAAAAGGAGGCGATATATTTTCTCTTGACCAAGCATACGGTTTAGCTACTGGTCTATATGATGTAACTGCAGGTAATAACGAACTTGGTAATCCTATAAGAAATACTATCGCTAATGGCGGTGGTGTTATTTTACCTGGCGTACAAGCAGACGGTTCTCCAAACACTGTAAGAACACCTTCACCAGACCAATACGGTAACGTATCTGGATACAGAAGAGCTCCTAACAAAGCTTTTGTATACGATGCTTCTTTCATAAAATTAAGAGAAGTAAGTATTACTTATTCTTTACCAACTACAATCGTTTCTAAATTAAAACTTACTGACATGAAATTCAGCATTGTAGGTTCAAATTTATGGATAATCGACAAAAACCTTCCTTATGCTGATCCAGAAAGTGGATTAAGTGCTAACTCTAATTCAGCAGGATACTCAATAGGTTCATTGCCATCAACTAGAAATATTGGTTGTAACGTAACATTTAAATTTTAAATTATGAAAAAGATACTTTTATTAATCTCATTTATAACCCTATCAGTAGTATCATGTTCTGATGACATTACAGGATTAAATGCAGATACAAAAAACCCAACTACTACAAAGCCAGAGTATTTGTTTACAAATGCTCAAAAAACTTTAGTTGATCAGATGGTTAATGCATCTGTAAACAGAAATGTTTTCAGATTATTCACTCAATACTGGGCAGAAACTACGTATCCTGATGAAAGTCAATATAACTTAACAACCAGACCTATTCCTGACACTCACTTTACAACTCTTTATAGAGATGTATTAAGAGATTTGAAAGAATCTAAAACTGCGTTAAACAAAGAAGTTGTGGCTGGTGCTGAAGAAACTGAAGTATTAAACAATAAAAAAGCTATTGTTGACATAATGTCTGCATATACTTTCAGCGTACTAGTTGACACTTTTGGAGACGTTCCATACACTGAGGCTTTGGATATTGAAGGTAAACCTTTACCAAAATACGATGATGCACAAACAATCTATAAAGATCTTATCAGCAAATTAACTGTAGCTTCTGCATCATTGAATTCTTCTGCTGGAAGTTTTGGATCTGCTGATTTAATTTATGCTGGAAATACTGCAAAATGGAAAAAATTTGCAAACTCTCTTAGATTAAGACTTGCAGTAAATATGCATGATGTAGACGCTGCTTATGCTGCTACACAGATAAGTGCAGCTGTTAGTGCAGGTGTAATGTCTAGTAACTCAGACGATGCTAATCTAGTATACTTAGGAGCTGAACCCAATGCAAATCCATTATATGTTGATATCGTAGCTAGTGGTAGAAACGATTTTGTTATTGCTGACACGTTTGTTAACAAACTAAACTCACTAACAGACCCAAGAAGAGCTAAATATTTCACATTTGCTCCAGGAACTACTAATTACATTGGAGGTATCTACGGATCATCTAACAGTTATACAAATTTTTCTCATATTAATGAAACAATAGTACAACCAACTTTTCCAGGTACAATATTTGACTTTGTAGAAACAGAATTCTTGTTAGCCGAAGCTGCTGCTAGAGGAGTAGCTGTTGGAGGTACTGCAACAATACATTACAATACTGCTATTACAGCATCAATGGAACGTTGGGGTGTAGATGCTGCTAATATTGCAACATATTTAGCACAACCAAGCGTAGTATATAATGCTGTAAACTGGAAAAAAAGTATAGGCGAGCAAGCTTGGATAGGTTTATATAATAGAGGATTTGAAGCATGGATTTCTTGGAGAAGATTAGATTTTCCAGTTTTAGTTGCTCCGGCTTCTACATACAACGACATCACTAAAGTCCCTACAAGATACACTTACCCTGCTGGAGAACAAACAGTTAATGCCGCAAATGTTACTGCTGCCTCTGCACTCATCAATGGTGGAGATTTATTAACCACAAAAATATTCTGGGATAAATTCTAATTATCACTTAATTCTATTATTAAAACC
>JAZKHM010000036.1:0-3233 GCA_040385405.1 Bacteroidota bacterium | reverse complement strand
TTTGATATAAACCGTCTTAATATTAACAAACTCTTTAATACCATAATGGGAAAGCTCACGCCCGTATCCTGATTGTTTGATCCCTCCAAAAGGTAACCTTGAATCAGATTTAACTAATGCGTTTACAAAACATGCACCGGCCTGTATCTGTGTTTCAGCAATGTATTCCGCGCGTTTAATGTCACGGGAAAAAATAGCTGAACCGAGGCCAAAAACAGAATCATTAGCAATTTCGATCGCGTGTTCATCGTCATTAGCACTAATAATCGCCGCGACGGGGCCGAACAGCTCCTGATCGTAAGCAGGCATTCCTTTTACCACGTCAGTTAATACAGTAGGGGGGTAGAACGCATTGTTCCCCTCAGGAATGAAACCTCCGAGTAAGCATTTTGCATTCATTGCAATACTTTCCTTTACCTGTTGATGCAGGTCGTTTCGCAGATCAATTCTAGCCAGAGGGCCAATGTCTGTTTTTTCATCAAGAGGATCTCCCATAACCTTGGAGGCCATTTTCTGTAAGAAAAGTTCCGTAAATTCTTTCTCAACAGCTTTAACCACCACAAAACGCTTAGCCGCGATACAGCTCTGTCCGCTATTGATAATCCTGCTGTTCACACAAGTTTCCGCAGCTAATTCAAGATCAGCATCATGGAGTATAATATATGGGTCACTTCCACCGAGCTCCAGAACGGTCTTTTTAAGAAGAGATCCCGCTTTTTCTGCTACTTTTTTCCCCGCTTCTGTACTACCCGTCAGTGAGACAGCAACGATATATTCATTTTCGATTACTCTCTCTACCTCTGAACCAGGAATAAGGATGGTTCGGAAAACATTTTCAGGGAAACCCGCTGCTTTTATAATATTCTCAATTTCAAGCGCACAGCCGAATACATTGGATGCATGTTTAAGAATTCCGCAATTTCCCGCCATAAGAGTTGGAGCGAGAAACCGGAAAACTTGCCAGAACGGAAAATTCCAGGGCATAATCGCTAATACAAGTCCAATCGGCTGGAAGCTCACAAAGCTCCTGGATGCATCAGTATTAATAAGTTCATTTTTCAGAAATTCGGACGCTTTATCGGCGTAAAATTCACAGCAATCTGCGCATTTCTCGATCTCAGCAATTCCGCCCTTGTAAGGCTTGCCCATTTCCAGGGCCATAAGCTTAGCCAGCCCTGATTTTCGCTCGCGAAGAATCCGGGCAGCATTTGTCATGAATACAGCCCGCTCATTGAAATGAACGTTTCTCCAATTAGTCCATGTTGCCTGACTCAGGTTAATTATCTCTTTTACTTCATCCTTTGTGTGGCTTTCATACGATTGGATAACAGAGCCGTCAAACGGATTAATTGAATCTAAAATCATTCTTCAAAAGACTCAATTTTTCTTTACAGAATCACCATCAAGATTATCTTTCAGTCTTCGGCTCCTGTCTTCTAAGGTATCTCCAGTTTGTTTCAGTTTCTCCTTTAAGTCTTTTCCAGTTTCTTTCAAATCTCTTCCAGTTTCCTTAAGGGTGTTTTCAATTGAATCAATTCGGGCCTCTGTGCTCGTTATTATATCGTAAACCAGCCCGTTTCTGAAGACAATTGTTCGGTTGGCGAGATCATATTTCCAAACTTCAGCAACCAGGATATCGCGTTTGGTTGTTGGTTCGCCAGCATGCTGAATTACTTCTTCTTTTGTCATTCCCTTTTTGACAGATGAAAATTCTTTCTGCTTGTCGGCGCAAGAGCCGAGAGCAAAAATGCTTATAAGGAAAATTATGTATGTTTTCATTTTCGTTATTTGAGTTTTACTTAATGTGCATAACAAGTTACATCGGATTAAGTTTTTCAACTGGAAAGAGTTTGAAATTCATCAACAAGGGAAGAACTGTTTTATGACCTGAGTATGGATAACCATGCAGCAATATTCGGTATTGAAGTATATTGTACAGAATAATTGAACTAAGGATAGCATGTTTTTAGGAGCTAAGAATATATATGTTGAACCCAAATAACAGTAATGTCATTGCCATGCCGAGGAAGCTTATCACGGGCATGTTATTTACATTTAAGGGAACCTTAAAAGGCCTGCTCTTTTGAGGATTAGAACGGCGTAGCAGAATAACAGAAAGGTTAACCGCAAAGAAGGTAATAAAGATAAACACGTTTGCAATCATTGCTATGACTTCAATTTTACCAATAAGGGCAAAAGCAGACATGATAACGAGAATAAGGATTAGCGCGGCATAAGGAGTTTGGCGATTTGAAACCCTTTGAAAAACAGCCATAATTTTCACTTTTTTAGCCATATCATAGATCACCCTGGAGCTTCCAAGCATATTAGAAAGTATAGTATTCGATGTGGAGAACAGAGCGATAACTACGATGATTAGCCCTGCGGTTGATCCTAAGCCTTCTTCGGCTATATCTGAAAGCGGGCTGGAAGACTTCGCCAGTCTATCGATTGGGAGTGCGGAAACTGCACTCACCACAACAATCAAATAAATGATACTGACTATTGCACTTGCTGAGAAAAGCGCTCTTGGAATAGTTTTTTGAGGATTTTTTGTTTCTTCGGCTAGCTTAACGATTTCCTCAAAGCCTATAAAGGCAAAGAATCCCAATGATGCAGCCATCAGAACAGAGGCCTTCCCGGATTCTGTTCCTTCTAATAAATTCACTGATCCGATTTTTGGAAAAGCAGAAATAATTACCAATACCAGCCCTGCGAATTCGATGACCGTGAAAATAATATTTACTATAGATGATTCACGGATTCCGGAGACATTGACTAAAAAAATAAGTCCGATTATTCCAATCGCGGCTAATACCACAGGGGTATCTAACAACTCTGTGAAATAACCTCCAAAGCCGACAGCTACAGTTGCCCCGCTTATAATCCCATTCAGAGCAATAATGAAACCAACGGAAGTCCCAATGTTTTTACCCATCGCTTCTTTAGTATACACATATTCTCCCCCTGCCTTTGGATAGGCTGCACTTAATTCAGCGTAAGAAAAAGCTGTTAAGAGTGCAGTAAGGGATGCGATAAGAAAAGATAGCCACGTCAGATTGCCAGCAAACCCTGCGACTTTTCCTATGATCGTGTAGATACCCGCACCAAGAATAGAGCCAACACCAAAAAAAATGCATTCGGCCAGAGAGAGAGTTCGTTTCAATTTACCTGCCATAGAGTTACGTTATTTCTTTTCATAACACATTAATAGCAAGATGGTTTAGAAATGG
>JAZKHM010000035.1:0-2729 GCA_040385405.1 Bacteroidota bacterium | reverse complement strand
TACCCGAACAAGGCAAAAACCCAGGCAGATAAGGTTAAGCTATTAAAGAAGCTAAAGTTTGAATTTGAGAAAGCACTCGAGAAGGGCTGGAATCCATTAGAGGCAGTTGCTATAGTAGACGCTCCGGTAACCTTGGAACAAAGCATTCAGAAGATCGTAGACAGCAAAATAACTGGTAACTACAGCAGAACTTACACAAGAGATATTGAGGGAACAGCTAAACAGTTTTTAGAGTTCTTAACCCAACAGGAAAAAAGCTCTTCGCCTGAAAGCCTGTCTACGTCTAGAATCACAGCATTTCTCGATCTATATAACTCGTCCAACAGAAATTATATGAATAAGAGGCAATACTTGAATGTTATATTGCCCGGTACAATCTCGCGAACTGTAAAGAAGAAATATGCTGAGAAGCTACATGAGGTTTACACTAAGGAGCAGATGCTACCGATTCTTAAATTCTTAAAATTATATTATCCCAGACTTCATTTAGTGGCTTTGCTGGCTTATGGATGTTTCCTTCGTCCTCATGAAGAAAGCAGATTACTCAGGTTAAGACACATTCGTGATCAGATGATTTATTTATCAGGTGAGGAGAATAAAGGAAAGAAAGTACGTGTTGTCCATATACCAGGCTACGTATATTCGGAGCTTTTGCCTTTTATAGAAGCTTGTTCTACATCAGACTCATATATCCTTACAGGATCAGACTGGCTTCCTAACTATGACTATCTAAAAACACAATGGTCAAGAGCTAAAAGGACTCTTAAGCAAGAAGGCAAGATTAAGCCGAACCAAACTCTCTATTCTTTCAGACACACAGCTGCTGTAAATGTATATCACAAGACAAAAGATATTTACATACTGCAACAGCTTCTTGGTCATTCTGATATGGCTGTAACACTTAAGTATCTGCGTGGATTAGGAGAAATGAATAGTGATAAACTAAGAGATGTGATGCCAGAATTGTAGTATCGATAAAGTACTTTAAATTCGCAGTTATGGATATTGAAGTAACTGTCGATCTAACTAAATTAAAGCGCGTTCACTGGAAGATACAATGGGTTTGGTCAAGGGCCGATGATAATAACGAAGATGTAAACAATTGGAAACAGATTGTAGACATTCCCATCAATCAAGATGAGCAACGAAGATTCTTAAAGAGACTGAGAGAAATACTTACTCCTCATGACAGGAAGGGACTTCCGAAGCCATTTGACAATGAATTACTTGAACAGCAGGTTCAGGATGTAATTTTTATATATAATGTAGTCAATGAGGTTCCTGTTATCGAATTTAAGGATAGACCCACTTTTCGTGATGAAGCCCAAAAAGTTATCGAGCTTCTGAAGCAAATACCGTTGACCAAGCAAGATTCTGTTTTAGGAATATCAGTTAAAACCTTAACAAGTTCTGATAATTTTGAGTTGCCACCAGCTCTACAATCAAATAAGTTATACCAAGACTTGTGCAAAGTAATAGTGAATCACCTTAAAGATCACAGCACCAACTTGAAACTGAGAGGAGATCTGCAACTGTCTAAAGAACCTTTAAAGCCTGATTATCTTGAAGGCGTATTAAGAATTACAACCAATACTCCCTCAGATACAACTCCATATCTCCGACTTGCTGTGATCACGAAGATTCTCCTCAACTACCTGCGGTCACAACCACAATTTCCACCAAGTAAAAAAGCCAACTCAAGATTCTCAGTCACTCAGGGTAAATTTATTATGTATTATCTTGATTTGTTTGAGTTGTTTGACATGGAAATGAAACAACCAGAAACCAACATGTACGATTATGAAAAATTCAGAAAGAATCTAAGCAATGCAATAGATCAACTAAATGCGCCTAAGTACAGCTACCTTAATAACTTCGCCATGAGTTAGTAGGTAAAAAACTAGAAAGCCTTGGCGAACTAAAATATAGTGTCTTGGTAATTTTGATTAACATTCAGCAGAGCTAGCTTGTGCTGATTACTAGGAGTGAATTAGCTACTTACTCCAGAGGGTTCCTCACCTCAAATGAGGGAATTAACAGTTAATCAATAATAACATGAAAAATCAAGAACAGCTAATCAGAGAAATAATGGAGGGTGAACGAATCACTTCCGAAATCACCAGTAATGGTATAATTTTCACAGATGATGGACCAGAGGGTTACTTCAGTAAACAAGAGTTCGTGAAAGAACTCTTAGAACGAAAGGGTACTCCCTCGATCCGACACATTACCAAGTTATTTGACAACATGGCCCTGGGTAAGGACCTTAGAGAGATGCCTGAAATCACGTCATTAGATGGTGAGGATATTATATGGGTAAAGTTTCATATCGGAAGAGTTAAACAGAACCTTCCTATACCAAACATTGAAGGCTTTTATAATTTAATATTACATTATGCCATCGGAAAGCTCAAGGGCACTCCACCATTCAAAGAGCTGCTGGCTCATGCAACAAGAGATTACCAGTCTTAATCTTCATGGGGGCGTTCTGCCCCCATTTTAAATCAATTATTTAACTAAACAATTCAATAGGGTCTCAGACCCTAGTAGGAAAACTATATCCAAATGAAAACGAATTCAACATTCCCTAAGATTGAGTATGATCAATACCTGGGAGAACAATTAGATCATATACCCACCAATGTTATATTTTTCAAGCTCCTGCCTGGCTTAGGTGGAAAAAACGGAGTAAACTGACCAGATATTCCGGAGTAAACTGACCACCTTCC
>JAZKHM010000034.1:0-14785 GCA_040385405.1 Bacteroidota bacterium | reverse complement strand
AAATATATATTAAACAAAAAATAAATTCATATTAATGCTCAGCATGCTCTTCCACGGCCATCCCGATAAACAGGGCCGACAAAATAGTGAAGATGAATGCCTGGATAAAACCTACTACCAGCTCAATAACACTGATAAATAGTACGAACGGAATCGCCACACCGGCAACAAGAACGCTCTTAATAATAAAGATCAAAGAGATCAAACTCAGGATCAAAATGTGTCCTGCGGTGATGTTAGCGAACAAACGTATCATTAATGCGATTGGCTTGGTAAATAATCCGATGATCTCAACAGGTATCATCAATGGATACAACCACCATGGAACATGCGGTGTGAAAACGTGACCCCAGTAATTCTTGTTCCCGTTCACGGTTGTTAAAACAAACGTACAAAGAGCAAGCATCATGGTTACGGCAATATTACCCGTTAAGTTGGCCCCTCCCGGGAAGAAAGGAATCAATCCCATCAGGTTATTTAACCACACGAAAAAGAAAACGGTTAATAAATAAGGCATGAACCCTTTGTATCTGTGCCCCAACTGTGGCTTTGCGATATCATCACGAACGAAAAGAATGATGGGCTCAAGAATTGACTGCAATCCTTTAGGCGCTTTGCCTTCGCGCTTCTTGTAAGCCTTGGCTATGCCTATGAATACAATAAGAAGAACAGTAACAGATATTAATAAGGATACAACGTTTTTCGTGATTGAAATATCAAAGGGCTTTGGATTTAGTATGTCGCCTCTTGCATCGTGCGCGATGTAAGTGCCGTCAGCACTTTTTGTTGCTGAAGGATAATAGAATTTACCGTGATAGTTTACGAGCTTTGTTCCATTAGCCTCAAAAACTTCGGTACCATGATCATTATGACCGAATTTATTTGAAAGAAAGGTAACAAGACCATTTTGGGTGTATAATATAACTGGCAAAGGAACAGAAACGTCCCCGAAGAAATGCCACTCGTGTGAGTCAGCAATGTGATGCAGGATCATTTGAGAAATATCTTCTTCTTTTTCCTCTCCTTCAGCGTGTGAAACTGAAGTTTCAGCGTGTGCTGTATCTGCCGATGTATGCTCCTGAGAAAAGGCCGAAAAGTTCAGCAACGAAAATAAAACGGCACAAAATGAAATGCTGAAGAATTTTTTTGAATTGAAAATATGGCTCAAATCCATTTATTATAAGGAATTTACTTAAATTTTTGGTTGCGCAAGTTACACAACAAACAATATATTTCAAACACTGTATGAAAGAAATATAGATAAAAAAAACAGATGATAAATTTAGCCGGATTAACCGTGTTTTGGGTAATGTAAACAAAGGCTATTACCATGTATAAAAGCAGCTTCACGGCGATGCTTGCCAGTAATGCCTGGCCTGATGATTTAATACTCACTTTCATCCTCCAGGAGGCGAAGAGATAAATAACCAAAGTAATTATGCTGAACACCGCGAACATATTCCAGAAACGTGGAATCAGCAGGTCCTGCGCTTCGTAAAAATTCTCGGCAGCTAGCGGAGCAATACTTAAGAAGATATTGAACAGGATAAAATATATCAGGAATCTTAAGGTACTCATTGTTTTAATTGCCTGATGGTCTGATAAATGGAAAGGCACACACCCAGAACACAGGCAAGCGCCGTTACCCATTGAGTTTTATGATCATAATATTGATCAATCTTATAGCCTATAAAGGCAGACACTCCGATAATAGCCATCATTTGAAAAGCAACACCAGTGTATTTGGCGTAAGAACCGAGGGCTTTTTTCCCGGATTCGAGGTCGTCGGGGTTTATTTCGGGCTGGTCGGGTTGGTTTTCCATGGGGATGTAATATAGGGGCAAAAATATTAATAATATTTCGACGAATAAGGTCGTCGCTTAGCTTGAGGTCCCTCGCTTCGCTTTTAATATGAAGTAACAGTTTAAATTAACATTCCTGGAGGTCCCTCGCTGCGCTTTTAATATTAAATTAGCAATTTAGCATCGGCGTATAAGGAGGTCCCTCGCTTCGCTTGAGATCCCTCGCTGCGCTTCGGGATGACGACTGCCGTGTATGAGGGGGTGGGGATTTCTCCTCGCGGCACATTTATCGTTAGTGATAATTTTAACACCCGCTCGTCGAAATTAGTCCCATCTCTAAGCCGTTCGTACCATTAACTAATTCCAGTTTCATCGAACGTATTTGAGTCCCTATATTCCACTATGGACAGAGGTGGATACGTTTACATAATGACCAATAAGTATAAAACAACCTTGTATGTGGGGGTAACCTCCGACCTTCGCTCAAGAGTGATACAACATAGACAACATTTTTATCCCGACAGTTTCACTGCCAAATACAATCTTACTTCTTGTGTTTATTATGAGCACTTCCTGTCTATACAAGAAGCTATTTATCGAGAAAAAGAAATAAAAAAGTTTCGCAGGGAAAAGAAGAACAACCTTATTAATACAATCAACCCCGCATGGAATGACCTTTGGGGGGAAATTCAAAAGAAATAAATTTCGACGAGCGAACCACACTGCAATTATTTAACTGGACCGTGACGCGAGGAGAAATCTCCCCTCCCCCTAAACTCGTGCGGGGTCGTCATCCCGAAGCGCAGCGAGGGACCTCCTGCTACAAAATCAACCTGAAACCTTAAAAGCGCAGCGAGGGACCTCCTGCCATCAAACCTATCTTGTACGTTAACCAACAGCGAGGGACCTCCTGCCATTAAACCTATCTTGTACGTTAACCAGCGCAGCGAGGGACCTCCTGCCATCAAATCAACCTGAAACGTAAATAGCGCAGCGAGGAACCTCCTGCCATCAAATCAACCGGAACCTTTAAAGCGCAGCGAGGGACCTCCTGCCATCAAATCAACCTGAAACGTTAATAACACTGCGAGGGACCTCCTGCCGTCATACCAACCTAGAACGTTAAATAGCTGCGAGCCCCCCTGAAACATTATATTTACATACCAAATCCTCCATGAATAAAATATCTTTGCATAGATATTGTTTATATAAAAGCAATCATTAACCAATTTGAGATCAAACATTCTAATTCATTTTTTCAACCTGTTATTTCTCTGCATTTTATGTTTTGGAATTGCGGCTTGCGATTCTCAGAAACAAACCGTTGCCAGCCGGGGAATGCAGAACTTAACTGCACATTACAATATCCTTTACAACGCAAACGAGCTGGTTGACGAAAGTGAACGAAATATTCAGTTTGTAACGGTTGATGACTATGAACGCTTGATTTCTGTATATAAAGAACCCGTGGAGGCAACGGCACAGGGCGAAATAAAAAATCTTGATGAGGCGATACTAAAAGCTAACGTAATAGCTAATGAAAAGTCGCTGAGTAATTATGTAGACGATGCATACTTCCTCATCGCGAAAGCAAACCACCTGAAAGCGAACTTCTATAATGCTTCTGAATTTTTTACTTATGTATATAAATCTTACCCCGACGAAAAAGAGCTGAAACAAGCTGCTTTGGCATGGAAGGCCAGATCCCTTATACAATCTGAACGATATGAAGAAGCTGAAGCCACACTGGACACGGCTTTGAAGTACATCAAGACAGAAAAGGAATCCGTTTCGGATATTTATGCCACCAGAGCGCAATTGCACTTATATGCTCAGGAAGATGAACAGGCGACAACTTTACTGGAACAGGCAATAAAATTTGCACGCAGCCGGCAAAATAAGATCCGCTGGACTTACCTGCTTGCCCAGCTTCAGCAAATCAATAAAAACATGGAGGCTGCCTACGATAATTATACAGAGGTTGTAAAAAGCAATGCACCCTTTGACATGGCCTTTAATGCAAATCTGAACCGGATTAGTATACGGGATGAGCAGAGTGGAAATAAGGTTAGCCGTTCGCAGCGTTTGCTTTCCCTTCTCAAAGATGATAAAAACAGGGACTTTATAGATCAGATATATTTCCAGATTGCCAATACTTATTTACAGGAAAAAAATATTGAAAAGGCAATAGAAAACTATAATTCTTCGGTTAAAAACAGCACAAAAAACCTGACCCAAAAAGGTCTCTCCTATCAGAAACTAGCCGAAATCTATTTTAATCAATCGGATTTTGTGCGGGCCAAAGCGTACTACGACAGCACCTTGTCTGTACTTCCAAAAACCTACCCTGATTTTGCGTTGATAAATAAAAAAGCAGAAAACCTTGAGCTGCTCGCCGACAGGCTTACCACAATTTCCCAGCAAGACACCTTGCAAATGCTTGCAAGCCTGCCCGATACTGAGAGGGAATTACGGATAGGTGCGCTTGTTCGCGAGCAGACAATAAAAGCCCTTAGTGCTACCGCAAGCGCGGCGAATTCCAGTCTGCCGGGTCCTACTCAAGCCCTTGCAAACAGTGTCAGAGATGGAAAATTCTATTTCAGCAACTCCGTGGCTTTAAATCAGGGATTGATTGATTTTAAACGACGCTGGGGTAACCGGCGGCTGGAAGATAACTGGAGAAGAAGCCAGAAATCCGCAGCAGACGTCACATCTGCGGTTAGTCCGGATCAGGCCATAACGAACAACCCTTTCCAGCAGCCTGGCCAGGATGCTACTGCGGCAAATATCGAGACTATACGAAGAACATTTATAGAGGGCATTCCGCTGACTACGGAGCAAAAGCTGGTTTCGGACCAGAAAATTGCTTCAGCTTTCTTTGATATAGGAAATTATTATCGTGATGTTTCATTGGACACCGTTGAAGCATTGAACACCTATGAAAAACTTCTTCAGCGGTTTCCTGAAAACTCTAATAAACTTGCAGTCTATTACAATCTTTACAGGCTGAATCAGAAAATTAATCCGCAGCGTTCTGAAGAATACAAGAATATCCTGCTAAAGGATTTTCCTGATTCACCTTTTGCCAGGACCATCCTCGACCCACAGTATAACCAGCGCTTTGATGAGCAGGAAATTGCTTTAAATCGATTTTATAATGACGCATATGACCTTTATCTGGCCAAAAACTATAATGGTGTACTGACTCATATCGAAGGTTACGGACAGAAATTTACGGGCCGTCCTCTTCCAGCACAGCTAGATTACCTCCGCTCATTAGCCGTGGGCCGGACGCAGAAACTTCCGGAACTTGAGAAAGCATTTAAAGAGCTCGTGAACGCCTATCCTGCTGATAAATTAATTGTGCCGCTAGTGAAAGAGCACCTGAGTTTTATAGAAGCGAACAGGCAGATGCTGAGCGGGCGTGAGGTAGCCCTTGTAGATAATGATCCGGCCAGAGATAGATTTGTCCAGGAGCCAGTAATGCAAAATGTACCTGCCGTAAGCCCTGCTGCGCCCATTACTGAGCCGCGCCCTCCTGCAAATACCGCTGCGCCGGATCCAACAGTAAATATCCCGGCGGGAGAAGCTGGCTTCTTTGTAAAAGAAGAATCCGCATTGTTTTATTTTGTGGTTAATGTTTCAGATCCGGTAGTGAATTTAAGCTTTTCCCGTTTCGGTATCGGACAATTTAACAGAATAAATTTGCCCCAGGCTGGCATTAAACATCAGTTAAAAAATGTGAACAGGGAAAACCAGCTTATATTTGTAGGCCCGTTTGAAGGACGGGATGCTGCACAGAATTATTTCAACAGCATCAGTCCAATGATGAAAGAGATCATGAAGATTCCGGCGGACAAATACAGTACATTTTTTATAAACCAGCAGAACCTGGACAAGATAAGCGACCGAGTAGTGCTTGACCAGTATGTTGAGTTTTATAAAAACAACTATGAATAATCATCTATGAGTAAGCATTTAACGCAGCAGGATATAAACCGCTATACAATCGGATTCTGGAAATGGATAATCGGGATAATTGCGTTTGGTGCTATCCTGATTTTCAGTATCGGGCTGGGCTTATTCGGCACGCTCCCCGATCTTAGGGCTCTTGAAAATCCTAAAAGCAACCAGGCCTCAGAAGTTATTTCGGATGACAATGTGGTACTGGGAACATACTATGTTCAGAACCGGTCAAATGTACGCTATGATGAGATCTCGCCAAATGTTATAAACGCGTTGATCGCGACAGAAGATATCAGGTTTTACAACCACTCGGGAATTGACTTCAAAAGGACATTCACGATTATTTTTTATAACCTGATCGGCAAGCGACAAGGGGCGAGTACTATCACCCAGCAGCTGGCACTGAACATGTTTTCCGCGGAGGGAAGATCCAGAAGTTTCATGAAACGGCTGATCCAGAAATCACAGGAACTGATCGTTGCAGTGAAGCTCGAACGTCAGTATACGAAGGAAGAGATCCTTACCATGTATTTAAATACAGTGGATTTTGGATCCTATAATACCTATGGCATAAAATCGGCAGCGAGAACGTATTTCAGCACTACACCGGATAAACTGGAACCACATCAGGCGGCTATCCTTATCGGGATGCTCAAGGGCCCATCATTCTATAATCCACATAGAAACCCGGAACGGGCAATATTGAGGCGCAATACCGTACTGGAGAACATGAATAAAGCAAGCTATATCAGCGATGAGGAAGCCGAAAGATTAAAAAAACTTCCCTTAGGACTGGCTTTTAATCCTACCGACCATGCAGATGGCTCTGCAGCTTATTTCCGTGCCGTTTTGAAAAAAGATATCCAGCAAACGCTGGAAGAAAACAGTATTTATAAAGCCGATAATACCCCTTACGACCTTGACCGGGATGGTTTAAAGATTTATACCACCATTAACTCGCGGATGCAGCACTATGCCGAAGAGGCTCAGAAACAGTATATGAAAACTCTGCAGGTAAGTTTCAAAAATTCCTGGAAAGGCCGTGATCCATTCAATTTCGAAGAAGCTAAGGGTTTGATTGAGCAGGGAATGAGGCGTTCTGACCGTTACCGCGCGCTGAAATCAGAAGGGAAAACGGAAGAAGAAATAACCGAAGATTTCAGAACACCTGCAAAAATGACAATATTCAGCTGGCGCGGAGAGATAGATACGTTAATGAAGCCTATTGATTCGATCAAGTATTATAAACTGCTGTTACGTAATGCTGTCATGTCGATGGAGCCTCAAACTGGTTATGTTCGTGCATGGGTAGGCGGGATAGATTTTAATCATTTTAAATATGACCAGGTTAAAGTTGGAACAAGGCAGGTTGGCTCAACAGCCAAACCATTTACCTATGCCGTCGCTATCGGGAATGGTGGTTATTCACCGTGTTATATGGTGGACAATCAGCCAGTCAGCATTGATGCCGGTGACGGGACTACTTACAATCCCCGGTCATACAAATCCCTGCCGGGGCCCATTACCCTGAAGAAAGCCCTGGCGCATTCGCAAAATAATTCAACGATGTTTTTAATGAAACAAGTTGGGCCGACGGCAGTTTCCACTTTAACAAAGAATATGGGTATCACCAGCCCGGTACCGGCCTTTCCTTCAATTGCTTTAGGCTCGTTTGAAGCCTCGGTATATGACATGGTAGGTGCATATTCAGTATTTGTTAACCATGGTATCTGGACAGAGCCGATCTATCTTCTCAGAATAGAAGATAAAAATGGAAACGTCATTTATGAGCGCAAGCCACGGATAAAGGTTGTTTTAGATGAGCAAACGGCCTATGTGATGACGGATATGTTAAAGGCTGTCATCCGGGAGGGCACCGGCGTACGATTAGGCTGGAAATATAAACTCACTAACCCTATAGGCGGGAAAACCGGTACCACGAATAACAACTCAGACGGTTGGTTCATGGGCATTACACCGCAGCTGGTTACCGGGGTGTGGACAGGGGCCGAAGATCGGGCGATCCACTTTTCATCAACAGAATTTGGCGAAGGAGCTAATACTGCCCTGCCCATTTTTGGACTTTATATGCAAAAGGTTTATGCTGATAAGGCGCTTAAATACACCAAGGGAGACTTCCCAGTTCCTAAAGGTGGTGTAACAACGACTTTGGATTGCGGGGCTTATTCAAAACAGCAATCTGGTGAGACGGAGTTGGATAAGAAGTTGGGGTTTTGATTTTGAACGCAAAGGGCGCAAAGTACAACCTGCCTGCCGGCAGGCGCAGGGCGCAATGTTTTTCATGAAAACGGTCTTTAATTCAAAGAGTCATACAATGCTTTGTGTCCTTTGCGCAAACCTTTCCGACCGTTGCGTTAAAATAGGCGATTAGCATGGAAAAATTCGATCATCGCACCGCTATAAAGAACATCCCCCCTAAACCAGGGATATACCAATTCTGGTCGGAAAACGATGAACTGATCTATATTGGCAAGGCCAAAAATCTCAGGAACCGGGTTTCATCTTATTTCAATAAAGATAATTATCGCGTTAACGCAAAAACCAGGGTGCTTATAAGCAAGATAAACCGGGTTACATTTACAATTGTTGATACAGAAATAGATGCCTGGCTGCTTGAAAACAGCCTGATTAAAAAGCACCAGCCAAAATATAACGTTCTTTTAAAAGACGACAAGACCTATCCCTGGATAATTATTAAGAATGAGCCCTTTCCGCGCATTTTCTGGACGCGGAAAATCATCCGCGACGGCTCAACATACTTTGGTCCTTATGCATCAATAAGTATGATGCACACCATTTTAGGAATGATAAAAGAGATTTATCCACTGCGGACCTGCAACCTTCCACTCACTCAGTCTAATATACTAGCAGGAAAGTTCCGCGTATGCCTGGAATACCAGATCGGGAATTGCAAAGGGCCTTGCCAGGCTTTCCAGACCGATGACGACTATGATCAGAATATATCTGAGATAAAAGACATCCTTAATGGTAAAACAAGCGCAGTGGTCAGGCGACTTAAAAGCCAGCTTGATACTTCAGTAGCAGAACTTAACTTTGAGCTATCCCACCGGCTAAAACGAAAGTATGAGCTGCTGGACCGATATCAGAGTAAGTCGACAATTGTAAATTCATCTATAACCGATGTTGATGTGTTCTGTAT
Source organism: Bacteroidota bacterium (assembly GCA_040385405.1). GTDB lineage: Bacteria > Bacteroidota > Bacteroidia > Sphingobacteriales > Sphingobacteriaceae > Daejeonella. Next base: position 5,836 of record JAZKHM010000034.1, on the reverse strand, counting down.
CGCTACGGATGATAAACATGCATTTGTAAATTACCTTAAGGTAATGAATGGTACTGTTATTCAGACTCAAACACTCGAAATGAAAAAGAGGCTGGATGAAACAGATGAAGAGCTGCTAACCATTGCTATTTTTGAGTTCAGAACAAGGTTCAACAGTACTTCAAAAGAAATTATTGTACCATTTGATCTTGACCTTAGTGATTCCGGCATGAGGGTGACGGTTCCCAAACTGGGCGAAAAGCGAAAATTACTTGATCTCTCACAAAAAAATGTGATGTTCTTCAAGCGCGAAAAGCTGGAACAATACGAGAAATTAAATCCGGAGTTAAGAACTGACAGGCTGCTCAACCAGATGATGAAAGATCTCCGGCTAAACCAGCTTCCTCGCCATATCGAGTGTTTCGATAACTCCAACTTCCAGGGGAAATTTCCTGTTTCAGCAATAGTAGTATTCAAAGATGCCAAGCCGTCAAAAAAGGACTACCGGCATTTTAACGTAAAAACAGTTGAGGGACCCGACGATTTCGCCACAATGGAGGAAGCAGTTTTTAGAAGATACCGCAGAATGCTGGAAGAAGAGCAGCCTCTGCCTCAATTGATTGTAATTGATGGCGGCAAAGGGCAGCTTTCATCAGCAATGAAAAGTCTAAGACTGCTCGGAATTGAGACTCAGGTGACTATGATAGGAATCGCAAAGCGCCTGGAAGAAATTTATTATCCGGGAGATCAGTACCCCATGTACCTCGATAAAAAATCTGAGACTCTGAAAATTATCCAACAATTACGCGATGAAGCCCATCGTTTCGGGATAACATTCCACCGGAGCAAAAGAAACAAAGCAACGCTCGCGACAGAACTTGAAAACATTCCCGGCGTAGGTAGGACCACTGCGGATAAACTCCTGCGGCATTTTAAATCAGTAAAGAAAATTAAGGAGGCGACGGAAGAGGAGTTGGGGCAGGTGGTTAATAAAAGTCAGGTTAAGGCGCTTTTGGGGTATTTTGCAGGGGAAAGGTGAAAGAACCCCTCAGCCGATAGCTATCGGCTCCGCCCAGGGCGAACAGCTCCCCTTGAAGGAAGGGGAGCAGAAAGGCCGGTTTCCGACGTCCGAGTTCAGACCTCCGACCTCAGTCCTCAGTAAGACCAAAGGTCATGCTCAAAGTTCATAAGCTCCTTCTTCACACGATCTGATTCATGTAGTTTGTCGATGCCTACTGCATAATCCTTAATACGCAGATCTTCAGGATTAGACTCTTTTACTATATAGCTGGAGAATATACGCTTCATGAAAACATCATCGTAACTCAGGCCGGTGGCATCATTATCTCTGTTAACCACTGCCTTGGTGACCAGAACGTGGCGTGCTTCAGGGAAATAGATCCAAAATGCGGGCTGGTCATCGAATGACTGTCCGGCAGCCTGAATTCTGATCATTGGCGCGATGCCGATAATCCTTGGCTCAAAAACCGATCGTTGTTTATCAAAGATCCAGTCTTCCTTTATTCTGAACTTAACAACACTGTCAGGATTAAATTCACCAGGTTTTACCTGAGTACCAGTCTGATTTCCATCAGTATCGAACACCGGGACAAGCACGCTATCAGCAAAAGTTGCCATAGCTGCCTCAGGAGTTAGAACCGAGGAAAATTCATCTCCATTGACATCGTCTTTGGTAGCAGTGGCGCTATATGCCGTAAGCTCGCCCGCAGCTATTGCTTCAGTTAAAACTGTGATCAGCCGTGCTTTAGGTGAGGCAAAGATCATATTGGTTTTCTCTCTAAGGTCGATCTCACGCCATACCCGCTTGCTGAACATTACGTCCGATTCTCTCAGATTAGCATACGGAGAGACCTTTGCACTCAGAATATTCTCCTTTTTATAATATCCATCAAGGGGTTTCTCTGGTACGGCCTGTTGCGGTTTAGTCGCATTATTCATATTCGGCAATTGGGCCATAGCCCCGAAACTGCCTGCAAAAAGAATAAGAGCTAAAATGATCTTCTTCATAATATATAATTTTATTGTCGGCTGTAAACCTATAAACGGCATTTCAATTCTTGAATTGTGTGTCGGTGATAGATTCATAACTCATTAATTCGCTTTAAATACCATACCTGGAAGCAGCCTTTGCGTCCCATCCGGCCCTACAGCAACTATATCGTCAAAAATTACCCTTGATCCGGGAGTTACCCCGGCAATCGCCGCCTGCATTTGAGAACTGAATGTATTACCGTTTGTTGTTAGTGCTATAACATCTGCACGTGGTTTTGCAATTACTAAACTGAACTTGGTGACGCGGAATTTAGCATCAAAATCAAAGTTCTCCAAAATCGCAAATAACGCGTTCGAATTTTTAATAACTACTGAACTCAGCGTTCCTGAATTTTTTCCCGCAAATTTTGCAATTGGATCCGGAATTCTCTTTACACGGAAATCGGAAGTTCCAATTGTCTGGTTCCTGCCACCAACATTGGCGGAAACGGTAACTTTTGCAATTGTTCCCGGGGAATTTACTGTGACGGTATATTTGCCTTTTGAGCCTGAAATACTTCCTCCCGACATAGAAACAGCCAAATTTTCGATTGGAATTCCAGGTGCTGAAACCGAAACCGGGTTAGGTACACCCACATAAAATACATTCATCTTATCTGGAGAAACCACAGCTGAAGGCCGTGCAACCTGATATTTCTGTATTGGGGTCGTGTATGTTTTTACGGAACCGTCCGTCTGTTTTACTCTAACAACGCCGCTCCAGCTAAATATTCCCTCTCTGCCGGTATTGACCGTATAAGTACCCTTACCGTCTTTGATCGCCAGCCTGGAACCCCCAACTGTAATATCCGGGCTTGATTTTGAATCAGAGGCAGTCAAAAACACCTCGGCCGTGTAAGGCTGTCCTTGTATCAAATATGAAGTTGGCGCGACTACTACAGCTGAAAACTGGTCAAGGTTAACAACTGCCTGGTCCATTTTACCAAGGATTCTTTTTACAATCTCAGATTCGGCATTTTTAGTATCCGCCTGGATTTTCGCAAGAGCTGTGATGGCAGCTGTAAGCGGGATACCATCACCGAAGTTTGACTGCTCCCATGTTCTGTTAACTGCTCCCCTTTTTGGAGGATCCGTAGCCTGCAGGGAAAAATTGATTCCCTGGCGCTCCTTCTCATCGAGTAGTGCGAGGAGTTTGGCACGGGTGTCGTTAATTTTGTTTTTAAGCTCGGTAGCTCTCTTTTGGTTTATCATCAAACGAGGTGATATATCGAGGTTATCCCGTTTGCTAATGTCGCCGGTTTTCTCATTGTATCCACCACCTTCAGTCTCCATCAGTTTTTTCAGACCAGCCACGTGAACATTAAGCGCGTCAATATAGGAACTTGCTTTTTTTGCACGGTCATAAATTGGCTTAGCCCGTTCCGGCTCATCCTTTAACTTGGTTGCTTCGAACGACGCATAAGTAGCATCTACTCCGCTTTGAACGTTCTGCGTAGATGTATTCAGACTATCCGTTAAGTTTTTAAAAGCTTCTAAGATCGAATCACTAACATTTAATGCAACCAGACCCAGCAGTACCAGGTATAGTATTCCGATCATTTTCTGCCTTGGGGTTTCTTTACCTCCAGCCATGCATATTTCTATTTAAAATTGTAAGAATAAAATAACGTATCTGGGATTAACGGCTTGGCTGGTTCATAGCTGTCAACATATTGCCATAAATTGAATTCAATGACGCCAGGTTCTTTGCAAGCTTACCAACTTCTTCTTTAAACTGCTTCGAATCTTCCATGGATTCGTTAAAGTTTTGCATGGTGAGCGAAAGGTTGGAATAGAACTTATTCATTGATTTTAAATGGGCACTTGAATCCTGCAATTCCAGTTCGTAAACTGCGTTTAGTGCAGAAATATTTTTCGCAAGTGCGTTCACCTGATCGTGATAAGCCCGTGAATCAATTCCCGTATCAGCCATTTCCCTTAAGCTGGAAGTGGCTTTATCAAAAGCAGAATTAAGGCTGTCGAAGCTTCCGGATGCTGTTTTGATTTTGGCTGTTAATTCCGTCGTTGCACTTGCCGAATCAGCTACATTGGATATAGCCGATACTTTATCCCCAAAGGTGCGCAAGCCTGTTCCAAGACTTTCAATTAATTCAGGTCCGATTTTGGCTTCAGAAAGCATTTTGTCTAACGCGGCTGTTGAATTCGGAGATGCACTCTGAAAAGATGAGGAAACTGGTAATTCTCCTTTAAAATCAGGATCGAGTTCCGGATAAACCCTTGTCCAGTCAGTTTCAGTAGATTCCGCCTGAAATCCAAGAGCGAAGAATAATAACGCTTCTGTTATTAAGCCGGCTGCGATCATTATTTCTCCTCCTTCCCAATGAAGGATCTTGAACATCAAACCAATAATTACCACTGAAGCACCCCACGATATCAGGGTGTTAATACCAATTTTGAATTTTTTCTTTTGAGCCATAATGGAAATACGAAATTATAAGTAGGAGTTGTTTATTAGATTTTGTCTTTGATATCACGTCCCTGGAACTTGGTGATACAACGGAAACCGACATAAGATTTTGCAGTATCCTGGAATTCAAACTGCCGGGCAGAATTCTGCAGAAAATAACCAATATCTTTCCACGAACCGCCACGAACAACTTTACGTTTTAATACTTCAGGATCTTCCGGACGAGCTTCATAGCTGAATGTAGGGTTCATATCATGGGTGAACGTGGAAGCAGACTCATCAAAAGCTGAAGACGTCCATTCCGAAACGTTTCCTGCCATATTATACAGACCATAATCATTCGGGTAATAAGACTTCACGTTCACTGTGAATGGTCCGCCATCGTCAATATAATTACCACGTCCTGGTTTAAAGTTTGCCATCAGACAACCCTTAGCATTACGAATATATGGCCCTCCCCATGGATAACTGGTGCCTACACGTCCGCCGCGAGCTGCATACTCAAATTCAGCTTCGGTAGGGAGTTCGTAATCTGCTCTTTTTGGAAGCTTGCGGCTTTCTTTGTATGACTCATTGAATCTCGTCCTCCAGACTGTGAAGGCACGAGCCTGTCTCCAGTTAACACCAACAACCGGATAATTAGCGAATGCCGGATGTGAAAAGTAGCCTTTTACCATCGGTTCATTTTGGGCATAAGCAAAATCAGATAGCCAGACAAGGGTATCAGGATAGATGCCAACTGTATCCCTAAGGATAAAATCAGATCTTTTAGCTTCTTTATTAAATCTGCTGTTAGAGGCTTCACGCAATCTCATGATCGCAAAGTTGTATTTCAGAAGACGTACATCTAACTCATTTCTGTCGAAAACGCGGTCTTCTCCCTGATAATACATCGCCTGAAGCTTGGCAGCGTTTGGATTAGCTTTTCCTTTACCGCCCCAGAGCGCACTTCCATTCCCGACTTTTTTCCAGTTAATGAATTTTTTACCTGCATCATTCGGATCCGGATTTTTAGGCTGGATAAAGTATTGAGGGTCGTCAGATAAATAGGTGGTAATGGCAATAGAATCACGAACCCAATTCACAAACTGACGATACTCGCTGTTGGTGATCTCGGTTTCATCCATGTAAAAGGCCTGAACGGTTACCTGCTTATTTTGAGATATCTGCGCGTAAGTGACATCCTGATCAGTCTGGCCCATAATGAACGTTCCTGCCGGGATGTACACCATTCCAAAAGGCACTTCATTGTTTTTAAACTTTTTACTTGAAACTCCAACCAATTCCCCCTTAGTCCCACCTTTACCGCAGCTGGTGCCCAGAAAAGCTAATGCTGCAAGAGCGATAAAGTATAATTTCTTCATTTTATAATACTTG
>JAZKHM010000033.1:0-2305 GCA_040385405.1 Bacteroidota bacterium | reverse complement strand
GCCTGCACCGTGCTGCCGGCTGCTAAATGATACTCCGTATCATACACCTTTACTTTGACATCCTTTTCAGAACGGTTAATTATGGATACTGCCTTACGGCCTACCTTAACGTTGAGAGCCGCATTCCTGAAGGTTAAACTAAAGGAGAAAGAAGCCCATTTTTCTGGCAGGAAAGGACTAAAGATAAGTATATCATTGCGCACTTTCATTCCTGCAAAGCCTTCGGTAAGGCTCATCCAGGTACCGGCCATGGAGGTTATATGCAGGCCATCTTCTGTATCGTTATTGTAATCGTCGAGGTCGAGGCGTGCAGTTCGAAGATAAAATTCATAAGCGCGTTTCTCATCCTCCAGCCGTGATGCCAGTATGCTGTGGATGCAGGGCGAGAGTGAGCTTTCATGCACCGTACGTGCTTCATAAAAGTCGAAATTCCGCTGCAGTGTTTCTTTGTCGAAATCATCTTCGAAGAAATAAAGTCCCTGCAACACATCGGCCTGTTTAATATAACAGGAGCGGAGTATACGGTCCCAGCTCCACTTTTGATTCAGGGGACGGCTTCCGGTATCGAGGTCTTTTACAGGAACTTGCTCTTTGTCAAGATATCCGTCCTGTTGCAGGAAGATTCCCAGCTCTGGACATTCCGGATAATACATGTTTTCTGCGATGCTGAACCATTGAACCAGTTCATCGTCCGATAGCGATATACGTTGGGCCAGTTCAGCATATTTGCCGGGCGTTTCTGTCTGCACCGTTTCTGCAACCTGCCGGGTATATTTCAGGCACCAGGCGGCGATTGTGTTGGTGTACCAGTTGTTGTTTACATTGTTTTCATATTCATTGGGCCCGGTTACACCCAGTATCATATATTTTGCTTTAACGGCACTGAAATTCACACGCTGTGCCCAGAAGCGGGAAATACCAACCAGAACTTCCAGTCCGTAATCGCCCAGGTAAGCTTTGTCGCCCGTATAACGTACATAGTTAAATATGGCATAAGCGATAGCCCCGTTCCTGTGAATCTCCTCGAAAGTAATCTCCCATTCGTTATGACATTCTTCGCCATTAATGGTTACCATGGGATATAAAGCTGCGCCATCATGAAAGCCCAGATTTACTGCGTTTTCAATCGCTTTTTGCAAATGCCGGTAACGGTAGATCAGGAGGTTCCTGGCCACATCCTGCGGAGCCGTGGCAAGGTAAAAAGGTACGCAATAAGCTTCGGTATCCCAGTAGGTTAAGCCTCCGTATTTCTCCCCGGTAAATCCTTTGGGACCGATGTTCAGTCTTGGATCCTTGCCAGTGTATGTTTGATTGAGCTGGAAAATATTGAAGCGTATGGCCTGCTGTGCAGAAACGTCACCTTCTATAACCATGTCGTTCTGATCCCACTTGATTTTCCAGGCATCAGATTGTTCCTTCAAGAGAGATTCAAAGCCGGTCTCAGCGGCAAGCTTTACCATTCTCAGGCTGTATTCTGCTAACTTTTCAGGGCTATGGTTTTCAGAGCTGAGGTTGGCGGCAAATTTCGTGATGATCAGACTGCTTCCTACTTTCAGCGCGATGCTGGTTTTATGAGCAGCATATTTGTTCCGTCGTACTTTGGTGAATTCGCCAGGCTCAATACCATCGCACACCATGCGTGTTTTAATTGCTGTTGCTACCTGGAAATTGCTTTTCCTGGTGCGGAGAATGAGCAGGGCAGTATCGTCAAAAAGCTCACAAGATTCTTCTTCCCAGAATTTTTCATCATAGTTTGAATCTTCGTTCTTCACATCTCCGTCAAGGAACGAGGTGACAGTTACTTTTTCGGAAAAATTCAAGGCGGTTAATTTATAACGCATGGCGCCGATCTCATCACGTTTAATGCTATAAAATCGTTGTGTATTCACACGAACTTTTTTGCCGCTGGCTAATTCTGCTTCAAAGCTGCGTTCAAGAAATCCTTCGCGCATATGAAGTGTGCGGCGGAAATTGCTGACTTTACATTTGGCAAGATCCAAAACTTCATCGCCTACGCGGATTTCGAGCCCGATCCAGTTAGCGGCATTAAGTATTTTAGCAAAGTATTCCGGATAGCCGTTTTTCCACCAGCCAACCCGTGTTTTGTCGGGGTAGTAAATACCGGCGATATAATTTCCCTGCAGCGTTTCACCCGAGTAAGTTTCCTCGAAGTTGGCACGCTGCCCCATCATCCCATTCCCTATGCTGAATATACTTTCTGATATTTTATTTAAGTGGGGATCAAAACCATCCTCAATAATATTCCACTCGTCTTCCCTTATATATTGCTTCATATTTCAAAACC
>JAZKHM010000032.1:0-4537 GCA_040385405.1 Bacteroidota bacterium | reverse complement strand
GAGTACGCAGAGGTCTAGACGAAATAGGCTAATAGATGTTATATTTGATTCATTCTCTGCGTCCTCTGCGTAAACCTCCGCGCCCTCTGCGTTAAAAAATAGACGCCCAGCCAGTTTTCACCTTTCACCTCTCCACTTCTTAAACTGATTTATCAACCCATTCGTCGAAGAATCATGCCCGCTCACTAAATCATCCCCTTTCAGCTCCGGCAAAATCTGCCCCGCCAATTGCTTCCCAAGCTCCACTCCCCATTGATCGAAGCTGAATATGTTCCAGATTATTCCCTGAACGAATATTTTATGTTCGTAAATCGCGATCAACGAACCAAGGGTGAAAGGAGTTATCTTTTTGACCAGAATGGAGTTAGTAGGTTTATCTCCGTCGAAAACCTTGAATGGTGCCAGTTCCACAATTTCTCTTGCCTTTTTCCCTGCGGCCTTGAGTTCCGCTTCAACTTCTGATCTTTTTTTGCCGTTCATGAGCGCCTCGGTTTGAGCGAAGAAATTGGAAAGCAAAAGCTGATGGTGATTCCCAATAGGGTTGTGACTTTGAGCAGGTGCAATAAAATCACATGGAATTAGTTTGGTCCCCTGGTGAATAAGCTGGTAAAAAGCATGTTGCCCATTAGTACCCGGTTCTCCCCAGATTACCGGTCCGGTTTGGTAGTCTATTGCATCCCCGTCACGGTCTGTCGATTTACCGTTACTTTCCATATCACCTTGCTGAAAGTATGCTGCAAAACGGTGCATATACTGATCGTAAGGTAAAATTGCCTGGCTTTGTGCATCAAAAAAATTGGTATACCAGATTCCGAGAAGGGCCAGGGTTACAGGTATATTTTCTTTGAAATCTGTATTTCTGAAATGCTTGTCAGCGTCATGAGCCCCGGCAAGCAGCAGTTTGAAATTGTCAAATCCAATTCCGCAGGCAATACTCAAACCGATTGCGCTCCACAGCGAATACCGTCCTCCTACCCAATCCCAGAACTCAAACATGTTCGCGGTGTCGATACCAAATTCTGCTACTCCAGCTTCATTGGTAGATATGGCAACAAAATGTTTAGCTACATATTCTTTGGAGCTGCCATTATTCAGGAACCAATCGCGTGCAGAATATGCATTGGCCATTGTCTCCTGGGTAGTAAATGTCTTGGAGGCGATCATGAAAAGCGTGGTTTCAGGATCGACTTTTTTTAGTGTTTCAGCGATATGCGAACCATCGACATTTGAGACAAAATGAAGCTTCAGATGGTTACTGTAAGGCTTCAATGCCTCAGTTACCATAACTGGTCCAAGGTCGGAGCCGCCAATACCGATATTTACGATATGTTCGATCGGCTTTCCGCTAAATCCTTTCCACTCACCGCTGATAACTTTTTCTGAAAAGGCTTCCATTTTATCAAGCACGCGATGGATGTCGGCCAGAATGTCTTTACCTTCCAGCTGAAAGCCGCTTCGCTCAGGATTTCTTAATGCCGTATGCAATACCGCACGGTCTTCTGTCTCGTTGATTTTCTCACCGGAAAACATCGCCTCAATGGCTTCCTTTAATCCGCTCTCCTGTGCCATTTCGACCAGCAGTTTGTGGGTTTCTTCGTTTATCCGGTTTTTAGAGTAGTCGAGCAAGATATCACCAAACCGTATTGAGAATTTATCGAACCTGCCTTCATCACGAAAAAGATCTTGTAAATGATGTTTTTTAATCTGATCGTAATGCAGTGCTAATGCTTTGTAAGCGTGTGAGGCAGTGAAATTTTGACGTGGAAGCATATGTGGTGGAGTAAGTAATAAGTTGTAAGTATTAAGTTTTAATTACAATGTCTAAAGTTAAGCAGAGCTGCCATTCTAAACGCATTATCGTATTAAATCCCGTGTATTTAATTGTAAAATTAGATTTATATGCAGTAATTTGATCTTATTCCTAACCAATCGAGAATAAATAATGAAGAATTTATTAACCATTTTATTGATGGGCTGCTGCATTCCGCTGTTTGCGCAGACCAAAGCCGACGATGTGAAAACTTTCACCCTCAAGAACGGGATGAAATTCCTCGTGCTTGAAGATAGCTCTATTCCGAATGCAAACATGTATTTATTTTACAAAGTCGGCTCCAGGAACGAGTATCCCGGCATAACCGGTTTATCGCATTTCTTCGAACATATGATGTTTAATGGTGCCAAAAAGTACGGGCCAAAGATGTTCGATCAGACTATGGAATTTAATGGTGGTGCAAATAACGCATATACCACTCAAAATGTAACAGTTTATACTAACTGGTTTCCGGTTAGCGCGATGGAAACTATTTTTGATCTGGAAGCCGACCGCATTTCAAGTTTGAGCATCGATCCGAAAATGGTTGAAAGCGAACGTGGAGTTGTTCTTTCAGAAAGAAGTACATCGCTTGAAAATTCCCCATGGAGCATGCTCAGCGATGCGGTAAACGCTACCGCTTTTCAGGAACATCCATACCACTGGACGGTGATCGGATATGAAAGCGATATCAAAAACTGGACGAAGGAAGATCTTGAGAAATATTTCAAGACCTATTATGCTCCTAATAATTGTGTAGTTGTTGTTTCAGGAAATGTTAAAGTTGACCAGGTTAAACAGCTTGCCGAGAAATACCTTGCCAATATCCCTAAAGGACCAGACCCGAAACCTGTTCACCTTGTAGAGCCTCCGCAAACAGGCGAGCGCCGAGTGATGGTTCAGAAAGATGTGCCGACTCCCTATATGATTATTGGATATCACACTCCTGAAGCAAAACATAAAGATTACTATGCACTCAGTATCCTGAGTTCCATTCTAAGCAACGGAAATTCATCCCGCTTGTACTCTGCGCTCGTAGATAAAAAACAATTGGCAACAGCCGTATTCACCGATTTCAGCGAAAGCTTTGATCCTAATCTTTTCCAGTTCTATATGCAAAGCGCAAAGGATGTTAAGGAAGACGATCTTGAAAAAGCTGTTTACGAAGAGATTGAAAAGGTGAAGAAGGAGGGTATAACAGCTCAGGAGCTCCAGAAAATCAAAAATCAGAAATTGATGGAGTTTTACTCCCAGCTCGAAACAATTAATGGCAAGTCAAATAATATTGGAACCTATGAGGTGTTTTTTGGAGATTACCGCAAAATGTTTGACGCACCTGCAGAATATTCTAAAGTAACAGCGGATGATGTGAAACGGGTTGCAAATGAGTATTTCAAGAAGTCCAATCGTACCGTAGGGATATTAAAAACTAATGTAGAGGATTAAAGAGATGAACAGAATTCTAAACTATATATTTTCGGCCATAGCGCTGATTATGATTGCTCTCCCTGCCTGGGCGCAAACAAAACCGGCTCCGTTTAAGGTACCGGCTTACGAGAAATTTACTCTGGCTAACGGCTTAACTGTTTACTTGATGGAACAGCATGAGGTACCGGTTATCAGCGTTTCCGCGATACTTCCTGCAGGTGCAATTTATGATGGATCACAATCCGGACTTGCTTCTCTTACGGCTGCGGGTCTTCAGTATGGGACGAAAAGCTATTCTAAAACCAAGATTGAGGAAGAGCTTGATTTCATTGGTGCAAGTCTGAACACTTATGCCAGTAAAGAATCAGCTGGTTTGTCTTCTAAGTTCGCTTCGAAAGATGCTGATAAAGTCCTGCCTATCCTGAAAGAGGTTCTGATAGACCCAATATTCGATAAGGATGAATTCGAGAAGGAGAGAAAAAGAGTATTGATCGGCCTTGACCAGGCAAAGCAGAGTCCGCGAAACGTAATTTCATCTTACTGGGATAAGTTTATATATGGAGACCATGTATATGGCAATTCATTAACAGGAAGTCCTGCAACGGTGAGTAAATTCACTATTGATGATCTTAAGAAATTCTATTCTTCCAACTATTCACCCAAAGGTGCTGCAATCGCTATTGTAGGGGATTTCAACTCTAAAGATATGCGCACGCGTATTGAATCTTTATTTGGTGCCTGGAAAAGTAATGGCACGGCACAAACGAATGTAGCTGCACAGCCCGTTCCGGCAATTCCTTCAGCAAGGATATTGCTTGTGAATAAGGAAGACGCGCGTGAAACTACTTTTCTTATCGGCGGCCTGGGTATCCGAAGGGATAATCCCGACTTTGTAGCCATTGACGTAGTGAACACAGTTTTTGGAGGTCGCTTTACCTCCTGGCTGAATGATGAGCTGCGTGTCAATTCCGGCCTTACCTATGGTGCGAACAGCAGATTTACACCATTAAAGAACTCCGGGACTTTTGCTATCTCCACATTTACTGCCAATAAAACAACCGAAGCTACCATTGATAAAGCGCTGCAGGTCCTGGACAGCCTTCACAAAAAAGGATTTAGCGATAAAACTCTTGCTTCTGCAAAGAACTATGTCAAAGGACAGTTCCCGCCGAGATATGAAACCGCCGGGCAGCTTGCAGGCTTATTGACTCAGATGTTCTGGTATGGATTTGACGAGTCATTCATTAATAACTTCGAAAAGAATGTCGACGGACTTACAGCGGCAAAGTCAAAGGAAAT
>JAZKHM010000031.1:0-55984 GCA_040385405.1 Bacteroidota bacterium | reverse complement strand
GCCGATAATCTATTTTCACGCTTGAAAATGACTGACTGCTGTGTGCAGGCTTCGCTTTGAAAGACACTGTTTCGTGTATGCCATGGTGATCGGAGAGGCCGATTTAGTCGACAGACATCTTAGGATACTAGTCTGTATTTTCCAGGGGTAAGCTTATTGATCGATTTAAAAAGTCGAATAAAGGAACTCGGGCATTCAAAACCAATGATCTCGACAATTTCATTAATCGTGTAATTTGTGTTCCTTAATAGATATTTGGATCTGTCGATTCTGGTTTTAATAAGATATTGATGAGGTGATTGCCCGTATGCCTGTTTAAAAGTCCGAAGCAAGTGATTCACCGAAAGGCAGGCATGCCGTGCTATGTCTTCAAGTTCGATATTCTTGTTGAAATTAGCAATGATATATTCTTTTGCCAGAGTAAGCCTTTTAAGAATCTCAACTTTTGTACTGCTATTTAGAAAAATCAATTTTTCGGATTTATCAACGACCTCCTTGTTATAAACTTTATAATAGTTGATCAGGCAATGATGCAGATACTCATTTATAAGAAGGTCATCCGGCGCATCCTGTTCCAAATGATTTTTTAAATGCAGGATATTGTATTTCATATCCCCTGAAAAGGGGAATATTGTTTCCATAAAGGAAAAGTCCTGAAAGTCGCCGTCTTCAAAAGGCTCATCAAGCAGAACAGTATGATTAGAGTTCTGCATCCTGTTGAAGTCGTTAAGGAATGAAGGTGAGAATGAAATAGACAAATTATTAACGGGGACAGATGAATCGATTTTACTGGAATATGTAGTTCCTTTTTTTATCACCAGGAAACTTTCCGGGTAAAGAGCTAAAGCCCTTTGGCCGATGTTGAATGTTCTGGTGCCGCTAAAGACTGTTTTGATCGAGAAATTACTTTCGTGCTCTGGATAATAAGCCTGCTGTAGGGTTTCACTGTAAATCTTATTATCATTCTTAAGAACGCGTAGAATTTTCATTGGATTAAATTATATTGGTTCTGAGTAGTTACGTTCTTCAAGTAAGATGTAGGAATTGTCTTCCTCGTCAATGAATTTAACCTGTAACCCGGATGCAGTATATTCAGGCCGGTTTGCGAACTCAACACCGGATACAGTATACTTACGATAGTCTCTCAGGCAGTCGTCTGTATGAAATACAATAGATTCAATCGACCCTGTTTCAAGAAGTTCAAGCTCTATAGTTAGGGTTTTTCCGTTTACGCCCTGTAATTCTAAATTCTGTAATCCTTTAACAAATGTAAATTCCTCAGGGGGCTTAAATCCGATTTTTTCGGTAACGAAATGGAGAGCCTTATTTAGTTTATCTGTTAATTCACGGGTGTAACTGACCCGCAGATTTAGCGGCCATTGCTTTTTAACGTCAGCCTGCTCGTGTTCGTTGAAATTATGGCTTAACATATCAGTTGTGATTAAACATATTAATGGTGTAAAAAATAAACTCCGTTTCGAACTGCCTATAGGACGACGTGATTTGTGAAATGTTGCTAAAAAAATCAAAAAAGTGATTTTCGCATATCCCGACATAAAGGAGCTCCTTTAAATTCCTGGATAAAGCCGTGTTTACCGGCTGAATTTTCATTTGAATTGCAGCAAATGTCACCTTTCGGGTGCAAAGTACGGCCCGAAATATGAATACAATATTACCCTGATGATAAATGATTACATATTAAATGTGATGGAATGTTCTAAAAATGTGATGAATATTCATATCAGAAAACGAAGTTCAGGTGAATTCGGGCTTTTATGATAAATTTGTTCCTCAATTCACCCCCCGGCATAAAATTGCAGGTCGGGCATTCTATGGCGGGAAAGCAACAAAATCCAATGAAAGACTACAAAAATTATTATCTGGTGCAGGCTCCTCCGGAAGACGTATACCTCGCACTAACCAATCCGCTTACAATATCCTTGTGGACGGGTTCGGAAGCAGTTATGAGTACAGAGCCGGGTTCTGAATTTTCTATGTGGGACGACAGTATTTCAGGCCGGAATATTGAGTTTGTCGAAAACCGGAAAATTGTTCAGCAATGGTATTTTGGTGATCAGCCCGAGGATTCCATAGTGACTTTTATTCTTCATCCGGATAAGAATGGCACATCCGTCGAATTAAGACATACTAATATACCCGACTCAGATTTCGAGGATATGATTGAAGGTTGGAATCTTAATTATTTTGGTTCCCTTCAGGATTTCTACGAAGAATAAGACATGACTTCCAAACAATTCACCGACCAAATGGGCCGGCTGATCACTATCAGTTTCCCGCCAAAGCGGATTATTTCTCTTGTTCCTTCTCAAACCGAACTGCTTTTTGAACTTGAACTAGATCAGGAGATTATTGGTATGACAAAATTTTGTATTCATCCTCAGGATAAATTTAAGACAAAGCCTAAGGTTGGAGGTACTAAGAAATTGAATATGAAGATGATACGCGAGCTTAAGCCAGACCTGATAATCGGAAATAAAGAAGAAAATGAACAAAGTCAGATTGAAGAATTAATGAACGAATTTCCTGTTTGGATGAGTGATATAAACGAGCTTGCAGATGCAGTTGGAATGATCACCGGCATCGGAAAGCTTACCGGGAGATTTCAACAGGCTGAATTGATATCGTTTAAAATACTGGAGGGTTTCAATATGTTAAACCAGTCTGCGAAGAGTAATCAAACGGTGGCTTATTTTATTTGGAAAGATCCCTTTATGGTCGCTGGCCG
Organism: Bacteroidota bacterium; assembly: GCA_040385405.1. Lineage (GTDB taxonomy): Bacteria > Bacteroidota > Bacteroidia > Sphingobacteriales > Sphingobacteriaceae > Daejeonella. Next base: position 53,238 of record JAZKHM010000031.1, on the reverse strand, counting down.
CAATACCTTTATCCATGATATTTTAAATAAAGCAGGTTACGAAAACTTCACGAAGCAGGACCGTTATCCTGTAATGAGCATGGACGAGATTAAGAAGTCAAATCCTGATCTCGTTTTTTTATCATCCGAACCTTATCCCTTTAAGGATGTGCATGTTGTCGAACTGAAGTCAATTCTTCCCTCAGCTAAAGTTATGGTTGTCGATGGTGAAATGTTTTCGTGGTACGGGAGCCGGCTGCTGCAAAGTCCTGCTTATCTGCAAAAGCTGGCAGATCTGACAAATTAATTAATTGAAATAATAACGCATTAGATTTTGTACTTAGCGGGGAAAACATTATTTTTGCCGACCGAAATATATGATTTTATGCTGTCATTAAACGCATAATATTACATATCGGCACAATCCTAAAAATGCGGATGTGGCGTAATTGGTAGCCGCACCAGACTTAGGATCTGGCGCTTCACGGCGTGGGGGTTCGAGTCCCTTCATCCGCACTGTTTATTCCCCGGTTACCAAGCCGGGGAATTTTTGTATAACCAAAAAACGATTAAATCTCATAAAATGAACATTACACAGGACAAAATAGACAATCTGAATTCTGTTTTAACGGTAAAGATTAATCCTGACGATTACAAAGAGCGTGTGGAGAAAGCGATCAAGACCCAGGCAAAAAAGGCCCAGCTCCCCGGTTTTCGTAAAGGAATGGTACCGGCATCGCACATAAAAAAAATGTACGGGAAAAATATCCTTGTAGACGAGATCAACACAATTCTTAACGACACCCTGACTAGCTTTATAACGGAAAATAAACTTGAGGTACTCGGACAGCCCCTGCCCAAAATTGATGACAACAAAGAATTTAACTGGGATTTTACCGATGAATTTGAATTTATCTACGAATTAGGATTAGCTCCTGAGTTCAATCTTGATTTTTCATCAAAAGATAAAATCACCTACTATAAAGTCAAAGTGGATGAAGATACTTTGGCCTCCCGCATTACTAATCTTCGTAAATCTTATGGCAAAATGTCAAACCCTGACGTATCGGCAGACGATGATGTTTTGTATGCAGATTTAACCCAGCTTTCTGCTGATGGTTCTGTTTTTGAAGGTGGGATACACAATACTGCATCGGTTCGTTTAGATCAGGTAACAGATCAGGAAATTAAGAAATCGCTGGTCGGTGTGAAGAAAGATGATGTGTTTGAATTCGATATCCAAAAAGCGTTTGAGGGCAATGCTGCCATTGTAGCTAAGATCCTTAACATTCCGGAGGAGGATGCACAAGACCTTAAGTCGAAATTCCAGCTGACAGTTAAAAATATTAACCGTTTGGAAGAGGGAGATCTGAATCAGGAGTTCTTTGATAAATTATTTGGTGCTGATGTTGTTAAGACGGAGGAAGAGTTCAGAGAAAAGATCAGAGAGGAACTTGAATCGATGATGATCCAGAATGCTGATCAGAAACTTCAGGCAGATATGTTGAAATTCGGCCTGGATAAGGTTACCATGGACCTTCCGGATGAATTCTTGAAAAGATGGTTAAAGGCTACTAACGAGAAACTGAGCGATGAGGAATTGACCCAGGGATATGATGATTTTGCACGTAACCTGAGATGGACGTTGATCGAGAACAGGATAATTAAAGACAACAAACTCGAGATCAAATATGATCAGGTTTTTGAAACTGCAAAGAAGCGTTTAGATGCTCAATTCCGTATGTATAGCCCGCAGCCCCTTTCAGAAGAGCAGTTAGGCCAATACACAGCACAGTTTTTGCAGGACAAAGAGAATGCAAACCGGATTTTCGAAGAAGTTAAGGCGCAACATGTATTCGATTATCTGAAGAGCGTTGTAACTTTAGATACCAAAGAAATAGAATATAATAAATTTTTAGAGTTGAAATAGCCTATGATTTAATATGGGTTATTGTACTCTAATTTTTTTGATTTCATTATTAATTACAAAATAACTCATACCTTAAATTATAATATTCAAAATGAACATCGATAGAAACGAATTCCGTAAATACGCAGTCAAGCACCACCGTATAGGCAGCCAGCATGTAGATAGTTTTATTGGTAGGGTAAATAATGCCTCTCTACCTAGTGCCATGACGCCGTATATAATCGAAGAGCGTCAATTAAATGTGGCACAAATGGATGTGTTTTCCCGTTTAATGATGGACCGAATTATTTTCCTGGGTGATGCAGTACATGAAGGTATTGCAAACATTATTCAGGCGCAGCTACTATTCCTGCAGTCAACTGATGCAAAGAGGGATATACAAATCTATATCAATTCTCCAGGGGGCTCCGTTTACGCTGGTCTTGGCATTTACGATACCATGCAGTACATCGCTCCTGATGTAGCTACAATATGTACTGGAATGGCAGCCTCTATGGCAGCAGTTCTGCTTTGTGCAGGAACTAAAGGAAAACGTGCAGCGCTTCCGCATTCAAGAGTTATGATTCACCAGCCATCAGGCGGTGCTCAGGGTGTTGCCTCCGATATGGAAATAAATCTGAGGGAAATGCTTAAATTGAAAAAGGAGCTATATGATATCATAGCTAAACATTCTGGCCAGGCATACGAATGGGTTGAGAAAGCATCAGACCGTGATTATTGGATGATTGCAGATGAAGCCAAAGAATATGGTATGATTGATGAGGTGTTAGTAGGAACCGGAGATAAGAAGTAATGAGCAAAGGAAATAAAGATATTAAGTGTTCATTTTGTGGCTCAGGCAAGCAGGATACCTTAATGCTAATAGCAGGTTTGGACGCTCACATTTGTGATAAATGTGTGGCCCAGGCAAATCAAATACTTGCAGAAGAACTTAATGTCCGTAAAACAAAGTCGACTCAAACCTTTGAGACGCTTCTGAAGCCTATTGAAATAAAAACACACCTCGATCAGTATGTTATAGGCCAGGATCAGGCTAAAAAGATATTATCTGTTGCGGTTTATAATCACTATAAGCGCCTGAATCAGAAAGTTGGCAAGGACGAAGTTGAGATTGAAAAATCCAATATCATTATGGTTGGCGAGACTGGGACGGGAAAAACACTTTTAGCGAAAACGATAGCACGGGTTTTGAATGTTCCATTCTGTATTTGCGATGCAACGGTCCTTACCGAGGCGGGTTATGTTGGTGAGGACGTCGAAAGTATCCTGACTCGTCTACTTCAGGCAGCTGATTATGACGTCACGGCGGCAGAGCGAGGCATTGTTTATATTGATGAGGTCGATAAAATTGCCCGCAAAAGCGATAATCCATCAATTACAAGGGATGTATCAGGAGAAGGAGTTCAGCAGGCGCTTTTAAAAATTCTCGAGGGTACCATAGTTAACGTGCCGCCTCAGGGAGGCCGTAAACATCCCGATCAAAAGATGATCGCAGTAAATACAAACAATATATTATTTATCTGCGGGGGAGCTTTCGATGGTATCGAGAAAAAGATCGCCAACAGACTTCGCACCCAGACAGTGGGCTACAAAGTGGACAAGGAAGATCTTACTATTGATCTTAAAAACCTTTATAAATATATTACTCCGCAGGATCTTAAGGCTTTCGGACTCATTCCGGAACTTATTGGACGCCTGCCTGTTATCACGCACCTGAATCCGCTCGACAGAGAAACACTTTTAAATATTCTTACCGAGCCGAAAAATTCTCTGATCAAACAGTATAAAAAATTGTTTGAATATGAAAATGTAAAACTTGAATTCGAAAAAGACGTAATGGAATTTATTGTCGATAAAGCGATGGAATTTAAGCTTGGCGCACGTGGGCTCAGATCCATTTGTGAAGCAATAATGATCGATGCAATGTATGAAACGCCCTCGGGTAAGAGCACGAAGGACCTGTTCATTACACTCGATTATGCAACAGACAAATTTGAGAAATCTGACCTCAAGAAGTTAAAAGTAGCATAAAAGAGCCCCCGGTTAAATCGGGGGTTTTTTGTATCCAGAAAAAATATGAACGAAGAAAAAGATGTTAAAAAAGAACCGGTTGAAGGTGGTCTAAAAAAGAAGAAAAAGAAGGAAGTCGAGTCTCCGGTAAAGGCAGGACTAAAAAACAAGGAAGATATTGTAAATAACTGGCTGCCCAGGTACACAGGCCGAACCCTTACCGACTTTACCGGATTTATTCTGCTTACTAATTTTTCAAGGTATCTGAACCTTTTTTCGGAGTGGAATGATAATGCTCCAATTATAGGGCTCGATAAACCTATGCAAAGTGTTTCAGCGAATGGAATCACCTTGATCAATTTCGGCATGGGCAGCCCGATGGCCGCTACCATGATGGATCTTTTAATGGCTATAAAACCCAAAGCGGTCCTGTTTCTGGGTAAGTGTGGCGGTTTAAAAAAGAAGAATAATATTGGTGACCTGATACTTCCAATCGCTGCAATAAGAGGAGAGGGAACTTCCAATGACTATTTTCCGCCGGAAGTCCCAGCCTTGCCATCATTTGCTCTTCAAAAGGCGATTTCAACAACTATTCGTGACCATTCCAGAGATTACTGGACGGGCACGGTTTATACAACGAACAGACGCGTTTGGGAACATGATAAATCCTTTAAAAAGTATCTAAATAGCCTGCGGGCCATGGCAGTTGATATGGAAACAGCCACCATTTTTACCACCGGTTTTGCTAACAAGATCCCGACAGGCGCCTTGTTATTAGTTTCTGACCAGCCCATGATTCCGGAAGGTGTCAAGACCGCGGAAAGTGATTCAAAAGTTACTGAGCAGTACGTAGAAACGCATTTAAGGATTGGAATAGACTCCCTGAAACAGTTAATTAACAACGGCCTAACTGTGAAACACCTGAAGTTTTAACTGCCAGAACCTCTCTTACTTTTACAACTTGTTCCTCCGGTTTCCCTTTCAGATTGCGTTACTTATTTTTGCTTACAATATTTGATTCTGATATTTTCCAGTCGTTTGTATAAAAACCGGCCATTTCAACATCGTCAACGCCAGATCGGAGCATTCCCAGCCGAAATATCATAATATCTGGAAATCCGCTTCCTCCAGCAAAATACTGATTGGCCACGGCTGCATTCATGCCTTTTATCCCGCTTCCGCCAATAACTGCTACAGTGTTCGCAGACGTGTTTTTGATTGGCCAGATAAAGTATGTGCCAATATCATCACCCCTTAATACTTTATCCCCTATAATTGCAGTATTACGCTCAATTTGAACAGGACAATCCTTTAACAGTAAATCCCACGCGGCATTAGTACTGGAATTTCCATAGATTATCACGTTCCGGTTTTCGTATTTTTCTCTGCTGTATTGTTTATCGGGTATTATATCTACAGCACCATTACTTCTGTAATACCATGTTTCAGCATCATATCGGGCCTTATTAATACTCCAGTTGTTTTCTTCTTTTGTGCCGTTTGTGCTATAAACGAAGATCATTCTTTTGTTAAAGGCTTCTTTGAATGTTCCGTTACGATGGGGGCCTTTCCGGGATTGATCCGGACTTTGGCTAATTGACCATTTATTGTTAGCTCCCAGGAGCAAAAATATACTATCATTCTCAGCAATAGTTGTATGTTTCAGAACCTCCGGGCCGTCCAACGTAATTGAAATAGTTGCGTTTTTTCCGAACTCCTTAAGATTCAGTTTAAGTAATTGAATGTTCTCAGTCGTTCCGGAAATAAGTCCCTTCTTTTTATCTCTGTTCAATTGCAGCCGACTGTATTGTAATGGATTCACTTGCTGCTGTATTGAAGTCCAGTAATAGCTCGGGGAAATCCCCGGATTGGCGGTCTTAAAATCAATCTTATTTACGGCACTATCTGCAGGTAAGCTGTGCCATTTAAAGAAATCGAATATGGGCTTCCAGTCCATGCTTTCGCTTCCATACCAGTGTGAGCCTCCCGGATATTCATAATAATTGAAGTCACTATGGAATTCGCCAAGGAGTTTTTTCATTTGTCTGGCATAGTTGACTGACACTGTACGATCTTCATCACCATGCAGAATATAAACGCCTAATGGTTTGTAGTTTGTGGCTAACTTTATCACGTCACTTTGATTACTGGTCCGCAAGAGCATCTGCCCCACCACCGAACCGCTGCTGTCAGGTATTAATCCATCAGCAGAGCCATAACCTTTAAGGGTAGGATATCCGGCACAAGGAGCTATGGCCGCCCATTTATCCGGATATGTTGCTCCCAGAAACCAGGTTCCATGTCCACCCATCGAATGCCCGGTTAAATATATGCGTTTCGGGTCTGGTTGAAATTTGTCTGTGGCTATTTTCAGTACTTCCAAAGCGTCAAGTCTTCCCCAGTCTTCCCAGTTAAACCCTCTTGGACGACGGTTGGTCGGAGCCACAATATTACCCCAATCCTTTGATTGGTAAGCCTTTGCCTGTCCGATTGCTTCAACAGCAGCACCATGGACGGAAAGGAACAGCGCAGAGCCGGGTTTACTGCCATTAAGCTGGGGCGCAACAGCGTAATATTGTAAACTCCCATCAATTCCGCTAACAAATGTATCCATATATTTTTCAGATGGTTCTACCGCCTCTATTGTAATGGTTTTCGTGTCAATAACTTTTCCTTTGAACCTGAGAGAAATAGAACAGGAATGCTTGCCTTTTAGTAATTTATGGCCGGGTTCAAAATTGAAAATAACCTTTCTCGTTGATCCTGCCGGCACTGTGGGTATTGATGTCACTATTTCCTTGCCCGCAAAAAAACTTGTAATCTGGTAATTGTTAAGGTCTTCATCGGTAGTATTAATTACTACAATAGCACCCTGAAAATTACGACCCTGGCTATCGGTTAAAACATTTGGAAGCGTAGGATCCTCTGTATTCAGCAAGATTGGTTTATCCGGGAATATTAAGTCCGCTGAAACATTCTGCCCGCGGACGTACAAGTCATTAATTCCTTTCCGAAGTTTTACAGGAATGTACATCCATCCCGAAAGGTAGGGATCGCCGGTATGTGCTTCTCCATTAAAAAACACAGCACTATTCCCCTTAATATTCAATAGAGCTACTCTTTCACGGTTTGAAGTATAGCTCAAATAAAGATAGCCCCCTGTCCCGCCCCCCCGGTTCCTAAACCTATTTGCCGTGTCTGCCGAAATTGGCTCCCATTTCAAATCGTTGCCAGAGTCCAGTTTGCCAAATGCTTGTCCCTCTACCGGCCTTTGAAGTTGCTGGTTATAAAGTTGAAAGGCTAATTGATCGGTATAGACAGCCTCACGACCATATCGGGGAGAGGATCCTACGATTAACCCTCTGGTGAAATGGTGGACTTGTTGGCCAAATGTTTCCTGCTTTACGAAGCACGCAATAAACAGGATTATCCAAGTTAGTTTCTTCATCGATCTTATAATTTCAACCTTACTCCGGCTTTATTAAGCAGACGGGTTAAAGCAACACAAACTAAAGCAAACAGCAAACACTTGAGAAGTCCGGCGCCTCCTGTAATCATCCATTCCGGGTAACGAACATGGAATATTCGGCTCAATATGAATCCTGCAAAATAGGGCATAAGATAAGTAAGAAGCGTGTCTGTTCCTGCGGGCTTAATCAGATTAAACCACTTCGATTTTCCTTTAACATCAGCTATCCAGTAGATTACTAAAAATGTTCCTAATGTAAAGGCACTACATAAAAATAGCCAGGCAGGAGTTGCGCCAAGCTTTGCCAGGCCCCAGTATGGCCGGGTAAGCAGGGAGAGTACTATTAGTAGTATAACAGCCACTGTAAAAACAATGGTCATGGCTTTGTTGTCCGTACGTTCCCGATAATAAATAAATACCCAGGATGCAAGCGCTCCCCCCATGGTAAGTCCAGCTAAGGTTCCGCCACTAATTGCACTGGGTACTAAAGAAAGCGTGCCCGGAGGAATGATTTGGGCTTTCATTACCATGCTTAAAATGCAGAAGAATGCCCAACCGGTAAGCAATGGCATAAAGCGGTTTCTCGCAAATATCGTTATCATCGAGCTTGCAAGATACGCCCAGCCTATCAGACCTAAAATTCCCCACCATTGTGGAGAAAAGCGATATACTTCCTCTCCTTCTTCTCCACCACCTCGGTAAATAAATGCGAGCACGATTAGCGTAACAATTCCTATACCTCTTAGAATATACCACAATGGTTGTTTGGAGTCTTTGGGATAGCTATTCCAGATAAGAATAAATGATAAACAGCATAATGGATTCCAAAGATAGCGGGCCATCCCGGTAGCTTCGGCATTATAAGTCTCTCCGTTTACGAGAAATACGCCCATCACCAGAAGAGCAACCGTTCTTACTAAAGCATGAGTGACGAGCTGCAAATCCGTATCGCCTTTTTTCCGCCGGTTATTGACAGCAAAGGGAAGAGATAATCCCACAATAAATAAGAATGCAGGGAAAACTACGTCTGCCAGACCAATGCCGTCAACGCCGCGAGGCATGTGGCCAAGCCATGCTGGGATATCCCTAACAGAACCCAGATCATTTACGAAGATCATAAGGACCATGGTTATGGCCCGCAGAATATCAATTGAAGCGATTCGGGGAATAAGCCCCTGCTTAGGAGCAGAACTTATTGGGGTATCTTCCAGTGTTTGCGTATTAATCATGTGATTCCTCAGCATTGGATAGTTAATTCCGGGATAATATCACTTGACTTGAATTCGGAATTGCCTGGTAAAGGACAAAATTACCCCCGGAATCCACCTGAGGCTTAAGATGCTTAGTCTTTCGGCCTTGTTTTACTTTTATCCCTTCCCAGTTTAACGGAACGTAGGTTTTCAAGGTAAGAGGTACATCGTACATGGTTTTATCCAAACTATGCACAAGATTGACCGACAATTTATTTTTCTTCTCCAGAGTTTGCACCGAAGCGTTCATTCGTTCACGGATATATTTGGTGACATCAGCAAACGTAGCGATCCAAAGATCCTTTTCTTTGCTTTTCATATATTGGAAGTATTCATCCAGAGCCACACTGGTAAGAGCTTCCCAACCAATACCGTCAACACCATGTATCACCAGTACCAGCCAAATATTATCGTTTACAGCGGTGGTGTCAATCCATGACTTCATCAGCGACATAGGGGTTTTAGTTGTTGCACCCCTTTGCCACTGGACATATTCTTTATCGAATGATCCAGGATTTTTTCTGCTCGAGCGATTCAATTCCTCCATGAATGGCTCCGGCATACGATTTCGAAGAGCCGGATAAATTTTATGGGCATATTCCATTACACGTTCGTTTTCTGTACCATATGGACCTTCGGCAGAAAAAGTGTGTTTAGGGCCGAGCTGCTTTAGGATGTCTTCTCTGCTCTTTTCAAGTTCATATAACATATTTGTTTCATCCAGCGCTGCAAGACGGGCGTGGGTAATTGTATGGCTTCCAAATTCATGCCCCTGTACGGCATACTTTCTAATATCGTCCCATGTCACTCCTTTAGCCTCTTCTACTTCATTATTTGCCTTATAGCCTTTAGGGAACTCCCCATTACGAACTTTTTTATATAAGTCGTCCATAATCTTATAACCGGCATCCACTCTTCCTGCATCTATCTGGGCGCCAGCGTTAGTGTGATAGTCGAGCGTGCCTTGAAATCCAAGAAATCCGGCAGCTAAGGCCCGTTCATAGAAATTGTCTTTATTTGTTGGAATTGTTGCTGTTTCCAGGATAATGTCTTTCACAGGCCTGCCAATAAAACGGCCCTGGTATTGCGAACCAGGAATTTGTCCCGTTATTATATAGAACGTGGCAGGTATGTTCAATCTATTCATTATTGGCAAGGCCTTACGGAATTGATTTATGGACCCATCATCATAGGTGATAGTAACAGCCCCGGTTTTGCCGTCTTGCCATTTACTTATAGTTGTTTGTCCGTAGACTAATATGGATCCGAAACCCATCAAAGTAGTCAGTGCAGTGCGTTGTATGGTAGTAAGTAAACTCATAAAGTAATTAGTTTAAAGTTTTATCGAGTACATTTAGAAGATGTTCTTTAGGGTCACTGAAATATTCCCAGAAGAATACTCCCGCAAGCTTGTGTTTTTTTACATATTTAGCCTTCAGTCTGGTTGACTTTTCATCATCATAAGTAATAAAGACTTTTTTCTCAGGATTGAAGAGGTATGGAGCCTGAGCCTGTTTATCCCAATAGCGAGTATAGCCATTCTGATTAATTACACTTTCTTTTAGCTTGGTGTATCCTCCCGCCTGTCCGGCTGATGCAGCAGGTGTTCCCGCGACCGGTCTTACCCGTTCCTGTCCTAGTCCGTTATTTTCAACGCTAGCTGCATCGACAGCTTTACCATAAAAAGCAACCCCGATTCCCAGTTTATTAGCAGGTACTCCTGCAGCAATAAAATCCCGAATTGCCTGATCTGCAGAAGAACTTTTTCCATCAGGGCCGTACGAGTATAGGTTGGTATGGTGGCCGACCGTCCCATTTGGACCGCCAAAATCGTAAGTCATTAAATACACGTAATCAAGAAGTTTTGCCACCTTGTCCATTTCAGTATTTGCAATGAAATTCTTAGAGGCCCCGAGTGCGGCAGTAAGCAGATATTTTTTGCCGGTTTCAGCCGAAAGCTTGTCCAGTTCTTTCCTGAGTTCTACGAACATCAACGTAAAGTTCACTTTATCCTCGGGACGGAATTTGTTATTATCTCCGCGTTGACCCGGATACTCCCAATCGATATCCACACCATCCAGATTGTGTTGTCTTAATATATCAACGCTTGTTTTTGCGAATAAAACGCGGGAAGTTGGTGTAAGAACAGCATCAGAAAAGTTCTTACTCCATGTCCAGCCCCCAATAGAAATTAATATCTGGAGATCTGGATTAACTTTCTTTAACTGATTTAACAGCCTGAAGTTTATCGTATCCGTTTTCAGGTTGCTTAAGACCGCCATGCTGTCGATACAATTTACAAAGGCGTAATTAATGTGGGTCAATTTATTAGCATCAATCTCATCAATATTTACGGGTGTACCGCGGTATCCGCCTACGTAGCCGTTAACAACGTACTTTTTTTTTCTTGAAGACTGTGAGAAGCTGCTGAGAGAATTGATCAAAGTAAAAACCAGGAGTAAACTTAGTGATCGGGTTAGGTTTATATACATAGGGTTTTTGATAAATTTATTTTAGAATCTGTAGGTAACTCGTCAGCTGAAAATTGGTTGAGATTTACGGCAATAGTATAAAATATGATATTCTAATATATAAGATTTATCTAATAAAATTTTATGGAGTTAATATATCCTGACCATCCATAAAGTATTTCCGTAAATTTGTATTATGTGGTACAACAATATTCTCGAAACAATTGGCAATACTCCGCTCGTAAAGTTAAACGTGATTACCAGGGACGTAAAAGGAACTGTATTGGCAAAAATTGAAACGACAAATCCGGGCAATTCTATCAAGGACAGGATGGCCATTAAAATGATTGAAGATGCGGAGAAGGATGGTAGGTTAAAACCGGGGGGAACTATAATAGAAGGGACCTCTGGTAATACGGGAATGGGGCTCGCAATAGCAGCAGTTATAAAAGGATACAAGTGCATTTTTACGACTACTGATAAGCAATCCAAAGAAAAAGTTGATGCCCTGAGGGCATTTGGGGCAGAAGTTATTGTTTGTCCAACGAACGTTGAGCCGGAAGACCCGCGTTCTTATTATTCAGTTTCAACTCGTTTGGAGCGCGAAGTTCCAAATTCGTGGAAGCCAAACCAGTATGACAATTTATCAAACACCAAAGCTCACTATGAGCAGACCGGGCCTGAAATATGGCAACAAACAGAGGGAAAAATCACACATTTAATTGTTGGCGTTGGAACCGGCGGTACGATATCGGGGGCGGGCAAGTACCTGAAAGAGCAGAATCCTAAGATTAAAGTCTGGGGTATCGACACTTATGGTTCAGTATTCAAGAAATATAAGGAAACAGGCGAGTTCGACAAAAATGAGATATATCCATACATTACTGAAGGCATAGGCGAAGATTTTCTGCCAAAGAATGTTGATTTCAATGTAATAGACAGGTTCGAAAAGGTAACAGACAAAGATGCAGCTCTGATGACGCGGGAGATAGCCCGAAAGGAGGGTATCTTTGCTGGAAATTCAGCCGGTTCTGCTCTGGCAGGGCTTATGCAGTTAAAAAATGAACTAAAGGATGGCGACGTAGCTGTAATAATTTTTCATGATCATGGATCAAGATATATGGCGAAAATGTATAATGAAGACTGGCTTCGTGAGCGCGGATTTTTAGCTGATGAAAAACTCACAGCCAAATCAATTTTATCAAAAAGAGAAAGTCAGGACATTATCACCATCGATTGTGAAAAATCTGTACTTGAAGCTATAAATACCATCAAATCTCTCAATATCTCGCAGATTCCGGTTACTCAGCAAGGGATGATTATCGGGAAATTAACTGAGAGTGATATATTAAATTCCGTGTTAGAGAATCCAGGCTTAAAATCTGGAAGTGTAAAAGAGATCATGACAGCTTCTTTTCCCTTTATCGATTTGAATACCTCGATAGATAAAATTTCATCCATCATCAATAAAGATAACATGGCAGTTTTGGTAGAGGATGAAAACGGCAAAATTGAGATCATTACTCAGTATGACATAATAAATGCTATATCTGCTTAAACTATTGCCGGGAAAAGAATTGCATTATCCTTAGTTAGTGATAGAACTCTTTTTCACGCTCGTCCTGGTAACATCAGTTAATATCGATCAGCGCGTCTGATAGAAGGTAAATTGCGTTGCCTTTTTCCCGCGCGTTTGGGTTCTCTACAGTACCGATGTAATGTCTAATGCCCGCTGTCGGTAGCTGTGATTCGTTTAATATTTGCCCCAAGAGCTCTTAGCCTGATATCTATATCCTGATAGCCCCGTTCTATCTGTTCAATGTTGAAAATTGTCGACGTGCCTTGAGCTGAAAGTGCGGCTATAAGCAAAGAAACCCCGGCACGTATGTCGGGAGAAGTCATAGAAATTCCTTTAAGCTTTACTTTTTTATCTAGACCTATCACTGTTGCACGGTGCGGATCACATAAGATAATCTGAGCACCCATATCAATCAGTTTATCGACGAAAAACAGCCGGCTTTCAAACATTTTTTGATGGATCAACACATTACCTTTTGCCTGTGTGGCAACAACAAGCATGATGCTCAGCAGATCGGGCGTAAAGCCAGGCCATGGGGCATCGGCAATAGACATTATAGATCCGTCGATAAACGTTTCAACTTCGTAGTGTTTCTGAGACGGTATATATATATCATCTCCACGAAGTTCGAATTGAATGCCCAGTTTTCTAAATACCTCAGGAATCATACCGAGTTCCTGGAATTTTACATCTTTGATGGTTATTTCAGATTCAGTCATAGCGGCAAGGCCTATAAAAGAACCTATTTCAATCATATCCGGAAGCAATCTATGTTCAGTCCCGCCAAGTTTTTTTACACCTTCAATGGTCAGAAGATTGGATCCTACCCCGGCGATTTTTGCTCCCATCCGGTTTAACATTTTACATAATTGCTGAAGGTAAGGTTCACATGCAGCATTATAAATGGTGGTAACGCCTTTAGCAAGTACGGCTGCCATGACCACATTAGCCGTTCCTGTAACCGAAGCTTCATCCAAAAGGATATAAGCACCTTTCAGATCACTTGCATCAACATTAAAAAAATTGGTTTTCTTGTCGTAAACAAACCTGGCACCCAGCTTCTCAAAACCGAGAAAATGGGTATCAAGACGCCTTCTTCCAATCTTATCGCCTCCTGGTTTTGGGATTGCCGCTTTACCGAAACGCGCAAGTAATGGACCTACGATCATGATAGACCCTCTTAAACTACCACCTTTGGATCGGAACGTTTCAGAATGAAAAAAATCCAGGTTAATATTTGATGCTTCAAATGTGTACGTGTCTTTGCTTAAACGTTCAATTTTCACTCCGAGATCGCCGATGAGCTCAATGAGTTTATTCACGTCTTTGATATCGGGAATGTTGCTTATGGTAATTTTTTCCGGAGTAAGTAGTACAGCCGAAATAATCTGCAGGGCTTCATTCTTTGCTCCCTGTGGGATTATTTCGCCTTTTAGTGGCTTTCCACCAACAATTTCAAATGCATTCATCTAATACGATAAAGTTTAATGTTTTAATGAAGCCAAATTCAGATGGCGACCGTTTTAAATAAGGCGATTTTAGCACGCATTATAGAGAAATCTTTGTTAATATCTTTTGCCTCCCGGATTATTAGATCGCTGACGGTTTGAACCGGCAGCATTCCGGCCGCTGTTTGTGTTTTGCCTGTTCTTATTATTCTGGTTGCTATTTCTCTGCCTGTTCGCAGGAGCAGGCTGGCGTACTTCAATCCGTTGAAGGTTCACATTTTCCTCCAGTTGCAAAGCGCCATTTGACATTTCCCGAAGATCTTTGATTATCGTTTCATCTGCTACGCTGTCTTTATTCCAGGTGACATAGGCCATTTTCATGAAGTTTGCAATTGATTGAACCATCAGTTGTTTCCTTTGCGGATCTTCTATTGCTTTAGCTCGGCTGATCATTAGTTCAACAGTTTTTCCATAATGCTTATACTTAATGCGCTGCTGCGGATAAGACAAAGGTGCAGGTTTAAAGCGGATGGCATCTTCCGAAGGCTTAGGATAGGGCGAATCCACATCAATTTTGAAATCGGATATGATGTGTAAATGATCCCATAATTTATGTTTAAAGTCAGCCACATCACGAAGATGGGGATTTAAAAAACCCATCAGATCAATGACAACCTGGGCGTAACGATTTCGTTCATCCTTTGTTGGGAGATCAACAATATATTTCACCATATTCTGCACGTTACGTCCGTATTCGGCAAGAATTAGCTTTTTCCTTGTGGTATTATAATCGAATGTCATGGTAATCAGTTTTTGCGCTAACTCAAATATGTGGTTTTTGAGCTTAGGAGCGGCATTTTGGTTTTATCTAACAATTTTCAATTTAGCAAATTTTAGTAATAATTGCTTCTGTCCTAAATCTTTAAAGAATATCGTGGCCTTTATATCAGGTTTGTTCCCTTCAAGGTTAATAACTTTTCCATAGCCGAACCGCTCATGTTCAACTTCCATGCCGACCTGAAGCCCGGATGTGTCGGAAGGTGCAAAGTCTGCGCTGGGAACGTGAGCCTTCGGTAAAATCGAAGTCATCTTCTGAGGCGGGGCTGCTTTTGGGCGGCTGAACGTTTCTTTTTGCTGCCACGCTGACCTTTCTTCGTCGAAAAATGGGTTTCCGGTATTTTTTAACTGAGGCTTGAAGTCAAGCTCTATATAACTGGCATCGATTTCATCAATAAATCTGCTTGGTTCGCAACTTGTTAATGTTCCCCACCGATATCGTGAAGTTGCATAAGATAAATTTAATTTTTTGCCCGCTCTTGTAATCGCGACATAGAAAAGCCTGCGCTCTTCTTCAAGATCTACACGGGAGCTCAAGGACATCTGCGAAGGAAATAGGTTTTCTTCTAGCCCGACAACAAACACGTTATCAAATTCAAGTCCTTTGGCAGAATGTATTGTCATTAGAGAAACTGTATCGGCATTTGGGTTTTTATCGTTGTCGTCGTTGGTAAGCAGGGCCACATCCTGCATGAAAACCTCCAGGCCTTTTTCTTCAAGATCTTCCCGCTCACTGAACTCTTTGATACCGTTTAGGAGCTCCTGGATATTCTCGTACCTGCTTAAGCCTTCAATAGATTTGTCAGAATACAAATCTTTTAAGAGGGTTGAATGCTGGGCGATATGCAGAGCTGTATCATATGCCGAGTGGGTTTTTGTCATAACCTGAAAGCTCTGAATCATCAATGCGAAGTTTCCAACGGCTGTAGCGCTCCGGGAATCGAGATAACGGTTGGAATCGACAATGATCTCCCAAAGGGTAAGGTTGTGCTGATCGGCGGCGATGATGATCCGCTCTATCGTCGTATCCCCAATTCCCCGGCGGGGATAATTTATGACCCTCTTAATTGCTTCTTCATCATTAGGATTAAAAGTTAGCCTGAAATAAGCGATGAGATCTTTTATTTCTTTTCGCTGGTAGAATGAAAGACCGCCATAAATTTTGTAAGGGACATTGAGTTTCCTCAGGGCCTCTTCCATAGCCCTCGACTGAGCATTGGTGCGATATAATATTGCAAAGTCGCGATATTTTGATCCCTTTAGAGCCTGTTCCTGGGCAATAGCTTCGGCTACAATCTTACCCTCTTCATTATCACTGAACGCCCGGGAAACTTTAATTTTATCACCAGTTTCATTTTCAGAGAACACGGACTTTTTAAGCTGATTTTTATTATTGGCGATAATGCTGTTAGCTACATTGACAATATTCTGTGTTGAGCGGTAGTTCTGTTCGAGTTTAAAAACTTTAAGGTCGGGATAGTCTTTTTCAAAATTCAGAATGTTCTGAATATTGGCGCCCCTAAAAGCATAAATACTTTGGGCGTCATCGCCTACTACGCAAATATTCTCATTATTTGCAGCCAGTTTTTTAACTATTAAATACTGGGAAAAATTGGTGTCCTGATACTCATCCACCATCAAGTATTTGAACTTATTCTGGTATTTATAAAGTACTTCGGGATGCTCTCTAAGAAGCACGTTGGTTTTATACAGAAGGTCGTCGAAATCCATTGCACCCGCCCGGTAGCACCTTTGAGCATAGGTTTGATAAATCTCGCCCATCTTCCCTCTTCCGGAAGAAAAATCTTCAGCCTGGATGTGTTCGTTCTGCAAATACTCTGCAGGCGATATTAAGTTGTTTTTAGATGATGAAATACGGTTGTAAACAAAATTTGCATTATATAGCTTGTCGTCAAGCTGCTGCTCCTTTAAAATGCTTCTAATGAGGCTTTTACTATCATCGGTATCGTAGATAGTGAAATTATTAGGGTAGCCGATCTTCTGTGCTTCCACACGGAGCAGCTTTGCGAAGACCGAGTGGAAAGTTCCCATCCAGATATTTTTTGCTTCCGCTCCAACCACTTTCATTATCCGCTCCCGCATTTCTTTGGCAGCCTTGTTTGTGAAGGTAAGTACCAGGATATTAAAAGGATCAACCCCGCGCCTGATAAGGTGAGCGACACGATAGGTTATAACCCTGGTTTTGCCAGAACCAGCCCCAGCTACAATCATCACCGGCCCTTCTGTTTGTTCTACCGCCGCCCTCTGTGAAGGATTTAAGCCATCTAAATAATCCAAAATCTAATCCTTTTTTTCTGCGCTAAATTACTAAAGAGATTTGAGATTAGGACTTTGACCGGGTTCCGTAATTGAAAATGTTGAGAAAAATTAGTGAACACTAATCTTCATTAATCAAACTTGAACGACCCGGATTGTTCAGGTTCTCATTGATATTAATGATTTTATCGTCAAGATCATCTATACATTTTCCCAGTTGTTCCACAAATTCCTCCTTTTCTATCAGGTTGTCGTTTTCCAGAAGCATAAGACCCTTCAAAGTCGCTACGGGGCTTCTGATCTGATGGGAGAGGTGGGAAGAATATTCAGAAAGTTTTTTATTTTTTATCTTAAGATCAATAGTTCTCTCCTCAATAAGCTCTTCCAGATTCTGGTTTGTGCGGTCCAGATGATCCTTTTGTTTCGATACCTCCTCGTTTAAACGGGTTAACTGGAAATTGGTCTGTGATGACTTCTTTACGTTTTTCACTAATAGAAAAATAACGAAAAAAGCAAGCAGGGCGACAATACTGCTGGCCACAAAAAGTGTCTGAGTATATCTCTGTCTGGCGATGATTAATTCACTTTCTTTTTGTTTTTCTAATTGAACATGCTGCGACTCCAACAAACTGATTTTGTCTGATACATTATTCGCGTATCGGACACTATCCTGCTTGTAGGCTTGCTGAAGATAACCCAGAGCTTTGAAATAGTTTTTTCGCTTGTTTTCAAGTTCATAAGAAGTAAGAATATAGTTGTATTCCAGTCTTTCATCCTTCAGCATTCTCGTATAAACCAATCCTTCTTCTATTGATCGTCCGGCTTTTTCAAACTCTTCCTGGGCAATATGTATCGAACTGAGAGTCAAATTGATAGAAGCAACTGAATTTGTAAGATTTTCTTTTTTTGCCTTTGCTAAACCTTCCAGGAGATTCTCTTCAGCCTTACTATAGTTCCTTAAATTAAAATATAAAACGCCCAGATTTTGATGGCTTTGTATCACACCGATCTTATTGCCCAGATTCTTGAATATAGACAGGCTTAACTTATAATAAGACAATGCTCTGGGATAGTTTTTTAGCTTTTGATAAGCCGTCCCTATATTGAGGTAAAGACCTGCTATCAGATCTTTTATCTCCAACTTCTTGGCAATTACCAGACTTTTGTTGAAATTTTCAAGAGATTTATTGGGCTCGATGTCCCGATAAAGATTTCCGATATTGTTATAAACTTTCGCCTCGCCCTGTAAATTCTTGCCTTTTCTAAAATAGGTTAAGGCGTTAAGATAGTTTTCTACTGCCGAATCTATAGAGTTCTTGTAGCTGTTACCGATGCCAATTACCCTGTAAGATTCTGCAATTCCGTTGTTATGCTGTAGTTTTAAAGCTAGTGTTAAGGCTTTTTTGGACTTAGCTATTGTTACAGCAGGATTAATTAGTCGGGCCTTAAATGCTTGATTATTAAGTGAAATTACTGTGGAAGTATCAGAATTTGTTGTAATATTTGTAGAACCTTTTACAGTATTTTGAGTATACGCATTAAAGCTTATAAATAATAAAATAAAGGTCAATATTTTCATCCCTGATCTGGCTGTAAGTTTAGAATAAATTTAATCAATTAGTCCAAACCGTTAGAATTTTTTTACACTGACGGATTATATTTTAGTGCTAAATCATCAATTAAAATAATATTAACAAACAAAAAAACGCAAATCATGAAAAAGGTATTATTAACGATCGCAATTTTAGGAACAATTATTTTCAGTGGATGTGAAAAGGACGACACTCTTGTGCCTGCCGAAACAACACTGCTAAAAGCTGACAAGGGTGTTTCATGCCGCGGTTGTGGTCAGTGGGATATCGCGGGTACTGGAACCAGCCGCGCTCTTATCACAGTGACCTATGACGGTGAAACTGACACACTGGCCCCGGCAGCTATTAGGACTGAACTGAGAAAAAAAAGTAGATAATTTTAATTAATGCAAATAATAATCATAAAGCGACCATGAAAAAATTAATTATAGTAACAGTTATAGCAGGTTTTATTTCTCTAGGTTTTACTGTTGTGAACAAGACGCCTGAATCTGTACCAGCCCCAAAGGTGAAAGCCATAGAGAAGCTGGACTTTTCGAATAAGTTGGATGAAAAGCGGCTCGCAAGCTGGGACTAAAAGCCATTTATATTCGATAATAGCCATTCCACCTGGTATTTTATTTACCATTTATGGAATGGCTATTTAAGATTTCTATCTTTGCTCAAAACCATTTGTATGCAAGAGATAAGAAAATATGTTAGTGAAAATAAGCAGCGTTTCCTGGACGAGCTTTTTGAACTTCTCCGTTTCCCCTCGGTTAGTGCAGATCCGAAGTATAAAGGTGATGTGATTAAGACAGCGGAATTTGTGGCAGAGAAGTTAAAAGCTGCAGGTGCTGAGAAAGTTGAAATTTGCACAACTGCTGGATATCCTATCGTTTACGGGGAGAAATTGGTTGACAAATCTGTGCCTACGGTGCTGGTGTACGGACATTATGATGTACAACCACCTGACCCCCTGGAGTTGTGGAAAACACCTCCTTTTGAACCTACAGTCCGTGATGAGAAAATCTACGCCCGCGGCGCCTGTGACGACAAAGGACAGTTCTATATGCATGTTAAAGCATTCGAGCTGATGATGCAGACGGGCGCATTGCCTTGCAATGTTAAATTTATGATTGAAGGTGAGGAAGAAGTAGGTTCTGCGAATTTAGGGCTTTTCGTCGCTGAGAATAAAGAAAGACTTAAAGCTGATGTTGTATTAATTTCGGATACATCTATGATCAGCCTTGAACACCCTTCACTTGAAACGGGCTTACGTGGATTGTCCTATGTTGAGGTTGAAGTAACCGGCCCTAATCGTGACCTGCATTCCGGCGTTTATGGAGGAGCAGTAGCAAATCCGGCTACTATTCTTGCAAAACTGATCGCCTCAATGCACGATGAAAATAATCATATTACCATTCCTGGTTTTTATGACAAGGTTGTAGAATTAAGTTCTAAAGAAAGGGATGATCTTAATAAAGCACCATATGACGAGTCGGAATATAAAGAAGATCTTGAAGTTGAGGAACTCTGGGGTGAAAAAGGCTATAGTACGCTCGAGCGTACTGGTACCCGCCCAACCCTCGAAGTGAACGGTATTTGGGGAGGTTATATTGGCGAAGGCGCCAAGACTGTATTACCTTGCAAGGCATTCGCTAAAATCTCCATGCGGCTGGTGCCCAACCAGAGTTCTGACGAAATTACCCAACTTTTTCAAAATTACTTTGAGAAAATTGCTCCTAAAAGTGTAAAAGTGAAAGTCAGTCCGCATCACGGGGGAGAACCTGTAGTTACTCCGACTGACAGCATCGCATATAAAGCAGCACAAAAAGCTATTCTCGAATCTTTTGGTAAGGAACCTATTCCAACGCGGGGGGGAGGTAGTATACCTATTGTTGCTCTGTTTGAAAAGGAATTAGGTATAAAAACCGTATTAATGGGCTTCGGTCTTGACAGCGATAATCTCCATTCTCCGAATGAAAAATTTGATATCGCTAATTTTTATAAAGGGATAGAAACGATTCCTTTGTTTCATAAGTATTTTGCTGAATTAAGCAGGTAAAAATTGGGCAGTTGACAGTTGACAGCGGTAAAACTTTTTCGCCAGCCAACAACCGTCAATTGTCCATTACTAACCTTATATAGTGAAACGTTGACAGGTTTTGAGAAATTCCTCGTCTGCATCAGCACCAATTCCGTTA
This sequence comes from Bacteroidota bacterium, assembly GCA_040385405.1. GTDB lineage: Bacteria > Bacteroidota > Bacteroidia > Sphingobacteriales > Sphingobacteriaceae > Daejeonella. The sequence goes on along the minus strand of JAZKHM010000031.1, from coordinate 32,210 downwards.
GTTTCCGGGAGATCAAGTATATAACCCTGATAGGTAAGGCCACCCTTAACAGGATCTATCAAATGGCCCAATAAGCAGGTATCAAGGTCGAAAAATTGAATATTATCGCAGGCATACGCAAAATGTAAATTGGCGGTAAGTGCTATCCTGCTTTCAAGCATACTCCCGATCATACAGGGAACCCCTGCGTCTTTGGCCACCTGGTGAATTTTCAATCCTTCGTTTATTCCACCGGATTTGGAAAATTTAATATTAATGTAATCGCAGCTCTTTGAATTGATAAGTTTACGGGCGTCATGATGGTTGTAACAGCTTTCATCAGCCATAATCTTTATTGGAGATTGCCTGCGTAGATCTGGAAGTATATCATCATACCATGTCCTCATAGGTTGTTCGCAGAACTCAATGTTAAGATCTTTCATACCATCAAGACATGTCATGGCCTCGTCGTAATTCCACCCCTGATTGGCATCAATTCTCAAAATCATTTCGGGCCCCACGGTCCTTCTGATCATCCGCATCCTCTCCAGATCATCCCCGGGTTTTTTACCCAGTTTGATTTTTAAAATCCTGGCACCTTTTTTTTGATAACCCAAGGCTAAATCGCTCATTTCAGACGCTGTACCAATGCCAATGGTCATGTCTGTTTCGACCATGCGTTTCTCGCCTCCTAAAAATTTATAAAGCGGCTGACCGGCTGCTTTGGCCGCAAGATCATATACAGCGATGTCAAAAGCACTTTTGCTTGTCGAATTATGGGCCGCTACATTATGAAGGTCCTGAATACGTGCTTCAAAATCTGATGGATCCTTTCCCTTCCATATTCCTGCAAACTCTTTCGCCATGGCCAAACAGGTTTCCTGAGTTTCTCCAACGATCATCGGGAATGCAGAACATTCTCCTACTCCATAATAGCCACTGTCGGTATGAACCCTTATGAAAACATTCTGGGCATAGTCCATTATACCGGTCGCAATAACGAACGGCTCCATGGGTATGCTAAAGCGGTAAATATCTGTGTGGGTGATCTTCATAATAAAATATTGATTTTGTGCTCCAAAGTAAAGGTTTAACTTTTACGCAAAAAAATAAAAAACTAAACTTTCCCTTTCCCTTTTGGTTAGTCTAATGGAGATTAATTATTGCTTAGTGCACCATTTAAAGGCTCGCTTTGCTATTTTTGCGCTATAAATCAATTAAATGTCAAACAGATTAGCGGGCCAAACCTCACCTTACCTACTTCAGCACGCAAATAACCCGGTAGACTGGTATCCATGGGGCGAGGAAGCGCTAACCAGGGCAAAAAGAGAAAACAAGTTAATCCTGGTTAGCATTGGATATTCGGCGTGTCACTGGTGTCATGTTATGGAGCATGAAAGTTTCGAGAATCAGCAGGTTGCAGATGTGATGAATGAGCACTTTATCTGCATCAAAATAGATAGGGAGGTAAGACCTGATATTGACCAGATCTATATGAGCGCTGTTCAGCTAATGACGGGCAGTGGCGGATGGCCACTTAATTGTTTCTGCCTTCCAGATCAGCGGCCAATTTACGGGGGTACTTATTTCAGAAAACCTGATTGGATAAGTTTGCTTTTGAATTTGGCAGAATTTTGGGAAACAAAGCCTGGCGAGGCAGAGGAATATGCTGTAAGGCTTACGGAAGGCATTCGTCAGAGCGAACAACTCATTCCAGTTCGGTCAGAAGCTGGATTCAGCAAAAATGACATCATTCAAATTTTTGAGCCCTGGAAACGGTCGTTTGACCTTGTTGAAGGTGGGTATAACCGTGCACCCAAATTCCCCTTGCCGAATAACTGGCAGTTTTTGTTGCGTTATGCTCATCTCATGAATGATAATGCCGCTCATGTTGCAGTTAATATCACGCTTGAAAAAATGGCGTTTGGGGGAATCTACGATCAAATCGGAGGGGGCTTTGCGAGATACTCTGTTGATGGAAAATGGCACGTTCCCCATTTTGAAAAAATGCTTTATGATAATGCGCAGCTGGTTTCCCTTTACGCTGAAGCATACCAATATACAGGCAATGAACTTTATAAAAAGATTGTATTTGAGACATTAGAGTTTATTGAAAACGAATTGACATCCCCGAAAGGGGGTTTTTATTCCGCTCTTGATGCAGACAGCGAAGGCATTGAGGGCAAATTCTATACTTTTAATAGAAGCGAAATTCAAAACATCCTTGGCGAGGATGCAGATCTTTTTAATATTTATTATAATATTACTGAGGAAGGTAATTGGGAAGAGGAAAGGACCAATATTTTCTTTAGAAAGCAGGATGATGCTGAGCTGGCGCGGAAACTTGGCGTCAATGAAAAAGAACTGGTTCAGAAAATTGCCGATGCTAAGAAGAAAATTTTCGACAGGAGGGCAGTGAGAGTGCGCCCCGGGCTTGACGACAAGATTCTTGCCTCATGGAATGGGCTGATGTTGCGTGCATATACTGATGCATACCGGGTATTTGCCGAGGATAAGTTTCTTGCCAGTGCTTTACGGAGTGCGGACTTCATCACTCAAAACCTTATTCAGAATAATTGCCTCATCCGGGTTTACCAATCCGAGGACAGCTTTGATGCGTTCCTGGATGACTATGCGTTTATTATTGATGGACTTATTGGACTATATGAATCGACCTTTGATGAGCATTGGCTGGAACTGGCGAGGCAGTTAACTGACCATGCGATCTCCGATTTTTATGATCAGGAACCCGGCTTGTTTTATTACACGTCCTGCAGAAGTGAGGAACTCATCGCCAGAAAAGCAGAAATAACTGACAATGTAATTCCTTCCTCAAATTCCGCGATGGCTCTTAACCTATTTAGGCTGGGACATTTTTTTGATAACGAGCAGTACTCCAAGATTTCGGAGCAAATGCTTAGGACTGTTGAGCCACATATGATAAAGTACCCATCCGGATATTCTAACTGGGCTTCTCTGTTATTATTCAGGATATCCGGAATCTTTGAAATTGCTATAACGGGTTCAGAAGCGGAAAAAAAGCGGCTAGAATTTGAAAAACATTACGTTCCGAACAAAATTCTTTTGGGGGGCACATCAGGAACCTTACCTTTGCTGCGCGATAAAATGGATGGAGATACAAAATATTATATATGTCAAAATAGAACTTGTTCTTTACCTGTGACTGAGGTAGCTGACGCTTTAAAACAAATTGATAACCCAGTTGCGGGGATTGGAAAACAGGACTAACAACCATTTTTAGCTAATTACTTAAAATTTAACAGAATGAACATTCAACCGAACAGCGTTGTAGCGCTGACTTATGATCTTTACACCATAGAAAATGGCGAAGAAGTTTTTGTTGAAAAAGCCGATGAGCAGAATCCTCTTGTATTCTTGTATGCAGTAGGCATGATGTTGCCCAAATTTGAGGAAAATTTGGCTGGACTTTCAACTGGCGATAGTTATGATTTTCAGCTTACAGCTGCAGATGCTTATGGTACAAAAGATGAGAATGCAGTTGCTGAGCTTCCGCTCGATATGTTCGGCGAAATGGAGAAACCTGAAATCGGATCTGTTTTGCCACTTCAGGACAATGAGGGCAATCAGTTCAGGGCCCAGGTGACTAGTATTTCTGATACAGCTGTTACAGTAGATCTGAATCACCCGATGGCCGGCCAGGACCTGCACTTTATCGGAAAGATCATCTCTGTTCGTGAGGCTACAGAAGAAGAACTTTCCCATGGCCACGCTCATGGTGCTGATGGCCACTCAGGCCATTAGAAGCTTAAGAAATGGACCTCTGCACGTTTAGGGTGACGTTAACCTGCACTCTCCTTAATAGGTTTGTTTATTTGAATAAATTGCAGAATCATTTAACTATATGTGAATTTCATGAAAAAATCGGTTCTATTCTTAGTTTGTCTATTTTTTTCGATCGGTGCTTTCAGTCAATTGCCTAGCACCGGAATCTCAATAATTCCTAAGCCAGTTTCATTCGTTAAAGGTTCCGGTCATTTCACGTTGCCTAAAATTGTTATTATTCAGGCGGAGAATAATCCTGATCTAACTCATACACTGGCATTTCTTCGCCAAAGATTGTCTGAGCCCACCGGTTATAAAGTTACAACTGTTACCACTTCTGCTAATCCAACTATTAAGCTTCTTTTAAATACTCAGAATGATCCGAAACTGGGCAATGAAGGATATAGCTTATCAGTTACACCTGCGCTCGTAACGATAAAAGCCAATAAAGCGGCGGGATTGTTTTACGGTACACAGAGCCTTATTCAGATGTTCCCGGTAGAAATCGAGAGCAAAGTGCAGGTTAAAAACATCCACTGGGCACTGCCTGTATCTGAGGTTACAGATTATCCTAAACTCGGCTGGAGGGGTTTAATGTTTGATGTTGCACGCCACTTTTTTACTAAAGGCGAAGTTAAGCAGTACATTGATGCTATGGCGCGGTATAAATACAATCTGCTGCACCTTCACCTTACGGATGATGAAGGATGGAGGATTGAAATCAAGGGCCTCCCGAAGTTAACTGAGGTTGGAGCATGGCGGGTTAACAGAACTGGTACATTCGGCGATTTTATTCCCCCAACGGCCGATGAACCCCGTGATTACGGTGGTTTTTATACCCAGGATGATATAAGGGAACTTATTAAATATGCTAAAGACCGGTTCGTGGATATTATGCCTGAAATAGACGTACCGGGACATAGCCTGGCAGCCATAGCAGCATATCCTGAACTTTCATGTACTCCTGAAGCTGTAAACTATAAACCACGTTCGGGAGAGAAAATTATGGACTGGTCCGGCGGCGCTCCACCAAAGGCGTTAATTGATAATACATTGTGTCCCGCAAACGAAAAAGTATATACTTTCATGGACACGATTTTGACCCAGATTGCGGAACTTTTTCCTTTCGAATATATCCATCTGGGAGGAGATGAAGCGCCAATTAATTTCTGGCAGAATAACACCCAGGTAAAAGCCCTAATGACTCGCGAGGGTATGAAAGATATTAAAGAAGTTCAAGGGTATTTTACAAAGCGGGTAGAAAAGATAGTTGAGTCTAAAGGCAAAAAAATGATGGCATGGGATGAGGTTCTTGAAGGTGGGGTCAGTAAATCAACAGCAGTAATGAGTTGGAGGGGTATGAAATATGGAATTGAGGCTGCTCGCGATAAACATCAGGTAGTAATGAGCCCAACAACATATGCATATCTAGACTATATGCAGTCTGATGTTATTTCAGAACCGAAGGTGTATGCTTCTCTGCGATTAAATAAATCATATGAATTTGAGCCTGTTCCCGAGGGAGTTGATCCTCAATACATTAAAGGCGGACAGGCGAATTTGTGGACAGAACAAGTTTATAACATACGTCAGGCGGAATATATGACCTGGCCGCGTGGCTTTGCAATTGCCGAATCAGTTTGGTCACCGAAGGATTCTAAGAACTGGCCCGATTTTTTTGCCAGAGTTGAAAACCACTTCAGGCGTTTGGATTACGCTGAAACTAAATATGCGCCAAGTGTATACGACCCGATATTTAAAGCAAGCAAAACCAGGGATAACAGACTAAAAATTGAGCTTAGTACTGAAGTTCCGGACCTCGAAATTTATTATAGTTTTGATAATTCTTTTCCAGATAAATTCTACCCAAAATATACCACACCATTAATAGCACCAATAGATGCTGTTCAGTTAAAGCTGATAAGCTATAAAAATGGAAAGCCAGTGGGGAGAATGCTGACAATGCCTATTTCGGAATTAAAAACGAGGGCGAGGTTCTAGACTTTCTTCACAAAGAAAAGCCATCGATCAATCAATGGCTTTTCTTTATCAGCAACCGTTTGTTTAAGCTAAAGAATACAACTCTTCACGCTGCTGTTTAACCGTGTCGCTGTTGATGTATTCATCATATGTCATCAGCTTGTCGATAATACCTCCAGGCGTCAGCTCAACGATTCTGTTTGCAACAGTTTCGGTCAATTCATGGTCGCGGGAGGTAAACAGGATCACGCCTTTGAAGTCTTTCATGCCATTATTCAAAGCGGTGATAGATTCCAGGTCAAGATGATTTGTCGGCTCGTCGAACATTAATAAGTTTGCTTGTTGGAGCATCATTCTGGAGAACATACAGCGCATTTTCTCTCCACCGGAAAGGACAGAGGACTGTTTTAGAACTTCCTCGCCTGAAAATAACATCCGTCCCAAAAAGCCACGGATAAACTGTTCGTCTTTATCACCTTCTGAATATTCCCGCAGCCAGTCCACAAGATTGGTGTCTTTTCCTTTAAAGTACTCAGAATTGTCATTCGGAATGTCGGCAATATTGATTGTTACGCCCCACTTAAACTCTCCTTTGTAATCTTTATCCCGTCCAGTCAGGATATCATAGAAGGCAGTAGTTGCAAGACTATTTTCAGAAAGAACAGCAATCTTGTCTCCCTTATTAACCATCAGATTAATTCCTGAAAATAATATCTCACCGTTCAGCTCTTTTCGGAGATTACTTATTTGCAGGATCTGATCCCCTGCCTCACGGCCCTGATGATTGAAAATAATTCCTGGATACTTCCTGTTAGACGGCTTGATCTCATCAATATTAATCTTGTCTAAGGCCTTTTTCCTGCTCGTTGCCTGTTTGGACTTAGATGCATTGGCGCTAAAACGCCGAATAAACTCCTGAAGTTCTTTTACGCGTTCTTCTGTCTTTTTATTTTGATCAGTCCGTTGTTTTAAGGCCAGCTGGCTCGATTCATACCAGAAGGTATAATTACCTGTATAAATTGTCATTTTGCTGAAATCGATATCCAGCACATGAGTACAAACGGTATCTAAAAAGTGCCTGTCGTGTGACACGACCAAAATGATTCCTTCATAGGATGCGAGAAAATCTTCGAGCCAGGCTATAGTTTGGATGTCCAGGTCATTGGTAGGCTCATCTAATAACAGAATATCCGGCTTGCCGAATAAGGCCTGAGCAAGTAATACACGCACTTTTTGGTTTCCATCAAGATCTTTTACCAAACTATAGTGGAATTCTTCTTTTATACCCAAATTACTAAGCATGGTTGCAGCATTATTCTCAGCATTCCATCCGTCCATTTCAGCGAATATATTTTCAAGTTCACCTGCCCGTTCCCCATCCTGCTCAGTAAAGTCCTCTTTCGCATACAACGTGTCTTTTTCCTTCATTACGTTGTACAATTCCTTATGACCCATCATCACCGTTTCTATTACCGGAAACTCGTCGAAAGCGTAGTGATTCTGACTTAAGACCGCCATGCGTTCACCTGGCGTAAATGAAACGGACCCTGTTGATGGGTCTATTTCCTTCGAAAGAATTTTCAGGAAAGTGGATTTTCCGGCCCCGTTGGCGCCAATTATACCATAACAATTGCCCGGAGTAAATTTCAGGTTAACATCCTCAAAAAGGGTGCGTTTTCCGAAACGGAGGGATAAGCTGGATACTGTAATCATGATTTGAAATAAAGTGCAAAGGTAAGGAATTAAGATGTCGGAAAGAAGCTTATGACAAAGCTTTCCTGGAACTAAAGAAAATTTGAAAAATTATTTTATTGTGATTTTAAAATGCCCTCCTTTGTTTTATGGCTTATATAAAAGAAAGACTTCACCGCGCTTGCATGGATTATGTTGAAGATAGGATTGAAAGCGCCCAGGAGGCCATTGCTGCGGCACGTGAATCGGCAAACGATGATACAAAAAGCAGTGCCGGGGATAAGTTTGAAACCAGCAGGGAGATGATGCAGCAGGAGATAGACCGGAACCGAAAACAGTTGGAGGAATCTCAGAGATTAAAGCTGGTTCTTGAGAAAATTGATCCGGTCAAAACAATGGAGTTAATTCAGAATGGTGCACTGGTTACCACAAACTACGGAAAGTTTTATATCAGCATCAGTCTCGGCCAGTTAACACTAGACGATTGTATCTATTACGCTGTTTCCTCAGTGTCTCCAATAGGATTAAAACTTATGAAACAAAAAGAAGGGTACGAATTTGATTTTAATGGAAAATTATTCCGCGTTATAAAAGTGGAATAGTTCAATTCCTGTTTTCTTCTTTTACCGGTAGGTTTTTGTCAAGCCAATTTTTAACTTCTACAGTTAGCGCTATACGGCGATTGGAAAAAGCGTGGTCTGTATTCCATATTTTGTAACTAAAATTCTTTCGCCTGGTCAATTTAGTAAACCCCTTGTTGTTCATATGCTCGTCTATAACCAATGTTGGCTTGGTGGAGCTTGCAATTAGTCCTTCAATGTTATACTTGCCAACGTCATTTAATATATCATTCAGAAATTTATCAGGGTTGCAGTTAAGCATCCCCAGGGCCAGCAGATATTCTTTTAGGCTTATTAAATTTCCCCTGGCTTCCTCGCCCTGCAGCAATGTAAAGGGGTTAAATACAGAGATACCTATCACGCCCTTCACTCTCGGGTCTTGCAAGCCCGCTAGTAACGAAAATCCGGCGCCCATGCTGTGGCCATACAGGGCGATCCGGTCTTTATCAACCTTTAAGCTTGAGCTGTTAAGAGAGTCAGTGATATAATCAAGAACCGCTCCGACATCATCGATTGAATTCTGGAACCCAAAAGTACCCTTACTGCCCCAGGAACCCCGATAATTAAAATATATCACGTTGTAACCGCCCCGTCTTAAACTCTGGGCGAGATCCAGGCTGCGCTCGTTACCGGGCAGACCGTGGAGCAAGACCACCGTGGGATGGGGACCCTTGCCATCAGCGGTATAAGCAAATCCAAACATCGGGGAGCCAGAAGAGGGAATTGTAAGTTCAACCTGCCCCCCCGGGTAAAATTCATCTGGTTTGAAATCATTATCTAAATATTTGTCATCTGGTTTGATCGCATTTTGGGGACCTGAATTGCATGACGTGATTGTTATTAAGAGGAAAATGTTTAAAAGAAAGTAACGGCAGATAAGCTTCATGCAGGATTCTGGTTTTGTCAAACAATATGCAACAAAAAAAGGGCTTAAGTGATAAACTTAAGCCCTTCCAATATAATGATTTTTTTTATTTCACTTTAAAATCTACCTGAGTGTCACCCCAGACAAGAGAAACTTTTCCACCTTGATCGATGTTGAAGGTCATCATTTCTGTAAATTTATCAGCTTTACCTGGTTTCACATTTACGCGCAAGGCATCTTGTTCTGCTTTATAAATAGTACCCCATTGGTTCCATGTTTTATTGAAAATCAATGTCCATTCCTTATCACCCGGAATACTGTAAATGGAATACTTCCCGGCAGGTAAGGTTTTACCTTCAATTTTTACCTCTTTAGAGGCTTCGAAAATGGTAGCTTCATTTGCTCCTGTACGCCAAACCTTTCCGGCGGGCGTAAGAATTTCCATAGATCGTCCTTTTACAGAAGGCCTGCTATAATCGATAGAAATTACTGCTCCCGAAGAAAGTGTTTGAGTCACTTTTGCGGGCGGGCTTGGGCGTTTGCTTTTATCTTGCTGTGCAGAGGCATTAAAGCTGGTAATGAGTCCTGCGATAAGTGTTAGAATGATAAATTTTTTCATTGTTTTATAATTGGTTTTAATGGTGATGAACTATCATAACCTTTTCTTAAGGCTCCTTTAGGAACATGGTAAGATAATGATGGTTTCCAAATTGGTTTTTTTAATATACTAATATACCAGATTTGAAAATATCAAATAATTACGAACCGAAATTGTTACGTCCTTAAAAACTCTTAACAATGCTGTTATGTAATGTTTTTGTATTCCAGTATCCGCTTGCAATGATCCTGCGGATAGTAAATAACGGATCATTCTCATCACGCTTTTCAGCTAAAATAAATGCCGAACTGAATCCGCGTTTCTTTAACTCAGGAATTGCCTCTTTATTCCATAAACCGAAAGGATATGCAAAATATTTGATGTCTTTGCCAGTTATCTCCTGAAGAGTCTTTGTTGGCTTCTCTATTTGCGTAACCCAATCCTCTCCCTGGTACTTCTTAACATTTTGATGATCATACGTGTGTGATCCGATGACATGACCTGCATCCGACATCTGTTTAACCTGATCCTTACTCATATAGTTGGGCCTTCCCAGAGATACGGTCATAATAAAAAACACACCTTTAAATCCATATTTTTTTAATTCAGGAATTGCAACCGTCCATTGATCCAGTTTTGTATCGTCGAAGGTTAGCATAATTGGTTTTTCGGGTAGTTTAGCTCCATAGGCAAGGTAATTATAAAGCTGATCTGGCAAAATTGTGTTATATCCGCTGTCTGCCAGCATTTTCATTTGGGATTTGAACTCAGCAGTGGGTACGATGTAGTCTCTGCCTACCTTTCCGTCGGAGGCAGTCCAGTTCCTGATCTGGTGATAGCAAAGGATAGGTACCTGAGGTCTGGCTAATATTTCAGCAGCGCTTGCAATCTTTCCGTTTTTTGCTGGTGTAGTTTCCAGGACGGTATCTTTCTCCTGAACATCGGAATCAGCCTGCACTGCAATACTATCAGTATTTGTTTTTGATTTCGAATTAGATTGGCAAGCCGATAACAGCACACCTGCTGCCAGAAATAAAGGAATTAATTTTTTGATCATGTTTAAAAACGTAAGTTTTGGAGGTTTGTTTTTCAGCAGGCGAAAATAAGCAAATTGTACCTATTTTGAAGATGTAATTGAACTTAATGAAGGCAATTTGATGCCTCAATGGTAGAATATTACCTCATTCCGATTAAAGCAACTACCTTTACGCCATGGTAGAAAAAGTATTAAATAATCTGAAGATTGCTGAGTTGAACGAAATGCAGCGGGCAGCAATAAAGGCAGCTTCGACAAATGATACAATCCTTCTTTCACCAACCGGTTCCGGAAAAACCATTGCATTTCTGATTCCGGTTCTTTCAAATTTAAAATCTGATTTAGCGGGCGTCCAGGCGATAATACTAGTACCCTCCCGGGAACTGGCACTACAAATTGAGCAAGTCTTTAAAGCTATGGGCACAGGCTTTAAAATCAATTGTTGTTATGGCGGTCACCCCGTCAAAACGGAAAAGAATAATCTGGTACAGGCTCCGGCGGTGCTCATCGGTACCCCGGGAAGAATTGCTTATCACCTGAGGAATGATAATTTTAATCCTGATTCTATTCATTCTCTTGTTCTTGATGAGTTTGATAAAGCACTGGAGTTCGGATTTGCCGGGGATATGGAGTTCATTATCCGGCGGCTTAAAAATCTTAAGCGGCGAATCCTTACATCGGCTACTAAAATGCAGGAGATTCCGGCCTTTACAGGAACTTTAAAGCCTGTTGAAGTTAATTTCCTTAAGGATAATTCTATTGCTCCGGATTTGAAGATAAAAAGAGTTGTTTCAGAGGCAGCCGACAAACTGGAAACGCTTTTTTCGTTGATCTGCAGGATAGGAAATAAGGCTACTTTAGTTTTTTGCAATCACCGGGAGGCAGTTGACCGAATCAGCGGGATCTTATGGGATATGGGCCTGGATCATGGAATTTTCCACGGGGGCATGGAGCAGGATGATCGCGAAAAAGCATTGTTGAAATTCAGAAACGGGAGTTACCGGATACTCATCACAACAGATCTGGCTTCCCGTGGCTTAGACATTCCAGAAATAGAAAACGTGATCCATTACCAGCTTCCGCATAACGAGGAGGCATTTCTGCATCGGAACGGGAGGACCGCTCGCATGAATGCAAAAGGTACAGCCTATGTTATACTTACGGAGGAAGAAAATCCTTCGTTTCTGACTGATAAGACTGAGCTTGTGGAAATCGGTGAAGACAGTTCTGTCCCGGAAAATACCCCCTGGGTTACTTTGTATATTGGCGCAGGTAAAAAAGATAAAATTAATAAAATTGATATTGTAGGGCTTCTGTTACAGAAGGGGAAACTTCAGAAAGACGAGCTTGGATTGATCGAAGTTCAGGATTTCTCGTCTTATGCTGCTGTCAGCCGAACAAAAGTAGAGAAAGCCTTGAAATTGATTCGGGAAGAAAAAATTAAGAACAAACGTATTAAAATTGAAATTTCAAGATAAATGAGCAATAATGATATCATGAAAAAGCTTCGTGTAGCACTTAAGCTTAATGATCAGGAGATAGTAGATATATTGAAGCTGGTAGATTTTGCAATAACCAAATCTGAACTTGCTGCTATATTTCGTAATAAGGAACATGAAAATTTCAAGCCATGCGGCGATCAAATCCTGCGAAATTTTTTAAATGGGTTAATAATCTATAAAAGGGGTCCTAAGCCGCAGTAGCTGGCCGCCTGAGATATTTTTTTGAACAATCGCGATATTTCACTGTTGTATTGATATAATTCAGAAATTATGGCAACAGATAAGAAAAGTGGTTTTTCGGAAAATAATTCCGATAACTCAAGAAATAATAATGGTACAATCGGTGGAGCTGGCGGTGCGGAAAAAGAAGGCAAGGGCAGCCTTCATGAAATGATCGAGCGTGCTAAAGTGCCTGAAGCAAACGAGCGTGGCATTCGTGAGAATGAGGAAAACCATATGATTGGAAACCAAAAACACGAGGGGGGAAGGTATGCTGAAAACGAAATTGATCCCAACAAGCCTGGAAACCAGAATTCTCAAGGTAAAGAAATCAGATATCCGAAAGATGGATATAATCATGTAGATAATCCCGGAGGAACTTCAGAAGAAGATCTCGATAATAATAATTAAATATTTGCTTAGACGTTTTAAGGCTATTTTCCAAGCATGGGAAATAGCCTTTTTATATCCTGCTCGGTAGGTCGGCTTCCATACTCACATATCTCAAACGCTTCTGCGTATTTAACCTGCTCAGCTTTTTGTGTACCATACCATTTTTGAAGACTGGATTTGACTTCCGGCGAAATGCCGCCAGACCTGGATTTTTTTAGCCATTCTAATCTTTCAGCCTTGCCTGAAGGGACATCTGCAGGGTTGCCGCCAATCCAGGGGAGCCATTCGTAAAACTGTGATTCGTGTGAGTCCAGGCCATAAATCTTTTTGTCAAATACTGATGTGATATCAATTGCAATATCCGGCTGGAATGGATTTGGTTTCTTAAAATTATCCTGGAAATAAAGAAATACGGGATTTTTTCTCAGAGGCGGGACATCAGATGCAATATTGGGGACGCCCACCATAAAGGCAGCATCCTGTACGAGGATTCCCGTATAACGATGATCGGGATGGTAATCGTTCGATCTGGGGGCTATAACAACATCAGCATTCCATTCTCTTATCTTTCTGATTATATCGAGCCTTATCGGTAAGCTTGGTAACAGTTCACCATCATGGTTATCAAGAACGTCATAGGTTACCCCTAAACGGCGGGCGACTTCCTGAGTTTCAAGAAACCTTCTTTTGGCAAGCATTCCGCCACCCTGAGTCATATGCCCTGCGTCTCCGTTGGTAACAGATAAAAATTTTACCTTATGACCCATTGCAACGAACAAGGCTGCAGTTCCACCGCTTTTGATATCGCAATCGTCTGGATGAGCTCCGATCATAATGATTTGGAGTTGTTTTACCTGTGCGGGTGCGAACAAGCTCAGAGCTAACAGAAGGGGTAATAGGGCTGCAATTTTCATTTGTGTATTTATTGATTCAGTGAAAATATATAATTACCTGCAGACAAGGTCAAATATTCCAAGAATTTTCTCATTGCCATAGGTTTTGTTACCTTCCTTCATTAATTAATGAAAATTGATAATTAACTCGCGGAACATTGGTCCTGACACCTAAACATATTAAAGGCACAAGCTTACAGATTGGCATATATTCGGCCATAACGGTTTTCCTGACTTATACCATGGTATTTGGTTTCAGGAAATCATTCACCGTAGCCACCTTTGACGGGATCGAAATTGCCGGATATAGCTATAAGACGATTTTGGTTCTGAGCCAAATGCTCGGATATATGCTGGCAAAATTCTACGGAATAAAATATATCTCTGAGCTTAAACGAAGTGGGAGAGGGAAGATTATACTTCTGTTAACGGGTATTTCATGGCTTAGCTGGCTGTTTTTCGCCCTCGTTCCTCCGCCCTATAATATCGCATTTTTATTCATTAACGGCTTTCCTCTGGGTATGCTGTGGGGAGTGGTATTTTCATATGTCGAAGGCCGCCGAACTACTGACTTTATTGGAGCAACCCTCGCAGTGAGTTTCATATTTGCCTCAGGTTTTGTTAAGACTGTTGGTGCCTGGCTGCTCGTTACTTTTAATATTTCTGAATTTTGGGTTCCTTTTTATACCGGGCTTGTATTCGCTGGGCCGCTTTTGATCTTTGTTTATATGATGGAAAAAATCCCTCATCCTGATAAAGAGGATATAGCTGCACGAACGCACCGTGAACCAATGTCGGCAGCGGACAGAAAAGCGTTCATTTTCATGTTTCTGCCAGGCCTCGCAGCATGTATCCTCATTTACTGTTTTGCTACGATTTTCCGCGATATACGAGATAACTTCGGCGCTGAAATGTGGAAAGAAATGGGTTTTTTCGACAAACCTGAGCTTTTCGCCCAGACCGAAATTCCGATCACTATTATCGTTCTTATACTCGTGGGAAGTATGGTTCTTATTAAAAATAGCTTCAAAGCCTTTATGGTGTCACATATTTTTATTGCATTCGGTTTTATACTGGCAGGAGTTTCTTCATTCTTATTTGTTGAAGAAAATTTAGCGCCTATATGGTGGATGACCTTGGTTGGGCTGGGTTTATACATGGTTTATATACCGTTTAACTCGGTATTTTTTGATCGCCTTATCGCTACGTTCAAACATGCGGGAAATGTGGGGTTTCTTATTTATCTGGCCGACTCCTTCGGGTACATCGGCAGTGTAGGTGTTTTGATGAGTAAGGAGATATTTCAGGTGAAACTTAACTGGGTGACTTTCTTTTCAAACAGCGTAATCATATTGTCGATTGCCGGTTTAACCCTGACGGTCTTTTCTGCAATTTATTTCCTTGGTAAATACCGTGCAATTAAAATAGAACCTCGCGTTTAACTGAGGTTAAGAATTAACATGAAATCCTGGTAAATTTAATTTAATGAATAAAATCATACTTGCGGTCCTTAAAGTATACGGAATTGACACCAATCAGGTAAGTTGGAGATCTTTTGGAACCGGCCATATCAACTCTACATATCTAATTTCACAGGAAGGGCAAAAAAAGGAACTTATATTACAAAGTATAAATCAGAATGTCTTTAAGAACCCACTGATCATTGCGGAGAATGTCCGGCTCGTTTCCGGTTATCTCAGGGAACACTATCCGGAATATCTTTTTGTGGGATCAATCCCGACTAAAGATGGGGATGAGATGGCATTTGTGAACGAAACTTACTGGCGTTTAACAAACTTCATTTCTAACTCGATCGCATATGATACATTGAGCGATCCAAAACAGGCTTGTGAAGCTGCAGAGCAATTTGGTAAGCTAAGTAAACTCCTGGATGGCTTTGATGCTTCACTGTTAAAACCGAGTATCCCCGGATTTCACGACCTTAATCTTCGTTACAAACAATTTAAGGAAGCTCTTGACAGTGCTGATCCGGGCCCAAAAGAAAACGCAAAGGAGCAAATAGAAAAAGCGCTGAGACATAGTTTTATTCTTGACTATTTTAATTCGTATAGGAATTCACCTGAATTTCCTGATCGTGTTATGCATCATGATACAAAGATCAGCAATATGCTTTTTGATAAGACCACAAATAAAGGCCTCTGTGTGATCGACCTCGATACGTTAATGGCAGGGAAGTTTATCTCAGATCTTGGCGATATGATGCGTACATATCTCTGCGCTTATTCAGAAAATGAAGCTGATACAGATAAAATATTTATCCGGATCGAGTATTTCGAGGCGATTATAAAAGGATATTTAAAAGAGATGGGTTCCATTCTAACGGCTACTGAAAAAGATCTCATACTTTTTTCCGGAAAATATTTGATTTACATGCAGGCTTTAAGATTTCTTACTGATTACCTCAACGGGAATATTTACTACCCGGTTGCATATCCGGAACAGAATCTTGTGAGAACGGTAAACCAATTCAAATTACTTTCTGAATTGTTTAACAAGGAGAAGATCCTTCAGAGTATCGTCGATAAGTGCTTAAATGCATGATTTCCGGTTTGCCTGTTCACACCCCAGGCATACCGTATTTTGATGTGGTTTAGTTAAAATCCCTTACACAGATATTAATTATCATTTTTATTATATTTATTTATTGCAATTAATTAACTAATTTGCATTAAACACTTTAACTATTTAAATAACTAAACAATCAATTTAATGGAAACCGGTACAGTAAAATTCTTCAACGAGTCCAAAGGATTCGGATTTATTACCCAAGAGGATGGCAAAGAAATTTTCGTTCACGTTAGTGGACTTAAGCAGGATATAAGACAAAATGATAAAGTTGAATTCGAGGTAGAAGAAGGTAAAAAAGGCCTTAGCGCTGTGAATGTAAGACTGGCTTAATTTTTACTCCAGTCAATTAGATCCGAACAAGGAAAAGCAGCTTTGACTTAGTCAAAGCTGCTTTTTTTTATCAAAATTTCTGTTCGCTTTATTGTGCCTTATCGGCATTGAGAAACACGAACTGATTATCAAACATATCGAGTTTAATTCTGCTTTCTTTATCAACTTTCCCTGAGAGTATGTCTTTGGAAAGCTCATTCAGAATTCTTTTCTGAATAACGCGTTTTAAAGGTCTGGCACCGAACTGAGGATCGTAACCCAATTGCGCAAGCCAGTCTAAAGCTTCTTCAGACGCTTCGATCTCTATTCCCATTTCAGCAAGTGTGTCCTGTACTCCCTTAAACTGGAGCGAAACAATATCCCTTAATTCGTCGCGGTTTAACGGGGTAAACATGATTAACTCATCAATACGATTCAGGAACTCCGGGCGAATGGTTTGCTTCAACAGCTCAAACAGCTCTGTTTTAGTTTTGGCAACGATTTCTTCGCGATTACCTTCATTCAGTTCCTTGAAATTCTCTTGAATCAGATGGGAACCGATATTGGAGGTCATGATGATAATTGTGTTTTTAAAATCTACAAGTCGTCCTTTGTTGTCAGTAAGCCTTCCATCGTCTAAAACCTGTAATAGAATGTTAAAGACATCAGGATGTGCTTTTTCTATTTCGTCAAGCAAAATTACAGAGTATGGCTTTCTGCGAACAGCCTCTGTGAGCTGTCCACCTTCATCGTAACCAACATATCCCGGGGGAGCACCAATGAGCCTGGAGACTGCATGTCGCTCCTGATATTCACTCATGTCAATGCGGATCATCGCATGTTCATCATTAAAGAGGTAGTCGGCCAGGGCCTTTGCAAGTTCCGTTTTACCGACACCCGTAGTTCCCAGGAATATAAAAGATCCAATCGGTTTACGTTTATCCTGCAGCCCAGCCCTGGAACGTCTTATTGCATCTGAAATTGCTTCAATCGCCTCGTGCTGACCAGCAACTCGTTTATGAAGCTCATTTTCCATTTGAAGGAGCTTTTCGCGCTCACTCTGAATCATTTTGGTAACCGGTATACCTGTCCACCGTGACACCACTCCCGCTATGTCGTCAGAAGTTACTTCTTCTTTTAACATACGGTTCTCAGACTGTGTTTCTTCAAGCTGCTTTTTCAGCTTCTCACTCTCGTCCTGGGCCTCCTTAATCTTTCCGTATCTAAGTTCCGCAACTTTGCCGTAATCTCCGGCTCGCTCAGCCTGGTCTGCCTCCAGTTTGTAGTTTTCAATCAGCTCACTCTGACTGTTTATTGAGTCGACCAAATCTTTTTCAGACTGCCAGCGTGCTTTTAAAGAATCACGCTCTCCCGACATATTCGCGATATCTTCTGAAAGTTCCTTGACTTTTTTATCGTCATTTTCCCGTTTTATCGCTTCCCGTTCGATTTCCAGCTGCATGATTTTACGATTAAGCTCATCAACTGCCTCCGGAACGGAGTCCATCTCAAGCCTTAGTTTTGATGCAGCTTCATCCATCAGGTCAATGGCTTTATCAGGAAGAAAGCGATCGGAAATGTATCGCTGCGAAAGTTCAACAGCGGCAATAATAGCCTCATCCCGGATCCTTACCTTATGATGGGTTTCATACCGTTCTTTTAAGCCACGTAAAATTGAAATCGCGTCCTGGGTGTTTGGCTCATCCACCATCACCTTCTGAAAACGACGCTCCAGCGCTTTATCTTTCTCAAAATATTTTTGATATTCATTAAGTGTGGTAGCGCCAATGGCACGAAGTTCGCCTCGCGCCAGCGCGGGCTTAAGAATATTAGCTGCGTCCATAGCTCCTTCGCCGCCCCCTGCGCCTACCAAAGTGTGGATTTCATCGATAAACAATATGATCTCGCCGTCACTTTGGGTAACTTCTTTAATTACTGCTTTCAGGCGCTCTTCAAATTCCCCTTTATATTTAGCTCCGGCTATCAGAGCCCCCATGTCAAGAGAGTAAACGGTCTTGGTTTTAAGATTCTCCGGAACGTCGCCCTGGATTACCCGAAAAGCTATTCCTTCTGCGATCGCTGTTTTACCAACGCCCGGTTCCCCAATGAGGATCGGATTATTCTTGGTACGTCTAGAAAGAATCTGGATAACCCTCCTGATCTCCTCATCTCGGCCAATTACCGGATCAAGTTTTCCCGATTCAGCATACTCGTTAAGATTTCGGGCATATTTGTTCAAAGCGTTGTACGTGGCTTCTGCGTTTTGATCCGTAACCCGGGTATTGCCACGTAATTCTGTTATAGCTTTTTTAAGGTCTTTCTCGTTTACGCCTGAATCTTTAAGAATGGAACTGACTTTATCTCCGGTGCTAAGCAATCCCAAAAGGATATGTTCCACTGATACAAACTCATCTTTAAATTCCTTCAGATAGTTTTGAGCCTTTTGAAGTGCGCTGTTTCCACCTGAGGATAAATAAATCTCTGTTCCGCTGACTTTCGGAAAGCTCTGTACTTGAGCATCCACCACTTCCGTAATGCGGTTAATGTTTACATTAAGCTTTTTTAGCAGATAACTTATGACGTTTTCATCAACAGTCAGCAGGCCTTTCAATAGGTGGGCAGTCTCAATAGCTTGCTGCTGATTGCCGGCTGCTATCTCAGAAGCCTTTTGAACTGCCTCCTGAGCTTTGATTGTAAAGTTGTTCAAATTCATAAAAGCAAATTATCAAAAAAAAGACCAATGCTGTATGATTTGGGTCACCTGAAGTTTTGACGTGAGTCACAACCTTTATAGTGACTAAATTGTCTCGTTTTAATTGTTTACCTGAAATTGTGTCTGTTCACTCGCCTGGCAGTGATGAAACTTTTTGTTTCTCCAACAATACCGGGGAGTTAAGAACCAGGAACCGGCAGTCAGAAACCAGGAGGGAAAGATCAGGTAGCAAAACTTTGGCCTGCTAATGCTTTACCATGAGGTGGTGCATATCCGGCCGGACTCCCATGAATCTTATTATCCGATCCTTTGACGCGCCTTACTGTCAATTTAATGCCCGTATTCTATCATCCTGTTCTAGAAAAGAGCAGCTCCCCGTTAATACTCAATTACCCTGATCAAATCTCTAATTAACGGATAAGTATTCTCTCTTACCAGCATGAAATCTCCAGCCGCAAGCCATTTTGCATCAGTTATGCTTTCTTCAATTTGGGGAGTGAGATCAGGCTGGTGATCTGCTCTCATCCAATACCAAACGGTTTTTTTCATAACCAATGCTCCACAATCTTCATAAATGTGGTACGTTTTACAGATCTTTTCTCCGCAGCTATTTATAGTTACTCCACATTCTTCTTCAACTTCACGCACTGCCGCTGTTCTGAATGATTCGCCTTTATCGAGTTTGCCTTTGGGGAGGTCCCATTTTCCCTTCCTGAAAATGAAGAGATATTTATTTTCTTCATTGCTTACCAGTCCTCCGGCAGCCTTTATCCGCTGCATCGACTTTTTGATCCTTTTGAAAATGGTTTTGAAGTCGGCCGATAATACTAGAAATACTTTAGGGGTATCCTGATCTTTTACGCTGTTGTAAAATTTGGGAAATTTGAACTCCCTGGGTTTAACATCCTGATATTCTTCAATATCAGTTGGTAGAGAGTCTGTGAGGATTAAAACGGTTTCATTAATATATATTTTATAAATTTGCGGCATGAGTAACAAGGGTGAGGTCGAACAAAAAGTAGCTGAATTTCTTCTGCAAATTAAAGCAATTAAATTACAACCGGGCAATCCATTTACCTGGGCGTCGGGGTGGAAATCTCCGATATATTGTGATAACCGCATAACTCTTTCTCATCCTTCTATCCGAACTTACATACGTCAAAAACTAACTGAGCTTGTACAGGAAGAATTTGGATCGGTGTCTGTTATTGCTGGCGTCGCTACTGCTGGTATCCCACAGGGGGTATTGGTTGCCCAGGAACTGGGACTTCCATTTATTTATGTACGATCCAAAGCAAAAGAGCACGGTACGGGTAGCCTGATTGAAGGCGAATTTTCGCCAGGTCAAAGGGTGGTGGTAGTAGAAGATCTTATTTCAACAGGGAAAAGTAGTCTCCAGGCAGTCGCTGCTTTACGCGATGCAGGATGCGAAGTGGCAGGTTTGGTAGGTATATTCAATTACGGATTCAATGCCGCGATTGAGAATTTTAAAAGTGCAAAATGTCCTTTCTTTACCTTATCGAATTATAACGCACTGGTTGATTATGCGCAGAAACATAACTTTGTACAGGAAGAGGATTTGAAGTTATTGCGAAAGTGGCGGGAAGATCCGCAGGGCTGGGGTGAAACACTTAAAGCAAAGATATGACCGTAATAGAAAGTAAGGTTACAATTGATAAACCACTGGGAACTGTTTACACGTTCCTTGCTGATCTTAATAACCATCAGCAGCTTATGCCCGAGAATATTTATAACTGGTCATCAACCGAAGATGAAGCCAGGTTCACGGTTCAGAATATGGCTAAGCTGGCACTTAAAGTTTTGTCCCGTAAAAAAGATGAAGAAATTATCGCCATTTCATCTGACGAAGCGCCTTTTGTCGTTGAATTAAAATGGTCATTAAGGGACAATGGTGAGGGTAAAACACAGGCTTTATATACCGTTTCTGCCGAACTTAATATGATGATGAAAATGCTTGCTTCAGGTCCTTTACAAAAGCTTGCCGATCACCAGACCGTCACATTAAAGAAGGTAATGGAAAGTTGAATCCTTTTTCTACAGGAGCTTAAAGGCCTCTTTAGGGATAAATTGCTCAACATCGCCGTTATTTCTCATAATATCGCGTACTATTGTTGAGCTGATGGAGGAATAACCGGGTTTGCTGACAATAAAGATGCTTTCAATTTCCGGAACCAGGGCATGATTCATTTGTGCTATCGCCTTCTCATATTCGAAATCTGAGACCGTTCTAATGCCCCTAATCATGTAATTTGCACCGATTTTTTTGCAGAATTCTACCGTAAGTCCCTCGTAAGTGGATACTTCCACTTTTTTCTCGTCGGCGAAAACAGCCTGAAGCATCGCTTTCCGTTTTTCAATATCCAGGAAAGCTTGTTTCGTACTATTAAGTCCAATACCAATCACTACCTTATCAAACAATGGGATAGCTCGGCGTAAAATATCAACGTGAGCTTTAGTAACCGGATCAAATGAGCCCGGAAATAAGGCGATTTTCATAATATAAAGTTAATGGATAAAACTGCTAAAAAACAAGTTGACGGAATTAAAGGCTCTGTTCGTTAGTGAAAAAGCTGAATGAAGAGGAGCCATACTTTCTTTGTTCTACAAAATGCGGGTCATTGTCGATTTTCTTCATGCTGTGGTGTTCAACGATGAGGTATCCATCTGGCTTTAATAAATCGCGTCTGAATATTATTGGTGCCATCTGGTTCATCTGTGGCAGATCGTAGGGCGGATCAACAAAAATCAGATCGTATTTATCTGTTTCCAGCTCAAGGTATTTAAGAACGTCGGCCTTTACGGGCTGAATAGCTTCCAGACCATGCTGTTTTGCGACTATTTTCAGATAATTGTAACATCCGAAATCGCGGTCCACAGAAGTTACTGAGTGTACACCGCGGGAGGCAAACTCGAGTGAAATATTTCCTGTGCCGCTGAAGAGGTCCAGGACTTTAAGGTTGTCGAAATCAAATTGATTGTAAAGGATGTTGAAAAGTGCTTCCTTCGCACTGTCAGTGGTCGGTCTGACTGGTAATTTGGAGGGCGGGTTTAAACGTAATCCTTTTAATTTTCCGCCAATTATTCGCATAGGTCGAGGCTGAATAATATAGAGTAAGTATGCGGTAAAACCCCTTCAAACTTCGCGGAATATTTAACTAAATGTGTTGTATCTATAAAGCGGATATTATCAAAATATTTACCAATTCTACTATAAACTTCATCATGCTCAGTAATTTTACCTGAGAGCATGATTTTTGTGCTTTCTAACTGTATTTCCAGCGACTGAATAACATTCAATAAGTAATAGTTAAACTCGTCGGTATTATCATATTCAAAAATGTTATAGAATTCCAGCTCCGACTCTTTAAATAGGGCGATCTGAAAATGTTTGGGCTGAGTATCAATGTATAATGCGGACTCGTCTTCCCGGCGGAGGCTTCTCTGTATTCCTTCTAAAAAAGGGACAGCCTGACTATATATTCTTGGCTTTTGAAAAATCCTTTGCAAAGCAGCTTTGAAATCTGAATGAATAGAAACCACGTTTTTAATATCTGCCGAGGATATGGTATTAACCAGAAGCTCTCCTGAGGTACCGCTATTTAAATATTTGCCATAATCCTGCTGATCTGATTCAAGATAAAGAGGTGTAGGAATAAACGTATAACTGGTGGTTGTAAATGATATTTTAACTTTGTTAAAGGTGTATCTGAACTGTTTACTGCTTTCCGGCAAGTCTTCAATAGCTTTAATCAGTTCCGCATTAGTTACGGTCTGCGGAACCTCAAATTCCGCGAGAACTTTGGTCTCATGTTCGACACTATCAATAATGGCATATTGTAATGTTTCAGGTCCGATATGAACTAAAAGATCATACTTCGCTGCCAGCTGCGATTGAATTTCGTCGTCAGAAAGATAAAGCAGTTTATTCATTAGGGACAAAAGTATGTTTTCTCTTTAATATTATTGATGGGAGAGGAATTATAAATAAAAACGTAAGAGATTTTGCAACTTGCAACGATGAACATTGAGGCCTTGCTGGAACAGAATTTCGGAAAAGTACCAACTCCCCAGCAAAGGGATGTTTTCAGGTTGCTCGAGGAGTTTTTGCCTATGGGATCTGGTGAGGAGTGTTTTCTCCTTAAGGGATATGCCGGAACCGGGAAAACCACGCTGATAAGTGCTTTGGTAAAGGTATTGCCCAGAGTCAAGCTTAAATCAGTTTTGCTTGCTCCTACAGGGCGTGCCGCTAAAGTGATCAGCAATTATTCGGGTAAAAAAGCATTTACAATTCATAAACGAATTTACAGGAAGAAGGTTGCGGCAAGCCCGGAAATGAATTTTGTCCTTGCAGATAATTTATCGGAAAACACGGTTTTTATTGTTGATGAAGCTTCGATGATTTCCGACCAGGTTCACGACTATAGCAGGCAAAGTTTGCTGCAGGACCTGATAAGCTATGTTTATAATGGTAAAAACTGCAAGTTAATGCTTGTGGGAGATACGGCTCAATTGCCGCCTGTGGGCTCTGAGAAAAGTCCCGCCCTTGATCCTAAAATACTGGGTGATCATTTTGCCCTTCGGTTGTTCAGCTACGAACTTACTGATGTAGTGCGGCAGGAAAAAGAATCGGGCATTTTGCATAATGCAACCGAATTGAGGGAATTGATCAGAAAGAATAAGAGCAATTTTCCAAAATTCAATCTAAGGGGATTCAGGGAT
The DNA here is from genome assembly GCA_040385405.1 of Bacteroidota bacterium. GTDB lineage: Bacteria > Bacteroidota > Bacteroidia > Sphingobacteriales > Sphingobacteriaceae > Daejeonella. The sequence continues at coordinate 8,278 of JAZKHM010000031.1, read as the reverse complement.
ATTTTCAAAATGACCGGAGAAAAACTGGTTGAAGGCTTAAGTTATGCCTATGATAAGTACGGAATTGAAAACTCGATAGTGATTTGCCGGTCCAATAAAAGTGCAAATGCGTACAACCAGAATATCAGGAACAGGATATTGTACCGTGAAGAAGAGATAACTGGCGGGGATTTCATAATGGTTGTACGGAACAATTACTTTTGGCTCCAGGCTGAAGATAACAGCGGCGGATTTATTGCTAATGGTGATATTGCAAAAATCCGGAAAGTAAGAAGGGTGGAAGAGCAGTATGGGTTTCGCTTTGCAGACGTAGTTATCGAGTTATTAGATTATCCGGAGGAAGAACCTCTTATCTGTAAAGTTTTACTGGACACACTTTATGCGGAGACACCAAGTTTATCATCCATTGACAGCAAGCGCTTATTTGAAGCCGTTCAGGAAGATTACAGCCATTTTGAAAACAAGCAGATCAGAATGGAGGAAATGAAGAAAGATCCGTATTACAACGCATTGCAAATAAAGTTTGCTTTCGCAGTTACCTGCCACAAAGCGCAAGGCGGCCAATGGCCCGCAGTTTTTATCGATCAGGGCTATCTTACAGATGAAATGCTAAACACAGAGTTCTTACGTTGGCTATATACCGGAATTACACGTTCTACGAATGAACTGTTTCTTGTTAATTTCAGTGAAAAGTTTTTTGCTAAAATGGCCCCGACGGATGACCAGGAATAATAAACCCGCCGTGATAAATAAAATAAAAAGATTAGCTACTTTTTTCGCCGTATTGCTGGGTTTCACTGCTTGTACCTCAACAATTGACAAGTCCGCAGATTCTACTGATACATCAGATACTAAGATTCTGAACAATACAGGAGCGTCGGATCCCGTCGCAAAAACACTATGCTTTCAAAAGCTTTCAGGAACAGCAAACCAGGATACCACATCTCTGAGACTTTTTTTGGAAGGAGTTCAGGTCACAGGTGATTTAGGATATTATCCTGCAGAAAAGGACAAGCGCGTCGGGAAGATTATCGCTTCCAAAAACGGTGAACATATCAAGGGTATCTGGATATATATGCAGGAGGGGGTTAATGATACTGTGCCTGTTGAATTTAAGTTGGCAGGCGATAAGTTAGTACAGAAAAACTATACGGTTGATCCTAAAACAGGAAGAGAAATTTTCTCGGAAGGGTCTTTATTTAAAATAGTATTCCGGAGGATAAACTGCATTAATTAATTTTTACTGCTTTTCCTGTCTTCGCACTTTTTTTTGCGGCTTCTAATATTTCTACAACAATCATATTGTTTTCTAAGGAAGACAAGTCGTATTTTTCAGGTGTAATTTCTCCCCTAACCACTGCCGCGAAAAAAGAAAAAGGGTCGTTATATGGAGATGTCCTGCCACTTAACTTTTCTTTTCGTTCTGTTTTATCCTTTTCTAATCGTATCCTCATATCCGAATTGTTATCGGTAATTATGTATCCTGTTTCACCGTAAACTTCCATGTCTTTTCTGTTAAAAGGCCAGTTCCAGGAGGCCTGAATTATTCCCTGCATTTTAGGATATTGAAGTAGGATTGTTGCTTCATCATCTACTTTCGGATAGATATTTGGTTTAATTTGCTGTGTTATTGCTATTACTTGTTCGGGTTTCCCGCCATTGGTTAACCACGTTAGGAGATTCGCTCCATAGCAACCAAAATCGGTTACTGCACCTCCGCCATTTTGCACCGGATCTGTCAACCAATCCAAAAATTCTTTATTTACGCCAATTTCCTTTGGACCCTGGTGTCCATCATGTATTACTACTTTTCTTAACTCACCTACATCCTTATTTTTGTTCACCATTTCATGTGCTCTATGATTGGTCGCGTACCAGGTCGTTTCATAGTTAGTGAGCAGAAATATTTTATGCTTTTCAGCCAGCGTTTTCATTTTTAATGCATGATCAAGACTTACTGCCAGTGGTTTTTCAACCATAACATGTACACCCATTGGCGCACAGGCCTGAACCACTTCTAAATGCTGAAATATAGATCCAAATGCAGCCACTATTTCGGGCTTCGTTTTAGTAATCATTTCAGTTATGGAATTAAAAACGATATTCATACTATAGCCATACCTGGAAGCATAACGCTCAGCTAATTCCTTATTGGGTTCAACTATTCCAACGATTTGAACATCTCCGAGTTCAGGCCTAGCTAATAATCCATGCACATGAGAGTGAGTAATTCCGGCTATACCCAATCTAAGTGGTTGCTTAGTCTGAGCAATTCCTGTAGAAATAAGTAAAATAAGCAAAAAGTGGAAGGCGAAATATTTTTTCATTTTTTTGTATTAGAAGGTAATGTAAATCTAAGTTATTTACTAATATTCAATCATTCCCTCCCCAATATTAGTTCAACAAATAAAAACAGCAAAATCAGGTTCAAATAATTTGTTGAGTCGTGAGGCCTTTTATCAGCTTCCTCAGAAATAAAAGAGCCTTATGAGGAAATCACAAGGCTCTTTAAAGAAACAATTAAATTTTGTCTGTATTTATACAACAACTTCTGCCAGAAAAGGATAGCTGGTATAACCTATCTCGCCGCCGGAATAAAACGTGCTGAAATCCGGCTTGTTTAATTCTGCGCCGATTTTCATCCGCTCAACCAGATCAGGATTGGTAAGGAAGGGTACTCCAAAGGCTATAAGATCTGCTATCCCTTTTTTCAATTCATCCTCAGCTTTCTGTTTGTCAAAGCCTCCGCAAAATATTAGAATGTTCTGGAATCTGGAACGGATTATATCCTTAACACGTGTTATATCCGGTGAAGCATTTCCTTCAGAATGATCGAGCACATGAATATAAAGGATTTCCAGTTCGTTCAGTTTTTCTGCCAGATACGTGTAAGTTTCATCAACCTCATTGTAAGCCGGGATGTCGTTGAATGTTCCGTATGGTGAAAACCGTACACCTACTTTTTCTTTTCCGATGGCTTTTACAGTCTCGGCAGCAATTTCCAGAAGGAAACGGCTCCTGTTTTCTATCGTTCCACCATATTCATCAGTACGAATATTAGTTCCTGGGTTGATAAATTGCTCAATCAGGTAACCATTGGCTGCGTGGAGTTCCACGCCATCAAAACCGGCTTCTATAGCTTTTTTGGCTGCAGCAACATATTCATTTATAGTACTTTTAACTTCTTCAGTTGTAAATGCCCTTGGTTCAGGATGTTCCTGCATTCCACTTTTTACTGTAAATATTTGTCCGGCAGCTTTAACAGCGGACGGGGCAAGTACTTCTGCACCTTCAGGAAGATTTAACTGGTGTCCGATCCGACCCGTATGCATTAGCTGGATGAAAATCTTTCCGCCCTTCGCATGTACTGCATCCGTGATCTTTTTCCACCCGTCAACCTGTTTTTGATTAAATATGCCTGGAATGCTTGAATAACCTAATCCGTTTGGAGATGGAGATGTTCCTTCAGTGATGATTAATCCGGCTCCCGATCGTTGCGAGTAGTAAGTAGCCATTAACTCTGTAGGAATATTATCTAAGGTAGCCCGACTGCGGGTTAATGGAGCCATTACGGTCCTGTTTTTTAGTTCTAATGGACCTGAAAGGTATGGTAAAAAAAGTTTGTCGCTCATAATAATTAAATGTTTAAACAACAAAATAACAAGATTTGAATAAACTTGTTGGTCATGTTAAAGACATATCATTAACTTATGACTTTTAAAAGACCAATATGCGATTGGATTTTTTCGGAATATTTAGCCATTTATAAGATTAGAGAATGAGAATAGCCACCTATAATGTTAACGGAGTAAACGGTCGCTTACCTGTATTGCTCCGATGGCTGGAAGAAACGAAACCCGACATTGTTTGTCTGCAGGAACTTAAAGCCCCGGAAGAAAAATTTCCCTTAAAAGCTATCAATGATGCCGGTTATAATGCCATCTGGCATGGCCAGAAAAGCTGGAACGGAGTCGCTATTCTTGCACGCGGAATGGAAATAAAGGAGTTGAGAAGGGTGCTTCCCGGCGATCCTGAGGATAGCCACAGCCGGTATATCGAAGCCTGGATCAATGATATTGTTATTGCTTGTCTTTATCTGCCGAATGGCAATCCAGCACCCGGACCAAAATTTGATTATAAGCTCCAGTGGTTTGAACGTTTAACGATGCACGCAAAAGAACTTTTTGACAGTGGACTTCCTGTTGTATTAACGGGAGATTTTAATGTGATGCCCACGGAACTTGACGTTTATAAGCCGGAGCGTTGGGTGGATGATGCACTGTTTCGTCCTGAAACCCGGGCTGCTTTTCACCGGCTCATGGAACAAGGCTGGACTGATGCAGTCCGAAAGCTCAACCCAAGTAAAACGATATATACGTTCTGGGATTATTTTCGCAATGCTTACGAACGTGATGCAGGACTGCGTATCGATCATTTTTTGCTTAGTCCATCTGTCGATAAGCTGCTTATCAGCGCGGGGGTCGATCGCCATGTCAGGGGCTGGGAAAAAAGCAGCGACCATGGGCCTGTCTGGATTGAAGTTTCAGATCAATAAAGTGAAATATTTCAAGAATTCTTTTATACTTCAATCGTTCAATGATATTTCTATTTTTGGAAAATCAACATTGATCTGGTAAATCCAAATACGTGAACAAACCAAAAGTTTTAATTACGGGTGCAAGTAAAGGCCTGGGTTTGGCTATTGCCAGAAAACTTGACACAGACTACTGCCTTATTTTACACGCGTCAAAAGACGAAAATATTACGGAACTCAGAGAGGGGAACTTTGTGTTGGCTGCCGATCTGAGTAATCCCGATGAGTTAAATAAATTCTGCAGGAGTTTGAAATCGGAACACGGGGAGGACCTTTATGCGGTTATCAACAACGCGGGTGTTTCAATTGATAAGGCCCTGGCTTTTCAGCCGGAACGCGATATCGATAAGATGATAACGGTGAACTTAAAAGCGCCAATCATGATTTCAAAAACGGCAATCAAGATTTTTGGTTTGAAAAATAAAGGAGTAATACTTAACGTGAGTTCTTGCGTAGCAGAAACCGGAAATGCATTTCAATCCGTTTATGCAGCAACTAAAGCGGGACTGATTGCGTTTTCTAAATCGATGGCAAAAGAAACAGGCGAGTTATACCAGGACCATCAAATAAGGGTATTGAGTATTTCCCCCGGGTTTATACAAACCTCCATGACAGATGAGATACCCGAATCATATCGAGAAAAATATTTAAAAATGATCCCGTCCCAACGATTTGGAAAGGCTGAAGAGGTTGCGGAAACAGTGGCTTTTTTGCTTTCTGATAAGGCATCTTACATTAACGGAAGTAATATTGATGTCAATGGGGGATTGTTTTAACATCGAAAACTTAGTGGGGTTTGAACCCGGGCAGATGCTATTACACGGCCCCAGCAAATTACTTCTGGACAACTTCCACTGGCACGACCCGCAGAAAGGAATAGTGGCAAGTTATACACCAAAACCCAGAGATGTTCATGATCACTTTGGAGTTTTTCGGGGTGTGGATCAGATTGAAGCGTTTGCGCAGGCCACTATTGTTTCATGCGGTACATTTCTGGAGTGTAAAAAGCTGAATTGTTCTCCAGAGCAGTTGAAAGAACGGTTTGTGCCGGCGTTTATTAGTGTTGGAAGTGTGAACTTCCATAATTATCTCGCAGAAGGAGAGACATTTATCAGCATAGGGAAGATTAAATTCTATAAATTCAGGCAAATGGTAAGTGACGGAAGGATATATAAAGTGCCAGCCGGTATAGATTTGACGGATTATTTTCGTGATTTTAACGAGTCCAGACTGGATATATACGATATCGGAGAGAATTTTAGTCTAATTGCAGAATTATTTGATATTACCGGACGGGCATTAAAAAAAGAAACTTTTACTATAAATAAATAATGGAAAGACAGGAAATAATCAATGGCCTTGTTGAGATATTGAAAACGGTACGTACTATTGACCCCGCGAAGCTGGAAAATATTACAGAAGAAACAGACTTTATTGCTGATCTCAATACGCCGTCAACAGAATTGATCAATATCGCTGCTAAGGCAGAGCAGAAATTTGACGTGGAATTTGAAGATGATGATATCGATGATATGGGGTCAAAGGTAAAAGATATTGTAGATCTGGTTATCAAGGTCAAGGAAAGAGCTTAAAATGGAATTACAAGGAAGAAGAGTTGCAGTGGTCGGTATGGGCGGGGCTTTCCCAACCTGTTCCGGTTTGGACGACTTTTCAGACAAGCTGTTTTCAAACAGAAGCCTTATCAGGATTTGGGACCAGGCCGTTGCATTCGATAAGCAAGTCCGATCGAAAGTTTCTGCTTATATCACAGATGCTGAAATGAATCTGGACACTATTTATTCCACTATTGTTGCCAACTATCCAGAGGCATATGTTGATCTCTTAGAAAGAATACCCCCGGGGAATCTCTCTACAGCAGACATGGGTAGTATTTGGGCAATGTTAGGAACCATTGACGCAATTAATATGGCTGGCTGGTCATTGGAAGAAACTCAATCAGAAGGCACGGGCGTTGTAATTGGATCAGGCGGTTGCGGCCATGCTTTACTGCGGCCGGCCTGGCATCATGCATTTGAAAAGGGAGGAAAATCCCGATCTTCCGGTGCCCATACGGTCGATAGGGCAATGGTATATCGCGAAGCAGCAAACGTTTCCTGCTTGATAAAGAACCGCGGTGTTTGCGAGGCAGTGGCTTCTGCCTGTGCAACCGGTCTTGGTAATATTGGTTACGCCTATCGCCTGATTAAATTTGGAGTACAAGACCGGGCTGTTGCTGGAGGAATTGAAACCACATCAATTGAAACCTTATTTGGATTCGACGGCATGCAGGTACTAAGCCGCGGTTTCCCGCCAGAACAAAGTTCCCGTCCGTTCGACATGAACCGAAACGGTTTTGTATGTTCTTTTGGCGCCGGCATTGTCTGCCTGGAAGAGTATGAACTGGCTAAGGCGCGGGGCGCCAACATTCTTGGGGTAATAGATAACTATTTTAATAATTCAGACGGCGATGGGGATATGTTTTATCCGTCATTTGGAGGACAAAGGAGGCTCTGGAATGGCTTACTTGGTAAGTCAGAAATTAAACCTGAAGTGGTAAAAGTTCACGGCACTTCAACAACGGCTGGCGACCCAATTGAACTGCTTAGTGTTGTTGACGTTTTAGGAGATGAGGGCTATCACATTTCGGCCCCGAAGTCGCAGTTTGGACATATGCTTGGTGCCGCAGGAGCAGTAGAATTTATAACGGCCTTGCTAATGCTGAAGGAACAGGTGGTTTTACCATGCCTCAACTCAGTTGATCTTAACCCGGAGCTGGAAAGTTTCCAGAAATCCGATAAATGGGATGGACCGATGTCACCTTTGCAAAGTTTCAGACATTTGGTTCCGCAGCTTAGTTTCAAAAAGGAAATAAATACCATTGCGTGTTTGAACTATGGTTTTGGCGGAACCAATAGTGCAATATTAGTTTCAAAACACAATAAATGATCGATAATAAAGGTAAAGTAGCGGTAATTTTCGGAGTAAGGAATGACAGCTCGATTGCTTTTCATGTGGCTCTGAAATTGCACCAGTCAGGTTGCAGAGTGATTTTAAATTACGTCCCGGAAACCCGGGAGGATGTTCTTTTTCTGATGGAATCCAATGGTATCGATACTACTTATGCTTCATGTGTTGATGTTCGCGATGAAGAGTCGATTAAGCAATTCTTAGAGACGGTAAACAAAGGCTTAGGTCCGATCGATTATATCCTCCACGGAGTGGCGTTTGCAAGTCAGAATGTTATGTGCTACAGTCTGCCGGGGAGCAATGAACCCGCTCCATCCTATATCAACGTTCCTTTCGAAGACCTGATGGATTCGTTTAATATCAGTGCCTATTCTTTGCTGAGGATTTGCAGGATTGCAGAACCATTGCTGGCTAAGGATGCTTCTGTTCTGACCCTCACTTACAACGCTTCGCAACGCGTTTTCCCCGGATATGCGGGCATGGCTGTAAATAAGGCAGCACTGGAAAATATTATGTTATACCTGGCCAGCTATTTCCGCAAAAGCGGTGTGAGAGTTAATGCTATTTCTGCAGGATTAGTGATGACAACTTCATCAGGCGGAATAAATGGAGTAAGGAAGCTCCGCAAAATAGGTAAGACAACTGCGCCCCTGGGAAATGTAACAGCCGAAGATGTGGCTGATACAGCTTTATATTATTTTTCTAAGCTCTCATCTA
>JAZKHM010000030.1:0-24057 GCA_040385405.1 Bacteroidota bacterium | reverse complement strand
CCATTTCGCTTGATGGAAGAGTTATTGATGCTATAACCAAAGAAACACTGCCTGGTGCGCTAATAACCATTCCAGACTTAAAGATTTCTGTTGTATCCAATAGTTCAGGACAGTTTACATTCACAAATATTCCGCTTAAAGGGCGTTTTCTTGTTGAAATAAGGTACATTGGATATAGTACATTAATTCAAACCGTAGATCTGTCGGATGCTTCCGGAATGGAGTTTGCACTTTATCCGAGTACCATTGAAGCTAAAGAAGTGGTTATTACAGGTACTGCTTTCAGTACTGATAACCGGAAAAACAGCACTGCTGTTTCTTCAGTCACCAAAGATCAACTGGTAAATCGTCCCTCAGGTAATCTTGTTGATGCGATAGCTAGAGTCCCGGGTGTGTCGCAGGTTACAACAGGCGGAGGTATTTCTAAACCCGTAATCCGTGGTCTTAGCTACAACAGAGTAGTTACGCTAGTTGATGGTGCTAAGCAGGAAGGACAGCAATGGGGTGATGAACATGGGCTTGAAGTAGATCAGTACAGTGCGGAACGGGTAGAGGTTCTTCGGGGTGCGGCTAGTTTGTTGTACGGATCGGATGCTCTGGGTGGTGTCATTAATATACTTGAACCCCTTCCATCGCCGGAAGGCAAAATTCAGGGAGAATTGATCAGTAGTTACCAATCAAACAATGGCCTTAGCGGCAGTTCTGGTATGATTCAGGGCAATAACAATGGTTTTGTATGGCGCGCCAGGGGGTCATATAAAAATGCCTTTAGTTATAACGCTCCCGGGGGCCGTATTGCTAATACTGGCTATAATGAAACGAGTTTCAGTGGTCAGCTTGGATTGAATAAGAAATGGGGATATGCACATTTAAACGTTTCCAGTTTCAGAAACAATATAGGTTTGCCCGATTTCGGCCGAAACGCGGATGGCAGTTTCGAGGACGAGAGTGGAAACACCTTTTCCGACCAAGATCTGAAAAACCGAACACTTTTTCTTCCATTCCAGGATATCAGACATTATAAGATAGCTTTCAATAGCCATGTTCTATTCAATACAGGGAGGCTACGAACTACAATTGCTTTCCAGGATAACCAAAGACGTGAATTGGAAGACAACAGGACTGATCCCGCACTGTTTTTTGACCTTAAGACGTACAGCTCAGATTTTAAATATTTCTTTAATGAAACAAATGGATGGGAACCAGTAATCGGCTTGTCTGGATTGATCCAAAATAATCTGAATAAGGCGGAAGAATTGCTCATCCCTGATTATGATGCGCGTGAATTTGGACTTTTTGCTTATGCCAAAAAATCATGGGAATCTACATCCTTTAACCTGGGAGCGAGATTTGATTATAGAAATATCGAGGGCGTTGAAATGGTCGAAGACGGAAGTGCCAAGTTCAATAATTTCAGTAACAGTTTCTCCAATCTGAGTGGTGCTTTAGGTTTTACTAAAGAATTCGACGAGCATTATAACTTTAAAGCGAACCTGGGATCAGCCTTTCGCTCACCTAATATTGCTGAATTAAGCTCCGACGGTGTTCATGAAGGCACTTTCAGGTATGAAATTGGCAACAATAACCTAAAGCCTGAAAATAGCTATTACGGGGATTTAGCTTTCGAATTTAACAACAATACAGTGAGTGCAAGTATTGGCGCTTTCAATAATTACATTAATAACTTTATTTTCAGTAGCCAGCTTAATGACGAAACAACGGTTGTAAATGGTGAGACCCTTCCGCTATATCGGTTTATACAGGCTAATGCTAATTTGTCTGGTCTGGAAGCTACCCTAACCCTTCATCCGGCTAATCTAATACATTTTGAAAATAGCTTTTCGTACACCCGGGGAATAAACCGTGCTACGCACAGTCCTTTGCCTTTTATCCCATCGGCTATTTTGAGAAACGAGCTTAGGCTAGAGCCTGATCTTAAAGGTTTAAAATCAAGTTACTTTTCCATTGGAATGGACAACGTTTTTAAACAAAACCGCATTGATAAATTCGAAACCCCAACTTCCGGTTATAGCCTGGTAAATTTGGGAGTAGGAACAACATTTATGCTTGGCAGGCAGCCACTTAGGTTGAACCTCTCAGCAAATAACATCTTCGATAAAGCATATTATGACCATTTGAGCAGATTCAAGCCGGGGAGACTTGATGAATCCGCACCGGCGGTTGGCTATTACAACCAGGGCCGCAATGTATCTGTCGGTTTATATCTTCCCTTCAAATAGAGTTTGAATGTTGTGAGAACAGATTCGGTTTGATTGGCTTTTAAACTTATATTAGTGTTTAGTGTTAATGCCTAAGCCCTGGACCATGCAACGAGCATTATCTTTCTTGTTTACGATTCTCTCGGTAACCAGTTTTGCCCAAAAAAATCAACCTCTTTCCATAACACTGGAAAACGTAGATTACGCGTATCCCATTAATTTTTTCCCCGTTGCAATTGATGGTCAGGATCTTAGAATGGCCTTTATGGATATCAAACCGCTGAAGCCTAACGGCTTATCGGTGCTGCTGCTGCATGGAAAAAATTTTGCCGGCTATTATTGGACCAATGTAATTAGGGCTCTTTCAGACTTAGGCTACAGAGTTATTGTTCCTGATCAAATCGGCTTTGGAAAATCCTCAAAGCCCTTTATCAATTATAGTTTTCATACTCTGGCCGCATTGAATAAGGAGCTCTTAGACACGCTCGGCCTCAGTGAAACTATAGTTATTGGTCATTCAATGGGTGGGATGCTTGCGACACGTTTTGCCTTGCTCTACCCGGCCAGTACTTCACAACTAATTCTCGAGAACCCGATTGGTTTGGAAGACTACCGCACATTTGTCCCATATGTAAGTACAGAGACCCTATATCATATAGAGCTCAAAACTACCCCTGAGAGCATAAAAAGATATTACCAGGGCTCTTATTTCGTTCAGTGGAAACCTGATTATGATGAACTCGTGAGAATAGCAGCCGGAGTTACAGGCAGTTCCGACTTTCCCAGATTGGCAAAAATTGCTGCCCTGACCTCTCAGATGATTTACGAGCAGCCCGTTGTTCACGAATTTTATATGCTGAAAGTTCCGGTATTGCTTCTAATTGGAACTCAGGATAAGACAATAGTAGGAAAAGCGAGATTGAGTTCAGAGGATCAAAAAAGGTACGGACAATATACGGTACTTGGCAAGCAGATTGCTGCAAAAATACATGGCTCAAAATTAGTGGAGTTTGAAAATTCCGGTCACATCCCGCATCTGGAGATACCTGCGGAATTTCTAAAGGCTCTGACAGATAATATTAAACACTAAGTCCTGTAATAATCTGTCCGATCGTTAGTTTTTCCTGATCGCCGCTTTCCATGTTTTTTAAAGTCAGCAGACCGCTTTCCATTTCTTCACTGCCCACAAGGATGACGAATGGGATTTTTTTGTCATCCGCGTAGTTTAATTGCTTTTTGAGCTTAGCCGGCGTGGGATAGATTTCTGAACTAATCCCGCTGTCTCTCAGTTTTTGCAATAGGGGCAATGCATAAATTTCAGCCTCCTTGTCAAAATTGCTAATCATAATCCTTGTAGTTTCGGATGACGTTTTAGGGAATAAGTCCAACTCTTCAAGAACGTCATAGATGCGGTCAGCCCCAAACGAAATACCTACTCCTGTAAGGCCCGCCAGGCCAAACATACCAGTCAGGTCATCATACCTTCCTCCTCCGCCAATACTGCCCATGGAGACTTCATTGGTTTTGACTTCAAAGATTGCACCGGTGTAATAGTTCAGTCCGCGGGCGAGTGTTATGTCGACTTCAAGAGGAAGAGATTGCACCTCTGAAGTCTGATGACTGAAGGAAGCCAGATAATTTATGATAGTTTCGATCTCTTCGATGCCTTTCAGACCGATGGCTGAATTTTTTAGAACTGATTTAAGGTTTTCAATTTTAGATTCGTTGTTACCTTCTAGCAGTATAACCGGTTTAAGCGTTTCGATGTCGGTAGTGCTGAACCCGCGTTCGATCAATTCTTTGGTTACGCCGCCGAAGCCGATCTTATCGAGTTTATCAATCGCAACGGTCATGTCAACGATGAGTTCGGGCTTTCCAATAATTTCAGCTATTCCTGATAGAATCTTTCGGTTATTGATTTTGATTGTAAAATCCTTTAAGCCCAATTTGCTGAGTGCTTCATGATATATCAGCACAAATTCAGCTTCATTCAACAGGCTATCTGAACCAACAACATCTGCATCACATTGATAAAACTCCCGGTATCGGCCTTTTTGCGGACGGTCAGCACGCCATACGGGCTGAATCTGAAAACGCTTAAATGGGAATGTGATACTATTTTGGTGCATCACTACGTAACGGGCGAAAGGGACCGTCAGATCATAGCGTAATGCTTTTTCACTGATGGAGGGCGTAAGACGTTGCGAGGTGTAATCTCCTAGCTTATCAGCAGGAACTTTTGACAAAAAATCACCGGAATTCAATACCTTGAAAATAAGCTTATCTCCCTCATCACCATATTTTCCGGTCAGGGTGTCCAGATTTTCCATAGTTGGCGTTTGGATTTCCTGGTAGCCAAATTTTTTGAAAACAGAATTGATCGTTTCAAAAATGTAATTCCTGCGAACCATTTCGGCAGGAGAGAAATCACGGGTTCCTTTCGGTATAGAGGGTTTAATAGTTGCCATGGGATAAATGTACAGGTTTATCCGTGAGAGTTGAATTCTTCAATGATCTCCCTGCACCTTTTCTCAACCATCTTGTATACCGGATCAAACTGCGTATCGTCATAGTATGGGTCGGGCACAATGTCGTTTTTTAAGAATAAACTAACTTTTTTATGATCTTCATCATTCCTGGCTATTGCCTTAACATCGTTTAAGTTGCTATAGTCCATTACGAATATATGATCGTACTTATCAAAATCAGCAATCTCGAACTGTCGGCAGCACTGACTGGAAATATCCACTCCGTAGTTTTTGGCTATGGCTATAGAACGATGGTCAGGCGGAGCTCCGACATGCCATCCTCCCGTACCTGCTGAGTCGATTTCCCACTGTAGCCCTTCCTCCAGAGCAAGACTTTCCATTATACCATGTGCCAGAGGCGAGCGGCATATGTTCCCCAGGCAAACCATTAAGATCTTCATTTTTACTGGAAAATTTTATTGAGAAGCGCGGCAAGATGTACACCGCCTTTTAAAAGCTGTTCGTCAGCGATAGCCAGATTATCATAAATGTACCTGTAACCTAGTTTATCCCCTGATTTAACATTTGCATAGATTTTTTCGCTGACCCTGTACGAATCCTCCACCCAGAGGTTTACATCCTGGTCCTGTAATTGGAAAAGCCTTGATCTGTCTATGAAATTGACTGAATTTGCGTATTCAGTATAACTTAATTGCTGTGATTCTATTAAATCACTGTCCCATACGCGATGTAAATTGGAAGTCTGTCCAAACCAGGTTAACTGAACCCTATTTCCGCCCAGATCCTCGAACCTGCCAGTGTGCATAGGTTGATGAAGGTCCCCGACAAAATGAATTAGTAAACGCAGATACATCAATTGTTTTGTGTGATCCAGCTTCTTGTTTTGAAGTTCCGAGCCTAGAAACCGAATTTTAGTATAAACATTCGTTGCGGTGTCTTTGAGCAGTTTATTTTGTAACTGTTCCGGGCTCAGACCAGCAGGCAAATTTATATAATGCCAGTTGCCGAGGTAATTGTAAGATGGTTCAGATTTAATAAAGTCAGCCCAGTTGCTTGCCATCGCCAGGGATTCATGTCCGAGTATCTTTTTCACTTCACGGCTTGCGCGCTTATTAAGATAGCTTTGAGCAATTTCACCGACCACCCGGTGCCCCAGCAAGCCCCAGGCCATAGCGTTTACAGGGAGATAGCTAATCATTACTATCAAAAAGATCTTCCTTATTATATAAGTCATAATATTCAGTTTAACGGTTTTTGGATACAAACGGTTCTTTCTTTCAAACTCAATTTTAGAGGCAAATGATCTTGCAGACCCTCTAAATTTAAGGTATCACCAGTACTTTTCCTGATTATAAAAGCCGGCAAATACTGGCCTATGCGGTAGCATCCCGAGATTTTTTGTTTGAAATTAGGCTTTGTGAATGTTGCTGTTATTAATAAGGTATCATCTTTAGTTTCATAAACGCCTTTCGCATATTCTGTCCAGCTTCCCTGGTTGAAACAGCTGTCGGGATAAGTGTTTACTTTGGCAAAAGTTTCTACAATAACATAAACAGAGTCGCAGCTAAACTCAAACTGGTGTTTTGAATATTGAAGCCTTTGTTCCTGATACGCAACTGTCCCTTCTTTCCAAATCCCCTGAAGATCATCGCGGCCCTTGCCCTGGAGGTTGGGGTTAAATTTACAGGAATGCAGCGCAGCTGTACATAAAATCAGTACGCCGAGAGTAAAGGGCTTAATACGAATAAAACTTATCATTTTAATTCCTGCCGTATGATAAAAAGCTCAGCGCGTTATTTTAATCCACCGATCATATCCTCCGGACGGACCCATTGATCGAACTGTTCGTTTGTTAGTAGGCCTAGGCCAAGTGCAGCTTCACGCAGGGATTTGTTTTCTTTCAGTGCGGTTTTAGCGATTTTTGCCGCGTTTTCATACCCGATATGCGGATTCAGGGCGGTAACAAGCATGAGTGAATTTTCAAGGTGTTTTTTGATACCAGCATGATTAGGTGTAATACCTTTCACACAATTATCAGTGAAGGAAACACATGCATCACCAATCAATCTGGCAGACTGAAGAAAATTTGCTGCCATTAATGGCTTAAACACGTTTAATTCATAATGTCCGTTTGATCCTCCTATACTTATAGTTACGTCATTACCCATGACCTGGGCAGCTACCATGGTGATGGCTTCATTCTGTGTGGGATTTACCTTCCCGGGCATGATTGAAGATCCGGGTTCGTTATCAGGAATGTGAATTTCGCCAATGCCTGATCGCGGACCGGACGCAAGCATCCGAATATCGTTTCCAATCTTCATCAGGGAAACCGCTATCTGTTTTAATGCGCCATGGGTTTCAACTATTGCATCATGCGCAGCAAGTGCTTCAAACTTATTTTCTGCAGTGCGGAATGGGAAGCCTGTAAATTCAGCGATATAGCGCGCTACAGCAACATCATAACCTTTGGGTGTGTTTATGCCTGTGCCTACTGCTGTACCACCTAAAGCAAGCTCTGATAAGTGATCAAGGGTGTTCTTAAGTGCTTTTATTCCATGATTTAACTGAGAAACATAGCCGGAGAATTCCTGTCCCAGAGTTAACGGAGTAGCATCCATTAGATGAGTACGGCCGATTTTGACAACGTCCTTAAATTCTGTAACTTTTATTTCCAGAGCATCTCTGAGTTTTTCCACACCCGGAATAGTTACCTCTGAGACGAGCTTGTAAGCTGCAATGTGCATTGCTGTCGGAAAAGTATCATTGGATGATTGCGATTTATTTACATCGTCATTAGGATGAACAAAAGTCTTGCCTTCACCAAGTTTGTTTCCTTGTAAAACGTGTGCGCGGTTAGCAATCACTTCGTTTACGTTCATATTTGACTGCGTGCCGGAACCGGTTTGCCAGATAACTAACGGAAACTCCGCAGATAATTTTCCTTCAAGGATTTCGTCGCAGACTCTTGCAATGAGATCGCGCTTTTCTTCGGACAAAATATTGCTGTCCGTATTGGTATAAGCTGCAGCTTTTTTAAGGTAAGCAAAAGCGGCTATGATTTCTTTGGGCATTGATGCTTCCGGGCCGATTTTAAAGTTATTTCTTGAACGTTCGGTCTGGGCTCCCCAATAGTTATCAGAAGGTACCCGGACTTCGCCCATGGTATCATGTTCTACTCTGTAAGTCATTGAAATAGGAATTTTTGTTTGGCCGTAAATTTAGATTTTTTTAGGCAGTTTTGATCGCCTTTGTTCAGAATTTACGGCTTAATCACCGAAAATTTAACATGGAAATCACTGATGTTTAAAACTCTTTAACAGTCCTGATTGTAATAATTTATAATTTTCCGCATTAAATGACACAGATAAAAGCATTAAATGATTCCTTACTTACGTCAGTCCCTTGCCCTTTTACTTATAATAATTCTCCTTTACTCCTGCTCATCAGCCCCTTCTGAAAAAAGAAAGCAGGAAAGAACAGTCAACGATGATCAGTTAGACAGCATTGCACTGATCTATGATCCCCAAAAAGCTGATCCGCGGTATGAAGAGTTCGTTATGCGGTTACATAAGAGATCAAGCTTCAATGGAAATGTGCTGGTTGCCAAAAAGGGAAAGATTATTTATCAGAGAGCAATTGGATGGGCGGATTACCTTCATCGCGACAGTCTGAAAATCAATTCTGTATTTGAATTGGCGTCTGTATCAAAACCTTTTACATCGGTCGGCATAATGACCCTTGTAGAGGATGGCAAGCTGCGATTGGATCAGGATGTTAAGGAATTTTTTCCGGAATTTCCCTACGACAGTATTACAGTGAAAATGCTTCTCACCCATAGATCGGGAATGATGAATTATGTTTATTTTGTGGATGGTATTTGGAAAAAAGCAAAAAGAGATGAACGTCCGGGAATAACAAATCAGGATGTCATGAAATTGATAGCAGAACATAAGCCAAACCCGTATATGAAACCGGGAAAAAGGTTTCACTACAATAATTCGAATTACATGGTTCTTGCTGCTATTATAGAGAAAGTAAGCGGGCAGAAATATTCAAAATTTATGGCGGAAAACGTTTTTAAGCCAGCTGGTTTAAAAAATACCGCGGTTTATTCGAAGGCAGAATACGATAAAATACCGGTCGATGTTGTCGGCCACGATCGTACCTGGCGTAGATCTGTTGCTCAGAATTTTCTGGATGGGCCGGTAGGCGACAAAGGCGTTTACAGTACCATTCACGATCTTTTTCTTTTTGATCGTGCTTTAAGAAGCGGGCGGTTGCTTAAAAAGTCAACGCTCGATTCTATGTACAGGCCGTATAATGAGATGCAAAAAGGACACTTCAATTATGGATTTGGATGGCGTACTTTCGAAGACAAAACAAGCAAGGTTGTTTACCACACAGGCTGGTGGCACGGCTTTAGACATATATATCTGCGCCAACTCGACGAAGATACTACAGTTATTTTACTGAGCAATCTCACAAATGGCAGTTTATTGCACCTCGATGAACTATATAAATTAGCTGGAATGCCGGTTGTAAGGAGGAGCGCTTACTCGGGAAATGGACAGAGCAATTCCGACGACGAAGATTAATAAATTCAGCGATAAATTTTATTCCTAATGTGAAAATTTTAAATCATTAGGAATAAAATTCTGATTTTATAGATAAAGGCTTAAATTGCTAGACTTAACCGAGGGCCAAATTGTAGAAAAATGAGTAAAGTATTTATTATCGATGATGACCCGATCCATCAGCGTATTGCGCAGATCATGATTGGAAAGCATGAACTTTTTAACGAATGCAACAGTTTCACAGAAGCTGAGCAGGCTCTCGAGTATCTTAAAGAAAATATCAGGAATGCCCAGGGTTTACCCGATGTGATATTACTTGACCTGAATATGCCCGTGGTAGATGGGTGGGATTTTCTTGAGGCCTTCGATAAATTTCAGACCGATCTTGTAAAAAAAATCAACATATTCATTGTTACTTCGTCTGTTGATGAAAAGGACAGGCTGCGCTCCCAAAGTTTTCCGTTTGTAAAAGGTTTCATTTCAAAACCTCTATCACCCGACATCATCAGAAGTACAATATCTTAGACTTATCCGATAATAACATGTTCGACAAATTATTTGAAGCTCAGCAAAAGGCAGAAGAAATAAAAAAGCGCTTAGACACTATTTCAGTGTCTGCGGAAGTAGAAGGTGGGAAAATTAAAGTCAACGCTACAGCGAATAAACGCATTAAAAGCATTTCAATAGATCCAGACTTCCTGGCAAGTGCCGATGTGGAAGAACTGGAAGAATTGTTAACTACAGCAATCAATAAAACCCTTGATCAGGCCGAAAGCGTTAGCTCGGCTGAAATGCAAGCTGCCACACGTGATATGATGGGCGGCTTAGGAAATCTCTTCGGAAGCAAATAGTCTGCTCAGATCACAGTTCCGTTGGGAATAACTGCCAATTTCTTTACTACAACAATACCATCTTTAATGGTGTGAGTAGTAAAATCTCCATCCTTTAAATTGGGTCCGCCATTAATACGGACATCATTCCCTATGAAGCAATTCTTATCAATAATCGCGTTCTTGATATAACACCTTTCTCCTATTCCCATAATCGGATGTCCTGTCTCCGCTGCCTCAGTTAATTCATTAAGGGTCTGATAACGGTCGCCGCCCATTACGTAAGTATTAACAATTGTCGTTCCCGTTCCAATCCGCGTTCTAATCCCGATGACAGATCGTTCAATCCTGCTTGCGTTTATAATACACCCGTCAGCGATAACCGTTTTTTCTAAGGTGGTTCCCGAAATTTTCGATGGTGGAAGCATTCGTGCTCTCGAGTAAATTGGGCGTTTGTCGAAAAGATTGAAGGCCGGGATATTATCGGTTAAACCGATATTGGCGTCGAAAAACGAGTGTATATGACCAATATCCGTCCAATAGCCCTGATACTGGTAGCTTACCACTCTGTGATCTTCAAGTGATTGGGGAATGATTTCCTTTCCAAAATCGGTGCGGGTGTTATTCTCAAGAAGCTCGAAAAGGAGTTTTTTATTAAACAGGTAAATTCCCATGGAAGCTAAATAGTTCTTGCCGCTTGCTTTCATGTCGTCCCCCACTTCAGATTTCCAGTCGACCAAAAGCTCCTTTTTGGGTTTCTCTATAAACGAGGTTATTAGGTTATTCTCATCCGCTTTGAGAATTCCGAAATCAGTTGCGTCTTTTGCTGTGACCGGAATCGTAGCTATCGATATTTCCGCCCCGCTTTCCTCATGGTTTTTCACCATCAGCTCAAAGTCCATCTGGTAGAGCTGGTCGCCGGAAAGAATCAGAACATATTCGCAGTCATGTTGAACCAGATGATATAAACATTGCCTAACCGCGTCGGCCGTACCCTGATACCATGTTGCATTATTGGGAGTTTGTTCAGCCGCCAGGATGTCTACAAAGGCCTGACTAAAGAAACTGAAATGGTAGGTATTCTTAATGTGCTTGTTTAGCGAGGCCGAGTTGAATTGTGTTAGTACGAAAATCCGTTCAATTCCAGAATTGAGACAATTTGAAATAGGGATATCAACAAGTCGGTATTTTCCCGCGATTGGAACAGCTGGTTTCGAGCGTGTATCAGTTAAGGGGTAAAGACGTGAACCTTGTCCACCTCCAAGGATAACAGAGATTACTTTAGACTGCATAGGGTATAATTAAACTTGTATATAAATCGATATATTCTTTTGCTGATTTGTCCCATGAGAAATCTAGTAACATCATTTTTTTTCTCAAATCTGTCATCCGGCTCGTATTCTTATAGATTTCGAGCGCACGGCCAACAGCATTAACTAACTCCTTCACTTCCAGATTATTAAATCTAATACCATAGCCGGAAGCGTCGTCCATGTCAATTACTGTGTCAGTAAGTCCTCCGGTATTATGGACTATTGGCATCGTGCCATACCTTACTGCGTAAAGTTGGTTTAATCCGCAAGGCTCAACTCTTGAAGGCATCATTAGGAAATCTGCGCCCGCATAAATACGATGCGAAAGTTCTTCATCATAACCAATATAAACTCCACACTGTTTTTTGTATTTATCTTTTAACATCTCAATTTCGTGTTCGATGTCGGGCTCGCCTGACCCTAGCACTATAAAGTTCACTTTTCCTTTGTATAGTTTAAGGCAGGAATCAATTGCCGGAGGCAAAAGTTCTGCGCCTTTTTCTCCAACCAGCCTCCCGATAAATACTACAAGGGGCTTAGCCGCCGAAAGATTAAATTCCTCACATAGGTTTTTCTTGTTTGCTTTCTTTCCCCTATCGACGGTTTCAATGCTGAAATTTTGCGTTATCATCGGATCACTTTCCGGATTCCAGACCTGCGTATCAATTCCATTTATTATTCCAATACCTTTTTTTTCCTCGAGTTGAAATAATTTTTCCAGGCCGTTGGAATTGATAGATAATTCCTTCAAGTAACTAGGTGAAACTGTAGTGAACTTCCAACAACATTTAACCGATGCAGCAAGTGAATTAATACAGCTATTCCAATCCAGCAATCCGGCTTTAGTCAGGTCTATTGCTGGCAGATAACCAACTTTGTCCCAGCCAAGCCATCCCTGATACTGGCCGTTATGTATCGTGCATATGGTGGGAATCATCGCCAGATCTTTGTATAAAGTTGAATGAGACATTAGAAACGGAACCAGACCGGAGTGATGATCGTGGCAATGGATTATATCTGGCTTTTTCTTCGATTTACTTATCCAGTCGACCACTGAGACCTGATAGCTTATGAATTGTTTGATTTCATCCGGATAGCAATATATTTCTTTCCGGTCGAGTAACCCATTAATATAAATCAGGTATAAATCAAACCCAAGTTTGCGTGTTTTTTCTTTAAGGACACTGTATTTGAAAGTTTTACCTGCAGCTGTTGCGGTGGAAGTAAAAACCTCATCAAATTCATTTTCCTGAACAAACTTTCGGTCATAATAAGGAAGCACTACTGAGGCATTAATCCCTGCCTGGTTAAGGTATTTAGGGAGCGCCCCAACCACGTCACCCAGGCCACCAACTTTTGCTACAGGATAGCATTCTGCACTCAGATGAACTACATCCATACGATAGGCTTTAATCTTAGAGAAACAATTTAGCAAACATTATTCAGATACAATGAATAAAATACATCATTGACTAACAAGGTCACAAGTCGTATCCCGACGGACTAACATTAATGCGCCTCAAGCCAGTTTGATCCTTCTCCAACTTCAACGAGTATCGGTACAGTAGTGGAAATGGCATTTTTCATACGCTCTTCAATAATCCTTTTCATAACTCCGGTTTCTGATTTAGGAACGTCAAAAACAAGTTCATCATGAACCTGCATAGTCATTTTGGAAGCTAACTTCTGGTCTTTTATATCCTGATGAATCCGGATCATAGCGATTTTGATCATGTCTGCGGCTGATCCCTGAATTGGAGCGTTGATCGCGTTTCTTTCCGCGAAACCCCGCACAGTTTGATTTGCTGAATTGATATCACGTAGGTAACGACGCCGACCCATTATTGTTTCAACATATCCGTTTTCCCTTGCAAAGTTCATGGTATCGTTCATATACTTTTTGATGTTGGGATAGGTGTTGAAATAATTTTCGATAATTTCGGCAGCTTCCTTTCTTGGTATTCCGAGACTTTGAGACAGACCGAATGCGGATTGGCCATAGATAATTCCAAAGTTAACCGCTTTGGCATTACGACGCTGCGTCGAGCTTACCTGGTCGATTGAAACTCCATATACTTTTGCAGCGGTAGCAGTGTGGATATCAAGTCCCTTGTCAAAAGCCTCCATCATATTTTCATCTCTGCTGATCTCCGCAATCAGCCTTAATTCTATCTGGGAATAATCGGCTGAAAGCAACACATGATTTTCGTCCCTCGGGATAAATGCTTTGCGCACTTCCCTGCCCCGTTCTGTCCGGATCGGAATATTTTGAAGGTTAGGATTGTTGGAACTTAGCCTTCCGGTAGCTGCCACCGCCTGGTTGTATGAAGTATGGATGCGGCTGGTTTTCCGGTTTATCATTTGTGGAAGTGCATCAACATAAGTTGATTTTAGTTTCTGCAGTTGGCGAAAGTCTAAAATATCCGCCACAATGTCACTCTTGTTTGCCAGTCTCGTTAATATGTCTTCGCCTGTTTGATACTGACCGGTTTTTGTCTTTTTTGCCGAGGGATCAAGTTGCAACTTGTCGAACAGCACTTCACCCAATTGCTTTGGAGATGCAATATTGAATTTAACACCGGCTTTTTCGTAAATTGTAGTTTCAAGAAGCTTAAGATCAGTTTTTAATACGGCCGAAAACTCTTCCAGGGCCTGTTGATCTATTTTCACACCTTCCCGTTCAATATCTGCCAGTACGTAGATCAGTGGGTTCTCTATTTCCCGTGCCAGTTTCCCAGCATTAACATCCTCAAGAATTGGTTCAAATACATCTCGGAGTTGAAGGGTGATATCAGCATCTTCAGCCGCATACTCCTTGATCTTTTCGATCTCAGCATCACGCATATTTCCCTGACTCTTCCCCTTAGGACCTATTAACGAGGTGATACTAACCGGGGAATAATTCAGATAATTCTCAGCAAGCAGATCCATGTTATGCCTTGAATCCGGATCGATAAGGTAATGAGCAAGCATAGTATCGAACAATTCTCCCTTGACGGTTATTCCATACCAGTTGAGGACGAGGATATCATATTTCAGATTCTGCCCCACCTTGGAGATGGCGGGGTTCTCAAAAACAGACTTAAAGTCATCCACACATGCTTGACATTCAACTTGATCAGCAGAACAGGGGACATACCAGGCTTCACCGGGTTTAACGCAGAAAGAAAGCCCTACCAACTCACAGTCGTTTGCATCCAGACAAGTGGTCTCGGTATCGAAACAAAAACACTTTTCTTCGGACAGGAGGTCAGCCAACACTTTCCTTTTTTCCGGAGTATCAATAAGGATATAATTGTGCTCTGTATTTCCGATGTTTTTGGAAGCTTGAACTTTATCTGCGTAAGGATCGGAAATCTTTGACAGGCCGGAACTATCGGTAGTTTCGGCTGAAGCGAACATATCCATTTGTCCGCTACTGTTCCTGGCGGCCTTGCCGTCATTAATATTAAATTCTTCTCCGAACACACGGCGCCCCAGAGTTCGAAATTCTAACTCTGCAAAAAGTGGCTCCAGCACTTCCCGATTAGGTTCGTCGACATGCAAAGCATCTATATCCAGTTCAACAGGTGCGTTCAGCATGATTGTTGCCAATTTCTTTGAGACTAGCCCTTGCTCAGCAAATTTTTCTACGTTCTCGCGCAGTTTTCCTTTTAGTTCATGACTATTCGCGATGATGTTTTCTACAGAGCCGTATTGTTTAATTAGCTGTTTGGCGGTTTTTTCGCCAACACCCGGAATCCCCGGGATATTATCTACCGCATCTCCCCATAAGCCCAGGATATCAATAACCTGTTCAACATTCTCGATTTCCCACTTTTCAAGAATTTCTCTGACTCCCAGTATTTCCATCCCGTTTCCCATACGTGCGGGCTTATAGATGAAAATGTTTTCAGATACCAGCTGTCCAAAGTCCTTATCGGGTGTCATACAAAATATGGTGAAGCCTTCCTTCTCTGCTTTTTTAGCTAGTGTGCCGATGATGTCATCTGCTTCATAACCATCAGAGAAAATACAGGGGATATTGAAACCTTCAATTAATCTCACAATATAGGGAATGGCCGCAGCGAGATCCTCAGGCATAGCCTGGCGGTGAGCCTTATAATTGCTGAAATCGCTATGACGTTCAGTGGGCGCATCTGTATCAAATACCACGGCCATATGAGTAGGCTGTTCTTTTTTGAGAACTTCCAGCAGGGTGTTAGTAAAACCCATGATGGCCGAAGTGTTCAACCCTCCGGAAGTAAACCTGGGGCTTTTACTCAAAGCAAAGTGAGCTCTGTAGATTAGGGCAAAAGCGTCAAGCAGGAAGAGCTTCTTCATAAAAAATTGTGAATATGTGAGAAAAAACAGCCCAATCCTGGAGCAGCCCTTTTTCAAAGTTAATAAACTAATTATTCAAGTTATCGGAATCCTTATTTTGCAAAGCACTCTTCTATGTGGTCATTGACCATTCCTGTGGCCTGCATATGTGCATAACAAATCGTTGTACCAAAAAACTTGAACCCTCTTTTTTTCATTTCGCCACTAATACGGTCTGAAAGTTCGGTCCTGGCTGGGACACTTTTCTGATCTTTTATGGAATTTATTATAGGCTTTTTATCCTGAAGAAAGCCCCAGATATAGTTTGAGAATGTACCAAACTCTTTCTGTACTTCCAGGAATAACTTCGCATTGCTGATTGCGGCCTCGATTTTCTGTCTGTTTCTGATGATACCACTATCCTGCATCAACCGTTCAACATCAGCCGCAGTAAATTGTGCCACTTTCTTAACGTTAAATCCCGCAAAGGCCTTTCTGTAATTTTCGCGTTTTCGCAATACGGTTATCCAGCTCAATCCGGCCTGTGCACTTTCTAAAACCAGAAATTCAAATAAAATACCGTCATCATAAACCGGTTTCCCCCACTCTTCATCATGGTACTTTACGTACAATGGGTCGGTACCACACCAGGCGCAGCGAGTGATAAGGTTATCTTCTTTCATGAGTTAATACATAACTCGTCCCAATATTCAACAGCTCTCCGGTAATGCGGAATTACGATAGAACCACCTACCAGGTTTGCAATCATGAATATCTCATTCATTTCGGCTGAACTTACACCGGCTTCGTGACATTTCCCAAGATGATACTTAATACAATCGTCACATCGTAATACCATTGAAGCGACAAGCCCGAGCATTTCTTTTGTCTTTACATCTAATGATCCGCTGGCGTATGTGGTTGTATCCAAAGCAAGAAATCGCTTCATGTTTGTATCTGCAGTCTCCATGATGCGATCGTTCATCCTGGTTCGGTAATTATTAAAGTTATCTACTAATTTCCCCATTTTATATTATTTGAATTAAAGTTTAAGTTCCACGGCCGGATCCCAGAAAAGAGATTTAAAGTTTTTTACTACCTCATTCTCTACCTCAACACCTTCTTCTTCCAGCATGCGCTGCATTTTATCCGGAGTTTCAAAATGAAACTTTCCGGTGAGCAGGCCATTCCTGTTAACCACCCGCTGAGCCGGAACAGGAGGAAAAGCTGTATGTGCCGCATTCATGGCATAGCCAACCATACGGGCTGAACCTCTGGTTCCGAGGTACGAGGCTATCGCTCCATATGTACTAACTCTCCCCTCAGGAATGAGCCTCACAACCTGATAAACCTGATCGTAAAAGCTCATATCTTCCATTATACAAAAATAAATTTCAGATAGTTGATGTTTTTGTTTGTTGCCAGGTATTTTTTCTCGTAATACGTTTTGATGGAAAGCACTTCATCAGCGAATCCTGAGTTATAGAGATCGGCTGAATTTATCTGTAATTCAAATCCCGGATCATTTAGCTTCTGAAGTGTATAAAGATATAGCGAATCGCTATCGGTTTTCAAATGCACGGCGCCATTTTTTTTAAGTATTGTTTTATACATCTCAAGAAAACGTGAGGATGTCAATCGTTTCTTTTCACGACTTATTTGTGGCTGCGGGTCAGGAAAGGTTATCCAAATGTCGGAGATTTCATTTTCATCAAAATAATCAATCAGATTTTCGATTTGGATGCGAAGAAACGCAACATTTTCAATCTGGTCGTCCAAAGCAGTTTTTGCACCGCGCCAAATCCGGTTTCCTTTGTAATCTAACCCAATGAAATTTATATGAGGATACATTCTCCCTAAATTGACAGTATATTCCCCTTTGCCGCAGCCTAATTCCAGTACCACCGCATTGTTGTTTTTAAAATGTTTTTTGGCCCACCGGCCTTTTAATTCCTTGCCATCTTCAAGTTCAACTACATTTTTGAATGCAGTGATCTCAGCAAACCGACGCAGCTTGTCCTTACCCATTTCTAATTATTAAAGCTTGCAAAAATAGTTTTATCTTCGCATCATTAGTATAACAGGTGGAAAAGAGAGCTAAAATATTTATCGCCGGTCACAATGGAATGGTAGGCTCCGCGATTTTAAGAAAGCTCACAAAAGAGGGCTTCAACAATTTAATTACACGCAGTTCACGGGAATTAGATCTTACCGATCAAGCGATGGTGGCTGATTTTTTCTTAAAGGAACAACCTGAATATGTTTTTTTAGCTGCAGCCAGAGTAGGTGGGATCATTGCGAATAGTACTTACAGGGCCGATTTTATTTATCAGAACCTGGCTATCCAAAACAACGTCATACATCAGTCGTATTTAAATCAGGTAAAGAAACTTATGTTTTTGGGGTCAAGTTGTATTTATCCGAAAATGGCACCACAGCCAATTAGAGAAGAGTACATGTTAACCGGACCCCTGGAGTATAGTAATGAGCCATATGCAATCGCTAAAATTGCCGGGATTAAAATGTGTGAGGCCTACAGGTCGCAGTATGGGTGCAATTTTATATCAGTGATGCCAACTAATTTGTACGGTTACAATGATAATTATCATCCACAAAACTCACATGTTCTTCCCGCACTGATTCGCAGATTTCATGAGGCAAAAATTAACTCCTCAGCACAAGTGACCGTGCTGGGTACGGGGACCCCAATGCGTGAATTCTTATTTTCGGATGATCTTGCAGACGCCTGTTATTTCCTGATGCAACGCTATGATGAGCCCGGCTTAATCAACATTGGAACTGGAAAGGACATTTCAATTAGTGAACTTGCCTCTCTGATCAAAAATATTACCGGATTTGAAGGAGACATTATTTTTGATTCCTCTAAGCTGGATGGGACACCAAAAAAGTTATTGGATGTTTCAAAACTGCATGCCCTGGGTTGGAAACATCGAATCAATCTTGAAGAAGGGATCAGGTTAGCATATGTAGATTTTAAAACCAAAATCTTTAAAGCCGTTGATTAAATTCTTGTAAAAAAACCCATCCTTTTAGGGGATGGGTTTTATAGACTAATATGTCTCGCTATCAGGCGGAATTCCATAATCGGCCATCATTGGTTCTTTCCGATTTTTTGGTCTGCGAACTTTTATCCAGTCGGAAACTTTATCTATCAAACCAGTAATACTATCCTTGTTAACATTTTTCGCGGCATTTTGAGACAGCATCGCTACCACAGACTTCATCAGAAATCCCGAGCGCGGAAATAAAAACCGGTTTAGTGCTAAAGGAAGGCCAAGCCTCATGATATTTGTAACCCAGTCTTTATGTTCAGTTTTTTTTGTCAGATCCTCCGGATCGTCGCCGAACAATGCTATAAAGAAATCGCTGATCTTATTATATACCAGGACTGGAAAATGTAAGCGGGCTTTGATCAAAGCCGTAACTTTAGTAAGCTCGATTTCCTGTTCCATACGCTGTACACGAAGACGATTGAGTTCGGTTCGCAGATCGTGTAAGTTTTCTATCTTATGCCTCATGTTTATTTCTAAAGAACTTTTTAATTGCTGCATTGATGATATGTTTTTCAACGTATTTATCTTTCAAAGCATAAAACACAATCGCTAATAAAAAATAAAAACCAGTAACGATCAGAAAACCAGCATAAGTATTCTCGAAAACTTCAGATAAATAAAATCCGGCGGCAAGGCTTCCAAACAGGACTCCAAGCACACCAAATAGCAGAACAAGACCATCGGTAACTAAATTGGCAAATAATTGAGAACCTTTATCGACTGCCGAAAGAATAGCAATTTCTTTACGTACGTCAACGTATTCCTTTACCTTAGCGATAATTTCCCGGGCATCAAGTTCTTTTTCTTCCATTTTTTACAAATGTGTTAAGAATTAGCAGATCTGGAAGCAGTTCTTTCAGTCTTACTTCCAGCGTCAGACATAGCGCCTGAGGCAGTTGATTTTGCTGCTACATACTCTTCTTCAGCACCCCTTAATTTAGATTTGATTGAATCTACCACTTTGTCTTTGAACTCACTAAGGTTTCCGATTTCATCGGCAGCGCGATCTTTAATACTATCACCTAAATTTTTAAGAGAGTCGTTTAATTTATCACGTGTTTCTGATCCTCTTTCAGGAGCAAACAAAATACCTATAGCAGCTCCAGCGGCTAAACCTGCAAGCATTGCGGCCAAAATTTTTGAGTTGTCGTTCATGTCAGTAATATTTAAAGTTTATATCTATTTGTCTACATAATACAAATCAAGGGCACAAACTGTTTTCAATTATTCATCTTCTCCTGATTTCAATTTTTCTAATCTTTCACTGGCAAGTTTGCTAGTTTCATAAATTCTGATTGTCAAAATAAAATATGACAATAGTAGAGGCCCAAATACCAGCCCCAGGATTCCAAATATCGGAATTCCTATAATAACCCCTACAACTGTTATTATAGGATGGGTATCTGATACGTTCTTCGCAATTATCAGCCTTATAACATTGTCAATATTAATTATCACAATTAGGCCCCACAGTAAAAGCCCCCATCCGCCGGAAGTATTGCCACTGGCCATAGCAATTAGCGCTGCAGGAACGAAAACTACCGGGGCACCGACTACAGGCAGGAATGAAAGAAATGTTGATATCACGCCCCAAAATATAGGGTCACGAATATCGAACATAAAAAATCCAATACTGACCAGGGCGCCCTGAACAATAGCTATAAAGCCCTGTCCTAATACGTTAGAGTAAGTAGTCATTTTTAACTCTGTAGCGAATTTTAACGCATTTTGTTCTCTGAATGGCGCGTATTTAAGCAGGCCAGCTTCAAACTCTTCTTTCTGAACA
Organism: Bacteroidota bacterium; assembly: GCA_040385405.1. GTDB lineage: Bacteria > Bacteroidota > Bacteroidia > Sphingobacteriales > Sphingobacteriaceae > Daejeonella. Next base: position 3,467 of record JAZKHM010000030.1, on the reverse strand, counting down.
AACATAAAGTACAGAAGAAAATACATTATGATCAAGCCCAGAACGATATTTGCTGCGCCTCCGAGTACTGACGGGAATAATTCTTCAGCAAGTTGGTTCATTTTTCCCATGGCTTTATCAAAAAGATCAGGCTGATCGATCTTCGAGCCCACAAAATCCTCAATTTTCTGCATCATGTTCTTAATGCGGATCGGGTCATCCTGGAATTCCGAAACTTTATCAATGACCATGACGCTCAGCGTGAGGAAAGGAAGGACTATGATTATCAGTGAAAGAAGAATGATGAGGATCGCAGCAATCCACCGTTTCATATTCCATTTGTCAATGAAAAAAGTAAAAACAGGAAGTAAAATGGTATATAATACGAGCGTACTTAGTAAAGTACCAGCGATTGTTCTTAACGAATAAAGAACAAAACATCCCAAAATAATCAGGATAGCTAATACAATTGTATTTCGTTGTTTATAGCTGTAGATAGACATATCAGTTTGAAGATAAAAAAACCCTGATTTAACAGGGTTTCTGGAATTGTTTCACTCGAATTTACATTTACTCAAGATTAATAGCTTTCATTTTATTGTACAAAGTCTTTCGGTCAATATTGAGGATTTTAGCTGCTTTTGTTTTATTAAAATTGACTTCTTTAAGGACATTTAATATCGTTTCGTATTCGGCCTCCATTGCAGCGTTCTTTAGGTCATGCCGGTTAATATTTTGAGCCACATTTACATTAGCTCCGAACGTGTTTTCGATAGCTGTCACTTTAGCAAAAGTTGAGATTTCGAGGGGAAGTGCTTTCAAGAGTATTTCGTTACCTTCTGTGAGCAAGGTCGCTCTTCTTATGACATTCTTTAGTTCCCTTACGTTCCCCGGCCAATTGTAGGTCATAAAACAATCGACAACCTCAGGCGAAAAATCCGTCACATTCCTGTTCAGTTCATTATTGGCAACTTTAAGAAAATGTTCTGCGAAAGTGATAATATCCTTCCCCCTGTCACGTAAAGGAGGAATTGTAATGCTGAATTCATTAAAACGATGAAACAGATCTTCCCTGAAGCGGCTTTTTTGAATGGCATCCATTAAGTTCTCGTTGGTTGCAACTATGATACGTACGTCAAGATCAATTTCCCGGGTACTTCCGATACGTTTAACCTTTCGTTCCTGAACGACACGTAAGAGTGCGGCCTGAATATCATAAGACAGATTGCCGACTTCGTCAAGAAAAAGAGTGCCGCCGTTGGCCATTTCAAAGTGGCCAATCTTGGTGTATAAGGCGCCAGTGAACGACCCTTTTTCGTGCCCAAAAAATTCACTCCCGGCCAGATCTTTAGTTAAAGATCCGCAATCCATCGCGATGAAAGGTTTATCTTTCCTCGGACTATTCAAGTGAATACTTTTAGCAACCGACTCTTTACCGGTCCCGCTTTCCCCGCTTAATATCACACTGTAATTTGTTGGTGAAACCAGCTTTATTTGTCTGATAAGCTCCAGGGAAGCAGGACTTTTTCCTACTACAAATTCTTCAGGAACAATATCAGTTTTACGGTCCCGCTTTTTATCAGAATCGCCTGAGTTACTAAGGGGCTGATTGATAATTTTTTGAGCTTCAATGGCTTTATTAACTGTATTTAATATTTCATCAGGATACAGCGGCTTGGTTATATAGTCATAGGCCCCCATTTTAATCAGCTCAACAGCAAGTTTTATATCTGAATAACCAGTAATGATAATTACGCCTGTATCGGGATAGGAATTCTTGATTTTACGCAGCATTTCCCGGCCATCGGTATCTTCCAAACGAAAATCGCAAAGCACCAAATTAAATGTCTCTTTAGACATCAGCTCTAATGCATGGGTGCCATTGGTGCTTGTAGCAACTTCGAAACCGTTGCGGGTTAAAAATTTGGATAAAATAATGCCGATGTTTATTTCATCATCGATAATTAAAATCTTATTCATAGGTATTGAATTCCAAAAAACAGGTGTTGGGAGTCAGGGATAATGCAATATAGGAAACTTAAATCAAATTGGGAAATATTTTCTACACTTTTGGCCAGACTATTTGCCTTTAAATTCGGGCTTTCTTTTTGTCAAAAAAGCGGCAACCCCTTCTTTGAAATCAGCCGAACCGAAGCATCTTGAAAATTCATCAATTTCAACTGCATAGCCGTTTTTACCGGTATCAAATCCAGCATTTACAGCTTTAATTGCACTAGCGATCGCAAAAGGCGACCGTTCATTTATTCTGCTGATTATTTCCCTGGACTTTTCCAAAAGGAGGTCTGCCTCTACAATATGATTAACGAGACCTATTCGATAAGCATCATCAGCGGTAATCATATCGGCGGTCATTATCATTTCAAGAGCACGTCCTTTTCCAACAATCTGGGCTAATCGCTGTGTGCCCCCATACCCGGGTATGAGCCCCAGGCTAACTTCGGGAAGTCCCATTTTTGCATTCACAGATGCAATGCGAATATGACATGCCATGGCAAGTTCCAGTCCCCCGCCCAGGGCAAAACCGTTTATGGCCGCAATAATCGGTTTGCTGCCATTTTCAATCAAATCAAAAACATTCTCTTGCCCTTTCTTAGCCAGTTCCCTCCCTTCCTCCACACTGTACGCTGCAAACTCAGCTATATCAGCTCCCGCAATAAATGCTTTAGGACCGGAACCAGTAATGATTATTCCCCCTATTGAGTTATTATTAAAAGCTTCTGATACCGCTGAATGAAGCTCCGAAAGTGTTTCAGTATTTAAAGCATTTAGTTTGCTTTCGCGATTTATTGTAATTGTTAAAATGTGTTCGCGAATATCTAGGATCAGATTGTTCATGAAAGTAATGAGTTAAAAAATTAATTAGTATCTCGGGCTAATGCTGTCGATTTATACCTACCCATTCATTGATATAGCTGACAATATCATTTGTGGTAGTACCCGGAGGAAACAACTGGCCAACTCCCAGGTCATGAAGTGCTTTCATATCGTCTTCAGGAATTATTCCACCGCCTGTAAGTAGAACGTCATCGAGTCCCTTGTCCCTCATTAATTGTGCGATTTTTGGGAACACAGTCATATGTGCACCTGAAAGTATTGACACTCCAATTGCATCAACGTCTTCCTGAAGCGCGGCACTAACGACCATTTCGGGTGTTTGACGAAGTCCGGTGTAAATAACTTCCATTCCCGCATCCCTCAGCGAGGTTGCAATAATTTTAGCACCCCTGTCATGTCCGTCAAGACCGACTTTGGCGACTAGAACTCGTACTGGTCGATTTAAGGGTTTAGCCATAATGTAAAAGTAAGAAGATTTGGATTTGTTTTAGGTGATACAGGTGCTAATCTGTATCGCGCAAAGGAAATATGCTGATGCCAAAGGTTAATTTTGCTATTTTTGTACCCTCAAAGCAGATTATGATTGAAGAAAGATCGTTAAATTTTTTAGAAGAGATCATTGAAGAAGACCT
>JAZKHM010000029.1:0-1783 GCA_040385405.1 Bacteroidota bacterium | reverse complement strand
CAATTACATTGATCACTGAAGTTATCATGAAAGCTATCCACGAAGGATTGGACGAACGCAAACGCGAGAAAGAAGAAGAAGCTGATAAAGAAGCTGCTTCTGCAAAGGCGAAGATTGATACTGAAGGCGAAGCGAAAGACGAACCAGCAACTCCGGGCAAACGTACCCGTAAAGCTACAAGTCCTGAAGGCGTTGCAGTTGAAGCAGAGCCTGAAGCTAAAAGCGAAGAGTAATCTTCGATAATAGTCAAGGTACTTTTTCGGGGGAGGTCCCGGCCTGCGCCGGGATGACAACCAGATATTTATAAAATTATAATTTTAATAATTACAGGACCACCCTCAAAGTGGTCCTGTATTAAATAAAGGAAAAAACATGTCTACAGTACAAATTACTGCCGCAGATGTAAATAAGTTACGCCAGCAAACCGGTGCCGGTATGATGGATTGCAAAAAAGCATTGACCGAAGCTAATGGCGACTTCGAAGCTGCTATTGATTACCTTCGTAAAAAGGGTGCTAAAGTTGCTGCCAGCCGTCAGGATCGCGAATCAAATGAAGGTGTGGTTATCGCTAAGACAACGGCAGACGGAAAACGAGGTGTTATCATTGAATTCAACTGTGAAACTGATTTCGTTGCAAAAAATGCTGATTTCGTTGCTTTCGCAAACAGCATTGCTGACCTGGCAGTCGAAAAAAATCCTGCTTCTCTTGAAGAATTAACTAATCTTGAGCTGAACGGCGAGAAATTAGCTGATACCATCATTTCTAAAACAGGAACAATCGGCGAGAAAGTTGGAGTTTCGAAATTCGAGACTGTAACAGGGGAGAAAGTTATCGCTTATATCCACGGAAATTACCGCTTAGGTGTATTAGTTGCTTTGAGCGCTAATCCTGCAAGTGCAGATGAAGTTGGTAAAGACGTTGCGATGCAGATCGCTGCAATGAACCCGGTAGCTATTGATAAAACAGATGTTGATTCAAAAACTATTGAGCGTGAACTTGAGATCGCTAAAGATGTGATCCGTGCAGAAGGAAAACCTGAAGAAATGGTTGAAAAGATCGCTGCAGGTAAACTGAACAAATTCTATAAAGACTCTACCTTGTTAAATCAGGAGTTCGTTAAAGACTCATCGAAGTCTGTGGCTCAATTCCTTAATGATGTGGACAAAGGCTTAACCGTTACCGCATTCAAGCGGGTTCAGTTAGGAGCTTAATATTTTAATCCTCTCCAAACCGGAGAGGATTTTTTTTGCCTTATTATTTTTGAGCTATGAGTGTTGCCCTTATAAACGCCACCTTATTTACCGGAACGGAGAAACTCGAGAATAAAGCCCTCCTTATCAAGGAAGGGATGATCAGTTCCGTTGTAAATAACACTGAAGTTCCTGAACGATATCAAACTGTAGATCTTACCGGACTTAATGTTGCACCGGGATTGATTGACCTGCAGATCTATGGAAGCGGGGGGAAATTGTTTGGAGGCTTACCTGAAGTTGCCGCGCTTGAACAGATGGAAACTGACTTGCTGCAACAGGGGACAACCGGCTTTATGGCGACAGCAGCTACGAACAGCGATGAAGTAGTGCTTAAAGCAATTGATGCGGCCAAGGAATTCAGTAAAACAGCAAAGGGAAATTACCTGGGCCTGCATCTTGAAGGTCCGTACCTGAATGCGAAACGCAAAGGAGCCCATCCTGAAAAATTTATTAAAAAAGGAACCTTAACGGAGATTAAAAGCTGGGTTGAACGCGCTGAAGGTGAGTTAAAGATGATGACTATTGCGCC
>JAZKHM010000028.1:0-3401 GCA_040385405.1 Bacteroidota bacterium | reverse complement strand
CTTTATGTATAAAACACTGCAGCCAGTACTGGAAAATGAGCTTGAAGAAATTGAAAAAGCAGGTCTCTATAAACGCGAACGAATAATTATTTCGCCTCAGGGCGCCGATATCCAGGTTGAGGGCGGCCAGGAGGTAATTAATTTCTGTGCTAATAATTACCTTGGACTATCATCACATCCAAAGGTTATTGAAGCGGCTAAGAAAGCAATCGATTCACATGGTTTTGGTATGTCGTCTGTTCGCTTTATTTGCGGAACACAGGATATCCACAAAGAACTTGAAGGAAAGATCTCAAAATTCCTTGGAACTGAAGATACCATTCTTTACGCTGCAGCTTTTGACGCTAATGGCGGTGTTTTCGAACCATTATTCAATGAACAAGACGCTATTATCTCAGATACGCTGAACCATGCTTCAATAATTGATGGTGTTCGTCTGTGTAAAGCCCAGCGTTACCGCTATGAGCATGATAATATGGATGACCTCGAAGCAAAACTTCAGGAAACTCAGAATCTGCGTCACCGCATCATTGTTACCGATGGCTCATTTTCTATGGATGGAACCATCGCACAATTAGACAAGATCTGTGATCTGGCAGATAAATATAAAGCTCTGGTCATGATTGATGAATGCCATTCTTCCGGCTTTCTCGGAAAAACGGGCAGGGGTACACATGAACATCACCAAGTAATGGGACGAGTTGATATTATTACCGGCACATTGGGCAAAGCTTTAGGCGGCGCTTCGGGCGGATTTACCTCGGGACCAAAGGAAGTTATCAATATGCTGCGCCAGCGTTCACGTCCTTACTTATTTTCCAACACGCTTGCCCCATCAATTGTTGGTGCTTCAATAGCCGTTCTGGACATGCTGAGTGAAACCACCGACCTGCGCGATAAACTCGAAGAAAACACGAAATATTTCCGTGAAAAAATGACTGAGGCAGGATTCGACATTAAGCCAGGCGTTCATCCCATTGTGCCGATAATGCTTTATGAAGCTTCGCTGGCACAGGAGTTCGCTGCAAAGCTGCTTGATGAAGGGATTTATGTGATCGGTTTTTATTTCCCTGTGGTTCCAAAAGGAAAAGCCCGTATCAGAGTACAGCTTTCTGCCGCTCACGAAAGACATCATCTCGACAAAGCAATAGCCGCATTTACTAAGATCGGTAAAGAGCTCGGAGTGCTGAAAGACTAAATATAAAATCGCCAGCAATAAAATATTCGTACATCATATTCACACCAAACATGCAGCAGAAGATCAATCAATACCTCACGGAAATAAATTCATTTCAACCCAAAAGTGCTGATGAACTCGAAGCCTTCAGGATAAAATTTTTGGGTACTAAAGGTATTATTAAAGATCTTTTTGAAGAGTTTAAGACGGTATCTCCTGAAGAAAAAAGGGTTCTGGGTAAAGTACTGAACGACTTTAAGCAGACTGCCGAAGCCAAATATCATGAGCTTAGAGAAGCTTCCGAAATAACGGAAACCAGTGCCGGGCTGAAACAGGATCTGACATTGCCCGGAAATGGATTTGAACTTGGCTCGCGTCACCCGCTTTCTCTCGTTAGAAAGGAGATTATCGGCATTTTCAATAAACTTGGCTTTCATGTAGCTGAAGGACCTGAAATTGAAGACGACTGGCATAACTTCTCTGCACTTAATTTTCCAGAAGAACACCCGGCACGTGATATGCAGGACACATTCTTCATCAAAAAGGGTGGAGAAAAAGGAGATATTGCTTTGCGTACGCATACTTCTTCCGTACAGGTGAGGATGATGGAAGCTGGAAAGCCGCCGTTCAGGGCAATCATGCCAGGCAGGGTATACAGAAATGAAGCGATATCTGCCCGCGCACATTGTTTCTTTCACCAGGTAGAGGGACTTTATATAGACGAGAATGTTTCATTTGCTGATCTCAAGCAAACCCTGTTCTATTTTGTGCAGGAATTGTTTGGAGAAGGCACGAAAGTGCGGTTCCGTCCTTCTTACTTTCCTTTCACAGAGCCTTCGGCGGAGATGGATATATCGTGCACGATTTGCAAAGGCGATGGCTGCCAGTTCTGCAAGCATAGCGGATGGGTAGAGATCCTGGGCTGCGGAATGGTGGATCCAAACGTTCTGGACAACTGCGAAATCGACAGTAAAAAATATACAGGTTATGCTTTCGGTATGGGAATTGAACGAATTACTAACCTGAAATACCAGATAAAAGACCTTCGCTTGTTTTCGGAAAACGATATTCGGTTTTTAAAACAATTTCAATCAGAAATGATCTAATGGGCCTAAGGCACTTTTTTATATTACTGTCAGTTGTTTTATGCTCGTGTTCGAAAGACAATGAGGATAGAATTCCTGACGTATACGTGAATTACCAGATCACTCTGCAGGAATTTAATATCAAAAGCAGCAATGGACTGCTTTTAGTAAATAAAGCCAATAATACAGGCGTTGCCGGGCTCATCATTTATCGAAAACCCAATAATGAATGGATCGCTTTCGATAGATGCAGTTCAGTAAATCCCGAACAGCAATGCGCCGTCATTCCCGATGATCCCAACTTGACCGCGACTGATCCATGCAGCGGAGCCAAGTTCTCAATGTTCGACGGATCGCCCGTTAAGGCGCCTGCAAAAAGGGGTTTAAAAGAATATCGTGTAATAATTACTAATTTTACGCTGGCCGTAACAAACTAAAATGGAAGTCGATAAAATAAAAGAAAGCATAAAGAAAGCGGCTCAGGATCTGTTCAGGAAGTATGGCTATCATAAAACCAGTGTAAATGAAATTGCCAAACGCGCCAAAATTGCGAAGGCCACAATTTACAAGTATTTCGAGAGCAAAGAATTGCTGCTTCAGGCTATATTAATGGAATACATTCAGCATAGTGTGCATGAAATAATCCATAATCCAACCGAAGACATGGATGAAGAAGCCTACCTGAGCAGTATTATCCTTAGAACAAGCCGCTTGTCCTATACTGTTTGTAATGAGTTCATCGGTTGGGAATTTATTCGCGAATCGGCCAACTCCCAGGAATTTCTAAAGTCGCTTTCTGACGATCTCGAAGAACTTCTTATTCATTCCTTCACCGAGATCAAACTATTTGAGGCAGACGACTACATTGCACGCCTTCGCTTCCTTATTAAAGCCAGCAAAAGCATTGTTTTCTCATTTGCGTTTACTTCGGTAAGCGATTCTGATGTGAGAAAGAACTTTATTTCGTTTCAAAAAGAGATTCTCCCGTATTTGGTAAAGGCAGCAGTTAAATAGGGAGCAGTTGACAGTTGACAGTTGCATACGTACCAAGCGGTAAAATATCCGTACCTTAACTGGTTATCTTACCTCCGACCTCCGACCTCCGACCTCCGACCTCCGACCTCCGACCTCCGACCTCC
>JAZKHM010000027.1:0-7180 GCA_040385405.1 Bacteroidota bacterium | reverse complement strand
AGTCAAATCCTTCCATGTTTTAAAAGTAAAGATAAAATACGATTGTTCGTCATTGAGGGGAGGTACGACGAAGCCTGCCAACCCTCAGGCAGGGAATCTCTGGCGGACTAAAATAAGATTGTCTGGAATAGGATTCATAGGATGCGGGGCGGAAAACTAAGTGTGTTATTTTACAAATCAACACACTTTTCAAAAATCGTAATCGCCTCTCTCGCAGCTTTCACATCATGGACCCGTAATAAATTGGCACCCTTCATCAGGGCGATGGTGTTGGCTGCGATTGTGCCGCTCAAAGAATTCTCAGCATCTGTTCCAAGTGTTTTATAAATCATGGATTTGCGCGATAAGCCGGCGAGGATAGGATGGCCTGTGATTTTTAGAAAGTCCAGGTTTTTTAAGAGCTCAAAACTTTGATCGGGAGTTTTCGCGAATCCAAAGCCAGGATCAACAATCAGGTCTTTAACACCCAGTTGTTTCAGCTGATCGATTTTAACGGCGAAATAATAACAGACATCGGTGATCAGATTGGTGTAATCTGTAAGCCCCGTCATGTTTTGAGGGGTTCCTTTCATATGCATCAGAATATAAGGGACGCGAAGTGCAGCGATAGTTTCAAACATTTTTGCATCCATTTCGCCTGCCGAAATATCATTAATAATGTGTGCTCCTTCGTTAACCGCCCCCTTAGCTACGGCCGATCTGAAGGTGTCAATAGACAGAATTGCTTCCGGAAATTCTTTTACGATGGCTTTAACGATGGGAATGAGTCTTTCCAGTTCTTCCTGTTCAGAGATGTGCTCAGCGCCCGGACGGGAAGAATAAGCGCCAAGGTCCAGGATATCAGAGCTTTCAGCCAGCATTTTTTCTGCCTTTTTGAGTGCGCTCACAAGATCGTTATTCCGGCCTCCGTCGTAAAAGGAATCAGGAGTCAGATTTAAGATTCCCATTATCCTGGGTTTGGAAAGGCTCATCAGATCACCCCGAATATTTAACGATAGTTTTTGCTGAAAAACTGTATTTTTATCCGCCATTGTATGGCAAAATACCGATTAATTCATCGTTGTAACAAATAAAATCACAGTCTTGGCCAAAAATACATCTTCAGAATATGATGCAGTAATAGGGGTTTGCAGAGAGCTCTTTATCAAAAAGACCAAAGACTACGGCACTGCCTGGCGCATTCTTAGAATATCTTCCATAACAGATCAGATCTTTATTAAGGCACAGCGGATTCGGACGCTTGAAGAAAAGAAGGTGTCAAAGGTAGAAGATGATATCACTTCAGAGTACATTGGTATTGTAAACTATTGTATTATAGCAATGATGCAGCTCGATCTTGCCAATGACGACCGTACTGAGCTGCCCGCAGATGAAGTTGCAACTTATTTTGACAAGGCTGTACTTGAGACAAAAGAGCTCATGTTTGCAAAGAATCATGACTACGGTGAGGCCTGGAGGGACATGCGCATCAGTTCGCTTACAGACCTTATCCTCATGAAAATTTTACGCGTAAAACAGATTGAGAATAATTCAGGGCAGACGCTCGCGTCTGAAGGGGTAAGGGCTAATTACCAGGATATGTTGAATTATTCGGTGTTTGCTCTGATTAAGCTTGAATAAGTTGACAGTTGAGAGTTGACAGTTGAGACCCGATAGCTATCGGGTGGAGATTGAGAGGTGAAAAATGAAGGAGAGATAACAATGGGAAAAATTGTATTAATTATTAGCAGGGCAGTTGTTGGATTGCTTTTTATTTTTTCAGGGCTGATTAAGGCGAATGATCCATTGGGGTTTGGGTATAAACTCCAGGAGTATTTTGAGGTTTTTCATATGGGTTTCCTGAATGATTATGCACCTGCGATAGCGATATTGTTGTGTACAATTGAAATTGTTTTAGGAGCTCTCCTGCTTTTAGGCTTCTGGGCAAAGGAAGTAGCCTGGGGGTTATTGATTCTAATAATTTTCTTTACATTCCTGACATTCTATTCTGCCTTCTTTGAAGTTGTTACTTCTTGCGGCTGTTTTGGTGATGCAATCCCTTTAACGCCATGGCAATCATTTAGTAAAGACCTGGTCCTGCTGGTTCTGATAATTATTATTTTCAGAAACATACAGGATGTCAGACCCATAACGAAAAACAAGCGTGCCCGGGACCTGATCGCAGGGGTTGTTTTGATATTATCCCTCGGGTTCGGGCTTTATACATATAATTTCCAGCCCGTTGTTGATTTTCTGCCATATAAGATCGGGAATAATATCCCGGCCCTGATGGTAGTCCCTCCGGGAGCACCGCTCGATGTTTACGAGATCACTTATAATCTTAAAAATAAAAAGTCGGGTGAGGAGAAAAAGATGACAGATAAGGAATACCTTAAATCTGGCGTCTGGAAGGATACCAACTGGGGAATCGTTGGTGAACCCGTGAATAAACTCCTGAAAAAAGGATACGATGTAAAAATAAAAGACCTTAAAATCACCGATAGCCAGGGCACGGATTACAATAAGGAACTTCTGGAAAATCCTTATTATAATTTGATAGTGGTTGCTTATGATCTTTCAAAAGCTAATAAAAACGGTATCGGCGACTTAAACGCGTTGGCTATTAATGCAGCAGAGAACTATAACATAAGAACTGTATTGCTGACTTCAAATTCGGCTCAAAGTGCCGAGGAGTTCAGTAATGAAAATAAGCTGGTGATGGAGATCTTTTATGCAGACGGGATACCTCTTAAAAGTATGGTGCGCGCTAATCCCGGACTGCTGCTTTTAAAGAATGGAACAGTGATTAATAAATGGCATTATCATAATTTGCCATCTTATGAAGAACTGTCGGCTAAGTATTTTACAAACAATTAAGGTAATTAAACATTTATAATTGCAGTGAGGGTACGCCTCATGCTAAGAAAAAGGTAGAAAAGAATTTATGAAGGTATTTCTTATTGGATTTATGGGTAGCGGGAAGACAACCATAGGGAGGAAACTCGCAAATTATTTGAAATACGAGTTTATAGACCTGGATAAATTTATAGAAGCGAAGGCGGGAATGAGTATTGTTGATTATTTCGCTAAACATGGCGAGGAAGAATTTCGCAAGATGGAACGGGATGTTCTGCAAAATACCCTTTATCCCGAGAATGTGATCATAGCTACTGGTGGCGGTACGCCAACCTATGATGATAATATGACCTGGATGAATGAGAACGGGAAAGTGGCTTATCTTTCCATGTCCCCAAAAGCCCTTGCAAGCAGGCTTGAAAACTCAACTACGGACCGGCCACTCTTAAAGAATTTAAAAGGTGAACAGTTAGTACAGTATATTACTTCAACTTTAGCAGAGCGCGAGCCCTTCTATAATCAGTCAAAGTGTGTGATCAGCGCAAGCGATTTAACGGCGGAGAGGCTGGCGTTTTATCTTAATTTGGGATACGAAGGCTGAGGTCTGAGGTCTGAGGATAAGCGTTCAAGTTACGACATTCTTTTTATACATCTTGCATCAGACATCCGACCTCAGACATCCGACTTCAACTCAAATAAACCGCGTCCGCTTCCGATTTTACCCCCATTACAACGTCGACATGTTCCTTTAGAATTGTTGCCAGTTCGAGCCCTGTATAATCTGGTGAAACAGGAAAAATACGGTGGCTCCTGTCAATTAGAACGAGAGTTCTTAATTTTTTAAGTGGTATATCCAGAAATACACCCAAACCATAAGCCAGAGTTCTTCCACTATTAAGAACGTCATCAACCAGGATGACCACTTTATTTGATGCCTGGGCAACCTCCATATCGGTGATAGCTTTAAGGTGTGTACTATCTTTGTCAAGTTCAATTTTCATCAATGTAACGCTGATCTCAGAAATTGACTCAATCGCTTTTTTGATCTGTTTAGCAATAATATATCCTTTATCCACAATTCCCGCCACTACGATCTCTTTCTCATTCAGGTTATCTTCCAGGATCTGATAAGCCATGCGCTCAATCTTTTGCTTGATCTGTTTTTTATCCAGTATTAATAATCTCTTTTCGGCCATTAATCTCAAATTTCGTTTGAAAATACATATTCTCAAAGATACAATTCGCCCTGATTAAATATTTTACCAGCAGATGCAACGCTCGTCGAGCTGAAAACGTCTGTTAGTTAAATTGAAAAAGATGAAACCATTATGATTTGCCAGATCCGGCAAACAGGGTACATACATTAAAAAGTAATAAATAATAAGATGAAAAAGAATTTAACCATCGGTCTTATCGTATTATTGATTCTCTCAGGAATCAGATTGTTCGCCCAGGATGTTTTGATTAAAGAAAACCGACCTGTAGGAAGTTTTTCTGCAATAAAAGTTGGGGGAATAGCACATGTTTATCTGACGAAAGCTGAAAATGAAAAAGTTGATGTTGAAGTAAATAACAAGGAGTTTAATGATCGCCTGATCGTTGAGGTCGTTGACAATGTGCTGGTGATTAGAATGAAGCCGAACGAGAATGGAAAGGGGCAAAATTATGGGAATGTTAAAGCAAGAATCAATGTATCCTACAAAACGCTGAATAAAATTCACGTCAGTGGCGTTACGCACGTGTTTGGTGAAAGCCTGATAGAAGCTGAGAAGCTCGATATCGTAATGTCAGGAGTAAGCAATGTCAAACTAAATGTTAAAGCTAACGAGGTTAACATCCAGGGTAATGGTACTTCGAGCCTAAGCTTAAGCGGAAATGCTAAGACGTTAATTGCTAAGACTTCTGGTGTTTCAAACATTAAAGCCTACGAGTTTTCCGCTGAGGATGTGAGTTCAGAATCGAGCGGAGCTTCAAATATATACGTCACTGCGACTAAAACTATCACTGCCAATGCAAGCGGCGCATCGAATGTAAATTATAAAGGCGATGCAAAAGTGATTGAGGGTAAATCCTCAATTGCTGCCCGTGTGCGTAGAATGTAAATGAAATTACTGATAAGGGAAGAATACGAAATTCGCTCCCTCCGGAACAATTACAAAGACGCACATGAACTTGTAAGCGTCTTTGTATTGTTTAAGAAATTTCTCTTGTTTATCAGGCAGGATAAGGCCTTTTTCCTTGAACTCTTCCAGCGTTGAAGCGTGAATACTCCAGTCGGTATTCAGGTCATTCTTATCCAGGATAACTTCCCCCAGCTTTACTTCATGCTGGTGTGCAACGAATATAGGGTAGGCAGAAATTCCTTCAACCATGATTTCAACGGCCACCTCTTTCAGAGATTCGTTATAAAATTTAAGATCGGCTTCAAGGCTTTTTAGGGGACTTTCTTTTTTGGGCTCCTCTTTATTTCCTTCGGGATCTAACAGGTCTTTAATATCCATAACTAGATTTATTACAATGCAGGCTCTTTGATAAGCTCTAAAAGGGCCACATTTTCTACATGCTGTGTATGCGGGAACATGTCCACCGGGCGAATCCTCGTTACCTCATACTTTTCTTTTAGCAAAGCGATGTCGCGTGCCTGTGTTGCCGCATTACAGCTCACATAAACAATTTTCTCAGCTTCCATTTCAAGTAAGCGGTTAACTACATCCGGATGCATCCCTGCCCTCGGTGGGTCAGTGATCACCACGTCGGGCTTACCGTGTTCAGAAATGAAATCCGCATTTAAAATATCTTTCATATCACCCGCAAAAAAGCTGGTATTAGTGATGTTGTTGATTTCTGAGTTTATCTTCGCATCCTCAATTGCAGTTGGGACATATTCAATTCCGATAATGCTTTTCACGTCGCCCGCTACAAAGTTGGCAATTGTCCCAGCGCCAGTATAAAGATCGTAAACGAGTTCGTTGCCCCTGAGACCGGCAAAGTCTTTGGTAATTTTGTAAAGTTCAAAAGCCTGTTCTGAATTAGTCTGATAGAATGATTTCGGTCCGATTTTAAATTTAAGCCCGTTCATATTTTCAAAAATATGATCCGGTCCGTGGTAAATGTGGATATCCTGATCAAAGATCGTATCGTTCTTCTTCTGGTTGACGATATATAGCAAAGAGGTAATACCAGGAAACTCATTCTTAAGAAATTCCATGGTGCCAGTGATTTGTTCATCCTGCGGATAAGCGAACACCACAATAACCATCAATTCACCTATGCTTGAAGTCCTGATGATCAGATTTCTTAAAGCTCCTTCATGATTTCTGAGATTGTAAAAAGAGATTTCATTAGCCAGCGCATAATCTCTTAAACGGTTGCGGATATTATTAGACGGATCAGCTTGAAGATGACAGTGTTCAATATCGAGGATTTTATCAAATCTTCCTGGGATGTGGTAGCCAAGAGCATTCATCTCCATGGTTTCTTCGCTCTGCATATCCGCCTCCGTAAGCCAGCGCTTATCAGAAAACGTGTATTCAAGTTTGTTCCGGTAATACCGGGATGCTTTAGAGCCGAGAATTGTCTCCATGCCGGAAACATCAACCTTCGCAAGGCGTTGTAAGGCATCGCTGACGCTCTTCTGTTTGAATTGAAGCTGCGCTTCGTAAGATAGATGCTGCCATTTACAGCCTCCGCAAACTCCAAAATGCTGACAAAAAGGTTCGGTACGGTGTTCAGAGGGCCGGATCATGTTCTGGATGCGGGCTTCAAAGAATTTCTTTTTCCTGCGTACAAGTTCTACATCCACCAGATCGCCCGGAACTGCTTTATCAATGAATATGACGAGATCATCCGATCTGCCTATTCCTTTTCCCTCTTCTGCAATATCTATTACTTCGATCTTTTGCAAGAACTTTTTATCTGCCGGCACTTTTTTCATGAGCGGCAAAATTAGTGAATAGTTATTAGTTGTTAGTTGTTAGTTGTTAGAAAGATGACGTAGGAGGCCGGAGGTACGAAGTAGAAGGAAGAAGTAGGAAGTTGGAAGTAGGAACTTAAGATAGGATTATCATCCCGGATAAGGTGCGTCAGGGTTCACTTCTCTGCTGATAAGGCGGGAATAATGTGCACACGAAAAAACCCTGATTAAAAGGGCCTGGTATTTTCGAGGTTCCTTAAAAGTCGAATAACTCGTCAATAAGAGTAGAAATATCTAAAATCTCCTTGCTCATGGCTGTTTGTATTAGTTATTAAGCGAATATAGCAATTAATATACCAAAAACCAAATTGGTATACCGGAGGTCGGAGGTCGGAGGTCGGAGGTCGGAGGTCGGAGGTCGGAGGTCGGAGG
>JAZKHM010000026.1:0-4150 GCA_040385405.1 Bacteroidota bacterium | reverse complement strand
TTCCGTCAATATTGAGGTAAGTGTTAATAAACATTCTGGTGAAACTAGCTTTGGCTCCATAGGTTCCGCTTGTCCACCACCAGTTCGCATCGTGTAAAGCATTTAATGCCAGATCAGCAGTTGAAGCGAGTAAGACTTCATTTGTCAGTGGCTGAGGACTTGTAAATACCAATCGGTATGAAGTACCCGGCCCGCCCGTAGTATTAATAGAATATGTTTTCTTATCGATTAATACCTTGGCCGAGGAAACCGCTTCATTGAGCCATGCAGCAGCCGTACTCTGAAGATTCAACTGGGTATGATACTTTCTGAACGTTCCTTCGAAAAGGGCGATTCTGGATTTAAAACCAAAAGCCACATCGCGGGTAATCGTGCTTCGGGTAGCGTCGAGCGGACTTCTTATATTTGCACAGGCGTAGTTAATATCAGCCAGCACTGAATCCATAACAAGTGTCCGTGGATCACGTGCATTGTAGAGTGCAGGGTCCGTTACGTCCAGGGGCTTTCCTATCCATGGAACGTCTCCAAATCGTTTTACCTTCTCAAAATAAAAATAGGCTCTAAAGAATCTGGCAAGGCCCATATAATGCTGTCTAACCTCGGCAGGGACATCGGGATCGTTATTATTTGCTATAAAATAATTAATATTTCTGAGGTCAGTCCATGACCAACCGGAAGATAAACTTGGGGCAAAGGCGTTCTCCTGAATAAATGTAGGCACCGACTTCACTGCCAGATAATCAGACATTGCATCCAGCGTTGTAGGCCCATTATTATGACGCGGCAGCATTTGATAAAATGAATTGGAATATAATTTTAGTCCGTTTTCACTTCCAAATACAGCCGACTTGTTCGCGGTTGATTGAGGTTCCTGCTCAAGCTTCTCGCATCCTGCCACGAATAAAACAAGTGGCAGGAGCAATGAATAATATTTTAGTTTCATATTGTATCTATTAAATATCATTAATAAGTTAAGTTCAAACCAATGGAAACACTCTTGAGCATTGGATAATTGTAGCCGTCTCCTGCATTGGTATTAAGATTAGGATTCAATGTTCTGTCGGCTGCGACGGTATTTTCAACATCAATTCCCGATGTAATCTTATATAGCGGAGAATATGTCCAAAGATTTTCGCCGGAGAAATAAACACGCGCACCTGTGGCTTTAACTTTAGAAATCCACTTTTGCGGAATATTATATCCGACCTGAAGATTTTTCATCCTTAAATACGCTACATTCTGTAAATACCTTGTCTGTGCGACCCCCAGTGTTCTGGCGGTGCTACTTGAAGCGGCACGTGACATTGTGCGCGGAAAGTAGGCATTTGTGTTCTCAGGCGTCCACATGTTTCCTAAATGGAAATTAGGTATATTATTATACGGCCTGTTATACTGACCCCAGAAAAACTCTGCTTCGGTACTTGGGTACCAATCCTGCTTTCCTACGCCCTGGAAGAAAGTACTGAAGTATATATTATTCCAGTCGGCTCCCAAATTTATTCCATACGTATATCTTGGAGCACTGTTACCAATGATTTTCCTATCGCCTGGATTTGAAACCCGGTTTGTTCCGATATTGACGAACCCGTCATTATTTAAATCGGCCAATTTAATGTCCCCCGCGAACCAAAGATTGGTCGGAGAAGCTCTCATTTGAGGGCTCTGTTTTGCACTTGCAGCGACATCTGCCTGATCTTTGAAAAAACCAAGGGTTTCATATCCCCAGATCTCACCAAGGGTCTGACCTTCATAAAAATCGCTTAACAGTTTATCAGGATTATTATATTTTGTGATTTCAGAAATATTATCGGCAAGAGTAAGACGGATATTATAACCAATTGGCTTAGCCATACTTTTGACACGATCCTGCCAGCCCATTGAAAGTTCCCATCCTTTTGTTTCCATGTCGGCATAATTCCCCTTAGGAACTGTTGCTCCAAAAGTAGCGGGTGCAGTCAATCCAACAGTGAACATATCTGTGGTATTCCTGATATATGCATCTCCGGAAAAGGTCAGGCGGTCAGACAGCATAACGAGGTCGAGGCCCAGATTGGATGTTGTGGCAGTCTCCCAGGTAAGCCCATCAGGTAATACCGTTGGCTGTGAGGTTATGGCCGGTTTCACCCCGGTTAGGATCGGATCGGACTGTCTGATCGTAAAGTTTTCCTGATAGATATAGGAGTCAATATTTCCATTTCCTAACGATCCGTAGGATCCCCTGATCTTGAAGTCAGAAATAAATTTCGGCGATACTTTCCAGAAAGACTCCTGGCTTACTCTCCATCCCGCGGAAACTGATGGGAAGAACCCAAAACGCTGATCTGCAGGGAATTTTGAGGACCCATCATAACGACCGTTAATCTCCAGAAGATATTTATTGTTAAAGACATAATTTAAACGGGAAAATCCGCCAAGAATAGCCCAGCGCTCATAGCCTCCAGCTGTAGTAATTGCCTGACCCAATGCCAGATTGATGTCATTAGCATCTTCGAAAATTATTCCATTCCGTTGCGCAGCGAGCCTCTTAAAAGTGGATTGTTCAAAATTATAACCCACCATAAATTTCATGTAGTGCTTTTCACGAAACGTATTCTCGTATTCTGTATACAGGTTATTTGCAAGGTACTGTGTAGCTCTGTTATCAAATAAAAGATCATTTGTCGTAGTACCAACAAAATTAGTGACACCCTGAATCGCACTATAAGGTACCTGTACCCGTTTACGTTCTTCGTCATTATCCTGGTTCCGGAACGTAAAATCGCCATTTACCCTGACTTTATTTCCAAAGAAACTGGAAGAAAATCCAGTGGTGTTCCTGAATATTTGACGATTAAAGTTAATTCCGTTCTTTCCGTAAACAAAATCTCCTACCGTGTAAACAGAGGAAAACGATAAAGATCCATCCGGATTGAATATGGGCGATGTTGGATGACCTTCATCACCAATATTCCGCCAAATTCCACCGCCTTCACCTACGTTTAATGGATTAAAATAGGACATCACAGAGAAATCAGCGTTATTATCGATCTTTAGCCATGGGAAAACCTGCACTGCACCCCGTGCCCTGAAGTTCTTCATGTCATAATCGTCAGAGTTGTAACGGAATAAGCCATCCTGTTTCTGATACCTTCCTGAGACAAGGAATGAGATTTTCTCGCTGCTTCCCGTCAAAGAAAGGTTATGTTCATTAGCCCCGTTATTGTCCTTATATAATTCTTTGTAATAATCTGTACTCGCGTAATAAATATATTCTTTCGTAATCGGATCAATCTCCACCGTATTATAAGGCTGGCCTGATTCTGCCCTTCTTTTGAATTCAGCGAGATAAGCCGGAGACCATTTCTGTGTTTTATTAGCATTTTGAGGGAACGAACCGTCACCGTTAATAAATGCTTCGGTGAACATTCTTGCCCAGGTATATCCGTCGGTTACAAAATCCGGCCTTTCAACAGGGCTTTTCAACGCGTAATTATTAGAATAATTTACAGTTGTTTTTCCACCCTGAGGTTTTTTGGTGGTGATAAGTACCACGCCAAAAACAGCTCTGGCCCCATAAATGGAAGAGGCTGCAGCATCCTTAAGCATAGTTACCGTTTCCACATCATTAGGGTTTAGTAAACTTGGATCACCCTCCACTCCGTCGATAAGTACCAATGCACTACCGCCCTGGCCTATAGAAGTGGCGCCTCTGATATTATAAGATGGCGCCTGATTTGGTTTACCATCTCCCAGCCTGATATTCAAATTTGGTAATACTCCTTGTAAGCCCTGGCTAAGATTTGGTATCGGCCTGTTTGCAAGCGCTTTGCCCGAAACCTGGTCAACAGCCCCGGTGAGGTTTTCCTTTTTCTGAGTTCCATAACCCACCACAACAACTTCATTTAATACGCCAGATTCGGGAACCAGACTTATGTTATTTGTTGAAGTTTCACCAGAGGATACAACAATGCCTGTAATACGCTTTGGCTGATAAGATATAAATGTCGCAACGATTGTATAAGTACCTGGTTGGGCGGATAAAGTATATGACCCATCTGACCCGGTTTGCACACCATTGCCTGTACCTTCTATTTTGACACTTGTCCCCGGAAGCGGAGCGCCATTTTCATCCGTAACTTTTCCCGTTATACGGCCGGGTACTGATTGTGAG
>JAZKHM010000025.1:0-1349 GCA_040385405.1 Bacteroidota bacterium | reverse complement strand
AGACACTATCCCGTTAAGTGTGTAAACTGAAAGTTTCATAATATCAGTCTATCTTCAAAAATAAGCATAAATTGATTTAAGATGGTTCCCCAGTCTCGAATGGGCATTGTCCATTTTTTGGTTGCCTCCTGAACCGCAAGGAAAGTTGACTTCAAAACGGCATCATCTGTTGGGAATGACATTTTGTTTTTGGTATATTTTCTGATTTTTCCATTGAGATTTTCTATCAAGTTTGTGGTATAAATGATTTTGCGGATTTCCATTGGAAAATCGAAGAAAACAGTGAGTTCATCCCAGTTTGTTCGCCAGCTTTTGATGGCATAGCTATATTTGCTATTCCATTTTTTGTCGAGGGCGTCAAGGGCGTGGGCAGCTGCATCGCGGTTTGGAGCTCCGTAGATATCTTTCATGTCTTTAGTGAACTCTTTACGATCTTTCCAAACAACATATTTACACGCGTTCCTGATTTGATGAACGACACAAATTTGTGTTGCCGATTGTGGAAAAACAGACTTTATTGTGTCTGTGAAACCATTTAAATTGTCCGTTGCTGTGATGAATATATCTTCCACACCACGAGCTCTCATATCTGTTAAAACGCCCATCCAAAAAGCAGATGATTCATTCTTTCCAAGCCAGAGTCCGAGCACTTCTTTTTTACCGTCTCGTTTTAATCCTACGGCAATGTAGATGGTTTTGTTAATCACTTTGGAGTTCTCTCGAACTTTAAAAACGATACCGTCCATCCAAACGATTAAATAAATCGGCTCTAATGGTCTGTTCTGCCAAGAAACGATATCATTGGTAACTCTGTCGGTTATTCGTGAGATAGCCGAAGGGGAAACATCAAATTCATATAGTTCTTTAATTTGCTCCTGGATGTCGCTTACGCTCATTCCTTTGGCATAGAAGGAGATGATGATATTCTCGAGACCATCAACCATATTCTTGCGCTTCGGAACTACAACTGGATTGAAACTGGCTTCACGGTCACGAGGAACCATGATTTCATCTTCGCCAAATGAGGTTTTGATTTTCTTGGTTGAATGCCCGTTCCTAGCATTTTTATTGTCGCTGGTCTGATTCTTTTCATAACCTAGATGTTCATCCATCTCAGCTTCTAAAAACTGCTCAACTCCTCGCTTCTGGAGTTCTTTCATAAAGGCAAACAAGTCTTCACCCGTCTTAAATTGACTTAGAAACTCTTTGCTTAGGGCTTCGTCTTTTTTCATATCTGTGCGTTTAAATTACTAAAAAGTTATTTCCGAAAATATCCCCTGACCTCTTTTTATTGAGGTCGGGAATTTTCAGAATAACTTTCAGCTTTACACACTTCGTGGGAGACTACC
>JAZKHM010000024.1:0-8629 GCA_040385405.1 Bacteroidota bacterium | reverse complement strand
GTTTGATCTGCTCGCTCATACGTGGTTGTGAGTATGCAAAAGTAGATATTTAATCACTAAGAAGCCAATGAAATCTGTCTGAAAATCGTGCTGGAAATGCTTCAGTTAACAAATTGACAGTGTGAGTTTTAACCTATCAGGACTTTAAAGGTACTGCTGTATCATACCTGGAAAAACAATGAAAAACAGCAATAGGAATACCAGGAATAAACTTATGTATGTTTTCGGAGAATTTCTGACTACAGATACAGTGGTTTCACCTGTTCGTAAGAAGGCATTCAAAGGAATTTTGAAATAATAAAACAGCGAAACCACAGTACTGACCGCTCCGGTTATTATCATCGCCATCAACAAATCAGACCCGGAAAGATTATAAGCTTCAATCGCGGAAGAAAAAACGAGGAACTTTGCAGTGAAACCAGCCGTGGGCGGAAGCCCGGTAAGAGATACCAGTACAACAACCATAGCGATCATCAGCACTTTCAAATCCTTGCCAATACCTTTATACTCATCGATATTTTCTTTACCCGTTTTTTCTTCAATTTCATCGACGATCATAAAGGCAGCCATGTTCATTATTGAATAAATTACCATGTAAAAAATTAACGCTTTAAAGCCGCTGGCAGAAAAAATAAACAAAGCCATGAGCATAAAGCCAGTATGACCTATCGAAGAATAGGCAAGCATCCGTTTGACATTGTTCTGTCCTATAGCACCAAAGTTTCCGACGATCATGCTGAATATCGCCATCACAGCCATAACGTTTGTTAAACTGAAGAGAGAATTATCTATTCCTGATAAACCTAAGGGTTGAAATGGTGCTAATACTCTTATTAAAAGCCCGAATCCCGCGATCTTTGGAGCCGTCGATAAAAAAGCTGTAACCGGAGTTGGCGCTCCTTCATAGACATCTGGCGCCCAGAAATGAAAAGGGACCAGAGAAAGTTTGAAAGCTATTCCAATTAAAAGCATAATCAGGCCGATTCCCCAGGAATGAAACGGAGTGGTGCTTAAAAAGCTCACAAACTGAGGCGAATAAATCTCCAGAGTTCCGGTAAATGCATAAAGCAATGACATTCCGTAGAGCATAAATGCCGAACAAACCGCTCCAAACAAAGCATACTTCATCGCTGCTTCACTCTGTTTCGGACTCTGTGATAGATAACCTACCATTAAATAGGAACCCACCGACACCATCTCCAGAGATAAGTAGATCATCAGTAAATTCTGGGACATCACCATCAGATTTAAACCCAACTGAACGGCAAGTAAAATACTGAAAAGGTCACCGGTTCCTTTGCTGCTTTCCTGCAGTGGCTTATGATATCTGATAAATAAGACAAACAGAATGCTAACGAAAGAAAAAATGATTTTGAATAATACCGCCAAATGATCGAGCAATATCATTCCTCCAAACAATTGAACAGGCGTCTGGCCAAGCATATTGAAATCCGCGACTACCGTAACCGTTAAAATCAGTACCGTCAGTTGAAAGGGTAGCTGAGGAAATCGGCGAGAGAATAAAAGATCCGCGAGGATCACCGTAATAAAACCTATTACAATTATTACTTCAGGGTAAAAAAAAGATATGCTTCTGATAGTATCATTAATAGAAAGCGATATATACTGGACAAAATCATTCATTATCCGGAAATCATTTCAATGAAAGCCAGAACTGAAGCATTCATTTTATTGAAAATAAGCGACGGGAAGATCCCGAGTGCCAAAGCAAGTACGGCAAGCGGGACAAGCGCAAACTTCTCGCGAACAGAGACATCTTTCAACCGGGATAACCATTCGTCCCCCCCTTTCAATCGCGTTATCCCAAAAAACATACGTTGCAAAGTCCACAGGAAGTATGCAGCACTAAGAAGGATCCCCACTGAGCCTCCAATCGCCATCCATCGAGGTAAAAGGCCGTTGACATCCTGAGATGTAAAAGCGCCGATCAGACTAAATGCTTCCGCCATAAATGCAGAGAAGCCAGGAAGCCCCAGCGATGCAAAAAAGGCGATCATTACAAAGGCTGTAAATTGCGGCATAACTAATGCCAGACCTCGGAAATTAGCAATTTCTCTGTCGTGCACACGATTATAAAGCATCCCGACAAGGAAGAAAAGCATAGCTGATAAGCCTCCGTGGCTGATCATCTGAAGCATTGCACCACTCACACCTTCGGTTGTACCGGAGGCAATCCCCAGAATCACGAAACCCATATGTGAAACTGAAGAATATGCAATGAGCCTCTTCAAATCGGTTTGAGCAAGTGCATTTAATGCTCCGTAAATGATTGAAATAACCCCGATAAGGCCAATCCACCATGCGGATTGAATGGCAGCATCGGGGAAGATGCTGTAACAAACTCTTAGAATTCCATAACCTCCCACTTTTAACAGTAAACCAGCAAGTATGATGGATACAGGTGTTGGAGCCTCAACATGGGCATCCGGCAGCCAGGTATGAAAGGGAACTATGGGAACTTTAATTGCAAACGCTATGAAAAGCACGATGAATGCAAGCAGTCTGGCTGAAATACCCAATACATTCTGATTTGCCACTGTTGAGAATATTGAGCTG
This sequence comes from Bacteroidota bacterium, assembly GCA_040385405.1. GTDB lineage: Bacteria > Bacteroidota > Bacteroidia > Sphingobacteriales > Sphingobacteriaceae > Daejeonella. The sequence continues at coordinate 6,052 of JAZKHM010000024.1, read as the reverse complement.
CCCAGATAGTTGCCAGGATCCATCATCAGGATCATATTAAATGTATGATTTCCGGTTGCTGGATTCAACACGGAAAAATAAAGTCCTATAATAATCAGCAGCATAAACACTGAGCCGAAAAGCGTATACAGGAAGAACTTAATCGCCGCGTACTCTCTTCTAACTCCTCCCCACATCCCGATAAGGAAATAAAGCGGCAGCAGCATCAATTCATAGAAGATATAGAACAGAAAGAAGTCAAGAGAACAGAAAACGCCCATAACTGCTGTGTTTAACAACAACAGAAGGGCAAAAAATGCCTTTAAATTAGTTTTAATCTCCCAGGAAGCCAGGGTAGCTACGAACATGACCAAAGCAGACAACATCAGAAAAGGCATTGACATCCCATCAATCCCCAGGAAATAATCGATTTCAAGCTTGCCAATTGAACCAAGGTCAAGCCTTATCCATGAAACTTTTTCAATCAATTGAAACTGGCTTTCTATATTTATACCGGCAAAAGCAGCAGACGTATTGAAATTTATATAAATAACTATAGTTATAAAAAACTGAACTACACTTGTGCCCAAAGCGATGTATTTAAATCGTTCTTTAAAACCTGAGGGCATCAGGATAATTGCCAAAGCAGCTATAAGTGGCAAAAAGATCAGTATGGAGAGTATATTATTCATTTTATCCTCCTAAACTATTGTTTTTGCTGTTAAAACTATCATCGAAACTCATATGAAGTATGTAATTATAAAAAACGTTATTACAAGGCTTACCATAGTAATGAGATAATGCTGCAATTTCCCATTTTGAAATAAACGGCTAAATTTCCCGGCTTTTCCTGCAAAAGCCGCGATGCCATTAACAAGGCCATCTACGATATTACGGTCAAACCAATCTGATATACCAGAGAGCATATTCATTAGCCTGGCTATTAAATTTACCAAACCATCGATGATCAGGATGTCAAATCTACTGCTCAGATGTGACAACCTTTCTAAAGAACTTACAAACAGTAAATTGTAAGCGTTATCAAAATACCAGGCATTGTTTGAAAAGCGATATAGAAAGCCCCTATCACTGAAAGCTTTTGCTTCACCCTTCCTATATAATTTAAATGCCACAAGGATAATTACAATACTTATAATGTTAACAATTGCTGGAACGGTCAAATGCATATTCTCAAAGCGCTTTACACCTGCACTACTGAATCCCCGTAGAACCCAGGAACTCTCAAAAGAGAAAGGATTAATTGAAAACAGTAAAAAAAAGCTGCAGCACGCCAAAACGATCAGAACAGTACTCATTGCTGACGGAACTTCACTGATCCCTTCAAAGCGTGACTTCCCAAGGAAGACCTTTATGATAAGCCGGGCGATATAGAATACCGTTAACCAGCTGGTTAATGTTAATATATATGGCACCAATTTTTTGAATCCATGATAACCTTGTGCCCATTCAAAGGAGCTAATTAACAACGCATCCTTGGAAAGAAATCCGGAAGTTAAAGGCAGCCCTGCCAGAGCAGCAGCCGAAACACTCATAGTTAAAAATGCTAAAGGCATTTGTTTTCTGAGGCCGCCCATTAGGCGAATATCCTGATGATCAAACTCGAGCTGATGGTGTTCCTTATAATGATGGAGCTGATGGATCACAGCACCGGCGGCAAGGAATAATAAACATTTGAAAAAGGCGTGCGTAGTAAGGTGAAAAAGGCTCTCTCCATAAGCTCCGATTCCCATTGCAGCAACCATAAAACCCAGTTGTGAAATAGTAGAATATGCAAGGATACGCTTAATATCATTTTGAGTCATGGCAATGGTAGCAGCCATAAATGCGGTTAACACTCCAATAATTGTGATAACATTTAATGAAATACTATCAAATAACGGATAGACACGCCCTAACAGAAAGACTCCAGCGGCAACCATTGTTGCTGCATGAATCAAGGAAGATACTGAGGTTGGACCTTCCATAGCGTCGGGCAGCCAGGTATGCAGAGGGAATTGAGCAGATTTTGCTATAGCTCCTATAAAAAAAGCAAGTCCGGCTGTGCTTAACCATACCACTGGCATCTGGCTATGAGAACTTATCCACATTGAATCAATTATTGAAGAAGAATCCACCAGTCCTCCACTATCAAAAAGCGCTACAAGATCAAATGTGCCGAATTGGGTATAAATAATCATTATGCCTGTCAGAAAGCCCAGGTCACCTATGCGGTTCATGATAAATGCTTTCTTTGCGGCCTGGGATGCAGCTTCTTTCGTAAACCAGAATCCGATCAAAAGGTATGATGAAAAGCCTACTAGTTCCCAGAACATATAGAGAAGCAATAAACTGTCAGTAATTACCAGGCCCATCATGGAGAAACAGAACAAGCCCAGATATGCCCAGTACTTATGAATATTTCCATCCCCTTTCATATAAGAGATAGAATAAATATGTACAAGTAATGATATTCCGGAAACCAGGAGCATCATTAAAACAGAAAGATTATTAAGTAGAATCCCGGCCTTATACACCTTCGTTCCCAGAGTAAACCATTCAACCTGCGGGTGGACTGGTGTAGCATTCCAAACTGCTAAAAAAACCGATAAGGAAATAATAAAACTAACGCTAAGATTAAGAATTGGGAAGGCCGGACCCGAGTTCTTCTTACCAAACAGGACGATTAGAAAAGATAAAAGCGGAAAAGCTACTGCAGCTAACGACAGTAAGAATAAGTTGTTGTCAGAAAGTTCCAATAACTCCATTTAATCTTTCAGTGTGTCGATTTTAGCAGGATTAATAGTCCTGAAATGTTTATATACATTTAAAATAATAGCCAGGGCAACAGCCACTCCGGCGGCAGCTAAAACTATAGCAAACAGCGCAAACATTTGTCCTCCACCTGCGAACTTGTCTAATCTTCCGAGCGCTACAAAATTCAGAACGGCGGCATTTATCATGAACTCTATGCCAATTAGAACCTGAATTGCATTCCTCTTGGTTAGTACAGCATATAAACCGATACAAAAAAGAGCTGCACTGATCAGCATAAAATGTGATATGGGAATCATGATCTTTTCTCCTTTCTGGCTAAATGTGCTGCGCCGATCAATGCCATCATTAAGAACACCGACACTATTTCAAAAGGAAGAAGGTAACGTGTCATCGTATGAATACCTATCTGATGGATAGTGTTATCGTTTTGCCCTATAGCCTGGTTTTCCTTTACCCATGGCAGGTTTATTAAGTCTGCTGATGATATGGCTGTATATAACAGGAAAAAGAGCCCTCCGCAAATTAATAATCCGGCAATGTGCCCGATCTTGAAACCAGCTTTAACAGTCTGCAGCCCGCTCAGTAACTCCCGGTTGGATAACATAAAGGCAAAAAGCATGAGTACAAGAACACCACCCACATAAACCACCACTTCCGTAACTGCAATAAAATCGGCAAGCGCAAATACAAACATTGCCGCTAAAGAAAAGATTGTTACAAAGAACAGGAAAATGCTCCTTACCAGGTTCTGCATGTTAACCACCATAAACGCGGAAATCAGCGTTAAGGCGGCAAAGAAATAAAACACCAGTTGTTCAGTACTCATTACTTAGGTTTTTCAGGTGACAATGCAGCTTGTTTTGCTGCCTGGCGTTCAGCATTTTGTTTCTCCAGCGCTATCCGCTTTTCCTCTGCTTCACCAGCAGTCATATCCGAAAACTTATATACCATCTCATTCAAAGTCAATGTGCTGCGATCGTATGTATCTGTCATAATAATACATTCCGTCGGACAAACTACCGTACAAAGGCCACAGTACATACACTTTGCCATATCGATATCGAACTTCGCCGCATACAACCTTTTTGTTGTTCCATCTGAAGTTTTACCTATAGCTTCTGTTGATTTAATGCTTTCTATTTCAATACAATCAACCGGACATATTTTCGCACAAAGATCACAAACAATGCAGTCATCCATCTCCACATCCAACTGGTAGCGGGCAACTTCCGGCAAGGGTAACTTTTGATGAGGATATTGAATTGTCGTAGTGCCGCTATTTTGTAAAAAGTAATTATCATCGGTTATTGACTTTACCCTCCGGCTTTCCGTTGCAGCAAAAAAATGCCTGAGCGTAAGACTCAATCCTCTCCCCACTGTTCGGAAAACATTTAAAAGCTTATTTCTCATTCCAGATAACCTATTTACATCATTGTTAGACGCCAAACCCCGGATATTAACATACATAAAAATGCAAGAGGGGTTAACACCTTCCAGCAAAAACTCATTAATTGATCCACTCTCAGGCGCGGCAAAGTCCACCTGATCCAAATCTGAACTGCAACAACAAGCAGCGTTTTAAAGAGCACCCAAAATATTCCCCAGCCTAAACTTGAAGTCCAGTCGGCCAGCCGGACCGAACCAAGGTTAGGAAGAGCACTATTCCATCCGCCAAAGAATAAAATAACCCCGATCATGCCTACAAGAAACATCATAGAATATTCAGCGAGAAATACGAAGGCAAATCGCAGACCCGAATATTCAACGTGGAATCCGGCAACAAGTTCTGATTCTGCCTCGGGAATGTCAAACGGTGCCCTATTGCATTCTGCGAGGGAAGCTATAAAGTAAATAATATATGCAAGTATCAAGTGGGGAGCTTGAAAAACATTCCAGGCAAGAAATCCTCCGATGGAACTTACATCCCATATTCCAAGAAAAAGAATCGTTTCATTTGAAAGGATTCCCTGTTTAATACTTACTTCCTGCATATTAAACGTTTGGGATATCATCACGGCTGAGATTAAAGCAATTCCCGCAGGTATTTCATAAGAAACCATTTGAGCAACTGATCTCATGGATCCAAGCAGCGCGTACTTGTTATTTGATCCCCAGCCTGCCATTAATATGCCAATAGTTTCCATTGACAAAATTGCAAATATATAGAACAAGCCCAGGTTTAGAGAGCTGGGGCTGAGTCCCGGAGCCCATGGGAGCGCTGCAAATCCCAGATATACAGAAACGAATATGACTACCGGTGCAAGGGTAAATAGAATCTTATCGGCTGCAGATGGTATAATAAACTCTTTCTGGAGCATTTTGAGGATATCTGCAAAGGCTTGGAGCGAGCCGTACTTGCCGACTTCCATTGGTCCCAGGCGATCCTGCATGAAAGCAGATATCTTCCGTTCAGAATATAAGGCGAACAGTGTGAATAAGGCCGTGAATGCAAATAAAGCGGTAGCTACGAGGACATATGTCAGATAGAAATTCAATTCTTCGGGCTTATGTGAGCAAACTTACGGAATTTGGGGGAAGAAAGGAGTATCAATCTAGTATCAAGTATCAGGTATCAAGTATCAAGATCGGCTTAGATTAATGATGACAGCTATACTCATAGAAAAAATCGTGGATTTTCCACACCAGCAGGAACACGTTCTTTGAAAAACCCATATCCTCTAATTCGACAATCTATCTTGATACCTGATACTTGATTCTTGATGCTTCTCTTAGTCCCAAATCGCTTCAAGCTTAAGATTGATCTTCTCTCCAAAAAACAAGCTCGTACTTTTTTCGAAAGAGGGCGTGTAATCGGACACGAAGAACTGGTGCTTCTTAACGGCACCCTCATTCAATACATCGAGTTCTCTCAGACGATCCTGCACATGCCGGGCCACAATTTCAGCGGTGTTTACTATATTGACACTCCCCTGGTAAAATGCCGATATTTCTTCCTTGATAAGTGGATAGTGTGTGCAGGCGAGGATCAGGCTATCGATCTTTCTGAGTTTCGATGATGACAGATAGGAATTTATGACTGTTTTGCTGATATTATTATTAAAGAAACCTTCCTCTATCATGGGTGCCAGTAAAGGAGTTGCCAGTGAAGAAACTAAAATATCCGGGTTTGCCTCCTTAAATTTTCCGGCGTAGATATCCGAGCGGATAGTAGATTTCGTACCAATGACACCTATCTTCTGATCACTTCCTTCTCGCGCTATCAAATTAACCACAGGGTCAATGACATTAATGATAGGAACTTGATCTCCGAGAAAATGGACCAATTCATTGAAAGCAT
>JAZKHM010000023.1:0-34302 GCA_040385405.1 Bacteroidota bacterium | reverse complement strand
TAGCTTGTCTTATTTCCTGGAGTTCCGACATTGTGATGCTTTACACACCACAAATCTCAGCAGTCTTTTGGGAAAACCTCACTCATAATCACTCATAAAGTATGAGTAAACCCAAAAATCGTATCAGTAAAACACTCATAATTACTCATATCCATTCATAATTACTCATATTCACTCATAATTCCTTATATCCCCTCTTGCCGGCTATTCGCGACCCGTTTGATAAAGAGGATGATCCAATAAATTATCAGACAAAATAGAGCGAAGAATAAAATGGTCAAAGCAATAGAAATATAGATGTTCGTTCCGCCTCCTGCGCTGATACCCCGGGAAACGTGATCAGCAAAAATGGACGCCAGGTTTATCAGCAACAGACCCACTATAGAGTAAGCTATATATAAAGAAGTGATACTCCAGGGCCATTCTAAAAGAGTGAGTCTCCGTACTATTATGTTACCGGGGTATTCAGGGGTGCCCAGATCAAAATCTTCGAACTTCTTAATTTCTTTAATCCTCTGGATCAATTCGGGAGTCAGCTTAGTCTTTCCGTTCTCGATATACGAATAAGCAGATTGGCCCATACTGAGCTTAGCTCCCATATAAAATTGTGAATAACCAAGGTATTCCCGCCTTCTGCGTAATTTCTCCCTTAAACTAATGTCTTCCATTTTAGTATTTGTTTTAGGTTAATAATGTCCCTACGTTTAAGACCCGGAAGGTCAGTCTCGTGGGAAATATTTTTGATCAGGTATCTGTAGCTTGACCCTGAAGGTGGTCACATGTTTATAGATAAATTCATCTAGACATTTTCCCGACCCCGAAGGTGGTCGCATGTGTCTGAAATTTTCACATACGACCACCTTCGGGGTCGAATTAAAGGGAATATCCATTCCTATAAACATGCGACCGCCTTCGGGGTCGATATATCGGAATTATCCGCTACTCCGCGACTAAGACCCAAAAGTCCCGGTTTCGTAAGAACGGATTTTATCCGTTGTCAACCGTCATCTGCTAAGTATTCCCTGCTAATAACATATCTGGTCATTGTTGAAAGCCCATCCATAAAATCATGGATCTCCTCAGACTGGAGAGATATAGTGTCCAGGTCCGGTTCCCGATTTTTTAGCGGTTTAAGCTCAACAGTAGCCTGATAAGGATTAGCTGAATCGAGCAGAACCAATTGCACGGCTGTAAATCCCTGTTTCTTTAACCGAGGGATGGTTTGCTGGTTAAATTCAGCATAATGCTCGGTGCTCATCATCTGAAGATTTTAGCCTCTTTTTGTTGAATCTGTCAGGTCCCACTGTCCTTCGCAGGTCCTGCATTCTCTAAGCTTTTCTTTTAGATCTGGCTTTAAAGGGGTGATTTCATTTTTTTCGCAGGAGGCGAAAATCAGCGCCATGAAGGCGAAAAGGGTTAAGATTAATTTGCTCATAAGATTAGGTTTTAAAGATTTCTTTTAAAAAAACGCAACCTTCGGCAAAATTCATTCTCAAAACCGGACCAGGCAAAAAGGCCTGTTAGCCAGAAGCTTGCATTAGTATGATAAAAAGTTGAGGATAGATAAAAGCAGGAGATTGCAAGCAATCTTAATAATCCAATAACTTAGAAGGGTGAATTTTCAACCCTTCGGCTAATGCACGAATCGATTTTAACGTAACATTCACTTGACCACTCGCGATTCTCTGAACCTGGCTATATTCCAATCCTGATCGGACTGCCAGGCCTCGAAGACTTAAATTCTCATCCAGGAGTAGTACTCGTAAATGCGATCCAAAATCTGCTTTGTACTTATCTTTAACTTCCATCCGAGAGCAGTTGGAAAGTTCACAGTTATGGAGAAAAGTATTGACGTATGATAATACATCAATTTAGGTGGGAGGGATTTTTTTTAAACGGGACTGTTTTTAAAGCCAGTTACATACACTTAAGATTCATATTAGGATTACTAAACTCCAAATTGATTAACTGGTACTACAATAATGAGTTTGCTTCTACAAAGACAGTATTTACTGAAATTGGTGCTCGTCAAATAAGTCAGTTACCTTTTAATATCTCAAATAAAGAGTTAAGTGATTTAATAAGTGATAAAGTTCAGCATATATTAAATCTTAAGGAGATAAATGCTGGTAACGAAGTGTCGCATTTAGAAAAAGAAATAGACCAACTCGTTTACCAGCTTTATAATTTAACAGAAGAGGAAATAAAGATCGTGGAAGGGGCAGTTTAATGACTATTAAAGATCAAGAAACCGAACCCCCTATAGATAAAACCATAATATTCAAGCTTCCCAGCCCCGGTTATATTAATAGCGGTAATGAGCCGACGACATGTAAATTCGCGTTTATATTTAAAACCAATATTTTAAGCGGAAACTGAAGAAGAATTGAACACGCCTTTTTAGGCAAAACGTAAACAAAGCTTTATTAGTTTTGTTACTCGTTAAGTAATAAAAAAATCTTATGACACAATCTGCAGTTGTTTTTACTGAACAAAAGGATGGCAAAGACGCCGGGCGTGAACTGGCAACTAAAATTGCAGATAAATTAGGTGACAAAATCCCACATGTTGTTATAGTCTTTGCTTCGTCAGTATATGACTACCCGAGCCTCTTGGAAGCTCTAAAAGAAAACTGCGTACCCGAATTAATTGTGGGCAGTTCTTCGGCCGGAGAGTTCACATCAAATGATTTTGCTACTGACTCAGCCTGTGCGATTGCCATTCATTCGGATGAATTAAAGTTTTCAGCAGGCCTGGGGGAGGGCATAAAAAATGATCGGGTAGCTGTTGTAGAAAAACTGAATTCCGCACTCACCAATGAAACCGATTACCAGTACCAATATTATTCTGCCATGCTGTTTGCAGACGCCTTATCGGGCCATACTGATGAAATAGTTGAACTTCTGACCGAGAAAACGATGGGGAAATACCAGTTTTTCGGTGGCGGAGCAGGTGATAATGCCAATTTTAAACGCACGCATGTTTTTTACGGGACGGAGGCTGTTACAGATGCTGCAGTTATCCTGGAAATTTTATCTAATAAGCCAATCGGTGTGGGTGCAGCACATGGCTGGAAACCTGTTGGAACCAAAATGCGGGTTACCCAGGCGGACGGCATGCAGCTGATCAGCTTAAATGCCCGTCCTGCGGTGGAATTATTTATTGAACATGCTGAGAGCACCGGGCAGACCTTTGACCCTGAACAACCAATGCCCTTTTTCCTCCATAATATTTTAGGAATAGAAGTTGCGGGTGATTTTAAATTACGGGTCCCACTAGATATACGTGCGAATGGCTCCCTGACCATGGCCAGTAATATTCCGGAAGGGGCTTATGTTAGTTTTATGGCAACAGATAATGATTATTCTGAAAAGGCCGCCACCACGGCGGCAGTTACTGCCATGAAACAGCTGGGGAATCATAAGCCAAATGTTGCTTTATTCTTTGATTGTGTTGCTACGAGGCTTCGAATGGGAAAAGAATTTAATCTGGAACTTGGTCAAATATCCAAAACCTTAGAAGGTATTGATTATGCCGGATGTAATACATATGGACAAGTGGCGCGGGTGGATGGTCAATTTAGTGGATTTCAAAATTGCACTGCTGTAGTCTGCGTAATTCCTGAATAATGCTCTTAAATTCTTTAGGCGGGCTATATAATAAAGGAAACCGCTTCGATGCTGCCAGTCGGCTAGCTAAACATTTCGGTTGTTCTCATCTAATAATATTTATTCAGGATCCCGAGATCCATCAGCTCCTGCCTGCGCCAGGTTTCCCTCAGACACTACCAGATGGTGTAGTATGGAATAACTTTCTAATGGAATGCGTGACAAAAGGGTTTCATTCAGGCACACTCCCCTTTCCAGATAACAAGCAGCGACATTCGGCTTCGGGCATCTGCGGTTTAGATAACAGCGTTGTAATTGTACTGGGAGGTGCACCTGCCGAAGATGAACTCTTGCCACTTAAAGAGATTTTACCTGTTTTCACAGAGTTATTTAGATTAGAGCAGTCAGCAATAACTTCAGAAATCAGGGTCGCTCTCGCACAAAAGTCTGCAGAGAAAGCTGAAAATTTAGCGCGGACCAACGAACTTATGCGAAAGCAATTGAAGGAAGCCCTTGGAAGGAAAGAAAAGGATAAAAAAGAGATTGAGGAATTAATGAAAAAAAAGGACGAGTTTATGAACGTAGCTAGTCACGAATTGAAGACTCCGATTACCAACCTTAAAGGCTACCTTCAAATTTTGAAGAAAGAAGTTGTTAAAAAAGATGCTTCAACCATTGTTTTTCTAGATAAAGCTGATAATCAGATTAACAAGCTAACGGGCCTTGTAAACGATCTGCTTGATGTCACGAAAATTCAGGCAGGTAAAATGACGTATCATTTTTCCGGGCTCGATATATCAACAGTAATAAGTGAGGTTGTTTCCCAGACACAGGTTGCCGTTCCAACGCATCAAATTGATGTCAAAAATAATATTCCCATAATGGTACAGGGCGAACGGAATCGCCTGGAGCAGGTTTTAAGCAATTTACTCTCAAATGCTGTAAAGTATTCTCCCAATGCTGATAAAATTATTGTTAATTCAGCCTTGATCGGCAATACGATAAGAATATCCGTAAAGGATTTTGGCATTGGAATCCCTGCTGAAAATCAACAGCATATATTTGACAGGTTCTATAGGGTTAAAGAATCTTCTCAGAAGTTTTCAGGTCTAGGTCTGGGTTTGTATATATCGGCTGATATTATTCAACGACACGGCGGAACTATTGGTGTGAATAGTGATTCCAGCGGATCGGAATTTTATTTTACCCTTCCTGTGGCAACCGGAAATTAACTCCAGGAGGACGGTAAAAGACCTCCAGGTAATTCATTACAAAGATCAGCCCATGCAAACACGCGACTTATATTTTAGTGATCTGTTTGAAAACACCAGTGATCTGATTCAATATGTAAGTAAAGATGGTAGTATCGAGAAAGTAAATCCTTCCTGGCTATCCACTCTGGGGTATAATTTTGATGAAGTTAAAGGCAGATCCATCTATGATTTTGTTGCCCCTGAGCAGCAATCCGAGTTCCGCGCTTATCGGGAAACGACATTTATTAAGCACATTAATGACGATATACAAGTAACTTTTGTAGATAGCAAAGGATTACCTGTTATCCTTCAAGGCCATTTAAGAGCATTCTTCAATGAGGGCATACTACAGCACACCCGCGGGGTTTTTAGGAATGTTACTGCTAAAATCGAAGCTGAGAAAATACAAAAGGAACAATTTACAAGAATAGCAGAGTTTTTAGCCAACGCGCCCGATGCTGTCATAATTATAGATGAGAACCACAACATTATTGAATGGAATCAAAAGGCAACCGACACTTTCGGCTACACTCTTACCGAAGTTATAAATCAGCCTTTAACGGATTTTATTATTCCGGTCCAATACCGCGAAGCTCACCGTAAGGGCATGATACGCTTTCTTAGTACCGGGCACGGGCCTGTTTTGAACACTACGATCGAAGTTCCTGCTATTGATAAAACCTTAAGGGAGTTCCCGATATCTCTGAGTATCTCAGCTGTAAAGATTAGTGAAAAATGGTTTTTTATTGCTTTTATCAATGATATTTCCGACAAGAAAGAAAAAGAAAGAGCTTTGATCGAAAAGGAGTTGGAGCTTGAAAGAAGTCAGCTAGATAGTCATAGAAATAAAGAATTCCTAAGTTTTGCCAGCCATGAATTAAAAACCCCGCTTACATCACTGAAAGCATATCTTCAACTTGCTTTAAAAAGTTTTAATCGGGAACCAACACAACATACTCTTACTTTTCTTCACAAAGCTGAAGACGTTTCCAATAAGATGGCGAAATTAATTTTTGATCTCCTTGATATTTCAATGATTCACGCCGGGAAACTAGCGTTGCAAAAAGAACCTGTCGAACTAATTGGAATGCTTGAGGAAATTACGAACAGCAATCAACTTCTTTACCCCTCCCATCAACTTAACTTTTCATTCTCAGAAGAAATTTCGATCGAGATCGATAAGGAACGGATCGAGCAAGTCATGGTAAATATTATAAATAATGCTGTAAAATATTCGCCAAATGCTAACGTAGTAGAATTAAATGTTGAAAGAAAACATGGACATGTACAAATAGCGGTAAGAGACTATGGGGATGGCATTGAAGAAGAAAACAAAAGTAAAATTTTCGACAAGTTTTATAGGATCGAGGAACTGACAAGCAAAACTGTTTCAGGTCTCGGAATTGGTCTTTTTATTTCATCTGAAATAATTAAACAGCATGATGGTAACATCTGGGTCGAAAATAACGAAGATGGCGGAGCTACTTTTTACATAACTCTTCCCCTCTTATAGAAGCCTTTTCAAAATAAAAAATCTGCTTGTTTTTTTCGATATATAACTTCTATTTTTTACGATGATTAAGTCATTTAGATTATGATTATTTCATAAATTCATATTTAATTAATGCAGTGCAGGGACCATCAATAAAACGGGGTGCTACCGAAAAACCATACGAGCAGGAAAAAGAAAATAAAATATGTGGCTTCAAAGCTATGTGACAGGAAATAAGATTTACCCGTGTTTACATTTCACCCAATGAGGAAATAATAAGGAACACGCAAAGCAGGGAGGATTTCCTGCAAATTCAGTAAGTGAAGTGGCAATGATTATTGATCGCACTACGGCGGAGTAAGATCATTCCGCAAATTAGTTGATCTCGTGCGGTAAAGGAATTCGCGGCAGCTTTGACATTCACGCTTTTCTTTTTACAAACATTTATTAATATTTGAAGTATATGCAGAAGGCATTAGAAAGGCGGGCATAAGAAATGTTAACACAAAGTGATTTCCAAAAAGTCCACCTTCAATCCCCGATAGGTGTTGTCGCGCTGGACGCGGGGGGCACCATCGTTTACAGTAACCCACAATTTACCCGCTTCCTGTCCGGAGAAGCCCACCTTGGAAAAGCGGCAAAATTGTTTATAGAACCCTACGACAATTCCGGGAGCGGAATAGAACTGTTGCCTCCGGAAGGTTTAACAGATGTACCATACTGCCTGAACAGCGCTACGGACAGTAAAACTGTATTAATAACTTCTACAATTTTTACGGATGCATCAGAAACCCTGGTGTATCTTTTTATTCGGAATATCACCAGCCTCAAGAAAAAGGAACGCTTGTTTACTTACCTGAATTCAGCAGTGGAAGCTTTAGGATGCGCCAGAGATACGGATACAGCTCTTGAACAAATCTCCAGTCTGATAGTTCCAAAATTCGCAAACTGGTTCAGCATCGACCTGCTTCGGAATAATCAAATCGAAGAACTTGTATTAGCACATGAAGATCCTGATATGATTAAATGGGCACGGAAATACCGGGAGGCATACCCTACTGATATGTCGGATGATACCGGCCTTCCCGCTGTATTGAAAACGGGGGAATCCATTCTTATTCCTGTTGTAACCGAAGAAATGCTCCTGGCGGGTACTCGGAACACGGAGCAATTGGACTTAATATATCTGATGAACATCCAATCAGTATTAATCGTTCCGATAATTATTAAAACAAAGATAAAAGGGGCTATAACTTTTATTTCTTCCAGGCAGAATGTTTATTACGATGAAAATGACCTGGAATTTGCAGAGACTTTTGCAAGCCATATCGGGATTGCACTAGAGAATGCTCAGCTGAATGAAGCAGCAGAAGCCGAGATAGTCCGGCGCAGAGAGATTGAAAGTGAGTTGCGCATAACCCAGGTTCAGTTAAAGTCGGCTCTTTCATCCGGGCTAGTAGGCACATGGATTTCTGATTTGGATTCGGACACCATTTTCATGGATGAAAACCTATCCCGGATGTATGGTGTTCCATATTCCCCAATAGGGAGCCGACAGGATATAATTAACCCGGTAATTCACCCGGAGGATCTGGAACTGATACAACCGCAGAATCGTAGTATTCTTGTAGAAGGCCGATTTTACGAGGCCGAATTCCGGGTTGTGCGTGAAGATGGCATCAGGTGGTTCTTCGCACGCGGAAGTCTGAGTGTAAATCAGCATGGGAAATTGTTTGGAGGAGTGGTTATTGATATCACACAGAGAAAAGAAGCAGAATTGGCCCTGCTGGAAAATGAAAAAAGATTCCGCTTTCTTGCCGATGCCATACCGCATAAATTATGGACGTCAAATCCTGATGGTAGCGTAAACTACTACAACCAGGGGTGGTACGATTATACAGGAATCAAGAGTTTCGATGAATTAAAAGCTGTCGTCTGGGATTTTATACATCCGGACGACAGGAAGATCATCGAGGTCGAGTGGCCAAAAGCTATTAAGCTAGGGGAGAATAAATCCTTTGAGCACCGCCTGCGAAGGCATGATGGAGAATATCGCTGGCATTTATCACGTTTCAGTGCCCACAGGAACGATACAGGGGAAATCCTGTTGTGGGTAGGCACAAGTACGGATATTCAGGAACAAAAAGAGAATGAACAACGGAAAGATGAATTTCTATCAATAGCAAGTCATGAGCTTAAAACGCCTCTCACCAGTATTAAGGCTTTTAATCAGATTATGGCGCGAACAGCCACTGAAGGTAATTTGTCTAAATTCATCGATAAATCGGCGGAACATATCTTTCGGTTAGAGCGTCTTATTGCTGACTTACTGGACGTCACTAAAATTAACGCGGGGAAGCTCGTGTATAATTTTGAAGAATTTCCTCTTAAAGAGGTGCTTTTACATGCGAAAGAGAACTTTCCATATAATGAGACGCATGATATTATTATTAAAGATTCGGCTGACGTAATAGTTAAGGGAGACAGGTTCCGCATCGAACAGGTACTTGACAATCTTATTGCAAATGCAATAAAGTACTCTCCGGAAGCTGATCGTATTGTGATCAATAGTAAACAAGATAAAGATGGCCTCATCATATCAGTACAGGATTTCGGTATAGGTATAGAACCGCAGAAAATAGATAAGCTTTTTGACCGATATTACCGGGTTGACAATACTGCTATGCGTTTTGAGGGGCTCGGACTGGGCCTGTATATTTCCAATGAAATCATAAAACGGCATCACGGTCAGATGTGGATAGAAAGTAAGCTGGGGAAAGGATCGACATTTTATGTAAAGCTTCCCACTACAGATCACACCCCAGGGTCCGATAAAACGAAATAAATTCATGTTTGCAGCCGGGATAGAAAACAGCTATCCAACCATTATACTTCCCGACGGCACCAGAAAGAGGGTGGATGTCCTAAGATTCTTTCAGAAACCTCTCTACCTTTTCACGCTCGTTCCCAACCGAAGCAATTGCCTCCCTTACTTTCTCCCTGCTTACATTAAATTTTTCTGCAACGTAATCCAGTTCATAATCTGAATTACCATCAATCTGAGCCCTGTCGCGGCCATCCTGAACGTTTTTGTTATCTGCCATTTTTTTAGGTATTGGTTGTTAGTTGTTAGTTGTTAGTTGTTAGTTGTTAGTTGTTAGTTCAAAACATCACTAGGGTGGGTATTGTTTGCTGGTTCATAAAACTTTAAAAACATGATTCACGTATAAACGCCTGAAAAACAGGTGTAATACACTTGACAATGCTCACTTTTCAACCTATATTTATATCATCAAAACTGGTTTGGAAGCAATGGAAGATCTAGAGAGGCATAAGACCGTTTTACTGCTCGAAGACGATACCGATCTGGCTTCGATAATACAATACATTCTGGAAGAGGAAGGATACATTGTTATAAAGAGTCTGCCTGGTAATTTCAGAAAGGATATATACCAATTCAGACCAGCATTGATTCTACTGGATCACTGGCTGTACAAAGCCCTTGGAAGCACCATTTGCGAAAACCTAAAGACTGACCCGGAAACCTGTTCAATACCAATCATCCTGACTTCTACGGTTATCAACATCAAAGACCTCGCAAGTTGCTGCAAAGCAGACGACGCTCTTCCAAAACCATTTGACGTCGAAGTGCTGGTAGAAAAAGTATCACGTTTAATGCCTATCCCAAAGTGAGAATTACCGCCAATCTGGATGAGTGGTTGTCTTGGCAATTAGATTTTCCCGCTATCCTAAGCCAGACCCGGACCTTCATCAGAACTTTCTATTCAATGCACGGGTTTCCCGAGCGTGGTATCTCCGATCCCAATGTTTGTGGTATCAGTTACACCTATGCTATCCGGATGCCGGGCACGACCCTGAATAGTATCGTGATTGTTTTCTTTTACTTTATCTCGTTCATCTCCAACATGTGAATCATAGTGGTTAGGTTCGCCGCAGGAAACTATAAGCAGTGGCACGGCAATAAGGATCATATACTTTTTCATATCCATAATTCTATTTAGTGCTAACAATGCTTACCTCGGCTTAGTTTTAAAATATGAAAGAGTAATACCACATCCTCCCGGGATTTGAAAGTTCAGTTTATCAATATATGTAGACTACATTTATTTAAAGAAAGTCAGGCGAATGGAGAATACCCATCAATTCAAAGAATGTGAAAAAGTGACATTTCCTCTCGGTCAAAAATTCAGATTTACGCATTCGATTGATCAAAATGACAGTTTGATTGCCTTCTAACGGGTTTTGCATACTATTTGTAATTCTCCAAATACCGTTATGGTAAAAGTTAATTTATTTATGGTTGAACCTTTAATTAGAAACAATTATGAAAAAACTAATCTTGATCATGGCGCTGAACGTTGCTGCAATTGCGAGCAGCGCGCAAATTGCAAAGGTTGCTCTAAAACCTGCTGACAAGGCTGCAACTCCGCAGGTTGTCCTGGACTCTATTAAAAAGGCCTTTCCAAAGCCGATTAGTCAGACCTTATCGGCAATTACGGCCCAAAACTATGGCAAGGAATGGGAAGTTGAAATCAGTCCTGCATCAGCCGAAGAGTCACCTCTTTACTACCAGTTATTAATACATAACAAGAGCGGAAGATATACAGCAGTTTATGACAGAAATGGCAATCTGCTCAAATTAAAGCAAATCTTTAAGAATGCTTCATTGCCTGAGCAAGTGAGCCACACACTTCAAACTAAATATTCCGACTGGAAAGTTTTAGACAAGGAAGAGAGGATTAGCAATGACGGCAAAAACGCTTATACCGAATATAAAGTCATGCTAAAAAAAGGCCCGATTAAAAAGGCTGTATATCTCAATGAGACAGGTAAGGTAAAATTTGGTGTACCTTCAGTATAATAACAAGTATTTAAAAATCAATTAACAATAATAACTCAATTAAATCGACAATTATGACACTGGTTAAATTTAACAACGCCAATGGAAACAGATCATTATTGCCAGGCTTTAATGATGTTTTCGACTCAATTTTTAACGACACCTTCTTTAATGAAAAAGTGACAGGCTCTGTCCCAGCGGTTAATACCAGCGAGAGTGCCGATGCTTATCACCTTGAAATGGCTGCACCGGGCCTTCGTAAAGAAGATTTCAAGATCAATCTTGACCGGAACATGCTGACTATTACCTGTCAGCTTTCAGACACTAATTCTGAGAATGGGAAACGCTATACCAAGCGTGAATATAACTTCACTTCTTTTGTAAGGTCTTTCAGTTTGCCGGAGCTTGCCGATCAGAATAAGATTGAAGCAAGTTATGAAAACGGAATTCTAAAACTGGATATAGGAAAACGCGAAGAGGCGAAGAGCATGTCAAGGCAGATTGAACTGAAATAATTTATTCTGCTAATTTGAAAAGCCGCCGGGCAAACCTGGCGGCTTTTTTTTGCGCTATTACCTCGCCTCGTGCCGGCAGAGTGAAAAAAATCCCTAAAATAGCCTATAAGTATCTTCCCAAGCCAATCAAGTACCTGAAGTTCTTCCTACCCCAAACAAAACTATTTAACCAAGAGTATTCTCTACGGGGTGAGAAAAGTTCTCTCCCGGTTTACCAGATCTGAGCAGTTCTTCCTTTAGGAATTTCAAAATAAAAAGTCGTTCCAACATTTTCCTCGCTTTCAAACCAGATCTTCCCTTTATGCCATCCGACGATCAGTTTTACTATAGACAGGCCCAGGCCGGTAGAGGGTTCGCCCTTCAGGCCCTTTCTTCTCGCTTTAGTAAATTTTTCGAAAATGCTGCCCTGAAGATGTTTAGGAATTCCTATGCCGTTGTCGGCGAGCGTAAATAGTACAGTTTCGTCACGATCAAGAACATCCATGGAAATTAAAGCCCCGGGCGGAGTAAATTTCAATGAATTAGTCACGAGGTTATTCATGATCTGCATAAATTTTGCTTCATCCACTTCCAGGTAGATACTTTCTTTAGAGCTCGAAAAAGTAAATACCCGGTCTGCGGCGTTTTCTGACCTTTTACACTCTTCGATGTATTCAGCAACCTTCCTTGCGATATCCACCCGATGCATCGACAATTCTACATCTACAGTGTCGAGAAGTTCGCGGTCAATTAAATTTGCAATAAGGTTGACAGACTGATCTAAAATACCAGTTATAGAGCTGGTCATGTTCATAAGTGCCAGGTCATCTACTTTTTTTCCGATATTTTTCGCCACGGTTCGTGCTATTTCAAGCGGCCCGCGTAAATCATGCGCAAGCATATTAAGTATGGAATTCTTTTTGTTTGCATACTTGTGAATGCTGTCAAAGTTATTCGTCTGGGCCGTTATATCAGCGACTTTCGCAACGATCAACGATCTGCCTCCGGAATTAATCAAAAAAGGCGTTAACCTGACCGAATGAATTTTACCGTTGGGCACGATCCGGAACTCAATACTGTCAATTAAAGAACCGCTAAGGAATTCAGAATACCTAGCTTTAACGTAGTCTGCATCGTCGGAATAAACACACGAAAGAAGGAACTTTGGTGTCATTTCTTCATTTCCTGGTAATAAGAGACGTTCAAAAGATTCATCTGTAAACAAGAAGCCAGACGTCTCCGGATCGTAAACAAAGCTGATATTATTGAACGATAACTTTTCCATAGGAGAGATAAAGACACAACCACTACTCTCCGCTTTTGTTTTATAGGGAAAGGCGAGGCCAGGTGAAGTTACATTCTATCCCATATTTACCATTGGAATTCTGATAAAGAACGTGGTTCCTTGCCCAGGTATAGTGTTAAATGTTATCACCCCGTCGATGTTTTCAATTGCTTGTTTGACAAATGCAAGTCCCAGGCCTGTTCCCGAACTTTTAGTCGTGAAATTAGGGGTGAAAATGCTTTGGCCTAAAGCCTCCGGGATACCAGTCCCGTTATCATGTATCTCGACAAGTACGTTAATTTCTTTACAATACATAATAATCTCAATTATCCCGGGAACGTTTTCCTGGCGTGCTTCAACTGCATTCTTTATAAGATTGTTGAAGCATCTTAGTAATTGATCCCTGCCTGCTTTCACAAAGACCTCGCGATCACACTTATCCTCGAACGTTATGGTAGTATTTTCCGACTGCCGGTAAAGGTCAATTGATTGATGGACTACTTCTTTAAGATCAACGTCTTCAAGAACGATCTCAGGCATCTTCGCAAAATTTGAAAATTCTGAGGCTATGTGCGAAAGACTGTCTATTTGTTCTATAAAGGATTTACTGAACTTCTCGAATTTTGCATCGAAGCGGGGATCTTTTTCTTTCCAGGATTTGTCGAGCAGCTGAACGCCCAGCTTCAGGGGAGTTAAAGGATTTTTTATCTCATGGGCAACCTGCTTAGCCATTTCCCGCCATGCTGTCTCCCGTTCTGATCGCGCAAGCTTTAATGCACTCTCTTCGAGCGCCGCAATCATGGTGTTGTATTCTTTTATCAGATTACCTATCTCATCGTTTCGCTTCCATAAAATAGGTTCGTTCTTTCTGCCGATCTTGGTTTCACTTAAACTTTTCTGAACCATGGTTAAGGGGCTCGTAATCTTATTAGCAACAAACACTGCGAAGAAACCGATAGCTACGAAGACAAGCACATAAATATTTATCAGGGCATTGAGAAATAAGCCAATCCTGTCCTCATAATCCTTCTCATTTGAGAAGTATGGCAATCCAAGATAGGCTATAGGCTCGTTTTTGCTGTTTTTTAACGGGACGTAGGCCGCAAGGAAGGAAAGATCTCCAATTCTTTCCGTATTTATATATTCTGATTTCTGCAAACGATTGAGATACAAATAGGACAATGAATTCATTCGTCTTGCAATCAATCCACTTTCATAAATCTTGGGCTGAGTGGTATGAATAAGCCTGCCCTGAAGGTCGAAAAGATTAAGATCAGTTCCATTAACTTCTGCATAGGTATTGAAAGCTAAGTTCGCACGTTCGTTTTCGGCAAGAATGTCATTATTAACAAGCTGCTTATTAATCCCTATTGAAATCTTGCCTATTTTGTCAAGTACTATTTCATCCTGCTGCTCACGGTATTGTTTACTGATATTATAATATGTTATTATTCCGGTAATAAGCAAAGTGATAACAACTGCTGCCACCATAGAAAACTGAATCCTGGTTTTGTAAAGCATCCGGTTGGTCGTAATGAGATAGTTCCAGCGGAAATTACGGAAGCTGATATCATAATTCTGCACGCTATACCAGAGCCAGTGGAGAAGATAAACGAGTATGGCGAAAAACAATAAAACCAAAAAGATAAATGACGCTGAAGCAAGCTGGTTTATCAAAGTATTAACTTCTTTACTTATAACAATAAGCTTGCGCGGATTGGGCTGATATACCAAATGACTATACTTCTTCCCCCCGTCCATATTGTTAACGAATGCAAATTGCCCGCTGGGGACCTTGAAATCAGCATTTCTTAAGTTGTAGACATATTTTCCATGCTGGCTTAACAGAAGTCCGTCATTGTAGTAAGCATACGAGAAATCCTTAAGCTGAACATCTTCCTTGATCTTCCCATCAACCAACAACTCCGGAAATGCACCCATTTGATCAAGCCGGTTTGAAGTTAACTGCAGTACAAGAGTACCCAGTACATTGGTATCATCTCTTATGGGCAATAAGGCAAAGTAGTGCTGAAATCCGAATGTGTTGTTTTTACGGTAAAAATATTCAGACACTTTTACTGAACCCTTAAGAACCAGATTCTTAAATGTCGATAAAGCAATACCTCCGTCGCCTTTGAAGAACATATCCCTTTCATCATATTCGTAAGCCTCGAATTCATATCTGGATAAATATCCGGCCATATATAATTTGACCAGCCGATTGTGTAAAGCCGCATGGCTGGCAAGAGGATTTTGGAAATAGTCTATAACAAATTTGTCTTCAAGGATTTGCTTTTCGATATTGAAAAATTCGAGTACTGCATTTGGATCACCGGAAGATTCCAGCCGGGTTGCGAGCAACTTGCGCGTTTCACGTTCTTTGAGGAATTGGAAACGCGACAGCTTTATAGATCCGATGACAGCAAATATCAGCAGGCAAAAAATAAATGCGCCCAGATTAAATTTCTGATTATACCGGTAGTATGACCAGCCTGAGACGAGCAGGATCAGCGCAAACAGCATGAAAAAGACTGTAAAATCCGAAAAGAACAACCGGTAGAGGAACACCAGAAATAATCCGCCAAAAAAAAGCAATATCCGCTCTTTATTATTTAAAAGCAGAGAGTCGGAAACCGCAAGGGCTGAATCGATTATAAGGTAAAGATTGAGAATAGAAAAGCAAAAAATAGTAATACCCAGCCAGCTGAGCCAGTTCGAATTCAATACGTTGGTGACATCAAAGCTAATGTTCGAGTTTGTAACCAGACCGAAAAACAATTCGTTTGTTAGAACCGCTGCCAAACAAACGATTAGTCCGATTATCAAAAAAACGATATAGCTGAGAAGTTTTGTAAAGGGCTTATCCACTTCAAGGAGCTGGAAACGATAAGAATGAATAAATGCCAGGATCCAGGTGAACGACAGAACATTTAAAAGAAATTCGCCGATTGATGGGAAGAAGTAATTGGAAGCATAGTGCCGTGGATTAAAAAATTCCACCTCGAAATTGTTAGCGAACCACCTGAACTCCAGATCTAAAAGACGAAATGTTATTATAAAGCCAACGACTAATAAAACCGCGGTTCTGACATTGCCATTGTTAGCAATTGATACAGCCAGGTGAGTGACAAAAATAAACGAAAAAAGCAGGGATAAAAACCACATCCATAATTGTATCGAGGTATAAACCGTGTTTTTAACATCAGGCCTTGACTTCACAGAAAACAGGTATTTACCTTCGATATTCCGAACATTAAAGACATTCCGGTCATTAATACCCGCTATATCCAGATTATTAGAGGAAATAAGTTCCTCATGGAAATCATTTTTAAGATAGTTGTTCTGGTAGGGGTATTTGGCCATCACCGGGATGAAACACACTACAGAGAAATTTCCCGACGATTTTTTGATTGCTTCATAGTACCCGTTTTCCCATGTGATAAAGGAACTTCCGTCCTTTAATACACTATCGGATTCAAGAACGATCTTAATTCCGCTCCAAAATTTCAGCTGGCCGTTTTCAAAGGTTTGGACGTAAATATTCCTTTTATCATTCAGATCAGTAATTAGATATTGAGCCCTGGACTCGTTTCGGGTGATATTCCTGAGGGAATCAGCAATACCATAATCATTCAGGAAATCTTTTACGAAGTGTTCTTTTCGCTGCAGTCGTCTTTCTATCTTTTGTCCGTCGAGTTTGAGGACTTCAGACTGGTTTATAGTAAAATCTATGGTTAAAGCGGTACATGCAAAGCCAATTGCCAGCATCAATAACAGTAACCTGATCTTAAAATTCCCGCTCAAAGATGATAGATTTAGTAAACAAACAAAAAAAGCCAAAATGCACAATTATTGTGCCTCAAAAGCCAAAATCAATGCCTATTTCAACGACGCGCTGCTGGTTTCCACTGTACGGTTAACTTTCTTGACTAGCCCCTGCAAAACATTTCCTGGTCCTACTTCTATAAACGAGGTAACACCCTGTTCAAGCATTTTTTCGATAATCTGCGTCCAGCGGACTGCTCCCGTTAACTGAGCGGTTAAGTTATGTTTTATCATATCAACATCTTTATATGGCTTGGCGTCAATGTTTTGATAAACCGGACAGATCGGTTCCCTGATCTCAGTTGCCTCAATTGCAGCCTGAAGTTCTACGCGGGCCGACTCCATCAGAGGCGAATGAAATGCGCCGCCCACATTTAATTTCAACGCACGCTTTGCACCGGCAGCGGTCATCAATTCACAAGCCTTGTCAACTCCGTCAATTGTTCCTGAAATCACAAGCTGCCCGGGACAGTTGTAATTTGCCGGGACCACAATTTCGCTTAAACGCTGACAAATATCTTCAACCGTAAAATCGTCCAGGCCAATAATGGCGGCCATTGTTGAAGGCCTGATTTCACAAGCTTTTTGCATGGCATTGGCACGTGAACTCACAAGGCGTAACCCGTCTTCAAAGCTTAAAGCTTCTGCTGCCACAAGTGCTGAAAATTCACCCAGGGAATGTCCGGCAACCATATCCGGCTGGAAATCGTTTCCAAGTTCCTTTGCAAGAATAACTGAATGCAGGAAAATAGCCGGCTGTGTAACTCTTGTTTGTTTAAGATCCTCTTCTGTTCCGTTGAACATGATATCTGTGATACGAAAACCTAAAATTTCATTGGCTCTGTCAAATAAAGTCCTTGCTTTTTCAGAATGATCGTAAAGATCTTTTCCCATTCCGACGAATTGGGCGCCCTGTCCCGGAAACAAATATGATTTCATCTGTTATTATTGTTTAGCTGAGATTTGATGCAATGAGCCTTAAGAACTCACTGCGTGTGCTTTCATTAGCGAATTCGCCCGTAAAAGCAGATGTTGTAGTTACAGAATTTTGTTTTTGCACACCCCGCATAGACATGCAAAGGTGTTTACACTCAATAACCACTGCAACGCCCGAAGGCATCAAGGTATCCTGGATACAATCCCGGATTTCATTGGTCAAACGCTCCTGAACCTGTAAACGGCGTGCAAAAGAATCAACAACCCGCGGAAGCTTGCTAAGGCCGACAATATGCCCGTTAGGGATATATGCGATATGCGCTTTGCCAAAAAAGGGAAGCATATGATGTTCGCACATAGAGAATACTTCAATATCCTTTACTACCACCATCTGACTATATTCTTCTTTAAACATTGCCGAACGCAGTATTTCATCCGGCTTCGCGTCATATCCATGTGTTAAATACTGAAGCGCTTTTGCGACCCGCTCGGGAGTTTTTAAAAGCCCTTCACGGGATGGATCCTCTCCGAGATCGGCAAGAATAGCTTTATAATGGGAGGCGATACGATCGATCTTAGTCTGATCATACCGGTCGATCTTAACGTATCCATCGATCTGATCTTCATTGATATCTTGTCTATGATCCATGTGCTATGATTATCCGAAGTATTCTACAAAATTATTTTCAGTCTCAAACAATTTCACACTATGCAGCTGGGCTCCCTGTGCTTCAATGTAAGGTTTGAGCCGGTCGAATATAGTTACCGCAAGTATCTCTGTTGAAGCCATTTTGCCTTTCATAAAGCCTACATCAAGATTTATGTTCTTGTGATCCAGTTCATTCGTTACATACGCATTGATGATAGCCTTTAGTTCTTTAAGGTCAACTACAAATCCAGTTTCCGGATTAATTTCGCCTTTTACGGTAACAAACAGTTCGTAATTATGCCCGTGCCAATTTGGATTGGAACATTTTCCAAAGGTTTCTAAATTTTTCTCGTCACTCCATTCTTCGCGAAACAACTTGTGTGCGGCGTTGAATCTCTCGCGCCGGGTAATGTAAATCATGTTCATTATTTTAAATGGCAAATATACTTAATTTGATTAAGATGCCGGGAGGAGCTGGTGAAAGGCAGGTAGAATTGGGATTCGAATTGTCTGGAATAGGATTTATAGGATAAAAGGATTCATAGGATGCTGGGTGGGGATGCATTGTGTGATGACACCGATTTATTTAACTTCGCTTAATGAATTTATTGCTTGTCGCTGCTACACTTCCGGAAGTCCAGCCTTTACTATCAACTTTACAATTGGATAGCAATGCAGGGGGAAAATATGTTGGAAAACATTTCGTGAGCGTTTTAATCACAGGTGCAGGCATGGTTCCAACAGCATTTTCATTAGGAAGGCATCTGGCGGTTAATAATTATGATCTTGCTATAAATCTTGGAATTGCCGGGAGTTTCGATTTTGACCTGTATCCTGGTGATATATGTTTGGTGAAAGAAGACACCTTCGCCGAACTGGGGGCTGAAGACGGAGACGATTTTCTGCCTTCTGACGTCCTTAATCTGGGGAGTGCGCTGCAATCGCACAATCCCAACCCTGAATTTAAACTACCCGAATTAAAGGAAGTAAGTGCGATAACGGTAAATAAAGTTCACGGTCATGAGCTTTCCATCGCCAACGCCATTGCACGTTTTAATCCCCAGATAGAAAGTATGGAAGGCGCTGCTTTTTTTTATGCCTGTAACCAGTCTGGTGTTAATTGTATCCAGATCCGGTCAATCTCAAATTATGTGGAAAGGCGGAATCGCGAAAAATGGAACATAGGGCTGGCTATTAAAAATCTGAACACAACGATAATAAATCTGCTGCATAGATGAATTTAAGCCTGGGATTTTCACCTTGTCCGAACGACACATTTATTTTCGATGCCATGATCCATCAGAAAATAGACACCGAAGGTTTGAATTTTGAAGTTTTGTATGAGGATGTCGAAACACTTAATCAAAAGGCCTTTAGAGCAGAGCTGGATATAACAAAGTTGAGTTATCACGCTTACGCTTATCTTATTGATAATTACGTGTTATTGCACTCAGGCAGTGCGCTTGGATTCGGTGTAGGCCCCTTATTAATTTGCAATAAACCTGAATACTTACAAGAGGGCATTAAGAGCCTCGCATCCCGTATAGGAAATCTCAGAGTGGGAATTCCGGGGAAATATACCACCGCAAATTTCCTTCTGGGTGTAGCATTTCCGGAAGCCGTGAATAAGATTGAAATGAAATTCTCAGCGATCGAACCTGCTTTATTGAATAACCGCATCGATCTTGGAGTAATCATCCATGAGAACCGTTTTACGTATGAAGATAAAGGTCTTTTAAAGGTGATTGATCTGGGAGATTATTGGGAAAAACTGACTTCTTCTCCAATTCCACTGGGAGGCATCATGATCAGGCGCCAGCTGCCTGAGGATATAAAACAGAAAGTCAATCGTATCATAAAACGCAGCGTGCAGTTCGCGGTTAAAAATCCGCTTTCGGGCCTGGATTTTATTCGCTCTCATGCACAGGAAATGAATACAGAGGTAATGTACAAGCATATCGAATTGTATGTCAATAAATATTCTGTCGATCTGGGAGACGAGGGCCGGAAAGCAGTAAATATCTTTTTTGAAGAGGCAGTAAAGAAGGGGATCATCCCCCATACTAAGCAGAATCTATTTTTATAAAAATTCAAATTTAATCAAGATGATAATAATTACGGGAGCTGCAGGATTTATTGGGAGCTGCTTAATACAAAAACTGAATGATGAGGGATTTTATGACCTTGTACTAGTTGATGATTTTTCCAATAAGGAAAAGAGCAGAAATTTTGAGGGAAAACGCTTTTCGCAGCAGGTTGACCGGGTTAATTTCCCGGGTTGGCTCATTGCCAATCAATTGCTTGTCCAATTTGTTTTTCACATTGGTGCCCGTACCGATACAGCGGAATCAGATGTTGATCTGTTTAATCGTTTAAACCTGGATTACACCAAAAGTATATGGAACATCTGTGTAGAGTTTGGACTTCCGCTGGTATATGCTTCGTCTGCTGCGACTTATGGCTTGGGTGAACATGGATATGATGATGACGAGTCTAAAATTCCCTTGCTCAAACCTTTAAACCCTTACGGGGATTCAAAAAATGATTTCGACAAATGGGCAATCAGCCAGGAAAGAAAGCCGTATTTCTGGTCAGGTCTCAAATTTTTCAACGTTTACGGACCAAACGAATATCATAAAGGCCGTATGGCTTCCGTTATATTCCACACATTTAACCAGATCCGGAAATCAGGTGAGATGAAACTCTTTAAGTCCCACAATCCTGATTTTAAAGACGGCGAGCAAATGCGCGATTTCGTTTATGTAAAAGATGTTGTTGATGTCCTATACTTTCTGATGCATCACCGTAAGGATTCAGGTATTTACAATCTTGGTTCAGGTACAGCGCGCACCTTTCTCGACCTGGCGATAAACACGTTCAAAGCCCTGGGGGAGCCAGCTAATATCTCCTTTGTTCCGACTCCGGAAGATATCCGCGAAAAATACCAGTATTTCACAGAAGCTAAAATGGATAAGTTGAAATCTATTGGCTATTCTAAAGAGTTTCACAGTTTGGAGCAGGGAGTGGAGGATTATGTAAGGAATTATCTCGCGAAAGGAGAGTATTTATAAATCACTACAAATCTTCTCTTAAACTCCTGGTGTTCTTAACACTCAACCTTGAAGAAATCGCCGAAGCTATGAGTGACACTGTCAGAACTGTTCCCAGTACGAGAATAAAGTCACTGCCTTTCAAAACTATGGGATAGGACTCTATAAGAAAACTTGCGCCGGACATTCTGATAAATCCGAAATGCTGCTGAAGCAGGGAGAAAATCAGACCTGCTGTCATTCCCAGGAGGCAGCCAACCATTGAAATCATCATTCCTTCGATAAAAAAGATACCGCGAATCAGCGAGTTATTGGCTCCCAGACTGCTGAGGATAGCGATATCTTTTGTTTTGTCGATCACCAGCATGGTTAAGGAACCTATAATATTAAAAATAGCAATAACCAGCACAAACGTAAGTATCAAAAAAATGGCCCACTTTTCCGAATTCAGAATTTTATAGAGCAATTGGTTCTGCTGACTGCGGTTTTTAACGATGAAGTTTTTACCAAGACTTGCTGAAACCTCGTTTTGAAAATCCTCAACAGAAATACCAACCTTTGTATTTATTTCTATTAAAGAAACCTTGCTCTCCTCTCCCAATAGCTGACGAGCGAATCCAATAGGAACGATCATCATATCATCAAATTCCTGTTGAACCGAAAATACACCGGCCGGGTGAATAGACATCACATTGAACTCGTCGGCGGGGTTCAAAGAATTAGCTGCACCCTTCCGGGGTGAGTAAATATCAAGATTCCGAAATTGGTCGTTCAGGTTGACGGACAGGTAGTTCTGTATTGCCGATCCGATTACAGCGAAATCTTCGCCCTGGCTTCGCAGTGTAAAGCTTCCGCTGGAGATGGCTGAATCTATGTTGACTTTTCCTTTAGTGTAATCGTCACTCACACCTTTCACAAGGGCGATTGACTGGCTTTTACCATACCTTATCAGGGCCTTTTCCTGCAGGACTTCGGTATAGTTTATTATGCGGCCGTCATTCTTCAGTTTGCTCAGGCGCGTATCGGCAGGATCAAATGTTTTGCCTTCCGCGGCCTCTATCCGGAGTTCCGGACTGAACGTGTTATACATTGAAAGCACGATGCTCTCGAAACCATTAAACACAGAAAGAATAATAATCAGCGCCGCGCTCCCCACAAAAACGCCCAGCATCGAAATGCCTGAAATGAAATTTATAGCATTAACTGACTTTTTTGAAAACAGATATCGCTTAGCTATGTAATAAGAAGTGTTCATTAATGAGGCTAAGATACTATTTATCTTCACCTGTTGCCCGTTACCAGTTACCAGACTAGATGGACTAGACGCTCAGCCTGGCAACGGGCAACAGATAACTGGTAACTATCGCATAGATCAGACGAGAAAAGGATTAAACTGCTTTTCATATCCAACCGTAGTAGATTGCCCATGTCCGGGATATACCCTGCAGTCGTCATGCAGACTAAAAATCTTTTCCCGGATATTACTAATAAGCTGATTGTAGTTACCTCCGGGCAGATCCGTACGTCCTATACTTTGGTAAAACAAAACATCGCCGCCTATTAAAAATTTAGCTTCCTTATTATGAAAGCAGAGATGCGCAGGTGAATGGCCCGGACAAAATATCAGGTCAAGTGTGCTTTCGCCAAACGTCACCATTCCAGATTCGGATAAATAAGTCTCGGGCAATGGTGATACTTGATATCTTATTCCCATCTGGGGAGCGTACGCTACAACTGCGTTCAATACCGCCTGTTCCCCCTGGTGAAATTGTGGAAGCAAGCCATACGTCTCGTAGATAAATCTATTGCCGAGAACATGGTCGATATGACAATGCGTGTTAAGGAGTAAAACAGGCTTCAACTTATTGTCGGCGATAAACTTTAGAACTGCATTTTGCTCATCGCCGTCATACATTCCGGGATCGATGATGACGCACTCCAGGCTGTCGTCATACAGGATGTATGTGTTTTCCTGATATGGGTTGCAGACAAAAGTTTTAACGTGGATCATAAATGCAAAATACCAAAATCCGGCTGTATTATTAGCGTTTAGTTGTTAGTGGTAAGGATACGTACCTATTTCACTTCGGCGTTTTCACGTGTCAGCCGGTAGATCATGATCGCCGCCCTTTGGATTAAATATGGAAATTCTTTCAGGTTTATCGTCTCACCCGGTTTATGAGAGCCTCCTCCAGATGCTCCCAACCCGTCAAGGGAATCGACATATTTAGCAATATCAGAAATATCTCCTGCTCCTCTCGAGCCAGGATCTCCTGCTTTCGTTGCACCAATGCCCAAATCTTTACTAATGCCATCCAGGAAATTCACAAGCCGGTAATTACCTTCTGTAGGTTCCATCGCCGGCAGGCCGTCAGAAAATGAAATACTGGATTTTGTTCCATTAAGGCTCTGGCTGACAATAGCACGCATCTTTTCCCTGGCCTTATCACGCTGCGCCTCTGAAATAAAACGAAGGTCGCCTGCCACATATGCTGCCGGAGAAATAATATTCGTTTTACCGATAGCTTCAACTTTTGCAGCTGATGGGTCCACCTTAATTTCGGAGCCTCCGCTCATTAATCCCGCATTAAATGTCAGGTATTTTTCGCTTGCGAGTTGAGTACGAAAATCATTAATAACTCTGGCCGCTTCAAAGATTGCGCCGTAGCCTGCAGATTCACTAAAAATGCCTGCTGAATGTCCCGTTTTAGCTTCTACATTCAGCTTCCAGCCTCCAATGCCCCTCCGAGCCACCGCAACGGTATTTAGTCCAGCAGCACCTTCAAAGCCTAAAGCAATATCTGTTGTTTTTGCCCGGTCGATAAAATCCTGCCGCGCGACTTGATGCGGGAACCCCGAACTCTCCTCGTCACCTGTAAAATAAGCAATGATGTGCGTGTTTTTAAGTAAGCCCAGCTCTCCAAGTGCCTTTAAGGCGCCAATCATAACAACGTTACCCCCTTTCATATCATTAACACCCTGACCGGTAGCTGTCGAATCGTTCAGCTTTGTATATGGCGCGAAAGCCATATCAAGCTCGAAAACCGTATCGAGATGACCGATTAGGAACAATTTCTTGCCTTTATTACCCTTTACCGTCGCAACAAGGTGTCCGGCTCGTTTTAAAGAATCAGGCAATACGATCCATTCCGTAGTGAATCCAATCTTATCCAGCTCTTTTCTGTAAACTGCGCCAACTTTCTTAACCCCTTCAACATTTAGCGTTCCGCTATTAATATTTACAGACTCAATAAGTAATTGCTCCGATTCACCGATGTGTGCATTGATGTATTCAATAATTTTCTTTTCGTCTTTATTTAATTGAGCAGCAGCAGAACTGCTGATAAATAAAAATAAAACCAGGGTAAGGTTTCTTATTAATTTTTCCATTTGAAAGATTTTATCATAACGTCAATATCTTTTTTAACAAAGTCCAGTACGGGCTGGATAGAATCTAATCGTGGTTGTTCATTAAAGTATAACGCACCTCTAAGATAGTTTTTAGTGCTATCAGTTAAAAAAAATTGAACTGAAGATGCCGTATTACCATCAATTGAATAATAGACCCCATAGACTTTTCTATCAGGATAGGATATAACCCCTTCATCGATGGCAGTAGCCTTTACGGTGT
Source organism: Bacteroidota bacterium (assembly GCA_040385405.1). Classification (GTDB taxonomy): domain Bacteria; phylum Bacteroidota; class Bacteroidia; order Sphingobacteriales; family Sphingobacteriaceae; genus Daejeonella. The sequence goes on along the minus strand of JAZKHM010000023.1, from coordinate 9,218 downwards.
GCTTAAATGCAAAAGTTCGGGCATCTTCGACTAGCTGATTGAATTGCTCCCGTGACGATATAGGCTGATAGCTTAAATGTATTCTGCCGTTAAAGTCCGAAAAGACAACATCTACCCAACAAGGCTTGGCGTCCCTTTTAAGGTCGGGTAAAACTTTAGCATATACGGGATAATCAAAACTGTATGGGCAATTGCTGGTATAGGACTTATACTTTTTCTCCGGAAAATGAATCTTGAAATAACCGCGTGGCTTGGGCGAATAATCCTGAGTACAGCTTACAATGGAAATACATAAGATGATGAAACAGTATATTCCTTGTATTTTCATTCTTTTAGCTGTTCCAAATTTCCCACGACTTTTCGGCCTGGAGATGGAGCATTTCAAGTCCGTTCTTAATTGCCGCCCCTTTTTCCTTTCCGCGTTTCAGGAACTCAGTTTCTGTTGGATTGTAAACAAGATCGTATAACAGATGTTGCGGAGTCAGGAGTTCGTATGGGATATCCGGGCACTCTTCAATATTTGGAGCTGTGCCAAGGGGTGTGGTATTAACAATTAGCAAACGTTCCTTCATCACATCAGGGGTCAGCTGTTTGTATGAAAGCTGCTTCCCTATTGCCCGCCGCGAAACAAGGCGGTAAGAAATGTCCATTTTATTGAGAACATAGGCCACCGCTCTGGCAGCCCCGCCATTACCCAATATCAGCGCCTTTTGGTGATGCTTTTTTAGCAGCGGTTTCAACGATTTTTCGAAAGCAAATGCATCTGTGTTATATCCCTCCAGGCGGACCTTCATTGACGACAGTTCACCACTAAAAAATGCCTCGACTGGCTGATGGTTAACGATCTTGATGCAATTTACCGCATCAATCGCCCGCGCGGCGGGATCAATTTTATCGAGGTAAAACATAACGCCAATCTTATGGGGCACAGTAACATTGAGCCCGCACAGATCATGAGTGGCATTGATCAGCTCCGGAAGATCGCTCAAATGCTGAAGCGGATAAAGCTCGTACTCACGATCTTCCAGTCCTTCTTTCTCAAATTTGTCTGAAAAATATTTCTTTGAAAAAGAGTGCGACAGCGGGTACCCTATCAGTCCGTATTTTTTCATCGGGGGGATTTCTTTATTCCTTTAGCTTAACGTTACAGAATCGATTCTGTTTAGAGATTAAGAAAATGATCGAAAGTATCACTTCTCAGTCCTAATCTTAAGGTTTCGACAGGAATAACGTCGGCGGGAGCAATGTTCCCAAGGTTTATATTTGACCCTATAAGTTTTATGAACCAAACCTGCTGGGCTTTTTGCGGAGCTTCCCAAATAATTGCTTCGGCTGGTATCTGAGTCAGTATTTCATCTATCAGGCCCTGTCGTACTTCTCCGGAATCCCTGAAAATACCAACGTTTCCTGCTTCCCTCGCCTCGGCAATTACTTTCCACGCTCCAGCTTCAATTTCGGCCTTCATCAGGTTTATCCATTTGTATGGCGCAAGTATTTTAGCCGCATCTTTCGACCCAACTTCTGAAATAACGGTAACCTGCTCGCTTAATTTCCTGATGTATTCACACTTTTCTTCGTGCGCTATCTCAATAGAGCCGTCTGAGACTTCAGCCAGTTCCATCCCATATTTATCAAGAATGCGGCGATAATCATCAAACTGGTTCCTTATGATAAATGCCTCGAATAAAGTTCCGCCGAAATACACGGGGATACCGGCATCCTTATACACTTTTAATTTTCTTTCCAGATTAGGCGTGACGTAGGATGTAGACCACCCTAACTTTATTATGTCGGAATGAGGACCAGCAACTTCAAGAAAATCTTCGACTTCCCGCACACTTAATCCTTTATCCATGACCATGGTAAGCCCGTTAACACGCGGCTTTTGGGTACGCTCAGGAATATTCTTTAATGTATAATTCATTTATTGATTAGATTTTGGATTAAAACGAACCTGCATTTTAATTAAATTCAAAGTTGTGCGGCTCATTTTTTCAAGTGCAAATCTCCAAAAAAAAATCAAAACCTAAAGCTTGAATATTTTATTGTGTTCTAACGGGTATAACGGTTTATAATGTCAACAATAACTTTGTTTTCGTGAAGCTGTGGCAGGTATTCGAATAGTATATGGTGTTTCTCGGGGTCGGTATTAAGTGCCGTCTCAAGATAAATCAAAGCCTCGCTATACTCGCTGGCAGCAAATAAGTAGGCAACCATCCTGTAGTAAAGTTCGGCTGCATCCGGATTGTTTTTAATGCCTTCGGATATAATTTCTATTGCAGAGGTTAACTTATCCTGTTCGAACAGTATTGAGGAATAATCAAGCCATGCTTCAATATCAACCGGATTCAATTCCAGTACTTTCTCGTAAGCTTTTTCTGATTCGTCCAGTTGTTTAAGCTTATATTGAGCGTCCGCGATGGCAAACCAGTAGTCTGCATTCTTGTCGTCGAGGTCAAGCGCTTTCTTGTAAAAGTACAGCGATTCGAAATAACGTTCTTCAAAATCAAGGGTCACCCCTATGCCAAACCAGGCGTCTGACTGGGCCGGATCAAGTTTTACCGACTTCTTATAATAAGAGCGTGCTTCATCCATCCGTTCCAGCTTTTCATAGCATTCCCCAATGGCACAGTAAGTATCCCCGCTGGGCGGTTCATATTCAAATGTCTGCTTATATACGTCTATAGCTTCGCTATACCGATCGAGATGGACCAGGGCATTACCCTTATTAAAATAGGCTGATGCAAAATTATCTTTGATCAAAATTGCATAATCATATGCATCAATTGACTTTTCATAGAGATCCATCTTATTAAATGCGTTGCCTAGATTATACCAGGCTGCATATGAATAAGGTTCGTTATCAATATATTGCTCGTAGAACTTGATACTTTCTTCCTGTTTGTCCAGCACATCATAACAAAAAGCAAGTTCATACAGTGCATCCTGATTCTCCATGTTCTGCTGTAAGCATTGCTTAAGATAATTCACAGAGCTTTCATAGTCGCCCATGCTTTGGTACACGTAAGCTATGTGAAGTAATATCTCGTCCGTGGCCTCTGCCAGACCCAAAGCCTTCTCATAATTTTCGAGAGCTTCCTCATGACGTTCCAGACCTTCAAAAATGTTACCCCTGATAGTATAAATATCAGCTTCGGATGGCTCCAGAGTTTCGGCCTTGCTGAGTGATTCAAACGCAAAATCGAACTGGTTGGTGGCCACATACAGTTGGGCTTGTTTTATAGAGAAAACTGCCGCAAAAGGGTGCTGGTTTATTGCATACTCTGTAACCTGTAATGCTTTTATGGGATCATTCTTCTCAATATAATACTCGATTATGCTTTCAAATGCCTGTGCATCAAAAAAATACTGATCCTGATTACGGATCATCTCTTCATATCTTTCTACCGAAAATCGGGGATCTTCGGAAAAATCAAACTCAAAATCTTCTTCCATCCTAAATACGATTAAGAACGTTTACCGGATAATGCAAACATTGATCCGGATTTATTTCTATCAATTTAAAGCTAATCGCTAATTCTTTGGCTTTTATTTTTCCACATCCTGACACCCCTAGCTCTAATTGTCTGAAAATAAATTACTAAGACTGAAAAAATTCTGAAAACATCCGGCAGTTTATCTGCCTTCATAGAAATGCTTAACTTTGACAAAAATACGAAATTTTATGCAATTCGACATTAAGAAGCTTCTTCAGAACCTTGGAATTCAGGAAATTAATGAGTCAAGTAGCACTGGAAAGTTGTGGAATAGCGGTAATCTGGCTAAACCTGAAGCGATATTCTCGCCGGTAGACGGGAAAGATATTGCCTCCGTGAAATTTGCCGGTATTGATGAATATAACAATGTTATACTAACAGCTGAAAAAGCATTCAAAACCTGGCGGACATGGCCCTCCCCAAAGCGAGGAGAAGTGATACGTCAATTCGGCGATGCATTACGTGAGAAAAAAGAGGAGCTTGGAAAGCTTGTTAGCTACGAGATGGGAAAAAGCTTGCAGGAGGGATATGGGGAAGTTCAGGAGATGATTGATATTTGCGATTTTGCAGTGGGCCTGTCCCGTCAGCTGTATGGATTAACTATGCACTCTGAACGACCTGCCCACCGTATGTACGAACAATGGCACCCACTCGGCATTGTGGGTATAATTTCCGCATTCAATTTCCCGGTTGCAGTTTGGGCCTGGAACGCTGCCATTGCCATGGTTTGCGGTAATGTTTGCGTGTGGAAACCGTCCGAAAAAACGCCCTTAACTGCAATTGCATGTCAGCATATCATCCAAAAGGTATTTGAAGCGAACAATGTTCCGGAAGGTGTATCCTGCTTAGTTATAGGTGACAGGACTATCGGGGAAGCCATGAGCCATGATAAGCGCGTTCCGCTGATTTCTGCCACCGGCTCGACAAGAATGGGTAAAGCAGTAGGTGCGGCACTCGGGGCGCGCCTGGGAAGAAGCTTACTTGAGCTGGGAGGAAATAATGCAATCATTATCTCTAAAGATGCTGACCTTGAAATGTCACTTGTAGGAGCGGTATTTGGCGCAGTTGGTACAGCCGGGCAGCGGTGTACTTCAACCAGAAGACTGATTATTCACGAAAGCGTTTACGATAATTTCAAGGCTAAGCTTATTAAGGCTTATGGACAATTAAAGATTGGAAATCCATTGGATGAGCATAATCATGTAGGCCCCCTTATAGATAAAGATGCAGTAAAGGCATATTTAGACTCCATAGAGAAATGCAAGAAGGCGGGCGGTAATTTCATAGTAGAAGGCGGTGTAATGGAGGGTGCTGGCTTCGAATCGGGTTGTTACGTTAAGCCATGTATTGCTGAAGCTAAAAATGAGTATGAAATAGTGCAGCACGAAACATTCGCGCCTATATTATATCTCATGAAATACGAAACTCTCGACCAAGCCATTGCTATGCAGAATGGAGTTCCCCAGGGCCTTTCATCTGCAATAATGACCTTAAATCTGCGCGAAGCAGAACAGTTCTTATCATTTGCAGGATCTGATTGCGGAATTGCTAACGTCAATATCGGTACTTCAGGTGCCGAGGTTGGTGGAGCATTTGGCGGCGAGAAAGAAACTGGTGGCGGGCGTGAATCAGGCTCAGACGCCTGGAGGGCCTATATGCGAAGACAAACCAATACGATCAATTATTCTGATAAACTGCCGCTGGCGCAGGGAATTAAATTCGATTTGTAAATGGGATAATTCGGAAATGAGCAAATTTGCTAATTCACTAAAAGCTTGTATCCCTTCCCGTGAACATTGATAATCTCAACTTTAGGATCTTCCTTTAAATACTTCCGAAGCTTACTTAAGAAAACGTCCATGCTTCTGCCATTAAAGTAGTTATCATCATGCCAGATACTGATGAGAGCTTCTTCACGTGTTAAAACCTCATTCTTTTTAAGGCAAAGCAAACGCAAAAGCTCTGCCTCTTTTGTAGAAACTTTTTGCTGTTCTGTTCCCATGCTGATCATTTGAGCGGTATAATCAAACTTATAGCTTCCAATATCAAATTTCGTGGGATTATCCGTAGCGTCACTCTTGTCTGCTCCGGACATACGCTTTAATAATGCATTGATACGAAGAAGTAATTCTTCAATCCTGAATGGTTTAGTTATATAGTCGTCTCCTCCAAGGTTATAAGCCTCAGACTTATCTTCTATCATTGCCTTAGCGGTCGCAAAAATGATCGGCACTTTCGGGTTTATCTTGCGGATTTCCTTTCCAAGCGTAAAACCATCCTTCTTAGGCATCATCACATCGAAAATACACACGTCGAATTGCTCCCTGGTAAAAGCGCGTAGCGCCTCATCCCCGTCCTGACACAGTACAACCTCAAATTTCCCTTTTAATTGCAGGTAATCCTGCAAAAGCATTCCCAGGTTAGGGTCGTCTTCGGCTAGTAAAATTTTTTTCATTCAGATATGTTTTAACCGCCAGGGACTGAGAGTTTTTAGCAGAGGAAGCAGAGAAATCGTAAACGCCTGAAGGAAACTTTGCGCCCCTTGCGGCTGTCTGCTGCCGGTAGGCAGGTAAATCTCTGCATGCTTTGTTGTTAAATTCCTTGTCTTTCAGCAATGTTATCTTTAATGAGCTAGGTATGTTTTAACGGGAAACTAATCTCAAACTCCGAACCCTTGTCTTTCTCGCTTCTCACCTTAATTGTGCCATGTAATTTCTTAACAATATTACTTACATAGCTCAAACCTAAACCAAACCCTTTCACATCGTGCAGGTTGCCCGTAGGGATACGGTAAAACTGGTCAAATATCTTACTAAGCTGATCACGGCTCATACCTATGCCCTTGTCGCTCACTTTGATAACCAAGTGTTTGCCAGCATTCAGTGTGCTTATCTTAATCTGCGGATTTTCCGGACTGTATTTGTTAGCGTTGTCAAGAAGATTGAATATAATATTAGATAAATGCAGTTCGTCTCCCATTATTGTAGATTGGCTGGCTTGCAGATCCAGGTCGATGTTCGCATTTCTTTTTTGAAGCTGAAGAGCCATACTGTCCACGATAGCTGAAAGCAGATCATTCATTTCCACGTCCTTGTGTTCAAGTGTTAAGTCGCCTTTATCTATTTTAGCAATATTCAATACGCGCTCGATATGACTACCCAGACGCACATTTTCATCGTAAATAATATTGGCGAGCCTGTCAATCCGGGATTTATCAGTTGTGAGTTCAGCATCCCGAAGAGCCTCGCTGGCAATCATGATTGTTGCAACCGGAGTCTTGAACTCGTGGGTCATATTATTAATAAAATCCGTTTTCATCTCTGACAGTTTTTTCTGCATCAGGATGGTATGAATTGTATACCCAAAACAGAAAATTAAAATCAGGAGTAAGCCCCCCGATAAACTCATCATTGCAGTAAGATTTGCGAGAATGATACTATTCTTATCTGGAAAAGTTATGGTCAGCATACCGGAGTCCATTATGATCTCTTTAGGAAACAAAGGGATCTCATAGCTGTTGTAAGGCAGGAATTTTGTCTGATTAGAGGCGCGCCTAAAAATCAAAGAATCTCTTTTTGCCGAAGTTACCTTATATTCAAACTCACTGTTGATCGAACGATTGATAAGTTCCATCCTAAGCATAGAATCAAGGGTTTGGGGATGAATCCTTTTATTTAAAGGAAGCCTTACTTTACCGTATTCTTCAAAAAGGTCTTTGAATACATCTTTTTTCTTAGTCTCAGCAGCCAGTAGTTCTTGTACTTTCTCAACCTTATCCTTCTTCTTTGGTACGGTTGGAACATAAGGGAGGTTAAACCGCAGTTTGGGCTTTGGAATAGTACGCAGCGAAGTACCGTTCACCTCGTCAAAAATAATATACTGTCTGACGGAGTCTTTCATCTGGGCAGGAATCTGGTCACCAACTCCCAAGGAGAGAAGGGGTAATCCATCCTTTTTAACCCTTGATAAGGTTCGATGGGCCTGGGCCTGCAACTGGCCGAATGCATCGACATATTCAGTAACGTCAACCCGCAGATTGAACTGCTGATCTTTTAATTCTTCAGCAGTTAACGCATCATCGATAATAAGGACATTAGGATTCCGGGCCAGGAAAATACTATCGCGAATCCTGAAAATGCTATCCTCTTTTCTTTTTTCGCGAAGTACATATTTCATATCAGGAAACCTTGCGGGTTGCTTTTCAACCGAAACCTGATTGACAGGGGCCGGAGCTGGTTGCTTAGCTTTCGTTGGAATGTGTGAAGTGTTTTTTTCCGCCTTCTCAACAAGGAAGTTATTCGCATCCCGTTTTTCAATCCGCTCAACTACGTTGGTGAGAGCCTCATGTACCGATTGATCAAACATTTTCTCCTGAAGCTGATAAGATTCCCGGAAAAAATAGAGCTGCATCCCCATCACACCAACGAGTGCAATAGCCATCAAGGCGATTATTAAACTGATGCTTCTCTTCTTCATTCGATCACAAAAATACGTAACCAGCTCTAAGACAATCCACTTTTAACACTTTTTAACAAAGCATTAACAAAAAAGGGCACAGAGCAGCGATATTTTTGTTCAGCTTAAATGTAAGAATATGAATAAGAATCTACTGAAATGCTTTTTATGTGTGTTTGCTATCGCGGCTATAGCCCCAGACTATGCAGCATACGGCCAGGACAGAAAAGGCTTAACGCGCAGTGTTATAATTAACAACGGCGATACTACAGTTAACGGAAAGAAGTTTAGTGAACTGAACAAAGAAGATCGCGCCAAACTCCGGCAAGAGTTTATGGAAATGGAGAAAAACTTCAAAGGAGGGACGTCTGTACGAACCCGGGCGAATGAAGTAATTATCAGAAAGGAAGGCGACGGTCATAAAGAAATAATAATTACCAGGGAGGGAAAAGAACCGAATGTGTTACATTGGAATGATGACATCGGTGCTGAAGTAAGGAGCTACAATTTCAAAAACAAAAAACCCGGAGATCTCCGCGTATTCAGGCATGGTGGTGACAGCACGCTTTTTGGTAAAGATATCCAGGTGTTCAGTTTTGGGGGAGACAGCAGCTTTCGGTTTAAATTCGATGCCGACAGTTTGATGGAACGTTTTGAAACGTATGGGCTTGATAGCAATATAAGGAAACGTGTAATTACCATGCATCGTGAAATGGTTCCGGGAAGGCCCGGTGCAATGATATTCCGGGGCGAAGGGCCCGGATTAGGATTTGACAAAAGGTTGTTCCCGACTCTTATCGAGAGAAATAACTCTTCCTCATTCCATTATAACCATACCGACAAAGACGGTATTTCGAGTAGAATGAGTATTCGGATTAGTGATGCAGGTAAAGAACAGCTGAAGAAAATTACGGGCAGTGAAACTATTACGAAATTTCTTGATGTTAGCGACCTCACCCTATTCCCTAATTTCTCCAGCGGAAAAATGACTCTTTCCTTCAACCTGGCAAACAGGGGAAATGCAACAATCAGTGTTCTTGATAGCGAAATGAAACCGGTGTTTACGGACGAAGCTTCAAATTTTAGCGGCAATTACGTGAAACAACTAACCCTTCCAAAAAACGGGGTGTATTACGTCGCTGTAAGCCAGAACGGAAACTGGTTTGTGAAAAGAATGGTTAAAGAATAAATTTGTTTATGTGAGAGTAGAAAGCCCCTTCCGTGTATGCGGTTAGGGGCTTTTGAATTTTTATTTTAACCGCAGAG
>JAZKHM010000022.1:0-6997 GCA_040385405.1 Bacteroidota bacterium | reverse complement strand
ATGTGATTAAACATTAATGTTGGTGTTGCGAATTGCCAGATAGTCATCAAGCAAGATTTGTCTCCCTTGCAGTTGCGTTCGTAGACAGTAATTTCACCAGGAAGTTCTGATATCAGTTTCTTAATGATTTCCAAATACCTATGATATAAGCTCTCTCCTATCTCGACATCCATTCTGACATTTGGATTCCCTGATGCTTTTGCTCTCAAGTAATTCTTTCTGAGAACTCCATGATATGAGAATTTAGTTTGAACTATTGGCTCAAACCATGACTTTGGTAGTAATTCTTTAGCCATTTACTTTAAAAGTTAAATTAGTGAAGAGGACCCACCGAAGTAAGTCCTCATTATATTAGTTAGCTGATTTGAAATCTATCTCTGAAATCGTGGTAAAGAGATTATCACCATTAGCTAATCTGGAAAGAAAGAAATCTTGAACTTTGCCAGGATTGTTCAAACGAACGCAGTCTTCGATTAAAGGCTTGTTCTTCTCCTGTGCAGTGCATTTGAAAACTTGTCGGATAGCTCTATTGGCTAAACGTTGTCCAAATTTGGCTATAGATTCCTGATCAGGAGTGAAATAAACCATACTGTAGCCCATTCTATTTCGAGTTAAAGTAATGTTCCAGAAAAATGTTAAAGTCTCATTAATGAGATTTGTTCCTTTTCCAGATTCAGCATGGTTGACAGCAATCATCTTTCTGTATTTCGAGCTTTCAAATGGTTGGAGCAACAGAGATGTGTTTTTGATTATCTGATAGTAAGCAGCTTCAACTGCTTTGTTTCTTGCTTCTAACTCTGGGTTAGTAGTTGCTGTGTTTTCTTGAGTTGTTTGATTCATGATTTTTTGAGTTTGAATTGAGTGAAACGGAATAATTTTGTGATCGAAAAGGTTAATAGAAGTGTTTAGGAGTCCTGAAAGGAGTTTTAGCTTTTAAAGTAATAGCTGAAGTGCCAGTTGAATGGGTTGGGAAACCATTAGAATTAAATTTCAGGCATGAGTCATAGAGAGTTATGACTGGAAATGAGAATTTCCTATTAGAGCAGGATTTTTACGTTTGCTGCCAACTCCCAGGTAAAAAACACGGATATATTAAGTCTTGACAATCATGACAAGGTCGGGGGATAATGTCTAACCTATTCTGATGAGCGGAACAGAAACAGCTTCTATATATACTTTGAAGGCAAATTTTAGTTATGGGGAGGGCGTAGCTTAAAAAGAGGTATGGGAGGGTCTTTAAAAGACACTTAGTCAAAGAGGGAAAGTGCCATCACATATGATTAAAGTCATATTTTATTATGAAAAGTCGTATCCTTTTCGTATCTTTATATCACTTCGAAGTAGCGAGTAGTTCATAACTTGCATTCCATTAGATAAGCAACAAGGGTAATCACCCAACACTAGATTAAATTCTTTTTTATCATAATTAATAACATCACTAATGGACAGAAATACTGGCTTACCACAAGAGCCAATGTTCGGAAACCTTGCGTCGAAAGGTCTCAAACTAATAGATATACTTATATACTTTACAATTGCTTCTTTTGAGAAGACATCAAATCTTTTAACTCCGACCTACAAAGAACTTGCCCACAAATCTGGTTGTTCAATTAACGTCGTGAAAGCATCCATCAAAAGATTATCCCGAACTGACTTTTTGAAAGTTACTATAATCAAAAAGCATATAAAAAAGCGTGCTTATGAATTGTTAAAAGCCACCATTCCTCGTTATGTCCCAACTGAGGTATTTCAGACGAAAGAACTGACGCCAATCCAAAAGGCCAGCTTATTATTAATTGTCTCAGGCGCATCATATTGGGATGGAGGATGTCCTTATAAAATTGCTCGGGCAGCAGGTATTGGAGTTATACCCTTTAGACGTAATTGTAAGGTGCTCCATGAAACAAACTACATACTCGAAGAGTTTTGTCCCAGGGAAAATAATCAGTGGGAACCTTACATCTTCATGTTTACGTCGAAAGTAGATTGGGAACCTTTTCTGGAAGCGAGAAATAGCAATGGTGCATAACAAGAATCGCTTCATCTTGAAGCCTCGATTTAACAACATGACTGCCCTTGATCTCAGCTACAAAGATCAGCTGATCTACTTAGCAATCAGATCATTTTACAATTCAAAAGATAAATACTGTTACCCAAGTTATAAAGCCATTGCAAAAAAGGCTGGCGTCACTCCCAAAACTGTTTCTGCTTCAGTTAAACGCTTGAGAGCGTCCAGGTTAATAGATGTCTGGACAATTGTGGGTAAACCACGACATTCTTTTGCTTATAAGTTTCCTGATTGTGAAACGTATCAAAAGATTCCCTATGTGTTATTGGATATTCCAGATCTCACCTCTTTCGAAAGAGGTATGCTTATTTTATTGTTTGAGTACCTTGATGAGGATTACACAACGACAAAGAGTTTATCAGAGCTGGAGACAGCTTCCGGAGAATCATATAAAACCCTTTACACACAATTAAAGTCCCTTAGGACAAAAGGGTATATCACAGAGTGCTACAGGGAAAGTTCTGTACCAAATAAGCTTGAGAAGGTTATATCTCTCAGCGAGAAGTTACGATCAATATTACCACCAGAACTTAAAGATGTACGTTCACGCACTTTCAAGACTGTCAAACCTGACAAGTCGGATGAGATTTGGGATTTTGTAAAAGCCATGCTTAGGAATAATCGCAAGCGTTAATCTTGACTTATTATTTTAAAAGGCACTTAGCAACCGATCCATCTTCTTCTCACAAAGTCCATTTCTTTCTGAGACCTACTTAAACTAAACACTTAGTAAAAGAAAAGTAGTTACAGTTGGTCTCAGAAAGAATTTGTCTAGATAAACCCTGATTGAATTCTCAGTATATGTAAATGTCCATAGTCAATACGCGATATGTTAAATTTCCAAATTGCCTTCAAATAGATCAACTTAAAATAAAATATCACGATGTACTTATTTATTGTGCAATTCGGTCATTTGATAATCCTAAAGAAGGTTGTTTTCCTGCATATGAAACTGTCGGGGAGAGAGCAGGATGTCATAGGGATACAGTGATGGAGTCTGTTAAGAGATTAGTAGATGCCGATTTGATATCATATGAACAAGAAATTAAGAAGGTTCACCCTGTGAATGTTTATAGCTTTCCTAAAGATTGGAGTTATTCCAGGATACCTTACGAAGTTTTCCACGTTACTGATCTAAGCTTACACGAGAAAGCAATGTTGATAAATGTAAGGCAATTTTTTCAGGATGGAGAATTGACTGCATTGAAAACTGTCTCAAAGATGAGTCAGCTTTCTGGAATCACCTATCAGTCAATAAAAAAGCAAATAACCGCTTTAATAGAAAAAGGATACATTACGGAACTTCCGAAACGAAAAAATTCGAAGAGAGTTCATTGTTATAAGTTAACAGAAAAAATAAACTGGAAGTATGATTATAATAAAGTTAACGACAAGAAAAAACCCACCCTTAAGATTAAGGTGGGTTGATTCTGTACATTTTATTTTATAAGGGTATATTGTTATACAAGCTGTTTAAGAAATGCACTACTAATTTCTTCGGTATTTTGATAGCTCTGCAAACTTATAATCTAACAATAAACAGACCCTTTGCCATACACCATTGATCTTACGGTTGGAGAATTTGCAATGAAAATAGTGCTCGATTTGAGGTGCCATAGCTGTCATTTTATGGTCGAACGCATCATACAATTTTGCTAATTTAAGTTTGATCTTTTCACAAGTATAAGAAACGTTTAAATTGAAATCCATGTAGATAGCTTCTATCAAAGCGTTAGAGTTGCTTCCTTCGATCTTATCGAGTTTAAGTAGCGCTGTTTTTATCGGTTTGATCTTGTAATCCAGATCAGCAATTGCATAAATTCCTAACCTATGATATGCTTCATGAAGAACGGGGAGGAATAGTCTTATTTGCTCTTTGTAATTATAATACTCTTCTGTGCCATCTATTAACTCCATAACTTGGAGCGACTCTACATATTTTATAATATTAACCCTTGAATATTTAGAAGTTTTCTGAGATAGATGGACAAGCGTTGATGCGTCAAATTGCATTGGATCATCTTTGACAAGGAATAAATTCGTGTCTGAATAAGACTGTTTTAATAACCAAGAAGCAGCGTAATAGCTTTTTATCCTTTGCTCATTTAAATAGTTATCCTGTTTGAAGTACGAGAATTGACCACTTCTGGTTAATAGTGTTGCATAAGGAGTTGTTCTTTGCTGTTGTTGCTTTAAATATTCTACGATTGGGCCTGATGTAGCACTGTACTTCAAGTCATTTACAAACGTATAGATCTGCTTGCTGAGATTTATTCGCTCTATTGCATCAAGTTCAGAGACTGGTGTGGTGCGCTTTGATGAGTTGTTTATATGAATAGTATTGCATTTTCGATCTCTAAATCTACCTATGATTTGTATTGCGTCAGTATAAGGATCGATAATGCTATGTTGAGCAAAGCCGAGATCTGTGATTATGAACACTGTTGGATCATAATCGATATTAATATCAAAACCGTTATAAAAGCTACTTGTGAAGAAATTGTACTTCTTCAAATTTGCATGATCAAATTCGGAATAGACGTTATTAAACACATCTTTATAAGTGAAGCTATTTTCGTTTGAGCAGAACAAGGCGCTTTCAGAATTAATCTGTAAGTTTTCAACAATATTTTGAATTCCATTGATAGAGTTAAAGAAAATAAAATATCCCTCCGATTTTTCTTCTACCATAAGATATTCAACGCTGTCAACAATGCTGTTCGAGTGGATTAGGCGAATTGTCTTTTTGTGATCATACTCTGGAGTAAGCTTTACGTGTTGAAAGTTATGTTCGATGAATCTTGGATCAGAGGGAGGAACTGGTGTGGCCGAAATCATCGCCTTCTGATTGAATTCAAAGAATGTCTCCATGCATTTGAGCATATCTTCACGGTATTGTGCATCCATAATTTGCTTGTGGCATTCGTCGAGTAAAAGGAAGTATCCTTCGCATTTATGGTTGCCAAGAGCTATCAATGCCAGCTTGATCTTCTCCAAACCCGCAGGAGTTGTGAATATTTTCTTTCTTAAAGGCATTGCTTCGATGTAGTCCTTCACCTGGTTCATGGTAATTTCTCCATAAACCGCAAGCGTGTCGTGACCCAGTTCTCTGTGAAGTTTATGTTTCGCCTTTACAATGCTAATATGTGGCAACACAATTATTGAATTGCGTTCAGCTATCACTTCAGAATATGTTGCACCTATTCCAGTTATGGTTTTATAAATAATGGAATCGGTTGGAATAGGGTTAACGTTTGAAGGAAGATCGGTGTAGTGTAGAGTATCTTTTGAAAAGAATACTTCTAAGTTGTATTCAGGTAAGTTCATTAGTATATTATTTATAAGCAATCAAGTCTTGTGAATTAGTCTAAGTCTGATCCGTCAGGAATTTCATTATCAGGATCATATCCGTCAAGATCGTCCGGAGTGGGATTTTCATCCCAAGTTGATTCTTCAGCTTCGTATTCTTGTGCCGTTTCTATATCTCTTCGCTGTTGTTCAGTAAGAGATCGTTCGAATGCCTCGTAGCTTATGAAGCTTTGAAAAAACAAGTCCTGAGAGGTTGATACCGGAATTATTAGATTAGTGGTTTTCCATTGAACCCAGTATCTGTGACTAACTCCAGGAGATTTTTCTACCAATCCTGAAGCACAGATTTTGATCACTTTTCCAACGAGCTGATCTCTATCAATGTGCTTAGGACCCATTGAAGCGGATTGGTAAAGACTAAGAAGTTGTACGTCTATCTCTGATGTGTCAAGGAAGGTTTTTGGATCATTCGTCCAGAGGGCTTTTGCGATTGGAACTTCAATTCCGGCAATGGTTTGATACCGTATTTCTTTTATAAGGTACCATCCTTCCCGTGGAGCTAATTGTCCATTCTCGTAAGGTTTAGCTTTACTGTAAGCTACTTTTTGTTCTTGTAGTTTTGATGATAATAACGACATTGTGCTTTTTTTAAACAGTTGCTTAATTGCTACTGCGAAACAAAAATGGCACTATGTCTTACCCTTACTTGGGAACCGTTTGAGTCGATTTTTGATTAGATCCGTTTCCTCTAATTTTCAATGACTTAGCGTATTTTATTAGATAATTTCTCATGAAGTCTTTTGGTTCATAATCAAAAGTTTTATCGAAGTTTCCTTCTTTTAAAAGTTCAAAATATATAAGTATATCATAAAGGAGATCTAATTGTGCATCTGAAAAATTCGTATTTGATGAACTAGTATATTGGGTTTCCCCATTTAAGTAACCTAGGAGAGTGAAAGCTAGCTCGCACGTATAAGTCTTTTGCAACTGTTTCATATTTATCACCTTAGTATCAGCCAGTTCATGAAGCTTCTTTATAGAAATCTCGCTATCTCCATTTTCAGATCCCAACAAAAGTGGCAACTGATGAGCCAGCTCTCCTAGTTGATAATTACCTTTTATTATATTCTCTTTTACAATGCGACCAATATATCTGGAAAGTGTCTGGTCAGTGATTTTTGCAGTATTCCTGAAGCCTTTTGCCAGAAGGTTGATTGTTTCCTTCTCAGTTGACTCTTCGAACATTAACAGAAAATGACCTAGTTCTTTTATTCTGATCCGTTGCGTATTGATAATCTCTGATTCGTATAAATTTGATTCAAGTTTTTGCAACCCTGAAAGACAAAGGAATAAAAGATTTTCAAAGTGATCTCCTAAAGAATGCTTATTCAAGAGTTTTCTGAAACCATCCTCGCAATCTTTTACCAATTCATCGGTGTAGTAATAGTCCATGGTGATGGGATAGCCATTTTCGTAGAGAACATCTAGTGGCTTATCAGAGTCGTGGAATTTCACGTATTTACTAAGAACGGGGAAGTCGAGCTTTAAAAGGAAGTGCAGCATTATATTCTTTTTTGTGAATATAACTACTCAATACATTTCTTCAAATCTTTTACCTGG
>JAZKHM010000021.1:0-5675 GCA_040385405.1 Bacteroidota bacterium | reverse complement strand
TTGGTACCCGCTAAACTGGATATGGTGATGATATATCCTTTGTTCTTTTTAATCTCGTCAAGCGCTGCTTTTACACTGTTAAACACACCGGTTAGATTCGTGTCGATGGTATCTTTCCAAAGCTCCTCTGTGAGTTCATCAATTGGTGCAAAATGCCCAACACCGGCATTCGCAATCAGTACATCCAGCCTGCCGAACTTCTTAAGCACTTGCTCCACAGCCTTTTTCTGACTCACCAGGTCTTTGACATCCGCTTCTATCGCCAGTACATCTGCATTTTTTAATTTATCTGCCGCGGTATCGGCATGATCCTGCGTACGGCTGGTAATAGCCACCTGATAACCTTGCTTTAATAAACTTTCTGCAATACCATAACCAATTCCTTTACTTCCCCCGGTAATAAGGGCTACTTTTTTCGACGTATCTGACATTTCGTTGGGATTTTAAAAAAACATTAATGGCATGAAAATACCATATTAATTAATACAATTTAACCGGCTGGAAGTTTCAATAAGAAATTTGACGGGATCTTATGAATTCGAGCGCGAGACCTATCTTTCATTTGCGGATGAAGATCTGATATAGTTTCGTGTCAATTATAATTTTAGCACTGACATTTATTATAATTTTGATACATACGGTTATTATAATTTTAATACGTACAATCAGGAGGCTATCCATGGACAGTGATCCCTGTCGAAAGGAGAACAGAATACATGAGCGCTTTAGAGAAAGGCAGTGTCGAATCAGATATCCGGCCACTTGCAAAATTTATCGCTGAGCTGGTCACTTTAGCCCTCAAGGAAAAGCCAATGAGCATTAAGACCTGAGATTTGCTTTTCCGCGCAATTCCGATATTACAGCCGATAGGCTCAAAATCATAGAGAGTAAGATGCTCCGCAAGAAAAGAAGTGTGTCTGGATGGCCTATACAAAACCGTCTGTGAAGCCTCAAAATTACTAAAAACATTATTACTAATATTATTAGTATTCACTACATTTGCTTCATGTCTGCAAATAGGGAGCACGTATCATTTGGAAGAATTTTTACAGGGGAGCTGGCCTTTTGGGTTCGGCATAACCGGAGATTATCCGCCGCCCTCCCCCCAAAGGCAGAATTAATTTCATTGCATGTTACGACCAAAGATATTTACGCGACAGTAGACCTCAAGCTGTTTAATGAAAAGTACTATAAAAAGTTTATTGAACCTGATGTGGAATTGTACTCGATCAGGCTGTTGAAAGTGATCGAAGCCCGGGTGTTCGGTATTATCGCAGGAGATACAGAACCTTATACCATCCGCTACGAATTTCATCACTACAAAGGGATTTATAAGAAACATGTGACTTATAGCTTTGGATCGATGATATATTAGATGTGGGGGGGTTCCCTGCCTACCGGCAGGCAGGCGGCCTGCGCTCAATGTAATTAAGTTAGGGGTTGAGAGGTTCCCGCTTCCGCTCAATGTCATTATTTAAGGGTTGGGAGGTCCCAGCCTTCGCTGGGATGACAACATCGCTGGGTGAGAAGGGAGGAGATTCCAGCCTTCGCTGGAATCGGAATGCTCCGGATCAAGCCCTGAATCCCTATTCATTACGACGCTTGAAACCTATTTCCGTACGAGGCTTTTCCTCTTTTTCAATGAATTTGCTTAAATAGGTGAAGAGCAATTCAATTTTCTGATCATGGTTCATCAGATGCTTCTCCATCTGTTCAACTCTCAGCAACATATCTTTATGTGTGAGCAGCATTTCGCGGATTCGGGTATAGATTCGCAGGATCTGGATATTCACATGAATAGCCCGATCACTATTCAAAATGCAGGATAACATGGTTACCCCCTGTTCAGTAAAACAAAAAGGCACATACCGCAAGCCCTGACGAACTCCTTTGGAGGTCACAAATTGTGACCTCCAATCTTGAAGCTCTTCTCTGCTCATTTCAAACATGAAATCTTTCGGGAAACGGGCAATATTACGTCTGACAGCCTGCTTTAATACTTTGGTCTCGACCCCATAAAGTTCTGCCAGATCTCGGTCTAACATTACCTTCTGATCCCGGATAAAATAGATCTTATTCCAGACTACCTCGTCTGGGATAGCTACGGTCCTTTTCGCCATAATTAAAGATAGCCGAGCCAGATGGTCAGCGTCTCTAAATGGTGATCCTATTTAGTTTCCGGCTTCTGTAAATTTCGACAAATAGCTACCCAGAAAAACATTTTATGGTGCAACCGAATTCCTATTGAAGATAATAATGGCTATCTATTAAATTTGCAGAAGATGAAGACTAACATTAAACTACCACTTACCGAATTTGAGAAAGCTAAACTAAAAAAGAATAAAGTCAGAATTTTGGAACTTCTTAACTATTCAACTGACGAATTGGAAGTATTGCTAAACTCAACATCCGAAAGAGCAAAAGAAATCTACGCTTTGGCGGAATTTCAAACTGTTCCTTCAATTGGGATAAAATTTGCCGAAGATTTGGTGTTTTTGGGTTACTATTCGCTTAACGAACTAAAAAATAAAGACGGAGCAAAACTGACGGACGAATACGAACAGAAAAAAGGCTATTGGGTTGACCCTTGCGTTGAAGACCAATTCAGATTAGCAGTAAATTTTGCAGACACAAAAGACATTAATAAAACGTGGTGGAGTTTTACGGCAGAACGAAAAAAATACCGTCTTGAAAAAGGTTACCCACCAAACAGACCTAAAAAAACGTGGCACGAGACAATAGAATATCAAAGGAGTGACAACCAAGGCAGCCGCTAACAATGGTTTAACCAACGTTTAATTCATGCTCTGCGAACTCTACGGTTAAATAATCGAAAATCCCAAGTCGGAAATCCAGTCAGACTTCTGACCTCAGACCTCCGACTTCTGACCTCCGACTTCAGACCTCCGACCTCCGACCTCCGACCTCATCAAACATCTTCTTTACTTGCAAGTCGCTGAAACCATAAACCCCTTGTCGTTCCGAAAACTCCGAAAACACTGTTTGGAAATCTTTTGAAGTACTTTGCATGATATCTTTTACTTCCCTCTCCGGACGCCCTAATGACTTATCGGATGGGAACCTGTCAATATGAGCCTGGCAAACTTCTGCTAAATATTGAAAGCAGTGAGACTGCTTACGGGATAAGGCGCTTAATCCTTCGAAATCGGAAGTTTTGAATGCATTCCATAAGCTCTCTCCCAAAATTAAATCTTCTTTGGCAAAAGAAACCTTAGAATTATAGGCTTGTTCAAGCTTTTGAGAGGTGGAATTTCCAAAGCCTTTCCAGAGATGTTCCTTATTTTCAATAACAGGAAAAACTCTGAATACTTTATGGTTCTGTCCCCTGTTTAGAAGTGAAAAGATGAACCACATATTTGCCTGACAAAACAGATCATTTTCAAACCAAAGGCAGACTTCAGAATTCCCGGGAAGATTAATTATTGTTTCAAACCCGCTTACGCATTTCTTATAATAATCGTCCGATGTAGTGCTGTAGGTCTTCGCGATATAATTTGCACGCGTGTCCCAGAACTGAGAAAGTGTGTCACCCCCGAGATCGCCCTCAACCAGGCACTCGGAGCAAATAATAATTTGCCCCTGAATATTGGTCTCCTTCAGTTGCTCCGCCAAGCAGTCGCCGTTTAAGATATGGTAGGTCATATATTTGTTTTTCAAGATTAGGCCCGACATTAGGCAGGCCTTTGAGATTACTAATCTCTGAAACGATGTTCAATAATACTAACTAATGGCAGCTCCTTATTCGTTTCAATATCGATTATTTCTTTTACGGCTGCTGAAATCACTCCAGGCAAGGGTGTTTGTCCGGTATAATAATTCCCGGATTCATTCAGGTTAATTATTAATAAGCAGCTACATTTGAAATTGACATCCGACTCCAGTTGGAGTCTTCATGGCCAGACAAAATCTTGACTAAGCGTTCTATATAACAATTTGAATTTTAATGTCTTATTCCGGAAATAACAGTGCGCAGACTACGAAAGTCCAGTTTGATCGCCCGACAGTATCAGAAATTAAAGAAATTGAAAAGAATCTCGGCGGTGAGGTTTTGAACCCATCGATTGTTCTCGTTGATACTTTAGATACACCAATCGCTCTTCCACCGGTTTTAAAATATTTGCGATTGTCCGGGCCTTTTAAAAATGTAGTAACCTATATGATCACTCAGGACAACTTAGTAGAAAAAATTCGCTATTCTACTATGGTCAGTAGTAAAGATTCCACGTTAATTAACGCTCTTTTCAAAAGCGACAAGGACATGATCAATCAGATTGCCGGAAACCTGGAAAAACAATCACACGCTGATCCCATACGAAAATCCGAATGAATTATTGGGATAAACCCGGCTTGCATATACGCCAGGGAATATCTCAGTCAAAGGAGATAGACATGATTTATTATCTGATCGTTGTTTATTGGAATGATGAGAAATGAGAATTTACCTCCGGCTTCAGTTCAGACCTCAGACTTAAGTCCTCAGACCTCCGACCTCCGATTCAATTTAAGAAATTTCCCAACCCCGTAGACTGTTAAAATTACAAACCCGATCCATATCCAAAAAGAGATAATGCCTGTTGATTTTTTAGTCATCGCTTTAGCAGAGGTCATTTCTCTGTTGCTATTCCTGGTTTCCTGCTCATACACCTGATCTGTAAGCTTCGCGGCGCTATCTGCGATCATCGCTGAAGCCTCCCGTTTTTGCCTGATACTTCCGCTAAACTCGATACTTCTGGCCTTGCCTTTAAACCCGCTGTCGATTGAAAAACTGAAATTATCAAGCGGGAAAATTCTGACCTTATATTGGTGATCACTGGAATCGCTTAGTTCTATAATCCGGTTGTTGTAATTTGATTCCTTAGTCCGGGTTTCCAGACTGCTGCTCCCCTGCTGTACGCTATTATTTCGATTTTGCAGAATGCTTAGGTTTTTTGAGCGGCAGGAGAATAGACCTACTGCTAAGAGGAGTGTTGAGGTGATTATTGTTGTTGTTTTCATGGTTTCGTTGATAGTTGTTAGTTGTTAGTTGTTAGAAAGGTTACCAGTTGCCAGTTACCAGTTACCAGGCTGGGCGGATAAAACCCCAAAGGATAAATGTGCATTACCGGCGAAGTGCGGCCTTGCGAGGAGTCTCTGTGAGGTCCCACCCTGCGGTCGGGATGACGGCTCGTTTGGTTTTGGGGAGAGGAGATTTCTCCTCGCCTGGACGTTTGGAGTTGCAATTGACTGTAGAGGTAGCTCGTCGAAATATCCTCCCATTTCACTCGAAGTAAATTTCGACATGTAGCGGTGTCTTATGTCATTAACAAACCTAATAGTTCGAAGTACTAAGATCTTGATACTTGATACCTGATACTTGATACTAATAAATATACCTCGCCACCTTATAAATACTTATTACTAATCTCCTCTTCCTATACACCCCATCCCCTTCCCTGCTGCCGGAATCGTTGGTGTTCCCTTCCACCGTAACCAGCCAGGTCCCATCCCATTGATCGATGAAACCTACATGGGCGATCCGGGCTTTTTCGGGGAAGTAGAGACCGAAGACGTCACCTGTTGTGGGAATTAGATTATTGCGCAATCCACCCCCTGCCCCCGCCAGCGGGGGACATGCACAGCGACCTACAGAGGTAATCCCATTTATTGCACTAGAA
>JAZKHM010000020.1:78961-94306 GCA_040385405.1 Bacteroidota bacterium | reverse complement strand
AATAGAGTTCAGGTTATTTTAGAATGTACCGAGCACAAAGAAAGTGGCATGGCTGGAATGTCTCGTTACGTTACAACGAAAAATAAAAAGAACACCACAGAGCGTCTGGAATTAAAGAAATTTAATCCGGTCCTAAGAAAAGTGACTGTTCACAAAGAAATTAAATAGAAAAGTTATAAGTACTAAGTTATAAGTAATAAGTTATAAGCATCTTACTTACAACTTACAACCTATAACTTACAACTCAAAAAAAAATGGCAAAGAAAGTAGTTGCAACCCTGAAAACCGGAGCTGGTAAAGAGTATTCAAAAGTTATTACAATGACTAAGTCTCCAAAAACTGGCGCTTATTCATTCAAAGAACTAATCGTTCATAACGATCACGTTAAGGATGCGATTGCCGTTTCAAAAGGCGGTCAGTAAACCTTGATTCTGAATTTTAAAGAAGCCGCCCGCGTATGATCGTAGGGGGCTTTTTTTATTGGTATAGTATCAAGTAGCAGGTATCAAGTATCAAGATCAAGGACAGTCAATTTAAATTTACACCCATGATATTATCTGCCGTTCCAGACTTAAAACTTATAACTTATAACCTATAACTTGCATGGGATTATTCGATTTTTTCAAAAAGAAAGAAAGCAATGTTGAAGAACAGGAGGCTCTTGATAAGAGTCTTGAAAAATCCCGTGAAGGCCTGTTTACGAAGATCACAAAAGCTGTTGTAGGAAAATCAACTGTTGATGAGGATGTGCTCGATGAGTTGGAAGAAATCCTTGTTACTTCTGATGTTGGTGTGCAAACTACGCTGAAGATAATTTCGCGGATAGAAGCGCGTGTTGCCCGCGATAAATATGTGAACACTTCTGAACTCAATGAAATTCTTCGGGGTGAAATTCAAAATCTTCTTTCTGAGAATAACAGCAACGATTTCCGAAATTTCGAATATGGGAATCACAAGCCTTATGTAATCATGGTGGTCGGAGTAAATGGAGTTGGCAAAACTACTACTATCGGCAAACTTGCGCATAAACTGAAGTTAGCCGGGAACAAGGTAGTCCTTGGTGCGGCCGATACGTTCAGAGCAGCTGCTGTTGACCAGATCAAACTGTGGGGTGAACGGGTTGGTGTGCGCGTTGTTGCACAGCCAATGGGTTCCGATCCCGCTTCCGTTGCATTTGACACGTTACAGTCGGCTGTGGCAAATGGCGACGATGTTGCCATAATAGATACTGCAGGCCGGTTACACAATAAAGTTGCTCTCATGAACGAGCTGACTAAAATTAAACAGGTGATGCAAAAAGTGGTACCAGGCGCACCTCATGAAATATTGCTGGTTCTGGATGCTTCTACAGGTCAGAATGCTATTGAACAATGCAAGCAATTCACTCAGGCCACTGAAGTTAACGCACTTGCACTAACAAAACTTGACGGCACAGCCAAAGGCGGTGTGGTTATCGGGATCTCCGATCAGTTTAAGATCCCTGTGAAATATATTGGTGTGGGTGAGGGAATAGACCACCTTCAATTATTTAACAAGAAAGAGTTTGTTGACTCGCTTTTTAAATAATCAGAAAATAAATAAAATGAAGACAAAAATCAGCACAATAATTCCGGCCGTGAAGCCGAGGGTAAACGTTATTACCCTGGGTTGTTCCAAAAACATTCACGATTCAGAAGTGCTTATGGGTCAGCTGCTGGGAAATCAAATGAATGTTGTTCATGAAGCTGAGACTCTGAATAACGACGATATCATTGTAATCAATACCTGCGGTTTCATAGATAATGCGAAGCAGGAATCTATTGATACCATTTTGCAATACAGTCAGTTGAAAGACGAAGGCAGAGTCGGAAAAGTGATCGTGACCGGATGTCTTTCTGAGCGATATAAGCCGGAACTTGAAGCCGAAATCAGCAATGTTGATTCATTTTTCGGCACCAATGATCTCCAGAACCTTTTGACTTCCATCGGCGCTGATTATAAACATGAACTTGTTGGTGAACGCCTTCTAACTACTCCATCTCATTTTTCATATTTCAAAATTGCAGAGGGATGTAACAGGCCATGTTCGTTCTGCGCAATACCTCTGATGCGGGGTAAGCATGTTTCTAAACCGATTGATGAATTGGTAAAAGAAGCAAAGTTTCTCGCTAAAAATGGTACTAAGGAGCTTATTCTAATAGCCCAGGATCTTACGTATTACGGACTCGATCTGTATAGCAAACGTAATCTTGCCGATTTAATCCGTCACCTTTCAGATGTGGAAGGAATTGAATGGATCCGTTTACAATACGCTTATCCATCCGGATTTCCTATGGATATCCTGGAAGTTATGAATGAGCGTTCGAACGTTTGTAATTATCTTGACATGCCGCTTCAACACATTACCGATAATATGCTGAGTTCGATGCGCCGAGGAATTACACGTCAGAAAACAGTCGATCTTGTTAATTCGATCCGCGATAAAGTCCCCGGCATTGCCTTGCGTACTACATTAATCTGCGGCTACCCGGGAGAAACGGAACGTGATTTCAGCGAAATGAAAGATTGGGTTGAAGAAACCCGCTTTGAGAGATTGGGCTGCTTTACTTACTCGCACGAAGAAAAGACACATGCTCACCAGCTGATTGATGATGTTCCGGAAGAAATTAAACAGGAACGGGTAGATGCAATTATGGGTGTCCAGCAGTCTATCTCCTATGAGAAAAATCAACAAAAGATCGGACAGACTTTTAAAGTATTAATAGATAAGAAAGAAGGCGATTACTTTATCGGACGCACGGAATTCGATTCGCCGGAAGTAGATAATGAAGTATTGCTGGATGCCAATATTGACTATGCTACGCCCGGAACTTTTGTTAATGTTAAGATAGATCGTGCGGAAGATTTTGATCTTTACGGAAGCAAAGTCTAAGCGAAGAGCTGATTCAGCCAACGGGCAAAAGCCGGATCACTGAAACTTACCTTTCTATTGTAAATCTCAAGGATTTCTTTTTTCTCCAGTTGCGGAATAATCTTGGCGACGTTGGCGGACGTTCCGAGTTCATATTTTTCTAACATTTCTCCACGCGTAAAGCCCTCGGTCACACCATCGAGGAGCATCCTCAGGAAATTAACTTGTGTGCGGCTCAGACTTTCAAAATCCTTCTGAAAAAGTATGGTGTTTGAGTGCAGAAGCTGAGTTAAAGCGGATTCGAATATTTTGTCATTAGCAATTTCTTCCGTATGGGTCCATACATAATAACTCAGTTGCTGTACGTAGTACGAATGTCTGTCCATTGTTTCCACTATCCGCTCAGCAATGATCTCGCTGATTTCCTTCCCCGTTTCCTTGAATTGCCTGCATATATATTTAATCCATTCACTTGTATGTATCTTTTCCAGGTAGAATAGGTCTCCGAATCTGAAAAAAGGCATCGACTTCCTGTTAAAGAGCTCAGCTAACATATGCTGCTTGCTGCCATAAAGACAATAAGTTACATGTTAAAATTCCCCTTGTCAACTATTTTACCGAATTGGAAAGCTTGTTTCATATGCTATTTTATAGTAACCTCTCGGTTAGTAACCATATGGTTAGTAACTACTACGTTAGTAGTTTTATAAGAGTTTAAAAAAGAAATTTTAAATAGGATTTCCCACAGATGCTGAATTCTATAGTTAAATTGTCAAATAATCGTTATCCGCTTACGTAATTCACCAAATTCCCCTAATTTCGTTTCCTGATGAAGGCAAATTATATTGATTACAGCGAAACGAACAGTTTCTCGCCGGCCATAATTCGCTACCTTGAAAATGATCCTGAACTGGAACCGTTTTGTAGTTTCAGGGCCGACATCAATGGATTCCGAAAACTAATAGACACTAAAAACAATCACTGCAACAGGGAAGTCCTGACCGAAGTACTTACCGAACAATACGTCCGATTGAGCAAACCTGCTCATCAATCTGTTCTCAACAATATAAAACAACTTTCAGACAAAAACACTTTCACCGTAACAACCGGGCATCAGCTAAACCTGTTCACAGGGCCTTTATATTTTATTTTTAAAATCGTTACGGCAATAAATCTCGCTAAAGAACTTAAACTAAATTTTCCGGACAAGAATTTTGTTCCTGTGTATTGGATGGCTTCGGAGGACCATGATTTTGCCGAAATCAACCATACCTATATTGCCGGTAAAAAAGTTGCCTGGGAAATCGGAACGGCAGGCGCAACCGGCCGCATCAGCACCAAAGATTTTGGGAAAACCTTAAGAGATTATACCAGCACGCTCGGGGTCTCCAGTCACGCAGAGGAACTGAGCCAGCTAATGTCTGAGGCTTACGCAAATCATTCAAACCTGGCGGATGCTACACGATCTATCGTAAATTCTCTTTTCGGGGAATACGGCCTCGTAATCCTTGACGCCGATGATAATAAACTTAAAAAAGGTTTTTCCGATATAATTTACCGGGATATCACCGAGCAAAATAGTTTCAGAAATATTTCTGAAGCAGACGAAAAACTGAAAAGCCTCGGACTGAACAACCAGGTAAATCCTCGCGAAGTCAACTTTTTCTATTTAACGGACGGCCTTCGCGAACGCATTATTTTTGAAGACAACAAATACTCGGTATTAAATACGGATATAGCTTTTACTGCAGAGGAACTCCGGAACGAAGTTGAGGAATATCCCGAAAGGTTTAGTCCGAATGTAGTTATGCGTCCACTTTATCAGGAGTTTTTGTTGCCTAATCTGGCATATATCGGTGGAGCTGCTGAAATAATTTACTGGCTTCAGCTTAAACAGAATTTTGACTTTTACAGGATTGATTTCCCCGTTCTGATGCTCAGGAATTCTGCAATCCTGACTTTTGACAATCTGGTCTCCAAGCTTTCGCGCCTCGACCTGGATATTAAGGATATTTTCAAAAATACCGAAGAACTCAGGAAAGAATGGGTTAAAGCTCATTCTGATCATGTGCTTAATCTCAATCAGGAATTGCAGGAATTGGATGAGATTTTTGAGAAGATCAAGCTAAGAACGGGGAAAATAGATCAGACGCTTGTTGCAAGTTCTGAAGCCGTTAAAGCAAGGTTACATAAAGCTATCAAGAACCTGGAAGGAAAACTGATGAAAGCAGAAAAAAGAAACCTTTCAGACGCCCTTTCTCAAATTGATTCTATTAAACACAAACTTTTTCCCCGTGGCGGACTACAGGAGCGGACCGAAAATTTCGGATTGTTTTACGTGAAATACGGTAAGGGATTTATAGCGGATCTGGTGGAAAATTTCAAACCCCTTGATCTTAAATTTACAATTCTAGAAGAATAGAAGACATGGCTTACCATACTTTTGCTGAAGAAAGACTCAGGAACTTTACCATTTCGATCTTTCTAAAGATGGGTTGTCCCCCTGTTCACGCAGAACTTGCCGCTGATGTCCTGATCAGATCCGACCTCAGAGGCATTGACTCGCATGGTGTAGCACGCCTAAGCGGATACGTAAGGCTTTGGGAAAAGAATCGCATCAATTCTAACCCGGATATCAGAATTATTCATGAGACTCCAACAACAGCAACCGTTGACGGCGATGCGGGCCTGGGCCTGGTAGTGGCCCCGTTCGCAATGAGAGTTGCAATTGAAAAAGCGGAAAAATATGGCTCCGGCTGGGTGTCTGTTAAGAATTCGAATCATTTCGGAATTGCGGCATATCACACAATGCTTGCAGTTGAAAAGGACATGATTGGATTTGCAATGACAAATGCGAGTCCTCTTGTGGCACCAACCTTTGCCAATGAAAGAATGCTGGGCACCAATCCGATGTGTTATGCATTTCCTGCGGGGAAATATCCTGCGGTTATTGTCGATATGGCAACCTCAGCTGCTGCAAATGGGAAACTGGAAATTGCACAACGTTCCGGGAAACCTGTACCCGAAGGGTGGATCCAGGATAAAGACGGAAAACCTTCAACAGACCCTCATGAATTGAAGAAGGGTGGCTCACTGCTCCCGCTTGGGAGTGATAAGGATCATGGTAGTCACAAGGGTTTTGGACTTAGCGCTACCGTAGACATATTGTCGGCTGTGCTTTCGGGAGCTAACTACGGCCCCTGGGTGCCCCCATTTGTTTCATTCCTTGAGCCTTCAGCTCATCCTGTCGGTGAAGGTATTGGTCATTTCCTGGGGGCTCTGAGAGTTGATGGATTCAGGCCGGTAGATGATTTTAAATCCCACCTGGATAACTGGATTGAACGATTCAAGTCGGCAACACCTGTTTCAAAGGAACAAGGTGTAATTATTCCTGGAGAACCTGAGCTTTGGGCGGAAATGAAAAGAAAGGCAAGCGGAATTCCTATTATTGACGCCGTTTATGATGATCTGAATGAGTTGGCGGGGAAGTTGGGGGTTGAAGGACTAAAGTTCTGAGCTCCGGCTTCCAACTTCAAATATTCTCTTTTAAAACACCATTTATTTATATTAGCAATATTCCAACTCCTATTTATTGCATGAGAATTTCACGCTTCCTTATTATAACGTTATCGGTACTGGTTCAGGCGGGAATGGCTTATTCACAGGATACCTTAAGCCTCAACAACTTAATTGAAAAAAATCAAAAATTAATTGACGAATACCCTACAGAGAAGGTTTATCTGCATTTCGACAAGCCTTATTACGCGGTGGGAGATACCATATGGTTTAAGGCCTATATTGCAACCGGTCAGGACCAGCCTTCAGATCTTAGTAAAATAGTATATGTGGATCTGATTTCCGAGAAAGATACCCTTGTTAAAGCCCTGCGTTTGCCGGTTGTCAACACTTCTGCATATGGCAGCATTACGCTAGATCCTTTGGTTTATAAATCCGGGAATTATAGGGTTCGGGCTTACACATACTGGATGATTAACGAAGATGAATCCTATTTCTTCACCAGGAATATACAGATAGGAAATGCTATCAACAGACAATTAATCACCACAATCTCAATAAAGGGAGAAAGCTCCGGCGGGTCGCCCCGGGCCGATGTGCAGATTTTATATAAAGACCCTGCGGGGAAAATATTGCCGGATGCCCGTGTTAGCTGGCGGCTGATTTCAAATTTTGAGGATGTCCTGAAAGGCCGCGGAACGACCGATTCTCAGGGTATCCTGACCCTAACACTCACTACTGACCAGAAAGCTGCTCTTAATGCGGGGGTACTTGAAACGATTCTGGAGAATGCAGAAAATAAACAGATCATATCAACATTTCCGCTTAAAAACGTACTTGCTGATGCAGATATCCAGTTTTTCCCCGAAGGGGGCGAATTGATCGAAAATATAAGATCAAAAATTGCTTTTAAAGCAGTCGGAGAAAAGGGCGTCGGAGTTGGGGTAACGGGTGAAGTTGTAGATAATACAGGAAAAGTGATAAGTACTTTGTCTGCGCAGCATCTGGGAATGGGTATTTTTGGTCTTACGCCCGAAACGGGCCAGGCTTATAAGGCAAACCTAACCTTTTCAAACGGGGTAAAAAAGACTGTAGCCCTTCCTCAGGCAAAGCCTGCGGGTATTAGCCTGTCGGCAATAAATACCGACCCTAACAGTCTATTATTACGAATCAGCAGTAATGAGCGGTATTTTTCAGCGAACAGGAATCAAAGCTTTTACATCGTAGGAAGGAGTAAAGGTGTTATCTGCTATGCTGCCAGAGCATCACTTACTGCTGCTACATTTGCAGCCTCAATCCCAAAAGATAAGTTTCCGACGGGGATTGCGCAAATCACTTTATTTTCTTCCTCAGGTGAACCCTTAACAGAGCGCCTGGTTTTTATCAAGCATCAGGACGTAATGGCTCTAATCATTAACAGCGACAAAAAAAGCTATGGAATACGGCAGCCTGTTAAGATGACGGTGAACGCTAAAAGCAATAATATTCCTGTTGAGGGCAATTTCTCCATATCCGTTATAAATGAAACAAAGGTTCCATATAATGAAAACAAGGAAACGACAATACTCAGCTCATTTCTTTTGTCGTCAGAGTTAAAAGGTTATATCGAAGATCCCAATTATTATTTTAGCCAGATAAACGACAAAAAGCAGGCAGATCTTGATGTGCTTATGCTGACCCAGGGTTACCGTAAGTTTGCGTATAAGGACATCATTGCAGGTAAACTGCCGGTTATCAGGTTCCTCCCGGAACAAGGAATGGAATTTTCAGGCACGCTACGTTCTGCTAATGGTATGCCTGTTTCTAAAGGCACATTAAAGCTGGTTGTTCCTGAAAGCAGGTTTTATGCCGAAGCTTTGACAGACGTCAATGGAATATTCAGGTTCAGGAACGTCAATGTGCCGGATTCGGCCGAAGTTTCGATCACTGCCCGAACGGCCACTGGAGGAAAAAACATGATGATCATGCTAGACGGGTCGGCAGTACCCAGTTTAACTAAGAATGTAAACGCTCCAGACGAAGTGCTGAATATCGATAGTATCCTTAACCCCTATCTTCTAAACAGTGAAAGACAGTACAGGATGTCTGCACAAATGCTTCAGGAGGTAGTAGTTAAAGCAGCCCCCATCAAAAAAACAACCCATTCAGACTTTCCTGCTCTTTCGGGCCTGAGTATGCTGGCCGATCATACAATAGACACCGACAGATTTAAGGGCTGTAACCTGATGATTAACTGCCTTCAGGGTGCAGCTACCGGGCTAACATTCGCCGACAATACTTTTTATGTAACACGGGTTTATAATAGCGGTTTAAGAGTCCCGGTTTCTATCTTTTTGGATGGAATGCAAATTGAAGCGACTTTCTTAAATAATATTGTGCCTTCGGAAGTGGAAAGCGTAGAGATATTCCTGAAAGACGATCTGGGCCTGGTTAATCGTACCTACGGAACTAATGGCGTATTATCCATTTATACGAAAAAGGACGCTAAAAAAACTGTTACGGCCGAGGATCTTAAGAAACTCTTCCCTCCAAACAATGTGTTAACGTTTACTCCCCAGGGGTTCAGTAAAACCCGGGAGTTCTATTCGCCAAAATATCCTACGCCAGAAAGCCGTACGACTGGTTCAGATCTCCGGACAACAGTATACTGGAACCCGAGAATATTTACCGATAAAAACGGGAATATGTCCTTCGAGTTTTATAACGGTGACAATAAAGGCACATACAAAGCTATACTTGAAGGAACTGATATAGACGGGAATTTGGGGAGGTTTATTTACAGGTATAAGGTCGAGTGAAGACTGAAGTCAGAAGACCGAGGTCTGAGCTGGTCGGAGAAGCATTTCGAGATCAACGTATACAGATGTCGGAAATCCATCAGACCTCCGACCTCCGACCTCCGACCTCCGGCTCCTAATGTATTCCCCCCAATATTCTGCTCCACCGGATCTTATTGAGGAATGAGCCATTTGTATCCCAGCTCATCCAAACAAATAGAGCTTTCCCTACGATATGATCTTCAGGTACAAAACCCCAATATCGTGAGTCAAGCGAATTATCCCGGTTATCCCCCATCATCCAGTAATAATTCATTTTAAACGTATAAGTCTGGGTTTGCTTGCCGTTAATTACAAAATTGTTTCCGGAACGTTCAACCTTATTACCTTCATATAATGTGATGGCTCGTTCATAGACAGGGTAAGATGTACTGTCAAGTTTTACTGTCCACCCTTCTTTAGGTACTATCACCGGCCCAAAATTGTCAGCTGACCATTTATTATTTGGACTTTGTGGGAAGATCTGCAAATCGGCTGGTGCAATATATTTTTCGACTGCTTTTACGTTAGTCCATTTTTTCACCTGCTCCGCATCAGCGGCAGTCATATTGAAAAAATATTCATTTTCGCCCGAGCGCTGCGACTCAATGTGCATGTCCTGTAATGTCTGAGGGTTAAACTCCGTACCATCGGACATCACTTTATAGTACTTTTCACCAAATTCTGGAATCTCACCCGGTTTGCTGTTTACAAATACCTGAGCATTGATGATGCTGATTGTATCTCCCCCGATAGCAAGGCATCGTTTGATATAGTTCTCACGTTTATCGACTGGTCGTGATAAAGGAGCATCTGCGTCCATCGGGTAGTTAAAAACCACCACGTCATTACGTTCAACATCGCCCAATCCCGGCAGTCGTCTGTACTTCCATTGAATTCCATCCCAGTAGGCTTTAGTTCCGGTTATCGGCATGGTATGGTGGGCAAACGGAAACGAAACAGGTGTAATAGGCATTCTCGCGCCGTAATTAACCTTACTCACGAAGAGAAAATCACCCACTAACAATGTTTTTTCCATGGAACCAGTTGGAATTGTATAGGCTTCTATAAAAAGTCCCCTGATAAGTGTAGCGGCAATTACTGCGAAAAGTATCGCGTCGAACCATTCTCTACCTGCGCTCTTTTTTTCCTTTTTCTTTTTATCCTTTGACTTATCCTTATTCCAAAATTTCCAGTTCATATTATTTTTCTAACAAAAAATTAAACGCTATAATCAAACATATCGGTGATATTAAAAAACCCGGTTTTGTTTTGCAGCCACTCGGCAGCCAGTACCGCTCCCAATGCAAAGCCAGCGCGGCTGTGGGCTTTGTGTTTAAACTCAATTTCATCCACCTCCGAGCTATAAATTACCGTATGAGTACCCGGAACATCTTCTATGCGATGAGACTCGATGAGAACCTGATCAGGCTTTGTAATCAATTCCGTGTTCGAACCAATAAGCTCATTCACCCACTCAGTTTTACGACTCAGCTCCGAAATAATTCCTTCGGCAATAGTCATTGCCGTCCCGCTTGGAGAGTCCAGTTTTTGAGTATGATGGATTTCCTCAACCTGAACCTCGTATTGAGGGTATCTGTTCATGATCTTAGCCAGGACCTTATTTACAAAAAAGAAAATATTAACGCCAACACTAAAGTTTGATCCATAAAGAAGCGTATTGTTACCTTTAACACATTGATCCTTTACTTCCTGTAATTTGCCGTACCATCCTGTAGTTCCGACTACAATTGGCACTCCGGCGTCGAAACAAAGCGCTATATTTTGCAAAACGGAATCAGGCGTACTAAAGTCGATTGCAACTTCAGCATTTTTAAGATTTGTGAGGGTCAGGTTCTCAAGATTGTCTGCATTCACTTTAAGCACAACGTCGTGTCCTCTTTCAGTCGCAAATTGTTCAATAATTTGCCCCATTTTACCATAACCAAGAATTGCTATTTTCATCAGATATTTTTTTATTCCCGTACTTTCGGGATGTACCTTCCTGCTGTCAGGATTGCATTTCCTGCAAATTAATTCAAAAAATTAAGAAATATCTCATAAAGATAGCCGGAGCTTGAAACCAATTGTTTTTGGGGCTGTGGAGGAGGCATTATAAATCGGCCCGGTTTGTATAAAAGGGTCAACTTTAAACGACAAATCGTCTGAAACATCAAACCTGAAAAATTTGGCGTCGATATATGCGTCTATTATTTGAACCGCGTAGAATCCTATTCCGGCAAGTATAGAAAGATCCCTTGTTCGTCTGTAATCATCTTTTATTCCAATGATTCCTTCAGTAGTATATGCTTTCCATGCAGGATTAGCCTTTGACGGATCATCCTGCCGGTACTGGGCTTCGGTTAAGAAAATTTTATATTGACGCTGATTAAATTCATAAACCAGCCCGATTCCAACGAACCCTCCATAGACCAGGGGTACCTTCCACCAACGCTTATTATAAATTTGTCCGAGCCCTGGCAGCATTGCAGACCTTCTTGCAGCAATACCCGGCATGGCTTCAATAGCAAGACGGGCTGAATCTTTAACTACTCCGTTTGGAGCAACTTTTATACGGTCTTGCTTTTTGCGGGGAATGCTATCAGAAACCTGAGAATAAACTTTAAACTGTGTTAAAAAACACAAGCAAATGATTAAACTTAGAAGTTTAGCAGTCATTACCAGTCTAGCATTTCCAGAATCCTGTTCAGGTCATCATCAGACATGAACGTTATTTCAATAGAACCAGTTCCCTTTTCTTTAAGTTTTAACTTAACATTGGTTGCAAATTTCGATGCAAGGTCATCCTGGATCTTCATATACTGGAAGGATATTCCTTCCTTTTTAGACTCCGGATTCTTTGGCTTACCGGACTTTTCAATCTGGCGAACTAATTCTTCAACCTTTCTAACAGAAAGGCCGCGATTTATTATCTCCTGAAAAATATATAATTGCTGATCGGGGTTCTCTACTGAAATTAACGCACGTGCATGCCCCATCGAAAGCTCCTTATCGCGAATAGCAGCCTGAATGGCCGGAGGCAATTTGAGTAAACGGAGGTAATTAGTTACTGTTGAGCGGTTTTTACTCACCCTGCTACCGAGTTCCTCCTGTTTAAGGCTGCATTCATCAATCATTCGCTGGAAGCTTAAAGCCACCTCAATCGCATTTAAATTTTCGCGCTGGATGTTTTCAATGAGCGCCATTTCCAGCATTTGCTGATCATTGGCTGTACGGATGTAAGCCGGAATCTCATCAAGTCCGGCAAGCTTTGAAGCACGCAGACGCCGCTCACCAGAAATAAGCTGGTATGAATTCTGACCCGCCTTTCGAACCGTTATGGGCTGAATAAGCCCTTGAAGTTTGATTGATTCAGCAAGTTCCTGAAGTGCCTGGCGGTCAAAGTCTGTGCGCGGTTGAAAGGGGTTTACTTCAACCTGGCTTATCTTCACAAAACTTATAGATCCTAAAGAAGTACTTTCATTGCTGATCTGCTGCTTTCTGTCGCTTTCAGGCAGATCTGAATCATCCAATAATGCTCTTAATCCCTTTCCCAGGCCTGTTTTCTTCTGATGGATCATAAAATAACTAAACTAATGCCTGTTTTGCGGCTTCTTCATTTGACACAAGACCGTTCTTACGGATGATCTCACGCGCAAGGTTAAGATAATTGATAGCTCCCTTACAATTTGCGTCATGCATGATCACGGAAATCCCATAGCTGGGAGCCTCGCTTAGCCGGGTGTTACGCTGGATAATTGTTTCAAAAACCAGTTCCTGAAAATGGGTCTTCACTTCCTCAACTACCTGGTTCGATAAGCGTAAACGCACGTCATACATCGTTAATAGAATGCCTTCTATCTGCAACTCCGTGTTTAAACGGTTTTGTACGATTTTGATTGTATTCAATAACTTTCCCAGGCCTTCCAAAGCGAAATATTCGCATTGGACAGGTATGATCACAGAATCCGCAGCAGTAAGTGCGTTAATGGTGATCAATCCTAAAGATGGGGAACAATCAATGATAATAAAATCATAATTATCACGGATCTTTTCCAGAACAGCTTTCATTTTAAACTCGCGGTCTGTGAGATTGATCATCTCTATTTCAGCACCCACCAGATCTATATGAGCCGGCAATAAGTCAAGATTGGGAGTATCAGTGGTTTGAATAGCATCTAAAGGATCTATTTCATTGATGATACACTCATATATACTTGCTTTTATCGTACGCGGGTCATAACCAATTCCAGACGTCGAATTAGCCTGCGGATCCGCGTCGACCAACAAAGTACGATATTCAAGAACAGCTAAACTGGCTGCAAGGTTTATTGAAGAAGTTGTTTTTCCAACCCCGCCTTTCTGGTTAGCTAACGCGATGATTTTACCCATGTTCTAAAAAATAATTACAAACAACTGATATTAAGTACGCCAAAGCCTGTCTGTAACGCAGCAAAAAAGACTACTTTTGACATGCCTGAATGGCTTTTTACCAGGGACTAAAGATAACAAACTTATAACTTTTAAACCGGCGGGGCGATTTTCGTTTTGCACATCTTATTAACAAAAATGATCACTATTATTTCAGGGACTAACCGTGAAGGGAGTAATACCTTAAAGCTTGCTGAATATTATCAGAAACAATTATCTGATAAAGGGTATGAAGCAGGTATACTTTCGTTAACCCAGCTTCCTGACCAACTTATACGTACCGACTTATACGGAAACCGAAGCGAAGCGTTTCAACCCATTCAAGATATTGTTACACTGACCAGTAAATTCCTGTTCATCTTCCCGGAGTACAACGGAGGTTTTCCAGGGATTCTGAAAACATTTGTAGACGCATGCCAATTCCCTGAAAGTTTTTACGGAAAGAAAGCGGCCCTGGTCGGCCTGTCTTCCGGCAAATATGGTAATGTGCGCGGAGTTGAGCATTTCACAGGAATATGTCACTATATCAATCTTCACGTCATGCCCCTTCGAATCCACATCCCGGCCATTCACACGGAATTTGACGAGCAGGGAAATTTATTCCGGGACGAAACCCTGAAATTTACCAATCAGCAAATAGAACAGTTCATCTCTTTTTAATCAGAGAACATTAAACCGGATCCAGCCCTCCCCTTCATATCCGTAGACAAACTGCTTTGTATTTATGATCTCAGCCAGTATCTCTATGCTATCCGTTAACCGCGGACCTGAGCGGTTGAAATATTGATTTCCATCCGCAATGTAAATTCTGTTATTCTTCACAGCCTTCAATTTGTTCCAGTCCCGGTGATCAAGTAAAAGGTTCACCTCCTGTAAGGTCCGCTGTATCGGGAATCCACAGGGCATCATAATAAGAATATCCGGATCTTCACGTAAAATATCTGCAAAATCAATGAAGGGTGAGTGCTTACCATTAACTGCAATTATGGGATCACCACCAGCGATCTGAACTAGCTCCGGCGTCCAGTTGCCGGCTATCATTAACGGATCGAGCCATTCAATACACGCCACTTTCGGCTTCTCCGATATGAATTTAAGTTTGTGACGGATAATATTAAGTCTTTCATCGGCACGCTCAAGGAGGTCGTCAGCATGAGATGAAACACCCAGCATTTCAGCTATTTTCCTGATTTCGTGGTAAACATCTGTAAGTGTATTAGGTTGCAGGGAGATAATCTTGCACTCTTTGTCCAACAGACCTTCAAGTGCTTCTTCAACATCCCTTAAACTTACGGCGCAGACTTCGCACTGCGCTTGCGTAATGATCACGTCCGGATTTAATTGCCTTATCAGGTCCCTGTCGATTGTGTATATCGATAATGCATCAGTCAGGATCTCTTTTACCTGCCTGTCAATCTCAGCACTGTCAGATCCTGAAATAAACTTTGCTGAAGAACAGACGGGCAGGTGTTTCACACTCTCTGGAAAATCGCATTCATGCGAACGGCCAATGAGGTGAGATTCCAGACCAAGTGCACACACAATTTCGGTAGCGGCCGGAAGAAGAGAGATGATTTTCAGGTCAGACATCAAGGAAGTTTTGGCAAATGTACGATGATATTAATCAAACTTTAGGACTCAGTGATCATTAGAACTTGAACCGAGGGAGTCGTTTAGATAGCAACCAACAAT
>JAZKHM010000020.1:0-78861 GCA_040385405.1 Bacteroidota bacterium | reverse complement strand
CTCAGTGATCATTAGAACTTGAACCGAGGGAGTCGTTTAGATAGCAACCAACAATTATACTAACGAACTGACCAGGCGCCTATTTTTAACGAAAAGGTTTTCGCAAAGGCGCAAAGCATGGCTTGAATTTAAAGAGACATTCAAATCTTCTTAAAACGTTTGCGACCTCCTTTGCGCGTACTTTGCGCCCTTTGCGTTTAAGTTTCAGAGGATACGGCAAAAAAAACCGGCTCAATTAGCCGGATTTGAAATTTTCGGGGATTACTGGTTCCCTGTATTCTGCTCGTTTTGCTTTAAGTCATCATTAGTAACTCCGCGCTTTTTCCTCGGAGCCTGCATGGTCATTTTTCCGAAGCGGTAACTGAAGCTCATCCCGAAAGACCTGAATGGAAGTGAGAAGTTGCTGCTCTGCGTAAAGTCTGATCCGGTTATATTCTGACGGAAGTTTTTATTCTCGTTGAAAGGGTCAATAACGGTCAGTCCGATGGTGCCCTTCTTTGCCAGGATCTCTTTCTTCAATCCCAGGTTCCACATGTTGAATGATGGATTACGTCCCTGGGCGGTACGGCGGGGAGAATTCGTAATCAGGAAAGTTTCAAACGTAAGGCCTTTGGGGAATAAATAAGTGGCCATTAAAAATCCATTATAAAGCATTTGTACTCCAGAATTAGCGTTTGCAACGATCACCGAACTATTCGTATTAATGTCGTAGGTGAATACGTTGAAATTTCCACGAAGAGTCAGCGGTTGTACCGGGTTTATCTGCCCGAAGAAGTTGAATCCGACAGAGTTATTATTTCCGACGTTTCTATAGGTTGTTCTCGACCCGGAAACAGTGTTACCAGTGGACGGATCTGTTACAGAAATCGGAAGGATGAAACTTTCGATAATGTCGTTCGTCCGGCGATAGAACACGGAAGCGTTAACTACAGTGGTTTTTACAAACATTGAGTAATTGAATTCGACATTGTGTGATAGTTCCGGTTTAAGAGCTGGATTACCCTGCGACTGATTGAAAACATCTGCACTGTTCAGGAATGGGTTCAGATAAAATAAACTGGGCCTCTGTAAACGCTGGTTGTAACTTAGCTTTATCGTTGAGTAATTCTTAAATGTCCTTGAAACTACGAAACTTGGCACCAGGTTATAGTAACTGCTGCTGAAAGGTGAAACGCCGGTTCCCACGCTTCGCGCATCTCCCTCAATTTCTGTGGCTTCATATCGTGCTCCAGCCCTGATGCCGTATTTTTTGGCTAAAGTAAAACCGAACGTTGCATACGCAGAATATACGTCCTGGTTATAATCATAAATATAAGTACGGGCAGTTATCGGAGTAAAGGCACTTGTAGCTGAATTGAAATTACGTGTACGGTTGTCACTTATAATATCCCTTAAAATTCCTTTCACTCCGGTCTCTAAAGTCACCTTCTTGAATGGGTGCGTATAGTCAACCTGAATGGTATTTTCTGTATTATCCGCATCATTATCGCCATACTCATCAACACTGGTGTTAGAGAAATCGGTCAGATAATTATTCTGCTGAACACTGTGCGACAACTGATAAGCAATGGAGATTTGCTGATCTTTCTTTTTGAATTTGTGAAGGTAATCGCTGCTCCAATCCATTCCATTCATTTCCATGGAATTATTACTTAATCGGGTGAAGATAACCGGCACACCTCCAAAGGTGTTTTCATTTATATTGCTGCCATCCATTTTAGTATTAAAACCATTCAGGCGCAGGTTAGAACTTATCGAATTGAAGCTGTTGAAATCATAATCCGCGCCCATCGAACCATTCGCTGCAAGGCGATCAGATTCGCTTTTCCCTGTTTGGCTCAATACCTGTGAACCGTTATTTGTTGAGCGTTTAAAAGAAATAGTGCTGGTTTGGGGCCAGGAGTAAAAGCCTCCCCCGTTAGCGGTAACTGCCAGACGGCCTGTCTTTGCGTTAAGGTTGATGTTGCCGCTGTTCTGGCGCGTCCCTACGCCTGCGTTTACAGATCCGCTAACTCCTGAAAGGTTATTCTTCTTTGTGATAATATTTATAATACCAGATGTACCTTCGGCATCATACTTAGCTGACGGTGATGTGATTACTTCAACATTTTTTATCTGGTCAGCAGGTATCGCCTTTAAAGCATCGGCCATATTAGCAGCCATTGAGCCTGAAGGTTTCCCATTTATCAGGACTCTTACATTTTGGCTTCCTCTCAGGGAAACATTCCCTTCAAAGTCGACGGAAAGGAGCGGTACTTTACGTAAAACATCGGTTGCATTTCCGCCTGCAATCGCAACATCCTGCTCAGCGTTGTAAACAAGTTTATCTATCTTGTTTTCTACGATCGGAGTTGTTCCGGTTACAACCACTTCCCCAAGAGTTTTCGTATTTGGGGACAGTAAAATTCTCCCAAGATTAAGGTCAGGCTTGGCCGGTGTAGTTGTGACTGAATCAATTATCTTGGTTTGATATCCCAAAAAAGCAATCGTAATGCGGTAAACGCCCGGTACAATATTTTCTACCTTGAAAGATCCTTTTTCATCTGTTAATGCGCCATTAGTAGATCTGGTTGTTCCAGCCCTGCCCACAGCTATGGTTGCATAATCAACCGGGGTGCGGGTAACAGAGTCAATAATAGCTCCGGAGATTCTGCCGGTAACAGTAGCGGGAGCTGCGGCACCCAGGGCCTGGGCATGAACGGCACCAAGGGATGATATAAATGTTAATAAAAGTATCAGTAAATTTTTCATGGAATTGGTTTTGTTATTAGTCGAACTAAATAGTCGAATGTTACACTTCCGTGAAGACTTTCAAAAATTGGACAGGATTGAAATGAATTGTGAGCAGGTCTGCCCGGGGAGCAAAATGAGGGTGGAACCTTTCTGTTCCACCGTTATTATTATTAAACTACAACATTTATGATCTTTCCTTTTACGAAGATGATTTTCTTGTGATTTTTACCTTCCATATATTTCTGCACGTCCTCATTTCCTAAAACGATAGGCTCAATTTCATTTTGGGTAAGACTGAGGGGTATATTTAGATTCAGCCTGGTTTTCCCATTGATAGAAACCGGATAGGAAAACTCATTTTCGACTAAGTACTCGGGGTCAAATTCAGGATAACTAGCCTCAGAAATTTTGCCCTCCTCGTTGCCCAGAAGTGTCCATAATTCTTCAGTAATATGAGGGGCATAAGGCTGAAGTACGACAACGAGATCCTGAAGGATCTTTCTTTTATTGCATTTCAGATCGGTAAGCTCATTTACACAAATCATAAAGCTTGACACGGAGGTATTAAAAGAAAACCGCTCGATATCCTCTTCAACTTTTCGGATTATCTTGTGGAGTGCTTTATATTCTGCTTTTGCAGGTTCTTCATCCGATACCCGGAAGTTAAACTCATCATCGTGGAAAAGCTTCCAGAACTTACGGAGAAATTTAAATACACCTTCAATACCGTTGGTGTTCCAGGGCTTGCTTTGTTCTAGTGGACCCAGGAACATCTCGTACATACGCAGTGTGTCGGCACCGTAACGTTCGGCCAGCTCATCCGGATTCACTACGTTGAACTTAGACTTAGACATCTTTTCGATCTCCACCCCGCAGATATATCTGCCATTCTCCAGAATAAACTCAGCATTTTCAAACTCAGGCCTGAATGACTTGAATTTTGCGATATCCAGAATCTCATTTTCAACAATATTCACATCCACATGCATCGCCGAGGTCCGGTATTGCGACTTCAAGCCAGCTGAAACAAAGGTATTGCCGCCTTTCCCCTCCTCATCAATCAAACGATAAACAAAATTGGACCTTCCCTGAATCATGCCCTGGTTAATTAGCTTTTTAAAAGGCTCTTCTTCCAGTACAAACCCAAGATCTTTCAAAAACTTATTCCAGAACCTGCTATATAGTAAATGGCCAGTAGCATGCTCTGACCCTCCGATATAGAGATCCACATCTTTCCAGTAGGAAATTGCATCTTTAGAGGCAAATTCGCCTTCATTCCTGGCATCCATATACCGTAACCAATACCAGCTTGAGCCAGCCCAACCCGGCATAGTGCTCAGCTCATACTCCCAGCTATTACGATACTTCCAGTTTTCTGCCCGGCCTAACGGCGGCTCACCGCTTTCGGTCGGCAGATACTTATCAACTTCCGGCAGTACCAGCGGAAGTTCCGAAACATCAATCAGATGAGGGAGGTTATCTTTAAAATAAACAGGTACCGGCTCACCCCAATATCGCTGGCGGCCAAAAATGGCATCCCGCAAACGGTAATTTATTTTAGCTTTCCCTGCTCCCAGCTCTTCCAGTTTATTGATAAGCGCGCTTGTCGCCGCTTTATAATCCAGCCCGTTGATAAGTCCTGAATTGATATACTTTCCTTCTTTTGTTGGATCGGCCTGTAAGTCAAGGTCCACCTGAGCATCAGAAATGGCAACAATCGGGAGTCCGAATTTTGTGGCAAAAAGCCAGTCGCGCTGATCCCCCGATGGCACTGCCATTACAGCACCCGTTCCATATCCGGCAAGGACATAGTCGGCAATCCAGACCGGAATTTTTTCTCCGCTGATAGGATGCAGGGCAAAGCTTCCTGTAAAAGCTCCGGATACCGATTTTGTATCAGCCATACGGTCGAGCTCGCTCTTCTTCTTTGTCTGAGCGATATACTGAGCAATTTCATTTTTCCGGTCGGATGTCGTTAAGGATTCAACGAGTTCATGTTCAGGCGCAAGCACCAGGAAAGTTGCACCATAAATAGTGTCGACACGAGTAGTAAATACGTCGATAGTGCCGTGACGACCCTCAAGCGGGAAACTTACCAGGGCACCAACACTCTTTCCAATCCAGTTGCGCTGCATTTCCTTAAGAGGCTCGGGCCAATCGATAGTATCAAGCCCCTGAAGCAGACGGTCGGCATAGGCCGTTATACGCATACTCCATTGCATCATTTTCTTCTGCTCAACAGGGTAGCCCCCTCGCTCAGAAAAGCCATCCTTCACTTCATCGTTCGCCAGGACCGTCCCCAGCGCGGGGCACCAGTTTACCGTACTCTCGCGAAGGTAAGTTAGGCGGTATTTCAATAATTCGTTTTGTTTTTCCTCCTCAGGTCTGCCCTTCCACTCCTCGGCTGTAAACGCGCTTACATCATCGTCACAAACCGCTTTAATCCCTTGGCTTCCTGATTTTTCAAGAATGCTGATCAGCGTGTCAATACTCTCAGCCTTGTCGGTTTCCAGATTATACCATGAATTAAACAGAAGCATGAAAATCCATTGTGTCCACTTGTAGTATCCGGGGTCGCTGGTCCTGACTTCGCGGCTCCAGTCGAATGAAAAACCAAGGTTATCGAGCTGTTCACGGTATCGGTTGATGTTGGCTTCAGTAGTTATTGCTGGATGCTGACCGGTCTGAATGGCATATTGCTCAGCCGGAAGGCCAAACGAATCGTATCCCATAGGATGCAAGACATTGAAGCCCTTAAGCCTTTTATAGCGCGAAAATA
Source organism: Bacteroidota bacterium (assembly GCA_040385405.1). Lineage (GTDB taxonomy): Bacteria > Bacteroidota > Bacteroidia > Sphingobacteriales > Sphingobacteriaceae > Daejeonella. The sequence goes on along the minus strand of JAZKHM010000020.1, from coordinate 73,349 downwards.
TATCGGAAGCTATATAACCCAGGGGATGCCCTACATGCAGCCCGGCTCCCGAAGGGTACGGAAACATATCCAGAACATAATATTTCGGTTTAGCTGAATTATTGTCGACCTTAAACGTCTGATTGTCGGCCCAGAATTTTTGCCACCTCTTCTCTATCTCCCTGAATTGATAATCCATTTCATTAAACTAAGGTGCGAAAATACCAAAAAAAGTTAAACGTACTACGTTATACGTTATAAGTCTTTAGTAAGTGGTACGTTGAACGTTATACGCTATACGTTTGAGCCCCCAGCCTAACAACTAAGAACTAACAACTAAATAACGTTCGAGTAAAGAGCCTGTTTTTCCGTCATGCAACGTATAATGTAAACCGTACAACGTACAACTCCATCCCCTTTAACAAAATTTAACTCCATATTAACGTTCATATTACTACGTTTATAAACTGAATTCTTTATTTTCGCGGATATAATCATTTCTTATGGAAGAATTTGAAGGAAGCACCTCATCCAGAAAAACAAAAACCATTTATGTGTCAACAGTGATCAGCATAGCTTTAGTTTTGCTTATGACGGGCCTGCTTGGGTTAATCCTGGTACACGCTAAGAACCTTTCAAACTATGTCAAAGAAAACATTGTGTTGAACATTATTGTGAATGAAGGTGCTAAAGAAGTTGATATTACTGCTCTCCAGAAACAGCTGGATGCAAACCCTGTTGTTTTAAAAACTCAATATGTCAGCAAGGAATTGGCAGCAAGAAATCTTACAAAGGATCTTGGGGAAGATTTTGTAGAATTTTTAGGTTATAACCCGCTATTGTCTTCTATTGACGTCTATATGAAGGCTGATTATGCCAATAATGCCAGTATTCAAACCTTCACATCACAATTAAGCAAAAACCCTCTGGTAAAAGAAGTGATATACCAGAAGTCCCTTATAGATATGGTAAACCAGAATATCAGGGGCATTGGGCTAATTATCCTCGCTTTTGCGGGAATTTTACTCATAATTGCTGTAGCATTAATTAATAATACCATCCGCCTGGCCATTTATTCTCAGCGTTTTCTTATTAAAAGCATGCAGCTGGTAGGTGCTACCAGAAGTTTTATTCGCAAACCGTTTTTAACCTATGGCATTCTTCACGGCTTGCTGGCTGGCTTAATCGCTATCATACTGCTTCTTTTGACGTTATATTTCGCACAGAAGCAAGTTCCTGAGATGATTATTTTAAGGAACTGGTTTGAATTTTCCATTGTTTTCTTAGGTGTGATCGGTATAGGAATATTGATCTCGGGATTAAGCACCTACTTTGCGGTAAGCAAATTCCTCCGTTTAAAAATACATGACCTTTACAGATGATGGCACAGAAAAATACTCCGGTTAAGGAAACCGCTAATGAACCATTTGTGTTCCAAAAAAGTAATTACAGGATAATGATCCTGGGCATTGCCGTAGTTATTCTGGGCTTTATCGTAATGGCTGGCGATACAGATATTTATAGCTCCCGTAAAATTGTTATAGCTCCGATCATCGTACTGACCGGCTTTGCTATTGGTTTTGTTGCTATTCTTAAAAAACCTGCTAAGAACAGTTAATGACGATTCTTCAGGCCATAATCCTGGCAATCATTGAGGGCCTGACTGAATTTTTACCGGTTTCTTCTACCGGTCATATGATCCTCGGCTCATCGCTTATGGGAATTCAGTCAAATAATTTTGTCAAGCTCTTTACAGTGGCGATCCAGCTTGGAGCGATACTCTCAGTTATTGTACTCTATTTCAAGCGATTTCTGCAATCTTTTGATTTTTATTTCAAACTGCTTGTTGCTTTTATACCTGCCGTTTTCTTTGGCTTGCTTTTGGGCGATAAGATAGATGAACTGCTTGAGAGCCCGCTTACAGTTGCTATTGCCTTGCTAATTGGCGGCATCATTCTTCTCTTCGTTGATAAATGGTTTAAAAATGGGACGGTTGATGATCCCAGCCAGATAAATTATTCTACAGCCCTGAAAATCGGATTGTTTCAATGCCTGTCGATGATTCCCGGGACATCCCGTTCAGCTGCGACCATCGTCGGCGGAATGTCTCAGAATCTAAGCCGCAAGGCAGCTGCGGAATTTTCCTTCTTTCTGGCAGTTCCGACTATGATTGGTGCAACTGCGAAGAAACTTTTTGATTTTTACCAGGATGGTTATATAATAAGTGCTGAAGAAGTCAGGCTATTGATTATTGGCAATGTTGTCGCATTTATAGTGGCGATGCTCGCGATAAAGTACTTCATAAGCTTTCTTCAAACACGTGGTTTCCGCCTGTTTGGCTGGTACCGGATCATTGTTGGAGGAATATTATTGATTCTGCTCCTCTCAGGCCATGATCTCCAAGTAATCTGATGAACGAAATTACATCTAAAGAATTCCCGGAATTCAATTTTGCCGAGGGTGAGATGCTGCTCATTAATAAACCGTATAAGTGGACAAGCTTTGACGTTGTGGGAAAGATCCGTAATGCGTTTAAGCCTGTTAAACTTAAAGTAGGGCATGCCGGCACACTTGATCCGCTTGCAACAGGACTTCTGATCCTCTGTACCGGAAAGCTGACAAAAAAGATTGATGAGTTCCAGGCTCAGGAAAAAGAATATACAGGCACTATGATCGTAGGTGCCATCACCCCTTCATATGATATGGAAACTGAAGTTAGTGAGACCTTTGACATCAGTCACCTCACCGACGAACAAATTTATACGAACACCAAACAGTTCATCGGGGATCTGGATCAGTTTCCGCCCGCCCATTCTGCCGTAAAGGTTGATGGTGAGCGATTGTATATGAAAGCCCGCAGGGGTGAAAATGTCGAGCTGAAAACGCGAAAAGTTAGTATCAGCTTGTTTGAAATTACACGTATAGAACTACCGGAAATCGATTTCAGGGTTGTATGCAGCAAAGGCACCTACATCCGGTCGCTCGTGTACGACTTTGGCAGTTCTCTAAACAACGGGGCTTATCTGAGCGCCCTGTGCCGTACAAAAAGCGGAAATTATGATGTGGCCAATTCGTTCAGCGTCATGGAACTGGTCAATCACATCCGTGCCTTAAAAGAGCAGGATAAGCTAAAATGACCACAATTATATACCGATGAAAATATATAACCACATCGATGAATTTAAGAAGATAAGTAACGCTGTAGTCACTATCGGCACTTTCGATGGAGTTCACTTCGGACATCAGAAAATTATTAGCAGGCTGCTGGAAGTTGCCCGTCAAAAAAAGGGGGAATCGGTAATCCTGACATTTTTCCCGCATCCGCGAATGATACTCCATCCTGAAGACAAAGCGATTAAACTAATCAGCACCATTTCGGAAAAGGCTGAAAGGCTTGAAAAACTGGGCATTGATCACCTGATCCTCACCCCTTTTACCAGAGACTTCTCCAATCTTTCACCACAGGAATACATTAGTAATATATTAGTTGAAAAGATTGGCACAAAACATATCGTAATCGGGTATGATCATAGATTTGGCAAAGACCGGGAAGGCGGACTGGAGCATCTTCAGAAATATGCCGGAGATTTCGGCTTTGAAGTAGAAGAAATACCAGAACAGGATATAAACGATGTAGCTGTCAGCTCCACCAAAATCAGAAACGCAATCCAAAGCGGGGACGTAAAAACCGCTAATAATTTTTTAGGTTATCCTTTTCATCTCACCGGAAAAGTCATCAAGGGCGACCAGATCGGCCGCAGTTTAGGTTTTCCCACAGCTAATCTTTTCGTTGAAGAAACTTACAAGCTTATACCTGCAGATGGGATTTACGCGGTGAATGTAGAGGTCAATCCTTCAATGGAGGAGAATAAAACCTTCAATGGAATGGCTTACATAGGCCACAGGCCTACTATTAACGGCATGACTCATAATATTGAGGTGAATATTTTTGACTTTGACAAGGATATTTATGGCGATATAATCAGAATCAATTTTGTGGATTATGTTCGCGGAGACGAGAAATTTGATTCCCTCGATGGACTAAAAGCGCAGCTCGCCAAGGATGAAAAAGCGGTAAAGTCTATGCTTGTCTGACTCAAAAAGCTTAATTTTATTCCTGAATCTATAAAAGCGAATTGGCTAAATTAAATCTCGATAAGCAGGAAAGTGAGTTTCTGGATAAAACAATCCGGCAATGGAAAACTGAGGGACTTATCGATTCCGAGACCGCTGAAAGACTCTCCACCTCCTATGAAGTGAAGGGCTTCGACTGGAAACGCCTTGCACAGTATTCCTTCTGGGTAGCGCTGGCCTGCGGAATTATTGCAATAGCTTCTCTGATCATCGATGATGCTGTAATCAGGTGGCTGGAGAAACTTTATGATACACCAGACATTATCATAAGCCTTGTTTCGGGAATTTTAGCAGGAGGGCTATTATTTGAAGGAAGTAAAAGGAAAAGAAAGTACCCTGAACGGGTGTTCAGCAATGAGGCGATCATATTCTTCGGGATCCTGTTCACAGCTAGTTGCATAGCCTTTTTGGGCAAAACGTTTGATAACGGCAGCGGTCATTTTTCGATTCTGTTCCTGTTGTCTGTTCTTGTGTATGCCCTGTTAGCCCTGAAATTCCATTCCGGCTTAATCTGGGCATTTGCGCTTGTTTCACTGGGAAGCTGGTTCGGTACCGAAACAGGTTATCAAACTGATTGGAGCCACTATTTTCTGGGAATGAATTACCCACTGCGTTTCGTAGCTTTTGGCTTTTTGCTCGTTGCTTTAAGCTTCTTAATGGTAAAAATAAAGAGGGTAATTGAATTTCGGGAGCTGACGTATGTAATCGGCTTACTGTACTTGTTCGTGTCGCTCTGGTTACTTTCTATCTTCGGGAATTTTGGTACTATTGAAGACTGGATGAAAGTAAAACAGATCGAGCTCATTTCATGGGGTATTATTTCAATACTGGTTGCCATTGCATTTACCGTCTACGGTCTCCGCCAAAAAGACTACATAGCCCGTGAATTTGGAATAACGTTCTTACTGATCAATTTATATAGCCGCTATTTCGAATATCTCTGGGATATTACGGATAAAACAATCTTCTTTGCAGTCCTGGCCTTATCTTTTTGGCTGATCGGCAGGAAAGCTGAAAAGATTTGGAATGTGGAGTTTCTGAAAAAAGGAGTTTAAAGATTCAACCGCAAAGTACTCGCAAAGGATTACCCGTCAATTGTCTTTTCAGAACGTTTAATTAATAGTCATTTTCTGCGCCATCTGCGAAAACCTTTGCGCCCTCTCCGTTTAAAATTAAGTACTGATTAGCTTATCTTATATCAAATTCGATGTTGAAATGCCCACCCGTTAATTTAAAACCGACATTTATATTCAACCTTGCATTTCGGTTTTATCTCTAAAATTCCTAATTTAACCGTCAAACTAGTAACCTATGAAAACACGCCGTCATTTTTTAAAAACTGCCGGAGCTTTTGCTCTTGGGTCAATGATCCTTCCTGAATTTAGTTTTGCCCTGGCAAAAATCAAAAATCCTGGTATTCAACTATATTCTGTACGTGCGGAGATGCTCGCTGATGCAAAGGGCACGTTAAAGCAGCTGGCAGCTCTTGGTATTAAGCAAATTGAGTCAGCCAGCAGTGCCAAAGGCAATTATTACGGACTGTCAGGAAAGGAAATGAAGGAGGCCTGCAAGGAACTTGATATGACCTTGAGAAGCGGCCATGTTGCCATTAATTCAAAGTGGCCGCAAACGATGGAAGAGGCCGCAGAGGCCGGGCAGGAATATCTTATTTGTTCCAGTATGCCTAAGTCAGGACAGACGATAGACAATTATAAAAGAACGGCTGAGATTTTCAACAAAAGCGGCGAAGAATGCAGAAAGCTGGGCATAAAGTTTGGCTACCACAACCACGACTATGAGTTTGATAAAGTTGATGGCCAGGTTCTTTACGAGGTGCTGATGGATAATACCGACCCTAAATTAGTTCATATGGAACTTGATCTGGGCTGGGTAGTAGCAAGCGGCAACGACCCTTTTGAGTATTTTAAGAAATACAAAGGCCGCTTCCCTCTTTGGCATCTGAAAGACATGGATCTCCAAAAGAAACACAGTACAGAATTTGGCAAGGGAGGACTGGATATTCCAAAATTACTTAAGCACCAAAAAGAATCAGGCTTAAAGTACTTTTTTATTGAACAGGAAGAGTATGCTAAAACTCCGATGGAGAGTATTAAGTATGATATGGATTATCTGGAGCGGATTAGAATCTAAGATTCCTCGTTTGCCTGTTTCCCTCTTGGAATGTCCTCCCCATCAATAATAATATCTATGCTCTCAAAATTGATCCCTTCGATTTGCATCCTGTTGGGGTGCAGTCTTGCTGTCCAGTCACAAAGCCCAAAAAAGCCTGAAGAAAACAGGTTCACCAAGGTAGTTTTAGCTCAGCGGATCGAAGAACCAATGCAGTTCCAGGTACTGAAAGATGGAAGAGTCCTTTTTGCTCAGCGTCATGGAAAGCTGGAGGTTTTTGATCCCACTACAGGTAAAGTTAGCCTTGTTGCTAATTTCCCTGTTAGCACTCAGTATGTAAGTAAGACCGGCGAGGTTAGCGAAGGTGAAGACGGATTGCAAGGGGTAATTCTGGATCCTGATTTTGAGAAAAACCATTGGATCTACGTCTATTATTCCCCCGCGGGACCAGAGCCAAAAAACGTGTTGGAACGCTATGCATGGCATGGTAAAGAATTACTGCTTAATACAAAGAAAGTGCTGCTTGAAGTGCCTGTACAGCGCGAACAATGCTGTCATGTGGGCGGAGGTATGTTGTTTGATAAAGAAAACAACTTATACCTAAGTACGGGCGACAACACTTTTTCAAGAGCTTCTGACGGATTTACTCCCCTCGACGAACGGCCGGGCAAATCCGGCGAAGACTCCCAGAAAGGATCCTCAAATACGAATGATCTGCGTGGAAAGATCCTGAGAATACATCCAGAAAACGACGGAACTTATTCGATCCCAAAAGGGAATATGTTTGCCGAAGGCACGCCTCTGACCCGCCCGGAAATTTATACCATGGGGAACCGCAACCCCTGGCGGCTTACTATAGATAGTAAGTCCGGATGGTTGTACTGGGGTGAAGTGGGCCCTGACGGATCTCAGGATGATATGGAAAAACGCGGTCCGCAGTCCTACGATGAATTTAACATCGCAAAAAGGCCCGGAAATTATGGATGGCCTTACTTCATAGGCGATAATAAACCTTACCGGGATTACAACTTTGATACAAAAGTTTCGGGTGAATTATTTGATCCTGCGAATCCGGTAAACGATTCCCCCAACAACACGGGAATTAAAAATCTTCCACCTGCACTGCCTGCAATAGTATGGTATGGTAAAGGAACAAGTACAGAATTTCCCCTCCTTGGCACGGGAAGTAACAGTGCTGTTGGCGGCCCGATATACCGCCTTCAGGATTTTGCCAATGCAAAACGTGCATTTCCTTCTTACTATGAGGGAAAGTGGTTTGTTACCGATTTCGCCCGCGGATGGATTAATGTCATCGAACTCGATGAAGACGGAGGATACAAATCGATGGAGCGCTTTCTTCCTGACCTTAAGCTTAACGGTCCGCTGGACATGAAATTCGGCCCTGATGGGGATCTTTATGTAATTGAATATGGTAACGGATATTTTAAAAATAACCCGGAAGCGGAGCTTATCCGCATTGAGTATAATGGCGGCAACAGAAGGCCTCAGGTCCGGGCTTCAACCAGCAAAACCGCCGGCGCAGTTCCTTTGAAAGTCAGCCTTTCTTCTGAAGGAACCCGCGACTTTGATCAGGGAGATATTTTGAAATACGAATGGAAGGTGACCAGGAATGGCGCGGCATATAAAACTTATACTCAACCCGCACCGGTGTTGACATTAGTAAACCCGGGCACCTATAAGGCAACGCTCACAGTTACCGATCAGACGGGTGCGAAGAACTCAGAAACGGTGGAGATTAAGGCAGGAAATGAACCGCCCAAAGTAAATCTGGCTGTACTTAGTGGCAATAAAAGTTTCTTTTTCCCCGGAAAACCCGTAAAATATGTCGTAAGCGTTAACGATTCAGAAGACGGAAGCTTGCAAAATAAACGGATATTGGCCTCCCAGGTATCTGTTAGCGCTAATTACCTTTCAGAAGGCTATAATCTTACGGAAGTAGCACAAAAACAGTTAGGTACTGATGCAACTGCTCAATTTGCCGGCGCCATGGCTATAATCAATAAAAGCGATTGCAATATTTGTCATGCAAAAGAAACTAAATCCCTGGGACCTGCTTTTGTGGAGATCGCTAAAAAATATAAAGGCGATGTTGCCGCACCATCGAACCTCGTCAGGAAAATTATCAATGGCGGGTCAGGTGTTTGGGGGCATACCATGATGCCTGCTCATCCAACGATGACTGAAAATGATGCCAGAAATATCACGAATTATATCCTGAGCCTGGCTAATCCGCCCCGCAGCGCTAAAACTCTTCCTGTACAAGGAAACTTCATACCTGTAGTACCGGAGGGTGAAAATGCTGACGGTCACTTCATTCTACGCGCGGCCTATAAAGATCGCGGAGCCAACGGCATGGCAAGCCAGACTTCTGAAAAAATTCTTGTTTTACGGAGTCCCGTGCTTCCTGTAGCAGAAGCCAGTCAGGTTAAAAATGTGAGCTTTAATGGTGACAAAACGGTTGCAACGGTTTCTGATAAGCCTGCTTTTTTAAAATTTAGCAGCGTGGATCTTACTTCTGTTAGTTACATAGAACTCATTGCCTTGCGAGGACGCACCCCAATTCCCCAATCGGCTAAAATAGAAATACGCTCAGGCAGCCCGGAGGGCAAGGTGTTAGGCACATTTCAAGTGGAGGGTGGCGAACAGCAACGAATACGTGCAGTATTAAATGAGCCGGTGGGAAGCACTGATCTGTATGTTATTTTTGCCGACGCTCCGCTAAGGATCCGGCAAGTCAGGTTCAGTGACCGGAAATAAATATCAGGACACGCCGATGGTCATTGCAAGGCCCTTGTCATCGCGAGATAGCGAAGCCTGCCTGGCGCAAGCGGGCAATCTCAGATGACTGTTATCAGAGATTGCCCGCCTGACCGGACAGGCAGGCTTCGTCGTCCATTCTCGTATGGATAATCCGATTGTCTTTACTTATTATGCTTGTTTCGCAAACTGCGCGTTAATGTTTAATTTAATTTCGTCGCCAACAACAATTGCCCCTGCCTCGGTAACGGCATCCCATGTAAGACCAAATTCCTTACGGCTTATCTTTCCTGTTATTTCGAATCCAGCTTTTTCATTACCATAAAAATCTGTAGCAGTTCCGCCGTATTCAACATTAAGTTTTACGGGCTTGGTTAGGTCTTTTACTGTCAAATCTCCCTGTAAAACGTAATCATCACCATTTTTTGTGAATGAAGTAGATTTGAAAGTAATCTTAGGATATTTCTCCGCATCAAAGAAATCCGCAGACTTAAGATGCGCATCCCGTTGTTCCTGATTGGTATCAATGCTGCTGACGTCCAATGAGAAATCAATCTGGGCATTTGAAAAATCATCATCTTCAGTTTCAAAACTACCGTCAAAGGTTTTGAAAGTACCTGTTACCGTTGAGATCACCAGGTGTTTTACCTTGAAGTGCACCTCTGAATGTGTTGGGTCTAATGACCATTTAGTTTTTAATGACATATCGTTTTTAGTTTTAGAGTTAGGCAAAGGTAGAGAGATAGATGTTTAAACATGTAATATTAGTGTAAAGAAAAGAACAAGGAATAAGGAGCCAAGAACAAAGACTTGGGTTATTAAATAAATACGTTTGTAGATAGAATGACAGTCTATAGGAAACCGTAAAAAAGACGAACGGAAATTTTAACCATATCCGTTTTTATTTAAGCTTCTCGACTTTAGAACCAAGGGCCGGGGCTCTAAATGGTTAAATACTTTTGTGGGGCGAAAAAAGTTTTATGAGCGCAGCCTTCCAAATTTAAGGTTTAGGTCCTTGTTCTTTGCTCCTTGTTCCTGCTCTCTATCAAAAGGACCTTCCTTTTTAGGACTTGATATCCACGGAATAAGTAATCACCACTCCCCCCGCCACGAGCATATCATGAACAGAGCAATATTTTTTGACTGCCAGTTCAGCAGCGCGATTAGCTTTATCGGGATCGATGACTCCTTTAAGGGTAAAGGTCATGTGAATCTGTGTGAAAATTGTCGGGATTTGCTCCCGGCGCTGCGCTTCTACAGAAACAGAGAAGTCCTGGAGATCTTGCTTCTGTTTTTTGAGTATGCTTACCAGATCCAGGGAGCTGCAAGACGCAAGGGCCATTAAGACCATTTCCATAGGCCTCACGCCCAGGCCCTGGCCTCCGATTTCGGGCGAACCATCGATATGTACCTTAACAGTTGATGATGGTGCCGATGCCTCAAAATGGACGGCATCGTTTACTCTTTTTAGTTCTACTTTCACAGTGATAGATTAGAAAATTTGGAAATATGAGAATTAGCAAATTAGGCGGGCAGCACATTTGCTAATTTGCTAATTTACTCATTTATTACGGCTCTGAACATCAATGCCCCCACGGTCAAATTAGTACGGCTATCTATAAGTATAGCACATCCATTAGGTTTATTCTCATGATAAAGATCAAAAGCAAGCGGATCAGCAGTTTTAATTACTATCCGTCCGATATCATTCAACTGAAATGTATCAGCTGGAATTTTCTCAAGAGTGTTGATGTTCACCTTATGGAGCATCTCACGAATCTTACACTTTGTTAGTTTACTATTATGCTGAACCAGATACATTATCGAATCGTCTAATGGCCGTGTGTCCATCCAGCAGAGATCTGCTTCTATCAGCTGCGATACAATTGGCTCGTGCGATGAGTTCACGAGAATATCTCCGCGACTTATATCGACGTTATCTTTCAAATGAAGTGTTACTGACAAGCCGCTATGGATTTCATCCTGATCTTTTCCAAAAGTTTCTATCCTGCTGATCTCCGACCTGACTCCCGATGGCAAAACGGTTACCATATCATTTACATGAAAGCTCCCGCTGGAAACTCTTCCGGCGTACCCGCGATAATCGTGAAGTGCATCAGTCTGAGGCCTGATTACCCATTGAACTGGCATCCGAGCCTGTGGTGATTTCTCGTCCTCATTTACAGCAATCGTTTCGAGGTGATCCAACAAGCTCCTGCCAGTGTACCATGGCATATTTTCAGAAACGTTTACCACGTTATCTCCTTTAAGTGCACTTACGGGTATATAAGTTACTTCATGAATGTGAAGCTTGGCGGCGATATCAGAATATGTTTTAAGTATCCTATTAAACGTGTCCTCACTGTAATCAACCATATCCATCTTATTGATGCATACGACAACATGTTTCAGCTCAAGAAGCGATACAATAAACGAATGCCTGATGGTTTGTTCAACAACACCATTCCTGGCGTCTACCAAAATAATGGCAAGATTAGAATTAGATGCGCCGGTAACCATGTTGCGCGTGTACTGGATATGACCGGGTGTATCGGCAATAATAAATTTCCGCTTGTCGGTTTGGAAGTATTTATAAGCAACATCAATTGTGATGCCCTGCTCCCTTTCCGCTTTCAGCCCATCGGTTAAGATGGCAAGGTCAATTGTTCCGTCATCGTTTTTCCGGTTTGATTGCTGAAGCGCTTCCAGCTGATCGGCAAGTATAGATTCACTATCGTAAAGAAGCCGGCCGATAAGCGTACTCTTACCATCGTCAACACTTCCTGCTGTAAAAAATTTAAGTAAATCCATTAAAAATATCCTCCCTTTTTGCGGTCTTCCATTGCAGCTTCAGAAACTTTATCATCCATACGGGCTCCTCTTTCGCTGATCTTCGATGCCCTTATTTCTTCAATTATATCATCTATTAAAAATGCATCTGATTCTACGGCTGCCGTGCAAGTCATATCACCCACCGTGCGGAACCTTACATTTTTGTGCTCAACAATATCCTGTTCATCCATATTAAGAAACTCTGCTGCTGCCATCAATTGTCCGTTTCTGGTAATAACGTCACGTTCGTGAGCAAAATAAATCGTCGGCAGTTCAATTTCCTCCCTGCGAATGTAATTCCACACATCCAATTCAGTCCAGTTGCTTATCGGGAAAACCCGTACATTTTCACCCTTGTGGATTCTGCCATTATAAACATCCCATAATTCGGGGCGCTGACGTTTAGGATCCCATTGCCCAAATTCATCCCGAACAGAGAATATCCTTTCCTTTGCCCGTGCTTTTTCTTCGTCCCTGCGCGCTCCCCCGATACACGCATCAAACTTATTTGCTGCGATGGTATCTAGAAGGGTGACGGTCTGCAAAGCATTTCTGCTGGCATTTTTACCAGTTTGCTCAATAACTTTACCCTGATCTATCGAATCCTGAACATAGCCGACAATTAACTTTTCTCCTAGTCTTTCAATCATCTTATCCCGGTAACTTATCGTTTCTGGGAAGTTATGTCCTGTATCAATGTGCACAAGAGGAAACGGAAACTTACCCGGCCTGAATGCTTTTTCTGCAAGCCTTACAAGTGTTATCGAATCCTTCCCTCCTGAAAATAGCAATGCTGGCTTTTCAAACTGGCCGGCCACCTCACGCAATATGTGTATTGCTTCGGCTTCCAGCTGGTCTAAGTAAGTAGTGTCCTGTGTTGTCATATATTTCAAAATCGCCTTTAAGCGTTATCTTTTTTATTCTGGTGATAATCCTCCTGACCCCTGAGTCTGCCTGGGTTGAAAAGCTGCTGAATCCCTCCGTTCGCCCGGGGGCGAACAGCTCCCCTGGAAAAAAGGAAGCGCAGTACCGGTTCATTTTATATTATTTCGTGTTATGCAACCCACATTCCTTTTTACTCTGATCTTCCCACCACCACCTTCCTGCCCTGAAATCCTCACCCTCTTTCACAGCGCGCGTACAAGGTGCGCAACCGATACTGGGAAAGCCTTTGTCGTGCAGCGGGTTATAAGGTATGTTGTTTTCCCTGATGAATTCTTTTACCTGTTCAAGCGTCCAGTCAAAAATCGGATGATATTTAAGCAGTTGATTTCCTTCATCCCATTCAACATTATCCATATGTTCCCTGTTCAAGGATTGATCTGCACGGATACCGGTGATCCAAACCGAGTTTCCCGCAAGAGCGCGCTTAAGCGGTTCAACTTTCCTTATACCGCAGCACTCTTTCCGGTTTTCAACAGATTCATAAAAACTGCTCGGCCCTTTTGCACTGACCATGTTTTCCACAGACTGAGTGTTCGGATAATAAGCATGGATTTGCTTACCATATATTTCTAGCGTCCGGTTCCATACATAATATGTCTCGGGAAATAAACGGCCAGTTTCAAGCGTAAACACTTTTATAGGCAGTTCATTTTTAAAAATAATATGCGATATCACCTGATCTTCCCAGCCAAAACTGGTTGAAAACACAACCTTTCCGGGATAAAGGTCAGCAATGTACTTCAGTGAGTCCACTATCCCCAAACCTTTTATCCCCTGAAGTAAATTCTGTGTATTCATAATTAAACCATCCAATTATTTCGAATTATCTAAAGCTCTCGTCAAATCCCCGATAATATCATCGGCATCTTCCAGACCTACGGAAATTCGGATACTGCCCGGAAAAATACCTATCTGTGCCCGCTCATCGTCTGTTAGTTTGGAATGAGTGGTAGAAGCCGAATGCGTAGCAATGCTTCGTGTATCGCCAAGATTAGACGACAAACTGATCATTTCCAGTGCATCCATAAATCGAATTGCTCTTTCCATTCCGCCTTTAATTATAAAAGTCACTATTCCGCCACCCTGCTTCATCTGACGTTTTGCAAGATCGTATTGCGGGTGCGATGGAAGAAATGGGTAGCGCACCGTTTCTACTTCCCCGTGTTTTTCTAATGCTTCTGCAACTTTCATGGCATTGCTGCAATGCCGGTCCATACGGACGGGTAAAGTTTCAAGGCTTTTAGAAAAAATCCATGCATTAAAAGCTGACATAGCCGGCCCGGTATGCCTGATGAAAAACATCATTTCTTTGATGAGGTCCTTCCGTCCTACAACAACTCCGCCCAATACGCGCCCTTGTCCGTCCATATATTTCGTGGATGAATGGCTGACAAGATCAGCACCATATTGAACTGGCTTTTGCAAATACGGCGTCGCGAAGCAGTTGTCGACATTCAGGATGAAATTATGCTTCTTTTTCAAATCACCGAGCCACTCAAGGTCAACAAGTTCAAGGCCCGGATTTGACGGGGTTTCCAGGAAAACCATTTTTGTTTCGGGACGCAGTGCCTTTTCAAATTCTTCTGGTTTTGATGCATCAACATAAGTTGTGGTAATACCCCATCTTGGCAGCAGTTGAGTAAACAGCTGATGAGTTGAGCCAAATATGGAACGAAAGGCAACAATGTGGTCCCCGCTTCTCAGCAAACCCGCAAAGGAAGCAAATACGGCGGCCATTCCAGAGGAAAATGCCAGACCGGCTTCTGCACCTTCAGCATCGCAGACCTTTTGTATAAATTCTGAAGTGTTCGGATTCGAATAACGTGAATAAATATCTCCTTCCACCTCTTCCGTAAACAAAGCCCTGCCATGTTCCGCATCGTCAAACATAAAACTTGACGTAAGATACAAGGGCACAGAATGTTCCCTTTGATCAGTTCGCGGGGTCTGTGTACGGATAAGCTTGGATGATTCCTTCATTTTATTAAGTTTCGGCAAAAATACTTATTTATATAAAATTAATCAGGGTTGACAGTATCGTTTTAAGGCTGGCTAAAATAACGATCACACCTACAGCCATCATTATAGCTTTTACGGAGATCTTGTTGGATAATCTGGCAGCAATTGGCGATGCCAGAGCACTCCCGATTACTAATCCCATAATAGCTTCCCAATACACGTCGTTAAGAAGGGTAAGGAATGTCAGAGAGCTCATCAGCGCAATAAAAAACCTGCTTAGCTTTACCGTACCAAGGGAATAGCGCGCATTTCTTCCTCCTGCAATAAGTGAAGACAAAACGATAGAGCCCCAGCCGCCGCCGCCAACCGCATCGATAAAACCACCCCCGAAACCAAGAAACCTGATGTTTGTGATTTTCGCTCCTATATGTTTTTTATTAACCTTAAACCCTTTTAAAAGGATTACCACTCCCAGGGTAAGGGTGTATAATGACACAATGGGCTTCGTAATATGATTATACTCTTCCAGGTTGGTTAGCAAAAAAGCGCCTAGTATTGCACCAATTACACCGGGTAGCACCAGCAGCCAGAATAAGCGCATATTCACGTTCTTCATCCTGAAATGCATCCAGCCCGCAATTCCGTTGCTCAGTATCTCTGAAAGATGAACAGCAGTACTAGCTGATGCGGGGGGAATTCCCATCGACAAGGCAAAAGTAGTTGAAGTAACTCCGTATGACATACCTATCGCGCCATCTATCATCGCAAAGATAAATCCGGCTATCAGGAAGTAATAAAAAGTAGGGGGCAAACCCTGCATATATCCCCTGAAATCCGCATCATTGAGCCAGAAAAAGGAAATGATCAAAGCTAGTCCGGCAAAGCCCGCACTCCATAAAATCCATCTCATTTTCCGGCTGGCATCCTGTTCGATTTCCGGGGTCACTAAAATGGCGGTAGCTTTGTTCAACGCATCTACCTTATGGGCAAAATCACCATTCAGCGTGTTCCTTAACCGATTCATTTGCTGTAAACTGATATCAAGTTCTTCAGGCAGATTTTCCTGAAACACTTCTTTTAGTCTCTTAGCGATCGTGGGCGATTTTCCATTTGTTGAAATGCCAATTTTCAGATCGCCCTTTTTTACAATTGATCCCAGATAAAAATCACATAGCTCAGGTTTATCAGCTACATTAATAAGCAGGTGACGCCTGCGCGCTAATTCTCTTACTTCAGCATTAAGAACATTGTTACCCGTGGCAAGAACAACAATATCCTGATCTTCAAGGTCAGAAGGTTCAAACTTCCGGTAACAGGTTTTTATTTGAGCATACTTCCCCGCCAGATCAACAACTTCCGGCAAAAACTCCTCCGCAACTATAGTTATCTGTGTTTGAGGACTGTTGGAGATCAGCGCTGTGAGCTTTTCCAATCCAATATTTCCTGCGCCGACAAGCAATACCTTAAGCTCATTAAGTTTTAGAAACACCGGAAACAACTGATTGCCAGGTATAGTATCCTTTGTTGTATTATTATTTTTACTCAGTACACTCATAAAATGCCCGGATTGGCTGATACAGGGAATGCAAACCAACAACTTCTCCAAATATGATCAATGCTGGAGATGTTATTTTATGATCTGCCGCAGCTTCTGCAATTGTTTCGGCTGTGCCTACGACAACTTTTTCGTTTGCCATTGAACCATTTTGAATAACTGCCACGGGTAAGCGCCCCTTGCCTTCTGCTTCAAAAATGGCAGCAATCTCTTTTAATTTCTTTACTCCCATCAGAACTACAACTGTTGCATCCGTTTTAGCAGCCGCGTACAGGTCTTTAGACACTTCTCCATTCGTTGTGGTGCCGGTAATTACCCAAAAGCTTTCACTGGTACCACGATGTGTTACAGGAATTCCCTGCAATGCAGGAACAGAAATACTGGATGAAATTCCAGGCACTACTTCTGCAGGAATACTGTAAGAGGCTGCCATTTCCAGCTCTTCGAATCCCCGGCCAAAGACAAACGGGTCGCCGCCTTTCAGACGGACCACATGACCGTAGTTCAGGGCATAATCGATCATCAGTTTATTAACAGCCTGCTGAGAATAAGAATGATCTCCGGAACGCTTTCCCACAAACACCTTTATAGCGTGTTCTGGCGCGAAATCCAGCAGTTCACTGTTTACCAGGGCATCGTATAACACAACATCCGCAGATTTCAGGATCCTGACACCTTTCAGGCTGATTAGTTCCACATCTCCGGGACCGGCACCAACAAGGGTTATCCTTGGTTCTTTAACTTCATTTTTTGTTTTGGAAATAATCATAATTGAACTGCCTCCTTTGCTAACTTAACACGTTGTACGAAATCAACAGTTGCAGCCAGATATGTCTGTGCAAATTCTGCTGTCGGTTCGTTTTTATTTATTTGTAATGCCAGTTCTGTGAAGCTTTCAATTCCTTCCAGGATCGGGCTGTTTCTGTATTGTTCGTCGAAATCGCGCATGATTCCGGTTTGTGTGCTGCTATTGATCCCTTTATCAAGCAGCAAGGCCTTTGCTCCGCTGATAAAAACGCTGTATGCGTGATAAATGGAATCCGAATAAGCCCTGTTTTCAAACGATGAAATAGCCCACTGCAACTTCTCCTCTGCTTCGAGCACAAGAGTCGACACAAGGTCTATCACAACGCCCGCACATTCGCCAACACCAATTGCCGTAACAAATGTTTCCTCATGTCCCCAATCCACAAATTCATCGGGAGTGAGCGTTGTAAGGTCGGCTATAGGTTTAAGCAGCTGGTAAAAATGGTCTTTACCAAAGCGGTCGTAAAAGTCATTAAAAAGCTCATCCCCGATTTTATTCCTGCTGTAATCGTCAAGAACAACGCGAACTACATCTTTGGTACGCTTGGAGGGTACTTTTAAAACCTTTTCAGCCGCACGTCCAAATCCATCGCCTATAGTACCTCCGCCAAGCAGAACTTGTGCGGCGGGAACAACTTTACCTGCGGCCTTGAGGGAACTGCCATGAAAACCTATATGCGCCAGACCATGCTGACCGCAGCTGTTCATACAGCCGCTTATTTTTATTTTTATATCCTGATTATCTATAAGGTCTTCGTATTCGTCGGCTATAAGATCTTCCAAAACCCTGGCAAGTTCAGTACTATTAGAAATTCCAAGGTTGCAGGTATCTGTCCCCGGACAGGTGGTAACATCTGCTACACTATCAAAACCAGGCTTTGCAAAATCAAGGTCCTTTAACCTTTCAAATAAAAGCGGGAGTGCTTCCGGCCTTACGAATTTCAGTAATAAACCCTGATTGATCGTAATTCTGATCTCATCAGCCACCAGACCCCGGATCGCACCAACAAATTTTCTTGCCTTTGCTGTCGGGATATCCCCCGTAGTTACCTTTATATAGACTCCATAAAACCCCTTTTGCTTTTGCTCAAAAACATTGGTCTTTAACCATAATTCATAATGAAGGGGATCTGAAATAATAACTTCAGGATAAGATGTTGCTGCCGGAATTTCAGGAAGCTGGACAGTTTCCCGGTCGATCACAAACTTCTTCGATTTATTGGCAATCTTTTCCTCTTCGATCAGCCTGAGAACTTCCTCCAGTCCCAATTTGGCAACCAGGAATTTCATTCTGGCCTTGTTCCTGTTATTACGTTCACCGTGCCTGTCGAACACCCTTAGAGTACTTTCTATATAAGGGATAAGATCATCCTCATGCAGAAAATCATTAATAGGGTGAGCGATTGCAGGCTGAGCACCTAAGCCTCCTCCAAACAATACTTTAAAGCCGCGAATTTCTTCCCCATCTTTTACAATAAGTTTTGGAATAAACCCAAGGTCATGAATGTATGTAAACGCTGTATCTGCATCCGTTGCCGAAAATGCAATTTTAAATTTTCTGCCCATCTCCTGGCAGATCGGGTTTCGTAAAAAGTACTTAAAGGTTGCATGCGCATATGGAGCTACATCAAAAGGCTCGTTAGGGTCAATTCCGGCTGACGGAGATGCCGTTACGTTTCTTACTGTATTCCCACAGGCTTCACGGAGAGTGATATCATCCTGTTCAAGCTTTGCCCAAAGTTCCGGAGTACGGTCAAGACTGACATAATGAATCTGGATATCCTGACGGGTAGTTAAGTGAAGGTTGCTGCTTGCATACTCATCAGAAATATCAGCTATCTTCAGTAGTTGCTTAAAAGTTACTTTACCAAAGGGCAGTTTGATGCGTATCATCTGAACACCCGGCTGTCTCTGACCATAAATTCCGCGGGCTAAACGAAGGCTGCGAAATTTTTCATCATGTATTTTCCCCTCACGAAACTCCCTGATCTTTTTTTCAAGATCAATAATATCCTTCTGAACGATCGGATTTTCTAATTCTGTTCTAAAACTCTCCATGCTAATGTTGTACAAAAAAACCTCTTCTACCGTGGTTGAAGAGGTTATGTATATTATTTATGCTATATCCAATCTTCTTCAATTATCCAATTAACCGATTCATGTTACAACAATTTGTTGTTATCAAAGTGAATCTGAACATGTCTGTGTTTTTCATTGGACAAATATAATACAAAGTATATGGATTTAGTAGTCTTTTTATAAAAAAATTATAATCTTAGTTTTTCAATAAGAATTTCCTCTCTGGTTATTATGTCTGCAATACTTGTTTCGCTTAAAACTTTTAAGGTTGCATTCCGTACATCTACAAAAACATCCCGGACACCGCAAGTGCCTTCATTGATGCATTCCTCACACTTTTGGTAGAAATTAAGGCTCACACACGGCAAAAGCGCCACCGGACCACCGGTGATTCTCAAAACCTGGACAAGAAATATTTCGGAGGGATCTTTTACCAACCCGTATCCTCCTCCTGCGCCCTTTTTGCTAAACAGCAAGCCGGCATTTCTGAGATCAAGAAGAATCTGTTCCAGGAATTTCTTGGGAATATTTTCCTCAGAAGCTATTCGTGAAATCTGTAAAGGCGCCTGACCAAAGTGCTTGCCCAGCACCACCAGGGCCTTCATAGCATAGCGAGTCTTTTTTGAAAGCATGTGGGTTAAGTTGTTTAAACCGGGGAGCAATTTATGTAAAATCTTCGTAATAGTGACGGAGATCGGAGGTCGGATGGATTTCCGGCAACCTATTCCATGGTGAAATTAATTACTATCCTAAGGAGCATACGCATCCAACCCGGACTTCCGACTTCCGACCTCAATTCCCGGAAAACCATTATATTGCTTCTCCAAACTCCCATCATGAAAAAATATGTATTCTCAGTAATTTTCTTCTGCCTTTCAACATTAGTCATTGCACAGCAAAGTCCTGCGAAAAAAGACAATTCCAAATATTATGGAAAAGAGAGCTTTCTAATCGAAGGAACCGGTGTGCCGGAATCATCAAAAGAAAGCCCTTACGATAGGCTGCCCTTGTCGTCGAAAGGAAAAGTAAGGCGGGCTGTCTGGGATCTGTCGAAGAATTCGGCAGGGCTTTCCGTTAGGTTTATAAGCAATTCCCCTTCAATAAAAGTAAAATGGGGTATTCTGAACGATACCAAATTCAACCACATGGCTGCAACAGGTATCAAGGGCGTGGATCTGTATTCCAAAGTTAATGGGAAATGGATCTATGTAAATACTGGCAGGCCTACCGGAATGGAAAATGAAGCTACCCTGGTTAGTTCTCTTGCGCCAGGTGAAAAGGAATTTAAAATCTATCTGCCACTTTATGATGGTACAACCCATCTTGAGGTTGGTATCGACAGTACCAGTTCTATTAGGAAACCTGCTCCGGAAACCGGGCTTCCTATTGTGTTCTACGGTACAAGCATTCTGCAGGGGGGATGTGCATCACGCCCGGGGATGGCTTTCACTAACATCATCTCAAGAAAATTAAACGTAGAATGCTATAATTTTGGCTTTAGCGGAAACGGTATGATGGATCCCCCGGTGGCTGATGTGATTGCGGGAATAAAGGCTTCATTCTATGTCATTGATTGCCTGCCTAATATGACGCCAAAACAAGTTACAGATAGTGTAATGCCCTTAGCTAAGGCAATCCGTGTAAAAAATCCCTCAACTCCGATTGTCTTCATAGAAAATATCGAATACGCCAGGATTCCTTTTGAAGCAAGTGTCAAAAAATCTTTCGAAGCTAAGAATGCAGCCCTGAAGACTGAATTTGACAAACTTGTAAAAGAAGGGATGAAAGGTCTTTATTACATCAGTTCTGCCAATGCCATAGGCACCGACAATGAAGGTACGGTTGACGGAACGCATATGACGGATCTTGGGTTTATGCGTTATGCGGATTATTTGATCGGGAAGTTTGAGGAGAATGGACTTGGGGTTCGGTAGTCGAATGAGGACGGAGATCGGAGGTCTGAGGTCTGATGGGATTTCCGACAATAGGTTTCCGAAGGCTTAACGCAATTTGCGGAGTTTTTCGCAGAATTCGCAGAGCTAAATGTCTAACTCTAAAATACTGGGATTGGTCATCATAAATTAGTGATGGATAAGGAGAAGTTTCAGCTTACTCAGAATGTGATAAGAATAATTTTTTGAAAAGCAATTGCAGTGATAATCGGGACTTTCAGTCGGGCTCCACGCTGTAGTTTGCCGGTGAAATTTCACCTTAATCAGAATAATCATTGTCGGCAAAGCTGCCGCTTCGATCCCGTTTAGATGGCCTGGCTGGTATTACTATTTAAGCTTGTACGCAAAGCTAATACCGTTTTAAATGTGATTCGGACAGGCAGCTTTTAGCTTTTGCCATTAGCAACCTACCTTTAACTTTAAACGCGATGGCAGTGGAGAGCCCGCAGCCGAAAATAAAATTCTTAGTTAAAAGGGAATATCATCGGCGAGGACTCGAAGCGAACAGCGCGACTGCCGGCTCCGAAGAATTACTGCAGCACCTTTTCAAAAAATTCTTCAAAAATCCCTTCCCGAAATCATCTTTCCTAAAACCTTATCACTTAACTCTCACCTGATCCTTTTACTATATATTATTCGCAATCTCCGAAAATCGCCTTTAGAAACTTCCTTTGATTCTTATTCTAAAATATCCCTGACACTTATCTTTCAAACATCGACTTCAGACCTCCGACATCAGACCTCCGACCTAAACCTCTCCTTCAAAAAACTCCCCGTATATGAATTCTTCTCCTTTATCAAATCCTCCGGCGTACCCTCAAACACCACATTTCCGCCTTTATCACCACCTTCCGGACCAATATCTATTACCCAGTCGGCGCATTTAATCACATCCATATTGTGTTCGATAACGATAATGGTGTTACCCTGTTCTATCAGGGCGTCAAAAGATTTCAGTAATTTCTTGATATCATGAAAATGAAGACCTGTGGTAGGCTCGTCGAAAATAAAAAGTGTCTTGCTGCTATTATTGCCTTTAACAAGAAAAGAAGCAAGCTTTATTCTTTGGGCTTCGCCACCTGAAAGCGTGTTGGATGACTGCCCGAGATGAACGTAGCCCAATCCGACATCAACTAAAGGTTTGATCTTAGTGATGATCTTAGGCTCGTTCTCAAAGAATTCCAATGCTTCATCAATAGTCATATCAAGCACTTCGAAGACGTTTTTCTCCTTATATGTTATATCAAGTACATGCTGCTTAAAGCGCTTCCCTTCACAAGCTTCGCAGGGAAGGAAGATATCGGCCATAAACTGCATTTCAATTTTCACTTCACCTTCACCCTGGCAGACATCGCAGCGGCCGCCTTCCACATTAAATGAGAAAGCAGAAGGCTTTAAGCCAGAAGCTTTGGCTAAGCCCTGTGAGGCGTAAAGATTCCTGATCTCATCCCAGGCTTTCACATACGTTACCGGATTAGATCTTGAAGATCTGCCAATTGGATTCTGGTCAACAATTTCCACCTGTTCAACTTTAGCATAATCGCCCTCGATGGTATCATACGATCCTGTTTGCTCGCCTGAATAATTACCGATCGCTTTTTGAAGAGCGGGCTGCAGTATCCTTTTTACAAGGGATGTCTTTCCGGAACCGGAGACGCCGGAAACTACACTGAGCACATTCAATGGAAACCTGACATCTACATTCTTAAGATTATTCTCCCGTGCGCCTTTAATTTCGATATAGTCATGCCATTTCCGTCGTTGTTTTGGTATCTCTATTGAATTCCTGCCGCTCAGGTATTTTCCCGTCAGACTTGCACTATCTTTTAGTATCTCTTCGAATGTTCCTGTAAAAACGAGGTTTCCTCCGTGAGTTCCCGCTTCCGGCCCAATATCTATAATATGATCAGCGGCCTGCATGATCTCCTCCTCATGTTCCACTACGAGCACTGTATTCCCTACATCCCGTAAGGATCTTAATACCCCGATCAAACGGTGGGTATCCCGCGGGTGAAGCCCGATACTGGGTTCATCAAGCACGTACACCGATCCCACAAGCGAACTACCCAAAGAGGTTGCCAGGTTGATACGCTGCGATTCTCCGCCGGAAAGCGTGTTCGAAAGACGGTTCAGTGTAAGATAGCCCAATCCAACATCATTCAGAAATTTAACCCGGTTAGCGATCTCCATTAAAAGACGCTTGGCGATTTTCTGCCTGGCCTGGTCAAGTTCAAGGGTCTCAAAAAACTCACTTGCCTTATCAAGGGGCATCAGCACTATATCAGTTATCGACTTCCCGTCAATCTTTACATATGATGCATCCGCACGTAAACGGCTCCCCTTACATTCGGGGCAAGTTGTTTTGCCACGATAGCGCGATAGCATAACGCGGTATTGTATTTTATAAGTCTGCGCTTCAATCTCCTTAAAGAATTCATCCAGTCCGCTGAAATATGAATTTCCAGTCCACAGCAATTTCCGTTGTTCATCCGTAAGCTGGTTATAGGCCCGGTGGATTGGAAAATCGAACTTCAATGCGCTTTTAATAAGCTTATTAAGCCATTCGCCCATTTTTTCACCTCTCCAGGGAGCTATTGCGCCATCATAAACTGACTTGCTTTTATCCGGGACAACCAGGTCTTCGTCAATTCCAATTACTTTTCCATAGCCTTCACAACGTTTGCAGGCACCATAAGGATTATTAAAACTGAAAAAATTAGGGCTTGGCTCTTCGAAACGCATTCCATCAAGTTCGAAACGGTCACAGAAAACATGGACCTTTCCATTTTCTTCAACCAAACAATCGCCCCTGCCCTCAAAAAATGCAGTTTGAGCTGAGTCGGCAATCCTGCTCATTGTCTCATCGTCAGCAACAACCGAAATCCGGTCGATGACGATTTTAACGTCAACATCAGCACCGGATTTCTTATTGCCCGTAGACTTATCATCAAGAAGGTCTTCTATTTTAGATATCTGTCCATCAATCACCACCCGTGTAAAACCTTTTTGAAGCAGAACAGCTAATTCTTCTTTCAGTGACCTTTGGTTATGGGCGTGTAGCGGGCACAAAATTGTTACAGATGTATCAGGTGTTAAATTGGCGATGAAATTGACCACATCAGTTACTGTATCCTTCTTAACTTCCTTTCCTGAAACAGGAGAAATTGTCCTGCCAATTCTGGAAAACAAAAGCTTGAGGTAGTCATAAATTTCTGTTGATGTTCCAACGGTGGACCTTGGATTGCTCGTAATAACCTTCTGTTCTATTGCGATTGCAGGAGCGATTCCTTTAATAAAATCTACATCAGGCTTATTCATACGGCCCATAAACTGCCGGGCGTACGACGAAAGGCTTTCGACATATCTCCGCTGTCCTTCGGCATAAAGGGTATCAAAAGCTAATGATGATTTTCCCGAACCAGACATCCCGGTTATGACAACCAGCTTATTTTTAGGAATGGCAACATCAATGTTTTTCAAATTGTGGACCCTTGCTCCCTTTATGATAATATATTTTTTGGGGTCCTTTTCCGCTTCTTTGCTCATTCAGTAAACCTATGTTCTTTCCTTTTACGTATATATAACTATAAAGCCCGTTAGGGTGTGCAAAAATACGGGTATAAGAGCTTAATACAGAAGAATGATTAATTATTCTTTGATCTTGGCAAAATAATTGTTTCATTTGGCAAAAGAAACCAGGACAATAAAAACTTAAAAAGGAGAACACTATCGGATAAACTCTACTTCATTAACTTTTGAGAATTTTATAAAAAGGGGAATTTAGAGTATGAGTGCTATAAAACTTCAATCGAAGAGCGATCAGGATCTGGTGCATCAGTATATACAAGGTCATGAGTCCAGCCTGGAGGAACTAATCCGCAGGCATAAAACCAAGATTTACACATCTATTTATTTATTAGTCAAAGATTCTTACCTCGCAGAAGATATTTTTCAGGACACATTCATCAAGGTTATTAATACGCTGAAGGCCGGGAAGTATAATGAAGAGGGTAAATTTCTGCCATGGGTAATTAGAATAGCTCATAACCTGGTCATAGATCATTTCAGGAAAGAGAAGAGAACTCCGGTAGTTACTACCGTTGAAGGCTTCGATATCTTTGAAGTGTTAAAGTTCTATGATGAAAGTACGGAGGACAAAATGATCCGGGAGCAAACACACCGTGATCTTCGCGAACTAATCCATCTGCTTCCTGCGGAACAGAAAGAAGTTCTCATCATGCGTCACTATGGTGAGCTAAGCTTCAAGGAAATTTCTGAAATCACGGATGTAAGTATCAACACTGCTTTAGGGCGTATGCGTTACGCACTTAACAACCTGCGCAAGATGATGCTTTCAAAGGAATTGAGCTTGAAGAATACCTGATCGGAGGTCAGAAGTAGGAAGTCGGAAGTCTGAACTTGACGCCTATAATAGGAGGTCATAGGCGGGAATTTCGATGTTTAAATTCCTTTTATGCACTATACGTCAGACTTCTGATCTCAGACCTCAGACTTCGGATTAAAAAAATCTGTAAATTATTTTTGTTTACAAGTAACATTCGTAAATTAAGTACGTTTTAAATTAAAAGTCAAACGTGCTTATGATAGAAACTTCTACTTCGACAACAAATTCTTTACAAAACGACATGATACAAAACACTGCTGTTACCGAGGAACTCGGTGAAGAGGAACAATCTTTCTACAATTCGATTAAACAAGATCTGAATAATTTAGTCAGAACCCCCGGCAAAGATGTCATTGCCCGAATTTTGAAACACTCAAAATCGGTGTAAGAATTACAGAAAAAGCTATCTCATGAGGTGGCTTTTTTTGATTTAAGTATAAACGCAGGACGCAAAGTACACGCAAAGAGCGCAAAGTTTTCAAACAAAATATTTAAAAATCGTTAAGATTTAAATCAATGCTTTGCGTTCTTTGCGCGAGCCTTCGCGTCCTTTGCGTTAAAAAAATTATCTAAGTTTGTTCCGTGCTTAGAAAAGACCGATACAAAGCTTTTGTCGACTATTTTTCATCCCATCAGCCAGATGCGGAAACAGAGTTACACTATACCAATCCATTTGAACTACTGGTAGCGGTTATACTTTCGGCTCAGTGTACCGACAAGCGGATCAACCAGGTTACGCCTGCTCTATTCGAACGATTTCCTGATGCCGCCAGTCTTGCCGGTGCTTTGCCGGAAGAGGTATTTCAGTATATCCGCAGTGTAAGTTATCCCAATAATAAATCGAAACACCTTGTCGGGATGGCGAAAAAACTGATGACTGAGTTTAATGGCTCCGTTCCCTCAGATATAAACGACTTACAATCGATGCCGGGGGTAGGCCGAAAAACAGCGAACGTTATAGCCTCCGTTATCTACAATGCCCCAGCAATGGCTGTAGATACACATGTTTTCAGAGTTGCCAACCGGATCGGCCTAACACGGAATGCAACCACACCTTTAGCAGTGGAAAAACAATTAGTCCGGTTTCTGCCGCAGGATAGAATATACGTAGCACATCACTGGCTTATCCTCCACGGAAGGTATATTTGTGTAGCCCGTAACCCGAAGTGCCATATATGCCCGCTTACCTGGTTTTGCAAATATTATGAGCAAACTCAAACAGTAAAGGCCTTACTTATAGCTGAAGCTGATGCAAAGCGAAAGAAAGTGGAGCTGAAAAAGAAAAACACCGCGAAAAAGATCGCGGAGAAATTAAAATCGGCTGGTGCTAAGGCGGAAGATTAAACTAATTATTTTAGCAATTAAATATTATTTGTTAATATTATTAGTATTTAAATATTATTTATACTTTTGATAACATTAAACCAAAATAATGAGCAACGCAGATAAACTAAAAGCTTTACAGCTTACGCTGGATAAACTTGAAAAATCATACGGAAAAGGAACGGTAATGAAACTTGGCGATAATGCTGTAGAACCGATAGAATCTATTTCAACTGGCTCAATAAGCCTTGATATTGCCTTAGGAATTGGCGGCTTGCCAAAAGGACGGGTGATTGAAATATATGGTCCTGAGTCATCCGGTAAAACTACTTTAGCCATTCATGCAATAGCAGAAGCACAGAAAAAAGGCGGCATAGCAGCATTCATAGATGCCGAGCATGCTTTTGATAAGTTCTACGCTGGCAAACTTGGAGTTGATATCGAGAATTTACTAATATCACAACCTGACAATGGGGAGCAGGCACTTGAAATTGCTGATAACCTTATACGCTCGGGAGCGATTGATATTATTGTAATCGATTCAGTTGCGGCCCTTGTTCCAAAGGCTGAAATTGAAGGTGAAATGGGTGATTCTAAAATGGGATTACATGCCCGTCTGATGTCCCAGGCCTTGCGTAAATTGACAGGAACCATATCAAAAACGGGTTGCTGCTGTATTTTCATCAATCAGCTGCGCGATAAGATCGGAGTGATGTTCGGAAGCCCTGAAACTACTACCGGCGGTAATGCATTAAAATTTTATGCTTCGGTTCGTTTAGATATCCGTCGTATTTCGCAAATTAAAGATACTGATGAAGTTTCAGGAAACCGGGTGAAAGTTAAGGTTGTGAAAAACAAGCTTGCTCCTCCTTTCCGGATTGCTGAATTCGATGTAATGTTCGGAGAAGGCATATCAAAAGCTGGCGAGATCATCGACTTAGGTGTCGACTTTGATATCATCAAAAAAGCCGGCTCATGGTTTAGCTATGGCGACACCAAGTTAGGACAGGGACGCGATGCTGTCAAAGCGCTGCTGCTTGACAATCCGGATCTGATGGATGAGCTGGAAGGAAAGATAAAGGCTACGGTTACGGCGGATCACCTTGAAGAAAAATTGTAAAATGTGCTTTCGTAAGGCGCCTTTAACTATAGTATTAGAAGCCCCCAATTTGATTGGGGGTTTATTTATAGGTGATCGGAACCACTTCGAGCGCCAATTAGCCGCAACTAATATAAAGTCTTTACCCGGTTGAAATGACTTCGTGTTAGTCGCTAAAATGTCCTTATCCTTCGTACGCTTTGACTACCTGCCTGCTTTCACCCAAGTCTTGAATACCCAACTCAACTATATCGCCAGGCTTTAGGAACACTGGCGGATTGAAGCCGAGCCCAACTCCAGCAGGAGTTCCTGTTGAAATCACATCTCCCGGAAGCAGAGTCATAAATTGGCTTAAATATGAGACTAAAAAAGGTATATTAAAAATCAGGTCATCTGTGTTACTATCCTGTACTAGTACACCATTCAATTTAAGCCAGAGACGAAGCTTATGAGGATCGTTAATCTCGTCAGTTGTCGCCAGGAAAGGACCCATTGGCGCAAAAGTATCACAGCCTTTCCCCTTATCCCAGGTCCCGCCTCTCTCGAGCTGAAATTCCCGTTCGGATACGTCATTATGGAGACAATACCCTGCCACATACTCCATTCCCTGAGATTCTGAAACATATGAAGCTCTTTTGCTAATAACAAAGGCTAGTTCAACTTCCCAGTCCGTTTTTACGGAATTTTTTGGAATGATTATATTATCGTTCGGCCCACTTAGTGAAGTTGTCGATTTCATGAAGATTATAGGCTCATCCGGAAGAGGCATATTGGATTCCAATGCGTGCTTTGCATAATTCAGCCCAATGCATAGTATTTTTGATGGCCTCGCAAAAGGAGCTGCCAACCGCGCTGTAGCGGGCACTGTTCGAAGATTTCCTTGATTTTTCTGCACAAAAGAATTCAATCGCGCCAAGCCACCACTTCCGAAGAATTGTTCATTATAATCTTCACCAAATTCGGATGTATCATATCTTATTTCGTCGATAATCACCCCTGTTTTTTCGTAGCCGGGAGTCCCCCATCTTATTAATTTCATTTTTATTACTTAAATGATAAATTTAAAATTATGTGTTTAGTTTAATGAACCCTCCGTCCACGGGATAATCGCAGCCAGTAAGGAAACTTGCCTCATCTGAACAAAGATACAATGCCATTTGGGCAACCTCCTCTGGCTTAGCCATACGACCAATTGGCTGGCTCTTTGATAATCTTTCAAACATTTCAGACTCCTTGCCGGGATAATTTTTGGAAATGAAGCCATCAACGAAAGGCGTATGTACGCGTGCAGGAGAAATGCTGTTACACCGGATGTTGTCTGCCAAATAATCCCTTGCAACCGACAGAGTCATCGCATAAATAGCACCCTTACTCATCGAATAAGCAAACCGGTCTGGCAAACCAACTAACGCGGCAATTGATGCCATGTTGAGTATTACACCACCCCCATTTTTTTTCATCAGAGGTATTGCTGAGTAAAGACAGTTATAAGCTCCTTTAACATTCACATTATAAATCTGGTCAAAATCAGCTTCTGTTGTATTATCGGCTTTTCCTATATGGGCGATCCCAGCATTATTGACAAGAATATCAATTTGCCCGATACGCTGAAATAGCTCGGAGATTTTCTCCTGATCGGTAACATTACATATGTGGCTGGTTATTAAGTCCCCAGTTGAGGCTTTTTCAAAGCTGAAATCATGACTCGAACTCAATTCTACAATATGCACTGAAGCCCCCTGGTTTGCCAGAATAATCGAGATTGCTTTGCCTATACCACTTCCTCCACCTGTAACTACTGCTATTTTTCCATTTAAATTAAACATAAGTTTTTCGATTAAATACTAAGACAATTGCTTAGGTGCGTGGGATCAATTATTAAAATGCTCTTCATGGACCTTGAGACAGCTTTCAATTAAATCCGCTGTTTAATAATAATGAAGTACAAACGGTACGGCAAATTATAGGAGTACCTTAACTTCTCTATATATCTTCTTCAGAAGTAATTGAAAGTACATCGCAAAAAAGGCTCTGCGAATAATTAAAGAGGGGTAATCTCAACCTTCCTGACAAACATCTCTGCACTTTCAGACTGAATTTGTATCCTGCCTTTTGAAGGTTTAACATTATATGCCTGGTTTACCAGAACTCCGTTCAGGTAATAATCCAATTTATCTCCTGCTGCAATAATTTCAAATTTGTTCCACTGCCCTACTCGCTTTTCAACATCTCTAGCTCCACGAAAATCTACTATGTCTTTCCAGGCCGGGTCGCGGCCCCACCAGTTGATACGCCCGGAGTTGATGGTGACAGGCTCACCACCAGGCATGAAGAAGTTGCCTGATAATCCTGGCTTTTTAGGCTGAATTGTACTTGTAGCAGAAAAAGCGGTGCTGCCATCTCCCACAACGAGGATATCACCTGTGCCACCCTCGATAATTTGTGCTTCAATGGAATACATCCATATCCCACCTTTGGCTCCGTCTTCTCCAATTGAGTGTACAAGGATGCCATTATCCCTCGCTTTGTTTAGTCTCGGTTCGTAGGTAGCCTCGCCCCATTTGAACTCTACTAAAAGCTTATAGTTGCTATACTCTTCATTTGTGGTAATACAGCCCCATTCCTCTCCGCTGATGCGAATTAAGCCCTTGTCAATGGTAAAGACGTTCTTTGGATCGATATTCTTTCCTCTTTTTTCAACCCATTTATACCATCCATCAAAGTTTTTTCCATTGAATAGTTGAGTGGTTTTAGCGGAAGTCACTGAAGTTTGTGCTAATTTTGTTGAACTGCAACTTCCATATATAAATATGGCCAGCAAAGCGAACATGATAACATTTAATTTTTTCATTTTATATACCTGTGTTAGTTCGAATACTCTATTTTTTAACATTAAAATCAATCGAATAAATTAAGATCAGGCCGTCTGAACAATTCTCAGCGTCGTGATCTTTTTACAATTTCCCTGCTTTAAGGTAGGCAATTAAATTAGCCATATCTTTCTTCGACATGCTCTGCTCCAGGCCATCTGGCATCAGTGATAGTCCGGAATTTGTTAGCGTTGCAATATCCCTGCGAAGAATAGACTCATCCGTGCCGAAGGCCGTCCGAATAGTCATACTATTTTCAGTTTCATTCATTATCCGTCCTGCGAAAGAACGGTTGTCCTTGGTTGTTATCATCACAGTCTGGTATGCTGGAAGGACTTCATAGTTGGGAACGACAATATGCAATAGTAATGCTTCTGCGGGCTGGCTTTTAACACCACTTAAGTCAGGTCCAACTTTACCACCCTGACCCAGATAGGTATGACAGGCTGAACAAGACATTTGATACGCAGCTTTACCCGCCGCCGCATCAGGGCTATCATTTAATATCTTCCGATATTCCTGGTAAACATTCATTCTATCGCCGCCTTCTAACTCTTCAAACAAAAGCTTTGCGCGATCGCTGATCTTTGGATCTTTATCTTTCATCAAACGTACCCTATCTGCGGAGGAAATTTCAGCACCCTTAATCGTACCCTTTTCGATAGCGGTGAATAATTCATTAGCAAATGCAGGTTTTGAGACTAAAGAACCAATTACCGCTGCTTTTAGAGAAGGAGTGTAACTTGACCAAGCCTGCTTTTGAGTTAGTAAAACCGCACCCCGAGCATCATTTAACCGCGTTAAAGAAGCCACAACCACTTTTAACAATTCAGGGGGGCTACTTGGAGTGAGCATCTTTTGCAGTGCCGCCTGGGCCTGATCATAATTAGTAAATCCGAGAAGGGAAGTTGCTAGAACTCTAAGTCGTGTACTTTCTATCGGATTACCTGCAATACTCGATAACCTGCCAATAAAATTATCTAATGCATTTCGTTGGGTATTGGATGCATTTTTACCCTGGATAGCATATAACAGGCCTTTAGGAGAAGTTCTAAACTCCGCCACCCTAGCTGAAACACCATCTGCTAATCCAAGAATTGTTGCGATTCTCCATTCAGGATTTCCAGAAGAAGAAAGCACTTCCTGGAATAGAAACCGGCTGTCGGCAACAGAACCTCCTGTTCCATACAGACGGCCCAGATCCTGCATTACTGAAGCAAATGCCGCTGGATTCGGATTAGCTTGTTCACGCAGGGCACTAAGAAATTCAGGCATACGTTTTTCGATACCACTAAGAACGGCGGCCCGAACCCATCGGTCGGCCCCATCCTTCGCTGCAACCTTTGCCAAGGCCTGCACAACCCCAGGCCCATATAATGACCCTAATACCAGTGCACTGTTAAAACGTACACGGATGGCTTCGTCGCCGGCTGCTGAAACTAATGTCTGAATTAATTCAGGGTGTTGCTTGCTCAAACCTTCGGCTAAGAATACAGCTTGTTCGCGTACTCCTGAGACTTTATCTGTCAGGGCTTTCTTTTCAGTAGCAATATCCAGCGCCCCCAGGGAGTGTAAAAGCCATAAAGCACGGGCGCGGGCTTCGGGACGCGAAGATACAGTAGCAGTTTTTCGCAATAAGGCGGTGGATGCCATATCCCTTCGTTCAAGTAACAATCGGTGAGCAGTTGAACGATCCCATTCTTCGGCAGAAGACAGAGCGGTAACCAATTGTGCAATGCTTGAACGTGAGCTTAATTTGGGACGATTATTTGCTTCGCTATCCTTAAAACCCTCGCGAACAACACGGTATATCCGTCCATCTGTTTTTCCGCTTTCCCAATCCAGTCCTCCCCGCGCCTCTTCAGGTACATAGGAAGGATGATCTATGACTTTCCGATGCATATCCACAATATAAAGAGCACCTTCCGGGCCATGCTGGAGAGACACAGGACGAAACCACTCATCTGTTGACGAAACGAATTCGCGTTCTATATAAGGCAATTCCGTTCGGAAAGACACACCATCAGGTTTCATTACCTGACGTTGAACTAAATTCTGGGCTGACTCACAAATAAAAACATTCCCCTGGTGGGCCGGACTGAGAGCGGTTCCGTTATATACTAAGAGACCGCTGGCAGCCGTAAAAGTTCCTGCATGCGAACGACCAATCAATTTTGGTATAAAGTCTGCACTGGTTACTGAACGGCTGATGGGATAAACAACGGCTTCGGCTTCGACCTTCGACACATTCTGGACAGACTCATTGAAAAGAAGGTTAGAATTTCGTTTAAGATGCCATGGTTCTATTACCATATTCATAACAGGATGGCGGTTAGACGAACCAAAGCGGCGACCATAAGTATCAAAAGTCAAACCAAACTGGCTTTTACCTCCTGTAACTTGAAATTCAAGTGTCTCGGGATTAAAGCGACCGTCAGCTTGAGTGTACGAAACGGCCGGGCGTTCAGGATGCTCAGGAGAAGTAATATTTCCGCCATTTAAACCAGCAGTTACATAAATCCAGCCATCCAGGCCTAGGGTTGGATAAGCCATGCGTATTTGGGCAGTTTGCGTTGCAAAAAATCCAGTCAACGATACTTTTTTAACATCTGCTATTCCGTCACCGTCGGTGTCTTTAAAATAAAAAATATCTGGCGAACAGGTGATGAATACTCCTCCCTTCCAGGGTAAAATACCATTTGGATAGGTTAAACCCGTGGCAAATTCAGTGCGCTTGTCGTATTTTCCGTCCCCGTTCGTATCTTTCAACAATGCAACCCGTCCAAGTTTAGTGGGCAATCCGCCTTCAGCGGGATCAGGATACCCGCGGTCCTCTACCACATACATCTGACGGTTTTCATCAAAGGCAATGGCTACCGGGTCAATTACTAATGGTTCAGAGACCATAAGTTCAATCCGCATTCCGGGCTCCACCTTAAAGCTGTCAAGAGCTTTCTTTAAGCGTGCAGAGCGAGGTTCATTTTGCCAGGCCAGTATAGTGATTGTACATAAAATTAACAGCAATCCGGAAATCCAGAATTGCTTACCTGAATATTTATTCATATTTAACATTTTAGGTTGGTTTAACATTTCCATCCTCTCACCTAGGATTCTTTATTCACAGAAATAACAATGCTTTAATTCTATTTCAATGGCATTCTTAATAAATTGAGTCTCCTTATTTTACCTGTTCTGATTTAAGTTTGGCAAGCATTTCAAAAATATTTTGAGTGATCTTTGTGGAGGCATTCACTTCCAGGTAACTTGATCTGGCTCGCCAGGTTTCATATCCCCCCAGTTTATGATGTTCAGGAGTAGGCAGGTAACCGTTATACCCATTGGCTAAGGAAACCATAAAAGTTGGCTTAAACGGGCTTTTGTCTTTGATCTCCAAACCGATTTCCACAAAAACTTCACAAGGTGCTGAAGTAATAGCAAGATCTCCGAGACGGAAAGCCTGCAAAATAACCGGAACAGTTTCAGGATATTTGCTTAGCATAATCGTTTCATGTGCATAGGCCTCTTCCTGAGTATTTCTTTCTGATCCATTTAACCTGGCGAGGATTCCTTTCGCACGGTCAATGTCCGATTTCTCAGGTAAACGGACTCCAAGAGTTAATTCCCTTTGTACGCTGCTTAGAGATATCCAATTCTGATATTGAATATTCTGATATACCTTATAGGCTTCAGCTGCAACAACATTGGCTACCTGCTGCATCTTGCCATAGGGGCCATATTCAGGGCCTTTTGGACCCCTGACTACTACATTATTAATGTCGCCGCTTGTTCCATTTGACATCATTGCAACGAATGCCGGTTCCTTATTTTCGGCATCGAGCAAATGTTTCATACGCTTAGCAAAATATCCATAATAATCAGCAGACAACTCGCCGGAGCCGGTTCCACCAACATAGTGAAGTGAATAATTAGCAAAAAGAGCAATAGGACGGCCTTCTGGTGTTTGTACTGATATTATGGGAAGCCCCGGGTCGATCGGGCCGGCCGGTTCAGTAATATCTGGATTTCTGCCAGGATTCATTTTAACGGTTTCATTCTGGCCAAAAGGATTCAGGCTAGTCACACCTGGTTTCAACTTCCACCGGCGGTTATGTACCTGCGTCGGCTCACTGCCAACCCCCCATCCGATGCGGGCAGGCGCCAGGTTATTATTGGCCCTGATTACCGCATCTCTGATCCGTACAGTTAAAAATTTGAGATATTCCTCATCCGGCTCACTTCCAAACACGCTGCAGGCGGTTCCTGAAGAATGCGTATGGGTTGCCGAAATCATTATATTTTCTACAGGTATACCAGTAATTCTCTGAGCCCCTAGTTTGGCTTCATCACAAACCTCTTTGGAAACCATACAAAGATCCGTAACAACAATTGCAAGCCGGGTTTTTCCATCGTCCAATACCAGTGCACGTGCGTAAGTGTCATCATGTATTTGTTTAATTATGATGGCTTTCATAATTCCATTCATCGAGGTGCCAACATTCGGGGTAATGACGCTTGTGGCCGCGCCTGCTTTAAATACCTGTCCCGACATACCCTGCCCATTTGCATCTCCATAAGTAAGTATTGTCAGTAGAAGAATTAATACCGCTGCAGGGTATCGAAATTTAAGACATGATGCCTCACTTTTAATGTCTGTATTAAAGTTCAAATTCATAGAAATATTTGTAAAACAATTAATAAAAATCTTCAGCACGCTCTTTGTTATCCACAAAGCATATACACACTCATTTCTTGTAAAACAGATCTATCAAATTTCGTACAGCTGCATCGGCTAATGTCTCACCCCCTCCGGAGGAATAGCGCGCACTCTCAACTTCGTATGAACCTTCAGGAAATGCCTTTCTGTTAGGCATATAACTGATGGTTCCATTACCTGACTGTTCACTTACAACAGTGAATGGATAGGGTGAATTCAATTTGATACTCAGGC
The DNA here is from genome assembly GCA_040385405.1 of Bacteroidota bacterium. Lineage (GTDB taxonomy): Bacteria > Bacteroidota > Bacteroidia > Sphingobacteriales > Sphingobacteriaceae > Daejeonella. Next base: position 37,554 of record JAZKHM010000020.1, on the reverse strand, counting down.
CCAACTCAACGAATGCATCCCCCGGAAATCCTACTAATGCGATTTGATCACCCAATACGATTGCAGAAACCTCGCTTTCCAGGGACGATCCGTCCGGTGTTAAGGGTACTGTTGTAGTTAGTTTATGCCGTGCCTCTATACCACCTGGCATTTTGACTAAATCAAGAAGTTTCCAGGCAACTACCACATCGGTAAATGCTGGTCCCTTAGCTTGTCCAAATCTGGCCATGATATCTTTTGCCCAAACCTCTTCTTTGGCATCAACGGAACGTAAAATTGGAATTTTTACACTTTTAATTTTAGCCTGCAAAGAATTAACTACTACAGGGCGAAGGGAAGAAAAAGAAGCCAGCACTCTGCCCGCTAAAACAGTTCCGACCCGTCTTGCTTCGTCAAGCCCACCGAGTTGATCAGGGTTTGATACGTCGACATGATTGATATTGCCTGAAGTGCCGTTTGTAAATATGGTAACCACTTCCTCGCCTTTTACTTTACCAATCAACTCAGACATAACCCCCGGGAAATCAGCGGAAAACAGAGTTCCACCCACGATTGCAACATGTAAAGCGAAATTTACCAAAATAGCCAAAGGCTTCTTATCAAGAGATTCAAAATAAATCATTGATATATCGGGATCAATCGGTCCAGCTGGTCGAACAGTATTTGGATTTAATTTTCCGGGATTTGTTTTGAATGTTCCATCCTTCATCAGAAAGCGTCGATTGAAACTTACGTTGGATTCCTGAACTTTGCTTATCGAAACTTTTGCTTGCTGAAGTTTGGATTCAGCTAATTGAACACTTTCTAAAACAAGGTTTGGAAGGTTCCTGGTAAATTCGATGCTTTTTTGTTTTGCTTCTCCTCCCACAGCTTCCCACATTAATGGATTCAACTGGGGACCCGCATGGGCATGAGTCGCGTTCATTATGATATTACCAATAGCAATTCCTGTCCGCTGATTAATTAACTGACGGCTTTTCATAACCAGTTCATGTGGAAGACTAATCACCTCCAGCGTTATAAAAGCAACTTTTACTCCTGCATTCTGAAAAACCAGCGTTTTTATATAAAGGTCATCATGGACACCTGTAGACACCCTGATACCATAGGAATCACCTATAATACTCCCGATCGGGGGTGTCATTTTAACCTTTGCCGCTCCGACCATTAAACCCGGAGTCTCGGTATTTTGGGCTTTGATCGGGATGGTGTTAAGAATTAACGCAAATACTAATAAGAGATTTCTAATTTGCATATAGACTTTAGGCATGTTTACTTTGATATTTCTTCATTCTTAAGTTTGTGCAAAAGCCTGAACAGTACAGGGATGACTTTATTAGAAGCATCAACTTCCAGGTAACTGGAACGTGCACGCCATGTTTCATAACCCCCAAGTTTATGATGTTCCGGAGTAGGTAAATAACCATTGTACCCATTGGCCAGTGATGTAGTAAACGTAGTCTTGAAAGGGCTTTTAGATTTGATTGCCAATCCGATTTCAACGAATATTTCGCAGGGTGCTGCAGCGATCGCAAGATCCCCCAAACGGAAAACCTGCAGGATCAAGGGCACTTGTTTAGGAAAATCTTTCAACCGCATGGTTTCCCTCGCATAAATTTCCTCTCTTGAATCCATAATAGGAGCTTTTGCGTTCGCTACAATTTCCTTCGCACGATCAATTTCTTTCTTATCCGGAAGCCGGACTCCTAATATAATCTCCTCCCGGGCAGAACTCAGCGAAATCCAATCCTGATATTTTATATTCTGATAAACTTTAAAAGCTTCTGCTGCCAATATATTAGCGACCTGCTGCATCCTGACATAGGGTGGTAGGGAGAGCCTGGTACCTTTATTATTTACATTATTTATATTACCACTCGTTCCATTAGAGAGCATGGCTACAAATGGTGGATACTTATTACTGTCTGATTGTAACAGTTTTTTCATGCGCTCCGCAAACATTCCAAAATAATCTGCTGAAATTTCACCTGGGCCAGTTCCACCAACGTAATGCAACGAGTAATTTGCCAGCAGTGCTATCGGTTGCCCTTCCGGCGTTTGAATTGAAATGACGGGAAGCCCGGGATCAGTTATATCTTCAACCTGATTGGTACTTAGCAGGTCAATACCCCCAAACGGATTTTTGATCTCAACCGGATTCTGTTTCCAGCGACGATTGAACACAAGAGTGGGTTCGCTGCCAGTATCCCATCCTATACGTGCCGGTACAAGATTATGATTAGCCCTGACCACAGCATCCGCAATACGCTCTGTCAGAAATTTGAGGTACTCTTTGTCGGGGTCGCTTTGAAATACAGAACAGGCAGTTCCTCCGGAATGTGTATGAGTTGCCGATATCATCATATTCTCAACGGGAATCCCGGTTATTTGCTGGGCCTGACCTTTGGCTTTATCCAACTCTTCCCTGTAAATCATACACACGTCCACAGTAACAATGGCGAGACGTGTTTGACTATCGTCCAACACAATGCATCGGGCATACGTTTCATCATGAATTTGCTTTACCGTAATATCCTTCATGTTTCCATTGATGGATGTCCCTATTTTGGGAGTGATGTTACTGGAAGCTGCACCGGCACGGAACTGTTTAGAGGATGTATTTTGCGCCTGGATTGACAAATTAGCAAGAAGTAAAAACATGGAGCATAATAAAGCAAGCCGGGAGTTAAAGATTTTTACAAAAGGGAGCATTAAGCCACCCTGCAGAAAGGAGTTAGGCATTTCAAAATACTCTGATCTTTGAAAAATCCTATCTCGAAGGTCAAAACGTGGCAAAAACATTTTCATTCCTTTTGTTTAATTTACTTTTATTACAACTGAGTTCTATTTTAACAATGCATTACATCTATTTTAGCGAGAGCAGAAAACGATTTTTCAATGTTTCGGGTCAACGTTTCGATCAATTAGGAAAATTAACGGCTATCATCTATTCAAACAGCTTATTTCAATTCAGGCGGTAGATTACCATATGCCCATGGTTCTTTGAAAGGTGGCGGTGGAGGAGGTAAAGGAACCTTACCTGGTACCATTTGATTCGCCAGTTCAATACCTGTATTAGCAAACTGTCTTCCGGCAGAAACCTCGAGATTGCTATAGGAAGTCAAACGGGTTTCATAGCCCCCGCCCTTCGGGCCTAAAGCTTCTTCCGTTGGTACATAACCTGTGATACCGTTGGCCAGTTCTACAACAAATGTGAATGGAAATTTGCTTCCCGCCTTAATGTCCAAGGCGAATTGAACAAAGTATTCTGCAGGATTTGATACGAATACTATGGGGCCAACCTGGATGGCTTGAACTTCAACTTCCACTAATGGCCTTGCTTTTATAATCGCATCTAACACGAGAATCTCTTTTGCAAAAGTCCATTCAGTGGTTCCAGACTTTTCAGGGCCAGCTTTCACCAGCTCCAATGACTTCTGTACTTTCTCGGGTGTTGGGATGCGACGTTTAACTGTCCAGACGCGCTGCCTGCTATCAAGCGGAATTTCACTTCCTGCACCACGGCGAATAAGTAGCAGGGTCTTATAAGCCTCGGCACCAACGCGGCCGCCAACGATATCCCACCATTCTTCCGCCCCAGGGTTTTGAAATTTGGTCAGGTTATCAACCTGTGTGATATCACCACATGCACCCTGCATGAAAACAACAGGTAAAGCTGCATTTCCGGTAGCACCGCGAATCGTCCTTTCCATGGATCCAATCCAACTGGCTGAAATACCTCCCGGACTGGTAGTGGCATGACATGCAAAATTCACTACGGTACCCACCAAATTACCTTTTAAGTCCCATACACCAACGGTGCCCACCTGCGGATCAATCGGACCTGCATAATCAATAATATCAGGGTTGCCTGCTCCAGGATGCGAGTAACTTAATCCGTTCTTCATCCGTAAGCGACGGTTGAACGAAACCTTGTCTTCATGCCCGTTCCCAACCGCAAGTTTGGCATCCACACGATTCTCATTGGCAAACACTACTGCATCAACGATTTGTTTTTTAAGTACCTGAGTATAGCCTGGATTAGAGATTATCGAATGGCTATTAACCAGGTCTTTTACAAAAGGCGATGCTTTGTCAAAATCTCCGGGCTCTCCCATGCCGATAGGACCTGATGAATGCGAATGAGACGCACCAATCATTATATCAGCCGGCAGAATACCACAGCGTTTCTGGATCTCATTACGCACTTCCTGCACCAGATGGCGGGTTACAAAAAGCAGATCGATACCAACTAGTGCCACCCGCTTCTGACCATCATCAAAGACAACGGCACGGACTTTACAAGGATCGTGAAATGTCTTATGGTGAGACTTGCCATAACCACCGGGCGCTTCCATACCAATATCCGGGGTGATATCACGCTCAGCAAATCCGGCTTTAAAAACCAACGCCGGTACGGGCCTTTCTGCTGCTATGGTCGATAGGCCAATCAGATAGGCTATGAGTAATATAAGAACTTTTTTCATCTGTTTATTTTATGTTTATTACCTCTGATAAAATCACTACAGTTTTATGGTTTCACTTGATTGAAAAGGTTAAGAATCTCGCTTACAATTTTCCGGGAGGCGAGGGTTTCAACCCTATTAGTTCCCAGCCAGGTTTCATAACCTCCCAATTGATGTTGTTCAGGCGTAGGAAGGTACCCATAACTGCCATTTGCCAGTGAAATGGTAAAGGAAGATTTAAAAGGACTACGCGCTTTGATTTCAAGGCCTATTTCTGTAAAAACCTCGAAAGGAATCGCAGCTACACCAAGATCTCCGATTCTGAAAGTTTGCATGAGCACATCAATATTCTGCGGCCATTGATTCATTTGAATAGTTCGCTCTGCATAGGTTTTCTCCAGGCGGTGAACAGGCTTCTCCGTTTCAGGTTTTGCAAGAACCTTTTGGGCATAGGCAAGCATCGCAGGAGTAGGCTTGCGAACTTTCAAATTGAGTTCCGATTGTGCAGCACGTAAGGGTACCCAGTCTTTATACTGTAAATTCTTGTACACCCTTAGAACTTCGTTTGCTACATCATTAGCAACAATACGCATTTTGGCATAAGGCTCATGTTTTTCTGCCGGGCCCCGAAAGTTGATGTTATTAACATCCCCCGACGTACCATTAGACATAATACCTACAAAAGGAGGGTCCTGACGATCTGCTTTTATCAATTCCTGAATACGGTCGGCAAATACAGCAAAGTAATCTGCTGAGATATGATCTCCCGGGACTCCTCCTACATAATGAAGAGAATAATTGGCAAGTAATCCAATCGGACGCCCTTTAAGAGATTGTACTGAGATGAAAGAAACCTGCGGATCTGTTGCGCCGGCCGGTTCCACTAAGTCCGGATTTCTAATTCCGGGATTCATCTGTACCAAATCTTTACCTCCAAAAGGATTGACTACTGGGGATTTCATTTTCCATCTGCGGTTAAAAAGATGTTGCGGTACATTTCCAGCCCCCCAGCCAATACGCGCGGGTTCCAAATTATTTACCGCTATACGCACCCCATCGGCTATTCGGCGAACAAGAAAACGCTGGTAATCATCCAGAGGTCTTCCGCCACTCCAACCCCCTCTGAGCTCCCCCACTCCACTGGCACTGCTGGCCGAATGTGTGTGATCGGCTGATATGAGAATATTGGATGTGGGAATATTGGTTTCTGCGACGATCAGTTGTTTAGCTGCATCAAATACTTCACGAATAATACCTACGTTATCCACTACAACAAAAACCAGCTTTGCTGTACCGTCATCCAAAACAAGGCAGCGCGCGTGCAATTCGTCATGGACAAAATTTGCAGGAGGCGGCACACCAAAATTTCCCACTAAACCTGAGCCCAAAGGTGGAGTTATATTTGCAGTGGACGCACCTGCACGGAAAGTTGGAGTCTGCGCATACAGACCAGGATCAAAATAAAGTATAAGTATAAAAATGAAAATTGATAGTAAACGTCTGGCAACGCGGCCATCATTAAGGATTTGAATTGTTCTTTCCATGTTCATTTATGCTATGACCTATTTAAATTAAAATCACCTGATTAAAAATTGTGTATTGAAAAAGTCTTACTATCCTACCTAACGACCTTTTCCCTTAATTTCATTAAGCATGTTTATCGCTGCTTCGATCATCATTTCGCCTCCACCAGGGGCCACGCGCGAGTTTATAGTCTCGTAACTGCCCTGACTTTTCTGAGATCTGTAATCTAGCAGATGAAGAGAGACTTCTCTCAACCCACAATAGATCACTTATTACAAGAGCAAGGGTAATTTCACCTTGTTTAATTACAAGAGCTTTTGCATACAATGAATCATGAGCCCCGGTACTTTCACCCCTATAGTGCGGGTATGCCAAAGGTGGCGTAATATTTACGGACGAAGCACCCGCAAGAATTTCAGAGGCTTGTGAAAAAACCTTTAAAGAAAAAAGGAAAAGTAATATAACAGAATAATAAAGCCCTTTAAACCAAATATTTTGAACCATGTATCTTTGAAAAAAAAGAAATTCTATTGTAAAAAGGCTTAGAATATTAATAATTAATTGCTTCTAATACCATAGGTAATTCATTCAGACATTGTTAAAAATCAACCTGCCCTATTTGTTCATTTTCTATTCACTGATAAAGGAATTAGCCTATATAATGGAACCGAAATGATATAATGCAGGTTGATGTTTCATCTAAAAGCTATTTTAATTATGCGTTATTTAAATTAACCGAACTGTTTAATTTAATAACCCGGATTTTGATCTGCAGGTTTAAGTGCTTCATTAAGAGAGAATTCAATTGCAGGAATTGGCCATAATAAATGCTTCGCGGCAACATCACGGTCAATATAGGTTTTGATAACAGAATTAACTCGTCCAGACCGCACCAAATCAAACCATCTTTTTCCTTCAAACTGAAATTCATACCCTCTTTCCTTTACAACAAGATCAATAAAGCTTGTTTCATTATAATCAGAGAGTTTAAAATCAACAGGTGAGGCTAGCATGGGGTCATAACCGTATGCCCTACGATGTACCATATTCAATTTTTCTACAGCATTTGCGGTTGGTGCCTTATTTGCTCTTGCTTCTGCCTCAGCATAGATTAACAGGATATCAGCATAACGGTAAACAGGCAAATCAAAAGCTGCAATAGTAGCTGTAGGATTATTATATTTCTTTGGTGAAATTAAGGTTACACCTTTCTGTGGAAAAGCAGTTTGACCAGCAACATATCTATTAGCTGCCTTAGGATCCTCATACCAGTTGAATCGTTTCCGTAAATCCTTGTCATCCCATTCAGAAAAATACTTTGACTCTTTAAACCAGGTGAAAATACCGTATCCTGATGTTCCAAACCAAGGAGTTGTAATTTGCTGAGTGAACAAAATCAGGCCACTGGGATTCTGGGTATTAAATTTAAGATAAAACACCTCCTCTGCTGAAGACGCACCGATTCCAAACAGTTTATTAAAGTCGTCCGCCACAGTAACTTTTTCAAGCGAATATCTCTGTGTCTTAATTACTTCGTCAGCTTTTTGACTTGCATCTGAATACATTCCCATATATAAATATACATCAGCCAAAACAGCCTTCGCGATAAGTTTAGAGGGCTTCCCAAGTAATGGAGCGTTATCAGGAAGATTAGTTTCTGCAAATTTAAGATCACTCACAATCAACTTATATACTTCATCTTTGGTACTTTTTGCTACACCACTTGTTTTATCCATGTTAAGCTCAGTATATAATGGCACTCCACCCCAGGATTTTACCAATTGCAAATAAATAAATGCACGCATAAATTTAGCCTCTCCAATATATTTGCTCTTCGCATCTGTTGTTAGTTCTTTGCCATTTGGAGCATTTTTGATTACAAGATTTGCATTTCTTACACCTAAGAACAGGTTGTCCCATATTTGAACAATATTATTTGCAGGAACAGCGTCCAGACCTTGCATTGTTTTGTGCCCATCAAAATTGGTAGCACCAACTATTCCTGCACCCCACTCCGTCTGACATTCAATTGCTCCAATCATCCAGCCTGCGAGCGGGCCTCTGATCGGAGTGTAAATTGAAGCAAGGGCTGCTTCAACCTGACCATTTGTATTATAAAAATCCTCTACAACTAAAGTTTTAGGATTTTCTGTTAGTATATCTTTCTTACATGAAATAAAGAGAGAAAATATTAAAACTGTTATTATCACATTTATCTTTTTCATTTTGACACTTTTTCAGATCTGATTTCTATTAAAAATTAATTCTCAACCCACCGGTAATCGATTTAGTATTTGGATAACTGGCATAATCAATTCCCTGATCTAATGAATTTCCACCACCCCGAGTATTTACATCTGGATCTAACCAGGAATATTTAGTTAGAGTAAGTAGATTTTGGCCACTAAAATAAATTGAAGCGTTCCTGAAACCAAAGCCTTTAATCTTTGATAACAAATAAGCCAATTCAATATTTCGAAGTCTTAAATATGAACCGTCCTCCACGTACCTATTTGAGAATAATAATGGATTTGCTGCATTTGCCGGGAGTGGTGCAGGATACTTTGGATTCGTATTTTGTGGAGTCCAATAATTCCCCACAACATCCTTTAACTTATTTGTTCCATTAGTATTGTCAATGTTATATGCAACAGAACTCATATTTATAACACTATTACCTTGTGAACCCACTGTAAATAATGACAATGAGAAGTTCTTATAGGTCATGTTAGAGTTTATTCCATAAATAAACTTTGCATTAGGATCTCCGATTTGAACTTTATCTTTAAGATCGATCTTACCGTCAGTATTTTGATCAACATACTTAATATACCCATTTGATTTATATCCGTCTTCCTGATATCCGTATATAATACCCAGGGGCTGGCCTTCTCTGTAAGTGTTACCAAAATCAGTAAATCTGATCATTTGTAAAAGTCCGGCTTGTATATCTACACCACCGTAAAGTTTGATAACCTTTGAGCGATTAAATGTGATGTTTCCATCCAAATCCCACTTGAAGTTACTTGAATTAAAAATATTTGCAGTTGCTCCAAACTCGAAGCCCTTATTCCCTATTACTCCAATATTTCTAAGTGAATTCTGGTAGCCTGAAGAACGCGGAAGCTGCACCAAATTTAGCAGGTCGCTGGTTTTCTTTGAATAATAATCTGCAGATAATGTGAAACGATCATTTAATAATGATACTTCCATTCCAATATTACTCTGCTCTGTTGTTTCCCATTTCAAATCTGCCGCCAATCTGGATGATGGGGACATGGTGGTATACAAGCCAGTGCCAAAAACCGTGGAACCCGCATTTAATTGATTTAACGTAGAATATGGAGCAATTGCCTGGCTCCCTGCTCTTCCCCAACTTGCTTTAAGCTTTAAATCACTTACAAAGGTTTTACTGAAATCAATAAATTTTTCTTCAGATATCCTCCATGCAACAGCTGCAGAAGGGAAGTAGCCCCATTTATTACCTTCTGAATATACCGATGATCCGTCAGCACGATAACTTACAGTAAATAAATAACGATTATCGTAGCCATAATTGACTCTTCCAAGTCCTGACAATAAAGTTGCGTCAGTTAATGATGAATTAGGAATTCCAGGAAGCCCTGCAGCGGCTAGTGACCATGACTCTGTTACGTCGGATAGGAAATTTCTACCTCCTGCGGATACACTTGTATTATTAAAACTCTGATATGTTCCACCAGCTACGGCAGAAACGGAATGTTTGCCATTAAAAATTTTATTATAACTTAAAATATTTTCATTCAGAAGACTAGTGTATTCTGTTGAATTCAGAGATGCAACTCCATCTTTCACGTTTTGGAATTTTTTAGACTGATAAGAATCCACCAGGCCATTCCTGCTTTCAATACCGCCTGAAACTTTCAAACTTAAACCTTCGATGATTCTATAAGTAAATGAACCGTTTGCGAGAACATTATTTTGTTTTAGAATATTTTTAGTTTCATTAATAAAGTTTAACGGATTCCAGAGTGCTTCTGATACTCTTGGGTCTAATAATACTGGCTCCGCGAGTGAACCGTCCGAATTATAAACCGGGAGATAAGAAGGTATCCCATAAGCTCTTCCAATAAGGGAAGTACCAAATCTGCCTTGTTCTGATGATTGTCTTGCACTATTGTTTTTCGATAGAGCTAAAGTAAGATCAACAGTGAATTTATTACTGATATCGTGATGCAGGTTAGTATTTAGAGAATGACGTTTGTAATCACTATTCTTTATAATACCCTGTTGCTCAAAAATACCACCCGTCAATGAAAACTGCGTTTTTTTATCACCACCACTAATGACCAGTGTGTGGTTTTGTATCGGAGCACGTCTAAAAACTACATCCTGCCAGTTTGTACCTTCACCCATTGCTGCAAATTCGCTCAATTTTGATGCTGGAAATATTGGAGCAGCACCCTGAGCAGTTTGTATGTAGTTGAAATACTCTGCATACTCCAATGGATTCATCATCTCCATTTTTTTGATCAATTGCTGAGATCCGAGACTACTATCAAAGCTTACCCTCGTTTCTCCAGCCTTGCCCTTTTTGGTAGTTATTAAAACAACCCCGTTTGATGCACGCGAACCATATATAGCAACTGCTGACGCGTCTTTCAAAATTTCTATAGTTTCTATACTGGCATTATTTATACTTAAGGCATCGTTTACAGGAAATCCATCTATCACATACAGAGGCTCATTATTTCCTACTATCGAATTTGTTCCCCTAATTCTGATACTTACAGGAGCTCCTGGGGAACCATTATTTGATTTAACCTGAACTCCAGCAGCTCTTCCTGCTAAAGCTTGCATTACATTTGCCGCCGGAACTGCATTAATATCTTTACTTGAAACAGAGGAAACAGAACCAGTAATATCAGATTTTTTAACTGTGCCATAACCTATTACCACTACCTCATCCAAATTGGCAGCATCTTCCTGCATAGTAATATTGATTGCAGTTCTGTTGCTTACCTCAATTTCCTGGGTCAAATAGCCTATATATGTAAACACCAAAGTGCTGTTGCCTTCAGGAGCATTTAACGTGTACTGACCATTTGCATCTGTACTGGCACCAATGTTTGTGCCTTTGACTTTAACACTTACTCCTATTAAGGGCTGTCCTGCAGGGTCAGTTACTTTACCAGTAACCACAATCGCGGTTTGTTCTTTAACATAGTTTTTCTCCGCAAAAGAGAAACTTGTAAATAGCAGGCCAATAATAACTTGACACAATGTGTACTTCACGATCCTACACCAGTCAAAATGATTTTGTAAATAAATTCTCATAAATCTTTTCTTTTAAATGGGTTAATAAAAAAAATAAAATTTGGAAGCCACCTGTATTCAGATCAGCACTATTGACAAAATTGACCTGTGGATCGGGAACTTTCTCTTTTATAAAAATAGCTTACATCTGTAAATCAATCCGATACTTCTGTTCGCATTAATAATACTATTTTTCGGAAATTGGAATTCAATAAGGAAGTACCCGAACCTGCCCATGAAATCAGAACTATACACAGTTAAAAACAAGTTCGTATCTCAAAAGGCTTCTATTTTCTGTGGACAGATCGAAAAACTCTATCGACTGTCATGATGCCGGGAAGCAAAAGATGTTAAAGTACTATTATAGCAGGCTAATAGGTTATCATCCTGTTTCTTGCAACAATATTCCATGTGATATCGCACACTGCATCTTCAACAACGAACACCTTTTCATAAAGGGCAACCGTAGGACAAATGTGTACTGGAAGTGCATACAAAACGTCCCCTATTTTAAAATCGTGGGCTTTATCGACGGAAAGAACCATATGCTCCTCACTATGGCCCAAAGGTTTAATGGCGGGATGGTTTAAAAAGTAAACCCGGGACTGTAATTCGTTTTCAGAAGCGATGGCCTTGTATCCGAGGTCGATACATATTTTATTTTCATCGGGGATGGATACCACCCTGGTAAGGATTAACGCTGCATACTGAAAATCTTGCTCTGGCAAGCTGTCATGATAGCCTTTATCCCAGAAGACGAAAGTACCAGGGCTGCATTCGATATTCTCTTTTTTTGAATGAATTGAAAATGTTGGTGTTCCGCCCGCTACAAGCAATGGCAATTCATTCTCCTCCTGCATTATTTTTCTACGAAGCTCTTCAACTTCGTAAAAATCCCTGTTGCATTGAGCAATACGCTCATCAAAATCAGAGACCCTGATATGCCCGTCGTAAGCATGAAATCCTTTAAATTCTATACCAGGCAGGTTCTGAATATCCCTGAATAAATCATATGCTTTGGCAGGATTTATACCGGTTCGGTCCATTCCAACATTCAGGTCAATAAAAACTCCCAATCTTGCGCCATCTTCTTTTTCTTCAAAACCTGAGAATAACTCAGAGAATAACCTGGCTGAATCAATATTGTCAACCAGGCAGGAATATTTCGTACCGGGGTATTTTGTGATTAGTTTCAACAGCCGGATAAACTTGGTCTTTACAGGCTGGTAGGCCAGTATGACATTTTCCGCACCGGCCATGCCGAGCATCTCTGCCTCAGCAATCGTAGCGGCCTTAAATTTTTTAATTCCTGATGCAAGCATCATGGTGCACACTTCTGTTATTTTATGGGTCTTAACATGCGGACGGAGTTGTTCTGGATTTTTCACCATGGTCAGAACTTTACGAATATTATCCAGGACACGGTCCTTGTAGATAAGAAGAGCCGGAGAGTCAATATTTTCTTCGTGTTTTATAGTATACCAAGCCATATAAATCAGATCAGGCCCAGGCTTTTCTTAGAAACCTCAACCAATTTTTATAAAATATATTCTCAATATCCTCGACTGAATATCCCCTCCTTTTAAGCATCCCGTTCAAGTTCTGAAGATCTGAAATATCTTCAAGATCATAGGGCGATTGTTCCTTGCCATAGGCCCCGTCCAGGTCACTGCCAATAGCGACGTTCAGGCTGTTACCAGCAATCTGGCAGATATGATCATAATGATCAACAATAAGTTCAAGATGCACGCCTCTTTCTTTGGGATCATCTGTACCACGTACCCAGTTATCAGTAAGCATCCAGGTATCAAACACTCCTCCGATCACCGCGTCGCGTTCGATCAAAACCCTGATTTGTTCATCTGTTAACTGCCTTTGGTGATCTACCAGTTTCCGGCAATTGTGATGGCTTGCCCATATAGGGCCTTTGTACATTGAGGTTGCCTCGTCGAATCCCTTATCTGTAAGATGGGTGACATCCAAAATCATATTCAAACTATCCATCTCCAAAACAAGTTCTTTTCCCAATGCTGTGAGCCCCTCCGTCCTGCCCGTCCCCGCGGCGTATCTCCCGGGACCATAATGGGCGGGACCGCAGGCGCGGAGACCGTAGCTGTAAGCCTTTTCAAGGTAGGAAATATTGACCAGTGAATCTGCACCTTCCAAACTTAGAATATAGCCGACCGGTTTACTCTTATCCGGAATGGCTTTGTTAAACCAGAGCGCAAGATGTTCTTCCAGCTGGGTTATATTGACAATTTGCGTCATTTGGCCCTGTTCTTCCATAGCCCGGTACCAGGCAAGTTGTGCCTGTGAGATACCCCAGGCAATCTCGGGTGAATTCCAGCCCGGAATCAGGCTTCCTGCTTCAACATAGCGGGCTATCTGTGTGGCAACAACCAACCCAATATTCCCTTTCCGCAATTCAGGCAATGCAACTGTCCCTAAACCCCGGTCTAATTTATCTGTCATACCCCTTTCAAGGTCACGAATTTCATATACAGATCTTTTAAGATCACGATTCCATTCAATCGCATTCATAGAAAGATCGAGATGACAATCAAAGATAAAAATTGGTTCACCCGTCATTTCAGAATATACTATTTCTTCTCCTGACGAAATGCAATCGCATCAATCTCCACTTTAATACCATGTCCTAAGACCGACTGTACTGTGGTTCTGGCAGGCTTAACCTTGGTGAAATAGCTGGCATAAACTACATTGTAGCGATCGAAATCATTTATATCACTCAGGTGAACAGTACATTTTACAATATCATCCAATGTAAATCCAGCAGCTTCGCAAATACGCTTTACATTGTGAAGAGTCCGGTGTGTTTCTTCTTCGATAGTGCCCAATTCAAACTTACTAGTTGTAAAATCCAAAGCAGCCTGCCCGCTGACAAATAACCAGTCATTTGCCACCATTACTCCAGCTGAATACGCGCCCGTGCTGAATGTCTTATCTGCTTTGTCGGGGTGGTTTATTTCGATCTTTTCCATATTTATGTTTTAAATTATTCTTAACTGAACTCGAATGACCCGAAATATTCCGGGCGGTGGAAATCGGGTTCTTCTGTTTTTATATGATTCCAGGCCAGGTAGTGAGGTTCAGGTAAATCATCACCACACTTGTACACATTAGCCCTTGCTTTTTTCCCGGTGAGGCTTGTTATCTCGTGATAGGGAAATAATTCTAATGGAATTTCCACCGTTAGTTCCCATGAGATATTAGCTTCGGCACACGCTGATGGCATTAATAAGGATTGATGACGAATTCGACCGATTAACTTTTCTGGTAATTGATGTCTTTCATTTCTGTCCTTGCCAAATCCAAGCAGACAGGTACCGGCACAATTGAATTCAAAATTGTAATATCCCATCTCATCATCAAATGAAATGAAGAGCTCCACACAACTGTCTTTATAAACAGGGTCGTTAGGTTTTGCATAGATTGCCCGGACTGTCTTTTCACTTACGTAAAATTTGAGCAATAAAGCATAATCTGTATGTGCAAGTGCAAAATCTACCTTAGGCTTATAGCTATATGCTTCCCATGGCACATATGAAATATCGTGTTTTTGAATAGTATCCAGTTGTTCAGATATATCGTTCAATGCCGCCAGTTCACCGATGGGCAAAAATGGTACAACAAGATGTTTCTGTACAATCACTTTAAATATGATCTAACTGTTTATCCTTTTCCTTCGCCTGAAGTCTTCTTTTTACAATATCCGCAGGATATTTCAGGGCAAGCTTTCTAATTTCATAGGTAAAATCGGCAAAGGTTTCTTCCAACATTTTAGCCTCTTCGGGCGTATAGTTATAAAATCCATGACCATTGCTCACACCTTTCCCTCCAGCTTTTACTATATCGTCGATTAATTTTGGCATCCCGGTATCATTACAAAGGGTAGGGTTAAGGTCTTTCATAACTTTATGGTACGCAGCCACGCCAGTTAAATCCATCCAGCCGAAAACACCAACAAATGTCATCCAATATCCTGTATTATTCCGGCACGCGCGGTCTACATCTTCAACAGTGGCGTACCCATTCTCAACCAGGTAAAATGCCTCGCGATACATAGCATACATTAAGCGGTTGGTAATAAATCCGCGAATATCCTTTCTTACCAGCGTCGCTTCTTTCCCCCAAAAATTAGAAAGTTCATACAGGTATTCACCCCTGGAGATATCACTCAATTCTCCGCATATCACTTCCAGAAAACGCGTCGTGTGGGACGGTTCGGCCCAATGCAAACCGAAAAAACGTTCGGGATGAGCAGTAAGCTTTTGGAGAATACTAATCGGGATTGCGGAAGTATTGCTGGCCAAAATGGCATCATCAGCTATTACAGATTCAACCTTTGAGTAGACTACTTTTTTTATTTCCTGATCTTCAAGAGTACACTCGATTACCAATTGGCATGGCTTAAGCAGGGAATAATCTTCAGTGATAACCAGATTTTTAAAATAGAAATCAGGATCTTCATTTACCATGCCCTGTTCCTTCGCTTTAATAAAATGGGCACGGATCCGGGACTCAGCAAAATCTATGTCGATACTGATTGGAGCCACTGCGACTACCGGATGTCCGGCCATCAGAAGGCAGGTTGTTATACTACAGCCCATCAGGCCTAATCCGACAACTCCGACTGGAATTTCATTTGTTTTAATAGACATATTTGCAGAATAATGTTAAATAAATCAGTTCCGGATTAAGAGAAAGATACCACTTTACCCGTCCTGACGGATTCATCACAGGCAAAGGCAATGCGCAGACTGTTTATTGCATCGTCGCCATGGGAAGTCAAGTCCAAATCTTCATTAATGGATTTTAGAAAATACCTCTGCTCGCGGTTACAAAGCTCCTGATGATCGGGCTCGTCTTCCAGATTGATCCAGGTATCAGCTTTAGAGAATTTTTCATCTTTATCCAGATCGGCGTGATGAAACCGTATCGACTCTGTTTTTGTATGGGATTCTATAGAAGAAGACTTTCCCTCGCCGCCAGCGTCTTTTGCTACAATTGATACTGAACCTTTGGGACCAAAAACATCCTTTACAAAAAATGCGGTTTCACTAACCATAGGCCCCCAGCCCGCCTCATACCAGCCAACAGATCCGTCTTCAAAACGTATTTGCAATTGGCCATAATTATAATTGCCGTCAGGGATTTCCTCGGTTAATCTCGCCCCGATAGCATATACCTGTGTTGGTTTACTCCGTGTCATCTGACACATAACATCGATATAATGCACGCCGCAATCCACAATGGGGCTTAGTGAACTCATCAAGTTACGGTGTAGGGTCCACATAGCTCCGTCGCTTTGCTGATTAAGATTCATCCTCATTACGAGAGGCTTACCAAGCTGGCCTGATAGCTCAATAAATTTTTCCCAGGAAGGGTGGTGCCGCAAAATATATCCCACAACTAATTTCTTGTTTGCCTTTTTCGAGGCAGCGACGACCCGTTCAGCACCTTCGACTGAATCGGCTACAGGTTTCTCGATAAAGACATGACAGCCATTCTCAAAAGCTTTTACCGCATAACTTTCGTGTGTATCCGGATAAGTAGAAATGCAAACGGCATCTGGGTTTGTTTCACTAATTGCCTTGTCCACATCATCAAATAATTGATATTTGCCTCCCAGTTTGTCGTTTAGAATTTCCTTCGATTTGCCTTTTGAAACTAGTCCGCAGATTTCGAACCCGGGCAGGTTGTGATAAGCAGTTGCATGAGATGAACCCATATTCCCGCAACCTATTACCAGGACACGTAAAGATTTTGATTGATTTTGCATAATTCACTAATTCATTTTTTATTGATGGAGATATGCTGACTATGGCAGCTCCTGGATTTTGATATTCCTCCATCTGACTTTAATACCGCCCCCAGAATGAATCTGTAGGGCTATTGATCCCTCGCCTTTGCCGATGAGTTCGTCTTTAAGATAAACCATCTGTTTCCCATTTAACCAGGTGGTTACTTCATCTTTATCTGCTTTAATGACCATTTTGTTCCAGTCGTCTGGTTTAAGAACTTTTTCATCCTCCGGATCAGGCTTTATCAGCCAGTTCCTCCCGTACGATTCGTAAATTCCCCCTGTAAAAAGACCGGGCGGGGCAACTTCTATCTGCCATCCGCTAATTCTAGTTCCTGTAATATTAGAACGAATGAAAACCCCGCTATTTCCATTTGCTTCTTGTTTAAATTCAACGGACAATATGAAGTTTTTATACTTTTTGTCTGTTGCCAGGTAACCATAACCTTTATCGGGCCCACTTTCAGAAATGAGTTCTCCGTTTTGAACATACCATTTTTCGGTACCATGTATTTTCCAGCCGGAAAGATCAGAACTATTAAATAAAGGCAAAAACTTTGGCGAACAACCAAACGTTAACAAAAGGAAAATACTGCAGGAAATAAATATAGATCTGATCATCTTGTGACTTTTTATATACATTCAAAAATACTTTTATGGCCTAAATTCGACTGATACTTTTATTTAGAATAATAATACATATTTAGAATAATAATACAGTTTTCAAAGAAACCATGTGAAAGGCCCAGTACATAATCAGCAGACTAATTTACTTCTTCCCGAAACTCAAATCCTTGATTCTTATATTTCTAAATTGAAGGGGTGAACCATGACCCAGGAAACCAATATGTCCGCTTGCTCTTAATAAGCCCGGATGTTTCAGTCCGTCGGCAGCACCATTCTTCCTGGCATCAGTAATATCTGCATCCAGAATTACCGTACTATTTAGGATGACTTTGATTTTGGGTCCCTGAACAATTACCTCCTGATAGTTCCATTCACCAACTGGTTTTAGAAATCCTCTTTTTGCGGCAATAGTACCATAGATTGAGCCGTGATACTGATAACTTTTTAAATCTTTATAAACCGGGGCATCGTTATCCAGTATTTGCAATTCCATTCCTTCATAAGCTGCATCTCCGGTTATAGGTGATCTGATGCCCAATCCATTATTAGCACCCGGAGTCAGTTGAAACTCAAATCGCAAAATAAAATCACTGTATTCTTGCCTGGAGAACAGGTTGTTGCCCAGAGAACTTTTTCCCGGTTTCGGACGAACAGCCAAATTGCCATCTTCAGAGATATAATCCCTGGTATTACCTATCCAGCTATGCATATTGGTTCCATCAAACAATACCTTGAAGCCTTCTTTTTTTTCCTGTGCGCTAAGTTGGAATGGTTTTACACGTGGAAGTTCCTTAATGTAAATATTCCGGTACGCAATTGGTGAGCCGTGTGCCTGCAACTCTATCTGCTCTTCCGGAAATATCGGCTTGGATCTGTCCCAGTAATTTTCAAGGATAACATTATCAGTTACCAGCTCACCGTTCAGATAAACCGTAACCCGATCACCTTTCATAATTATACGGAAGGTATTCCACTCTCCTATTTTTTTGTCAGCCACCTTGAGGGGCTTACTTTCATTTTCTTTGTTATTGTACAAACCACCTGATCCAACCTGCGCACCTACTCTTAAATTGGCATTATCCCATATCTGTACCTGAGGAGTTCCTCGAAGGTAGATACCTGCATCTCCATCCAATGTGTTATTATTAATAATCTTCCAGTCCACAAGCATTTCAAAATCACCATATTTCTTTACTGTGGTAATATTATTTCCATGCCCTGTAAACTGCAGTTCGCCATTTACAACTTTCCAGCTCTCACGCATTTCTTCATCAGCCTTCTTTTGGGCTGCTTCCAGGGTTTTAGCATTCATTTTCGACCTCTTTATGGGGTCACCAACCAAACCTTTCCAGCCTTTCAGGTCTTTTCCGTTAAACAGTGGAACAAAGCCCTCATTCTGAAGCATTTCTGCCTTAATTTCTTCCACTTTTAACTCCTCCTTAAGCGATAGCAGCAGAGGTACTATTAATGCCGCGAGAAGCAGGGACCTGAGTTGATTCAAATGTTTCATTTATTCGATATTTACAGTGCTGTTAATGAAATAATGGCTTTACCTGTTAAAGTAGTTAAAAAAGTTAACTAATCTATTTTGAAGTTAACGGAATAATTTCAACTTTTCTGACGAACATTTCTGCACCTTCTGACTGGATTTGGATCTTCCCCCTGCTTGGTTTTACACGATAAGCCTGGTTGACCAAAACGCCATTTAGGTAAACCGTAAGATTGTCACCATCAGCAATGCATTCAATTCTGTTCCATTTTCCTACTTCCTTTTCGACATCGTTTTCACCCCGGAAGCCGAGAACGTCTTTCCAGTTCGGATCACGGGCAAACCAATCGATCCTGCCTTTATTGATGGTCAGCGGCTGGCCGTTTGGTGAATAAACGTTTCCGCCACCCGCTTTCTTTGGAGCGACATTACTTGTGAGGGAAAACTTATCGGTGCCATCACCCACTACAAGAAAATCCCCTGTACCTCCTTCGATGATTTGACATTCAATAGAATACATCCACGTTCCTGAATAGCCCCCATCTTGACCGGTTGAGTGCAGAAGTATCCCATTGTCTCTGGCTCTATCCACTCTGGGTGCAAAAGTTTTAAGTCCCCATTTGAAATCGACGGTTAATTTATAATCGCTGTATTCCTCGTTGGTGGTAATACAACCGTACTCCTCACCCGAGATTCTGATCAAACCGTCCTGGACGGTAAATACATTTTTAGGGTCAATGCCTGTTCCGCGGTCTTTAATAAATGTATACCAGCCATCGAGGTTTTGACCATTGAATAGTGCTTTGGATTTCCCTTTTACAAATGTAGAAGCGTCTATTTTAGATTTAGTGGATCCACAACCATCACTTACCAGGGAGAGGCCAAAAAGGCAAAGAGAGAATAAAAATATTCTTTTCATATTATAATGTGATCATGAGTAAATAAACAATTACTTTCTTTTTACTAAGTTTCCCAATCCATCTGGGAGCGTATTCAAATAAGCCATCAGATCTGATAATTCCTGAGGGCTCAACTGTTTTTCCAGGCCCTGAGGCATCAATGATATGTCGAGCGGTTCAATACCGTTTATTTCAGTTCTCGGAATACGGACTTGTACTCCCGGCCCGATTGAAACAATAACAGCATCAGCCAGTTGCTCCTTCAGAACACCGGTATACGTTGTGGTCTTTGTAGTAACCCTGCTCGTTTCATACTCGCGGGCAAAACTGGCTGCGGGGTATAGAATTGCTTCTAAAATGTCATGTCCCGATCGGATCGCTCCGATATTCGTGAGATCTGGTCCGAAAATAGCTCCTTTACCAGCCACCGCATGACAGGAGGAACAAGCAGCTTTGCCAAAAAAGATCTTTGCTCCTGAAGCCACATCACCTTTGGTTAAACTGGCTTCAACTTTAGTCAATTCCTGTAATCTTCCTGCATTTTTCGCAGCTAGTTTTGCCATTAAAGGCTCAGCCAAACTCTTTACTTTTTGAGAATATCCACCAAGTAAGCCCTTAAGTCCTTCCTCTGAAACATTGTCCAGACGATCAGGTCCGGCTCCCAAAGCATTAACCAAAGCTGAACCGACTATTTCACTTTTACTGCTATTGAATGCTCTTATCAGGTCCGGCAATAGGTAAACGTCTGTTTTTGCGACCTGCTCAGATGCAAGTTTAACCAGCTGAGCATCGGTCAACATGGCGTTGGAAAGTAAACGGGCGGCCATCTGCCTGATCGGCGATTCATTTTTATCCCCAAGATAAAAGAACACCATATTGAATTCCGCATCGGACAATGAAGGCTCAGAAAGTAATTTAGAGCTGAGTGCTTTTAAACGGAATTCCGGACTGGTATTTACATTCTGAACAATCTGATTAAGCTGATTATTAAGTGCTTTGATTCTTCTCGATTCAACCAGCCCCAAAACCTGAGATTTTATTTCAGTGCTTCCATTGTCAAGCAGTTTTGCTAATGCCTGAACCCAAACCTCCGGAATTTCTTTCACTGAAGCATGCGTGATCACGTCTAATAAAAATATCTTTTTGGCTTCCGATGCTGATTGGTTTCCAAGCTGATCAGAAAGGAGGGCCTGCAATTGGTTATCATTACTGAAAGTGATCATCAGGTCACGTATTGCCGCAACATCCTCGCCGGCAACTTCTGCTGAGTTTAAACGGCCTTTCAGAAAGCTGATGACAATATCCGACCATTCAGGGTGATGGGATGCAACCCATATACCGGCCTTTTGCAGTTCTGGAGTTTGACTTATTAAGAATGGAGATAGATTTTCTTTTTTCAATGCTGTTCCTCCGAGTTGATCAAGAGCGATCAGCGCTGTTCTCCTGACAGTTGAAGAAGGATTATTGAGAGCCATCTGTAATGCAGTCTGATCATTCAGTTGGATAAGGGCATAAATAATTGCATGTTCTTCAACACGATCATTAGTAATCATTGAAGATTTCAAGAGCGCAGGAACAGCACGTTTATCACCGATCTGACCCAATGCAGTTGCTGCTTGTCTTCGTACGGCAAATCTTTCTCTCTGTACCAGTTCCATCAGTTTGTCTACAGCAGCTTTGTCTTTCACCAAGCCCAGCGCACGAGCTGCAGCGGTTCTTACAAAGGCTGAGGGATCTGTTAGACCTGAACGCACTCCAATCATGGCATTTGGGGTAGCAATACGCGACAGTGCAAATATTCCCGCAGCACGCATTTCTTCATTACCAGATTTCTGCAAAGAGTTTCTGATCGGCAACACTGCTGCTTCTTTCTTACTGATTAATAGTTCAATAGCATTGTCACGAACTGCTATTCTGGAGTCTTTAGTGGCATTAATTAGCCCGGGAACAGACATTGACCTTAAGTTCAATTTAGTTCCCCATGGATCATTTACCCTTGCAGAACCGGTTTTTCTGATCCTGTAAATCCCGCCCGGAACATCCAGTTTTGCTACCCTGGAAAGAGGACAGCCCAGGATAAACCAGCCTCCCGTATTAAGTACCAGCATACTACCGTCTGCATCTTCAAGCACATCGGTCAGATGCACATCCTGAACGCCTGACGTAACAAATGGTTCATCTGTAGTTTTATAGGTAGCACCATCTGGAATAACCTGATGACGCATGATACGGCCGGTATTGAATTCAGCGCTAAAAAGATTACCCTGAAATTCTTTCCCCATCGCGTTTCCCCGGTAACGCATTATACCGGATGGAGATACTCTGGCCATTTTTTTCATTACCGGCATCAGGTCACCTGTTAAAATAAATTTATCCTTTTCAATTACCGGATTATATTTTGGATAAGTGCCGCCTTCTACCCAGTGCATGATTGCATCACGCATGCCCGCCTGTGGATCAATAAAATAGGTCATTGTACCCACGGTTTCGCCAGAAGGCATAAATGCGAGTTCGATCGAATTGTCAAAACCACCTCCAGCCATGGATTCCAGGCCTGAGCCATCCGGACGGCATCTCCAGATACGGGCACTGCTTCCTTTCAGATTCTTCCCTTCTCTGGTAGTGATGTTAAATCCGCGGCGGGCATCTGTGAGGTACAACCAGCCATCAGGTCCCAGAAAAGGCCCGCCTAATAAGGCTGCGTTCGAATTCAAAACCCAACCTGTTAGCACTACTTCCCGTTTATCTGCAACTCCATCCCCGTCCGTATCGGTTAAGCGTAACAAATCAGGAGAAGAAGTCACATACAGACTTCCATTATAGAATACACCGCCCTTAGGGAAAGTAAGAGAGTCTGCAAATATCTTGCTCTTATCAAATTTCCCGTCACCATTGGTATCTTCCAGCAATCGAACATGATATGGCGGTTTCTTCAACATGCCTTCACTGGTAGGCGAACTACCGTCTGATTCGAAAACAAATAACCTACCATCGCCATCGAAAGAGGCAAACATGGGATAAGATATCATACCGGGATCTACAGCACTTTCGATGGCAAACCCATCAGGGACTTGAAGTCCGTCAAGTTCAGCAATTACTGTTTCTTTCCATGTGCTGCCAAGGAAAAATAAAACCGTACAACATATTACTATTGTTCCTATTGTTTTCGTGAAGGAGTTTTTTAGGTTTAAGGGAAAATATTTCATAGATAATGACTGACTAAAAATTAATAATAATATTTCGCGTGTACCTGAGAAAATATCGATTTTGCAAAACTTTAGTCAATAGTTGGCTGCCTTAAGCCTAATAGACTTCGTGCTCAATTACCGCTTTATGTCGAAATCAGCCGATGGCATGAGATTGTTTAGATTTAGATGACGGATTCCGGAAAAATATCATGAAAATCACCAGTACAGCTAATGCGCCCCATGCAGGATATACCCAGATACCTTGCCAGTCATGTTGCATAGTCCCGGTTGCATTTTTAAGTGTGTGCGACGCTTGTGAAAGGCCTGCAAGATGGGTTCCTACAAAGGCTCCAATACCCCAGAGTATAAATGCTATAAGCCCCTGAGCTGCCCCCCGAATCCTTTCATTTGCTTCCTCATCAACATACAGCTGTCCCGCAATGAACAAAAAGTCGTAGCATACGCCATGCAGCAGAATTGCAGCAAAAACAAACGTGGTTTGAAAGGATGCAGAATCTACACTCCCGGCCAGAAGAAAATATCTGACAGCCCAGGCCAGAATTCCGATGAATATTGTTTTCTTATAACCAAAAGATTTCAGCATCAGTGGCAATAAGACCAGGAATAATATATCGGATACCTGAGCAAGGGACATTTTTGCAGCAGAAAAGCTCCATCCCAGTTCAGTAACATATAAGTTCATATTCACAAAATAGAAGTATAGCGGGATACAAATAAGAAACATACAAGCGATAAAAATAGCGAAGGAAGGCTTTTTCAACAACGCAAGTGCATCGAGTCCGAGAATCTCTCCAAGTTTGACATCCTTACCCGTTTTCAAAGGCGGGGTATGCGGTAAGGTAAGACTGAACAGTCCAAACAAAATTGAAACGGTTCCGGCAACATAAAATTGAACCGCCGACTGTTCGCCTTTAAAGATAAAACTAAGCATTAGGCCCGCTGCGATCCAACCAACGGCTGAAAGTGTTTTGACCAAAGGAAAATCTCTTTTGGGGTTGGAGAGGTGATGCAACGAAATCGAATTTCCTAAGGCTAGTGTGGGGACGAAGGTGGCGCAATAAATAATGAGCATGGGATAAAATGAGCTGAACTCAGTTAGTCCGGGTAGAATAAATAGTAATAAGCCACCTAAAATACCTAGAAAAGCAAGGAGCTTCTCAGATGCAAAGTATCTGTCGGCGATCAGTCCGACGAAAAAAGGAGAAATCATTGCACCAATAGCGAAGGCCCCATAAGCAAGCCCAATCTGTTCACCGTCAAATAATAACACCTTATTGAGATAGGTTCCCATACTCACATACCATGAACCCCAGATAACATATTGCAGGAACATGAAAATTGCTAATTTGATTCTTATTTGTGTTTGCACGATCTATAATTAAGATTTAATTTGCTGAATTATCAATTACGGTAACTCCAGGACTGACCGTCTTACCTTTTATTGTGGTCCACTTAGTAAATATAAAATAGTCAGAGGTGTTTATCAAAACTATCGCAGTTGACTTCTTTAAACTGCTACTATTATATATATTTATGATACTATTTTCCTGAAAGTGCTTTTGCATAACATTTTTCATAAATTAGAGATATGAGTTCTTAACTGATAATCATTCTTATGAAAGCTATCGAATGCCATTTGCCCCAAGAATTTGATAAATCCTTTATTGTTTTCAAGGAAGAGGGACGTTTTTTTCCCTGCCCATGGCATTTTCATTCAGAATATGAATTGGTATTGGTAAATAAAAGTACTGGGGTCAGAATGGTGGGAGATCATGTTGGATATTTTGGAGAGGGAGACCTGGTTTTTATCGGGACAAAGGTTCCGCATTTGTGGATTAACGATCCGGAATATATAAATGGCAAGGTTAGCGAATCTGCTCAGGCTATCGTTATACATTTTCTTGAAGATTTTCTGGGGGAGAACTTTTTTGACATTCCAGAGATGAGCCCGTTAAGGTCTTTCTTAACATTATCTCAGCACGGATTGGTAATTCAGGGTGTTACGAGGTTAAAGATAGCCTCAATAATGAATAAGATGCTCTTCATGAATGGCATTCAGAGGTTATCAGCCCTATTCACGATATTCGATCTGCTTTGCAGCAATTCTGAATATGAACTTCTAGCAAGTCCTGGTTATATAGACACCGATCAAATGGACTGTTCTGATCGATTCAGCAGGGTGAACTCTTATATCATGAAGAACTTTGATAAGGATATCACTTTAAAAGAGGTCGCTTCAATTGCAAATATGGCGAACAGTACTTTTTGTACTTTTTTCAAGGTGCATTACAGGGTTACTTTCGTGGAATATTTAAATATTGTCCGAATAGGACACGCCTGCAGATACTTAAGCGAACTCGATAAAAATGTTGTTGAAATCGCCTACCAATGTGGCTTCAATAACCTGGCTAATTTTAATCGACAATTTAAAAAGATCAAGAGAATGACTCCAAGCGAATATCGTAGAACAGCGAATGTTAACGTGCCGCAAACCGGTATTTTGCTACACGCAGCCGTTGGATGATATGGTTTAAGAACGGATTTTATCTTTATATTAAATTTTCCCCAATTTTAAAATTGTATTTACTCGATTAAGCAAACTCAGTGACGCATTAGAATCAATTTACTCCCAACCGCTCCTGCAGCCACCCTTCCATTCCTTCCCTCTGCTCCGGAAACTGCCAGTGCCCGGTTTCAAGAAATAGGCGTAATGTTTTAGGAGCAGTAATAACATTATAAGCTGCATGCATTGAAGTTGGCGGACAAGTTTCATCGTTATAACCCCAGCTGTACATTCCCGGCACCTTAACCAGTCTGGCGAAGTTTACAACATCGTAATATCCGCTTGTTCTGATCTTGTCTTTTGTGCTTATTGCATCCACATTTTCTTTATTAAACATATGGGGCCAGCCTCCGGCCCTGCCAATCATGTATCCGGTCAGGTCACTCAGGGCAGGGTAATATGCACCCAGAAATTTCACTCTCGGATCAAGCCCGGCAGTAACAATAGACAAGGCTCCCCCCTGACTGCCGCCGGTAACTCCGAGATTTACCCCGTCGAACTGAGACAGGCTGGTCAGGAAGTCATTTGCACGCACGCAGCCCATATACACACGTTTATAATAAAATCTATCCGGATCATCGAGATTAAAGGTCTGGTAACCAGACAAAGCACCGCCCGAAAGGTTAGCATACTGACTGAGGTCCATATTGACAGGTATACCATGTATGCCTATCTCGAGGGTAATAACTCCTTTTTCTGCTGTTGCAATATCGCCATTATAAGGCCGTATTCCCGCTCCCGGCACCCGCAGTAAAGCCGGATATTTTCCTTCTTTTTTCGGGACACAAAGAATTCCGTAAAGCCTGGATCCTGCCCTGAAATTTTGAAGGTTCACGTGATAGACATTCACCTTTTCCGTAGAGCGTTCAGGAAGAAGGGTCATCCGGGCATCCATGGGTATTTTCGCCAGGTCTGCTTTTGCTTTGTCCCAGAACTGCATGAAATCAGATGGAACCGTACCGGCAGGCTTGATTAATTCCGGATCGTATCCCACGGTAGCCAGGCTGCGGTAACGCTTTCCATCAACTTCGGCCGTGACTACGCACCTTAAAAAGCCGGGGGTATTCATAGTACCGCCATCTATAGTAAGTTTGCCGTCACTGTCTACAAGTGAATCACTTTTTGTGGGAGTCATTCTTTCCGGACCAAGATCGTATTTGATTTTTACGTTTTGCACCAGATTTCCGTACTGAGTTACCATTACATTAAATTTCACTTTCTCACCCGTGCGGTAAGTCCAGTCCCTTTGATCCGGAGCTACAATAACTTTTACAAGCTGCTCTGCGGGCTGAGCAAAACTTTCCTGCATCCCTGCCAGAAGGAAGAAGAGGAAAAAAACAGAATTGAAGTACTTCATGGATTGCTTTTTAATTTTGCAATAAATTGCATTTAATTTAAACAAAAAACAACTTCTGAAATACGTATTATAAAAAAAGGAGACTGATCCACAGTCTCCT
The DNA here is from genome assembly GCA_040385405.1 of Bacteroidota bacterium. Classification (GTDB taxonomy): domain Bacteria; phylum Bacteroidota; class Bacteroidia; order Sphingobacteriales; family Sphingobacteriaceae; genus Daejeonella. The sequence goes on along the minus strand of JAZKHM010000020.1, from coordinate 10,201 downwards.
TTTTGAAAGAATTAATTATATAATACCTATCAGGAATACTTTCTGGTCTCGTCAGCAAGGCTGTTTGTTTTTTGGCCTATGTATTCAGAGGCCTCTCTGCCTGCTGAAGCTAAGAACGAACCACCTTCAGATCCACTTTCAATTAACTTGTCAGTTAAATCTTTTACTGTGTTAATTAAGGTAACCCAGTTATGTTTTCCATTTTCCGTGCTCATAAAATACCAGGTTGCAGCTCCTGCAGCAACCCCTGCTAAAATCGCAAATGCAATTTTCGAATTCTTGTTGTCTTCCATCTGTTTACAATTTAGTTCATTTAGTAGTATAACTATCCTGACCCCGGAGTGTTTGAATTATTCATTCTAAAATCACGCCGGCCATTGGTCTTATTTTAAATGATTAACTAATATCCTGCCAAAATGAAAATAGTCAAACGGAAATTATAAAAGATTGCCTAATCAATGATGTCAGTTTAAATAGATTTCTTTCGATGCATGGGTAGTCACAATGACAAATCCAACACATGCGACCCCTTCAGGGTCGGAGAGGCAGCATAGCCTATTTTATAAACATGTGACCCCTTCGGGGTCAAACCGTTCGCATGAAAAGGGCAAATACTATTTGGTATTTCTACCGATTACGCTCGACCCCGAAGGGGTCGTATGTTTATAGAATTAATGTTCTGACCTAAGATACGACCCTGAAGGTGGTCGCATGTGGCTGCCATGCGACTATGGGTTCGGGCTGTGTATGGAAGAATATCTTTATTTCCCCCGCGTCATTATATACATGAACATAATGCCCGCAATGACCATAAAACCCAGCACCATCAGCCCAATTTTTCCCTTCCGCTTATCCTCTTTCATTAGCCAGATAAGGAATCCGACAAGAGGAACCAGGAAAATTAGAAAAAAGATAATACTCGGCGTGCTTAGCATAATAAATCGGATAATAGTTGCTTACGGGTAAAGGTATTAAAATTAAAAATGCATACGCGCCTGGGGGGCAATATCCTGGCCGACGAAATCCTTTTTCAAATATTTATAATATCCCGCAATAGCAATCATCCCGGCATTATCTGTACAATACTGAAACTGAGGGATATATACTTCCCAACCCAAATCAGCCGCCGTATTTTTTAACCCGGTTCTTAAACCTGAGTTCGCCGATACGCCGCCAGCAATTGCGATCCGGCTGATCTTATATTCGGCTGCAGCTTTCTTCAGTTTATTGAGTAAAATAGTTACGATTCTGTTTTGGACAGATGCACAGACGTCGTTCATATTGTTCAGGAGAAAATCCGGATCGGCTTTTAGCTTGTCCCTGACAAAATACATGATTGAAGTTTTTAACCCGCTGAAACTAAAGTCGAGACCCAGAATTTGCGGTTCCGGAAATTTGAAGGCTTCCGGGTTGCCTTCTTTAGCATACTTATCAATAAGCGGCCCGCCCGGGTAGGGCAGCCCAAGTATTTTAGCTGTCTTGTCAAAAGCTTCACCCGCCGCATCATCAGTGGTCTGTCCGACAATCTCCATTTCAAAATAGTCCCTTACAAGTACAATTTGTGTGTGGCCCCCGGAAACGGTTAGACACAGAAAGGGAAAACCAGGATTATCATCAATAAAATGAGCAAGGATATGAGCCTGCATATGATTCACTTCTATCAAAGGGAGTTTATTAGCCAGTGCGAAAGCCTTGGCAAATGACGTTCCTACTAATAAAGATCCCAATAATCCGGGGCCGCGGGTAAAAGCTACGGCATCAATGTCATTTTTGTGTATTTTTGCTTTGGATATCGCTTCCTGAACTGCGGGAACTATATTTTGCTGATGAACCCGCGAGGCAAGTTCTGGCACTACGCCTCCAAAATTTTGGTGGACGGACTGATTAGCAATAATATTGGACACTATTTTGCCATCAATGCATATTGATGCGGAAGTATCATCGCAGGAGGATTCAATGCCGAGGATCGTTGCCAAAACTATATAGTTTATTAGATGTTATCTCACTAAAATACAAAAGTATCAAAAAAGCACTGAAAATAACCCTCTGGATACTCGCAAGTCTGTTGTTGCTTGTAGCCGTATTTATATTCTCTCTTCAGTTTAAATCGGTCCAGACATTTGTCGCTAAGAAAGCTGCCAAATACCTGTCGGAAAAACTGCAGACGAGGGTAGAGGTGGGCAGTTTGCATTTTAAACCTTTTAAGTCTCTGGTGCTCGACAGCCTGTATATTGAAGACAGAGAACAAGATACACTCCTGTTTTCACCCAGACTGACTGTTGATTTAAACCTGTTTTCGCGCAAGTTGAGAAAGATTTCTGTAAACACCATACAGATGGATAATGGCAAGTTTCACCTTAAGCAGTACCGTGACTCGGCAACAAACGTTGAATTTATCATTAACTACTTCGACACCGGTGATCCTACTCCAACCAAAAAACCCCGAAGACCTTATGATGTTACAATCGACAAAATTGTCCTTAATAACATTGCTTTTAAATACCAGAACTTCAACAATACCACCCCGGTCAAAGGCGTAAATTTCAACGACATTGACTTGCGCAATCTCAGTACTTCTATTCTTAATCTCGATACCAAAAATCACCTTATAAAAGCAGGGTTCCGCAATCTCACACTCCGTGAAAAGAGCGGCTTTTATTTGAAGAACCTGACCACTAATGCTACAATAGATACGAACCAGATGGAGTTCAAGGATCTGTTGCTCGAAACACCGACCTCCAGGCTTTCTGATTATCTTTTGATGAAGTACGCCAACTTCAAAGACTTCGGCAAATTTATCAGCAAGGTGTACATGAATGTGAATTTCAAAAACGCCAGGATTAACAGCTCCGATGTAAGTTATTTCGCCCCTCAGCTCGCCAAATCAAACATCATATTGGATCTTGACGGACAAGCCACCGGTTTTATTAATGACCTGAAAGCTAAGAATTTTGCAGTACGTAGCGGACAGGCAACATATCTCAAGGGCGATTTTAAAATAAAGGGCCTCCCTACCCTGAAAAATACCATGCTCGACCTGAAAGTCGATCAGTTTACCACGAACAAAAGGGATCTTGACCTTATTATCGCCCGGGCGACGGGTTCTAAAAAATCGCTAATACCGCCGATAGCATCGAAATTTGGAAACATTAGTTTTAAAGGGCGCTTCACCGGCTTCACGAACGATTTTATTGCCTTCGGCGAGATTAAGACAAGACTGGGCCGGGTGGTTACAGACCTTAATATGAAAATCAACAGCAAGGGTTATCCAACTTATAATGGCATAGTCAGGGCTTATGATTTTAATATCGGAGAACTGCTCGACAGAGGTGACCTTGGCAGAACCACGCTCACGGCGAACATTAATGGAAGCGGCTTTAATTTAAATACCCTTCAGGAACGGGTGAAGGGTGACATCCGGTATTTCGACTATAATGGTTATCGCTACAGCAATATCAATGTTAATGGCAGTTTTATAAACAAACTTTTCCAGGGTATCATCAAAGTAAACGACAGGAATATAAAGCTGGATTTTAACGGCAGCATCGATCTCAAGCCGAATCTACCCATCTTTAATTTCAACGCAAGTCTCCGCGGAGCCAATCTGCATAAATTAAACTTCACCAAAGACACGATACAGATAGATGCCGACCTGACCACAAATTTCACCGGTTCTAATCTTGAAAATATACAGGGCGAATTTGCGGTAAGCAAAATCCGTCTAACTAACTCTGACAATTCTTTTATTGTTGATTCTGTATACCTTACGGCTATCGGCATTGGATCAAACCGGGAATTAAAAATCAATTCTGACATTCTTGACGCCGGTATCAAAGGTGAATACAGTCTAAAAACATTACCCGATTACTTTAAGTCGGTGGCCAACCAATACATTCCCTCTTTAAGGCTCAAGTATCTTAAACCCGGCAGACAAAATTTCGAGTTCAGCCTCAAGATAAAATACTTCGAACCCCTTAGTATGCTTTTAATGCCTGCCCTGAAAATTCCGGATGGCGCAAATTTTAACGGCAAATTCGTATCCGCGGAAAATATTGCTAATCTGAATGGCTTTGCAAAACTTATACAGTATAATCAGATTAAGATCAATAACCTCATAATTGATGAGAGTACTTCGGCGCAGGCCATGAATATATTTGTCACGTCCGACAGAATTGATATAACTGACAGTCTCTATATCAAGAATGTGAATATGGCAAACATACTCAGGAATGATAGCCTGAGCCTGAATATCAAATTGTCTGATAAAAATGCGGTGAATCAACTCGATTTAAACTCCCTTGTTGAGTTTACGGAAACGGGTACCGAGAAAATCCGCTTAAGCGTGCTGCCTTCCGATGTAATCATAAATAATGAAGTCTGGAAGATCCAGGAAAAGGTGAGCTTCAGCTTTGATGAGGGCCGCGGCCCGAATGATGCCTTCAGTCTTTTCCGGAGGACCAAGATCACCGGGTTCGAACTCTTCCGGGATAACCAGATGATTACCATCGACGGGATCATTTCCAAAGATCCGGCCGATGAACTTCTAATTGGGTTTAATAAATTTAAGCTTACTACCTTTAATCCGCTGACACAAACTGCAGGGATTTCCCTGAAGGGAGAACTGAACGGGAAGGCAAAATTTGCGGGTATATTAACCAAGCCAAATGTCGAGGCAGAGATGAAGATCGACACTCTGCATTACAATAATGTACTTATCGGCGATCTGAACCTGAACGCCGGGTTCGATAATTCAACCAGGCTGATCAATGTCGCAATCGATATCGAAAACCAGGGCACTAAGACTCTTGAAATAGACGGCACCTATAATGCCAACAGCGATCAGAATAGCCTTGACATGAATGTGATGATGAATAACAATGAAGTTATCATCTTTCAGCCCTTTTTGAAAACCCTGGTTACCAACATGAACGGTAAAGTGTCGGCAAACCTGGAAGTAACCGGTAAAATAACCCAGCCCAGGATCGACGGCACAATCTCTTTTAATGATGCCGGTATGACGGTAAATTACTTAAAGACCCCGTATCGCATGTCGGATGAGTTCAAAGTTGAAAACAGCGTTATTATCCTGAACAGCTTTAAACTTCGGGATATAAATAACACTGAAGCGCTGGTCAATGGGACAGTTGATATGGCCAATCCGCTCAATCCGAATATCCAGATCAACATTGTGGCCAACGATCCCTTCATGGCACTGAATACAACAGCTAAGGATAACCCTTTATATTATGGCGTGGCCTATGGAACCGGGGTCTTCAGCTTTACCGGCCCCACCAATGACATGCGCATTAATATTGATGCTAAAACAGAAGCAGGTACGGTATTCAACATTCCGCTAAATTCATCCGCCACGGTAAGCAAAAACGATTTCATCACTTTCGTGGCGAAGGATTCATCGCTGAACAAACCCAAAGTCACTTCTTTCAAGGGGCTGGTCATGACCTTGTCGCTCCAGGTTGACGAAGAGAGTGAAGTGAATATCTTCACTGAATTGGGCAAGCTTTCCGGAAGGGGCAAGTCTGAAAATCTGCGGCTGAACATTACCAGTCTGGGCGATTTTGAGATGTATGGAGCCTATCTGATTACCAGCGGAAAGTTCGCGTTCACAGCCCAGGATTTCATTAATAAAATATTTAAGATAACCCAGGGCGGGTCTATACGGTGGACGGGAAACCCGGTTGAGGCAGCCATTAATCTAAGTGCGGTTTATGAAGTACGAGCCAGTTTGCGCCCGCTTTATACGGCAGCCGGACGGCCGCCACTAGAGCAGCGGGTGCCAGTCGAGGCAGTTATGAATCTGAGCGGTCCTCTACTAACTCCAACAATCGCATTTGATCTGAACTTTCCTGCGGATGCATACATAAAGGATGAACTGCAATCTTACCTCAGCGATGTGAATAATATGAACCAGCAGGCATTGAGTCTGATAGTTAGAAGGTCATTTGCAGATGGTGCAGGAGGGAAATTAGGCGAAGCTGCAACAGCAACACTGATTGAGGCAGGAACAGAATTGGTCTTTAATCAATTAAATACCATTATCACGCAATCGCTCAACCTGAACACTGTGGATTTCAACATCCGTTCCTTTAATGATGCAAGTGCAACTTTCCGTTTCATGAACGACCGCCTGATCTTAACCGGTGGTGTTACCGGCCGGAATATAAAGGATGATGCTTTTTCAGATTTCAATCTACTTGGAAATTCATCTGTGGCAAGAGACGTCGAAGCGCTCTACCTGATCAAAAAAGATGGAAGCCTTGTTCTGCGTGCCTCGAATAAATTAAACAACAGAAACTTCCTGAATATCACCAATAAAGAAAGCGAATATGTCAGCGCGCTGGGGCTGGTATACCGGAAAGACTTTGACAACGTCAGTGAGCTGCTGAAATTCATGCGTGGAAAAAGCAGAAAGGAAGAAAAGCCGAAGGAGGAGCCTTTGCCTTTGATTACCGATGCTACAAAGCCGGAAGAAAAAGTACAGCCGAAGAATAAATAAGCTAGCTGTTTTTCATGATGGTGTGGCCCATCTTATCCCTCTTGGTTCTGAGGTATAGCTCATTGTGTTCATTAGACTCAATCTCCATAGGAACATTAGACACCACTTCCAGGCCGTAGCCAATCAGGCCGGAACGCTTAGTGGGGTTATTCGACATGAGCTTCATCTTCTTGATTCCCAGACTGCGAAGTATTTGGGCACCTATCCCATAATCCCGCTGATCCATCGCAAAACCAAGCTGGAGATTTGCGTCAACCGTATCGACACCATTTTCCTGCAAATTATAGGCATGCAATTTATTGATAAGCCCAATTCCCCGTCCCTCCTGGTTCATATAAATAACCACGCCTTTACCTTCCTTTTCAATCATTTCCATAGCCTTATGAAGCTGGGGTCCGCAATCGCAGCGGCAGGAGCCGAAAATATCACCGGTAATGCAGGAGCTATGTACCCTAACCAAAATTGGTTCATCTTCTTCCCAGCTTCCTTTCACCAGGGCAAGATGCTGTTCGCCCGAATTAAGCTGGGTGTATGCGGCCATTTCAAAATCGCCCCACTGGGTCGGCAGTTTAACTGAAACCTCTTTCTTTATTAATGATTCTGTTTTAAGCCGGTAAGAAATCAGGTCCTTAATACAAATGATTTTGAGTTTGAACTGTTTTGCGATGACCAGCAAATCTGGAAGGCGTGCCATTTCCCCGTCTTCTTTCAATATCTCAACCAGCAGTCCGGCAGGTGGCAGACCGGCCATTTCGGCCAGATCGACTGCCGCTTCAGTATGTCCGGCACGGCGCAATACACCCCCCTTTTTCGCGATAAGCGGAAATATATGACCGGGACGACCCAGTTCATCCGGGTTTGTTGTAGGATCAATAAGCGCCTGAACCGTTTTTGACCTGTCGGAAGCCGATATCCCGGTAGTACAGCCATGGCCTATCAGATCTACGGATACTGTAAAGTTAGTTTCAAATACGGCGGTGTTATTACCAACCATCAAATCTAGACGTAATTCCTGGCAGCGATCTTCTGTGAGAGGAGCACAAATTAGCCCCCGCCCGTGCGTAGCCATAAAATTGATTACTTCCGGGGTTGCATTAGCGGCCGCAGTAAGGAAATCTCCTTCATTCTCGCGGTCTTCATCGTCAACCACAATAATCACTTTGCCTGCTTTTATATCGCTTATCGCTTCTTCAATCGTGTTAAACATAGTTGGGGTGTAAGGAGCGAATTTGTTACATCGCTAAAATTGGTGCGAATTTACGGAAATAGTTTGGGTGAATTATTTCCTTAAAGTAAAATAGCGTCTTACGCTTTCTCCCTTTTCGCAAATATCTTCCCAAACCATCTTTTATAATAGTCCAGATCAAACAAAACCGAATCAACCGTAGCTTTATAAGTAAGAAACGCGCCCAGCGGTGCAAGGGTAAATATAGCAATCCACATTCCCAGAAAAGGAGCTATTGCTCCATCTTTAACGGACTTTTCGCCGATAGTGGAAATGATATGGTATATAAGGAAGAACAACACCGACATCACGACAGGAAGGCCCAGACCCCCTTTCCGGATGATTGCCCCGAGCGGTGCTCCAATGAAAAATAAAACCATACACGAAACTGCCAGGGTAAACTTACGGTTAAGTTCTATCAGGAATCCCCGGATCCTTACTTTATTGTCGGCAGTATAAAGTTCCTTACGGCCAAGTACATCTTTAATCGTGCGGATCTGATCTTTACCGCTCAGGACCGCTGACATTCGCCTATCCTTTGGAATCAGCTGCATGACATCCTTATAGGGCTTTAACAATTTAACCGGCGCCTTTGGGCTAAGCGAATCTGTTCGGTATGCATTAGTGAGCAGGGAAACGTCGGTATAGGTAGAGCGGATATTACTATCCCTCTTGGCCAGGAAAGAATCGCGGTACATCTTCAGCTGCTTAAGGCTCATCATCTGGTAGTTGGACTTGAACAATTCCTCATCCGTCCGTTTAAGATTAAAGCTTGAAAGATCCAGTTTCTGTTCTGTTTCCTTAAACTCGGTTCTCATGAAGCGCTGCCGCGGGTTATAGCTCCCGCTTGTGCCGGGCGTTTCCTCATAACGCCTGCCGTTCTTGAGTTTCAGTACCAGCAGCTGGTTATCATCGCTTATGAACATCTGCCCTTCCTTGGCCATCAGTTCATTTAAATTTCCGTTTGTGGTATTACGGTCATAGATCAGTACATCATGAAGGGTCTGATCAGGATCTTTCTTTTTAACGCGAATGGCATATCCCGGGATACTGTTATTGAAGATACCTTCCTTTATCAGGAATGCGGCCTTTTGATTCCGGACATCGTACAGTAGAGAGCCCATTTTCAAATTCGCTTTCGGGAGCATATAATCCGAAAAAAAGAATGCGCCGATACCGAGAACTCCTACGGTAATAATCAGCGGCATCATGGCCTTTTGGAGGGATATCCCAGCCGACTTAATAGCCACGAGTTCGTAGTTTTCGCCCAGGCTGCCGAAGGTCATAATAGAAGAAAGTAGGATTGCCAGGGGAAGGGCCATTGCCACATTAGTCGCCGAAGCATACATAAGCAGCTGCAGGATCACATGCCATTCAAAGCCTTTTCCGATCAGGTCGTCGATGTATTTAAATAAAAATAACATCAGCAAAATGAACATCACGATGAAAAACGTCACGATGAAGGGCCTGATAAAGGCCTGAAACACTAAGAGGTGTACTTTTTTCATCAGAATAGTTTGCTTTTCAATCCCGAATGGCGGGATGAAACCCGTCCGGATGCTTTAGCACCGGCGGAAATCATGAAGCAAAAATAAGGAAAATTTAATCCCTACGCACCCAATACGCTGATCAGGTATTGGATCTGATTATCCCAGATGAGTTTGCGGTCCTGAACCGTATCATCAGTGGCGAAATCTGTAATGGAAAGAGCCACATCATTTGTCAGCTCATCCTGAACAATTTCCATCTCAAAATAACAATGAGGTTCATCATCCAGCCATTTAAACTTCACCAGTTTATTTTCCTTGATCGATAACAACTTTGCTTTCTGCTGCTCCCCGTCCCAGGTAAAGGTATAAACCTGGTCGCGATAGTTGACATCATCGGCAAACCATTGAGCCAAACCATTAGGTTCGTTCAAGAAACCAAATAATATCTTAGGAGATGATTTCACTTCATACTCAACATTAAACTTCTTCTTTTCTGACATCCTATAAATATTTGATCTGGTGAGGCGTATTTTTTTGTGATTAGTTTCTAAAGAAAAGTAATTTCCTCTATATTTGCAAACTCAATTATAAGGGGTTTGATTGACAATATAATTGTTGTATTCGACAATTAAATAAAATTTAGCCTAATAAGAGAAAATAAATTTGGCGGGGTAGCTCAGATGGTTAGAGCGCAGGATTCATAACCCTGAGGTCGGCAGTTCGATCCTGCTCCCCGCTACGTAGAAAGGCCCTATTAGGGCCTTTTTTAGTTTAAGCATGCCTCGTGAGTCAGCAAATGAGTCAACATGCACACTGAGATCGAGATTAAGGCAGTCGAAGGTAGAGCTTTCCTGCTTTACTATTATGAAGGTATTCGTCAACGAGAATACAATGGCAACAAATTATCGTTGCCAATATACCCGAACAAGGCAAAAACCCAGGCAGATAAGGTTAAGCTATTAAAGAAGCTAA
>JAZKHM010000019.1:0-3694 GCA_040385405.1 Bacteroidota bacterium | reverse complement strand
AGGTAATGAGCAATTTCGCAAAAACGTTCTCATCCTCATTGGGAAAAAAACTGATAATGGCCGCTACCGGCTTATTTCTCTGTACTTTCTTGATTGTACATTTAGTTGGGAACCTTCAATTATTCAAGGATGATGCAGGGCAGGCTTTTAATGCGTATGCCTACTTCATGACTCATTTTACTCCTATAAAAGTTGTATCATATTTATTGTATGCGTCAATCATAATACATGCCGTTTACGCGCTGGTGATTACGCTCGGTAATAAGAAGGCACGTCCGATTGGATATGCAGTACAGGCGGGCAACCAGAACAGTCCATGGACATCCCGAAATATGGGAATTCTTGGCACAGTGTTATTGGTGTTTATTGTAGTCCACATGAGTAATTTCTGGTGGAAATATCATAATGCAGAATTGCCGTATGCGAAATATGAAATTAACCTGGATAACCCGAGCGATATCACAGTTTCAGAATTACCCTGGGATGCTAATAGATTAGTCCATTCTGATTACGTCGACACACAAACCGGCAAACAAGTGATTGTCTCTAAAGATCTTTATAAAGTAGTTGCCCTTTCGTTCAAAACGTGGTGGTATGTATTGCTTTATGTTATATCTATGGCAGCACTGGCTTTTCACCTGATCCATGGTTTCAGAAGCGCATTTCAAACTATAGGATGGGACAATAAGAAATACATTCCAATAATCCGCTTCCTTGGTGTCTGGATCTTCGGTATTTTGATACCGGTGCTTTTCGCTGCAATGCCAGTTTACTTTTACTTTTTTAAATAAGATTCACATTCTCTGAGCGATCAGATTAAAATAAGTTTCTGAGATGAATTTAGATGCTAAAATTCCGGAAGGGCCACTGGCCCAAAAGTGGTCAAAACATAAATTTAACCTGAAATTGGTTAATCCGGCTAACAAGCGAAAATATACTGTAATAGTAGTTGGTACAGGCTTGGCTGGAGCTTCTGCTGCAGCCTCATTGGCTGAGCTCGGATATAATGTAAAAGCATTTTGTTTTCAGGACAGTCCCCGACGTGCACACTCAATTGCAGCTCAGGGAGGAATCAATGGTGCAAAAAATTACCAGAACGATGGTGACAGTGTTCAGCGCTTATTCTATGATACAATAAAAGGAGGGGATTACCGTGCACGTGAAGGAAACGTGTATCGCCTTGCAGAAGTTTCGGTAAACATAATTGATCAGTGCGTTGCGCAGGGAGTTCCATTCGCCCGTGAGTACGGTGGCTTGCTTGATAACCGTTCTTTTGGAGGATCTCAGGTTTCCAGAACCTTTTATGCACGTGGTCAGACCGGGCAGCAATTGTTATTGGGGGCTTATTCCGCGCTCAATCGTCAGATCAATCTCGGGAAAGTTACTATGTATACCCGCCACGAGATGATGGATGTTGTTACTATTGATGGTGAAGCCAAAGGTATTGTTACCCGTGACCTGATAACAGGTGCAATCGACACTCACGGGGCACACGCAGTACTTTTGTGCACAGGAGGTTATGGAAATGTATTTTACCTTTCTACCAATGCCATGGGATGTAATGTTACAGCAGCATGGAAGGCACATAAGCGTGGCGCGTATTTTGCAAACCCGTGTTTCACACAAATTCACCCAACTTGTATACCTGTAACAGGCGATCACCAGTCGAAATTAACCCTTATGTCAGAGTCGTTACGTAACGACGGAAGGGTTTGGGCACCAAGAACTGTTGAACTTGCGCAAAAACTTAGAAAAGGGGAATTAAAAGTTACCGATCTAAAGGAAGAAGACCGGGATTATTTCCTTGAACGTAAATATCCGGCGTTTGGTAACCTGGTACCCCGGGATGTAGCCTCACGAAATGCAAAAGAAATGGTTGATGAAGGCCGTGGTGTAGGGGCATCTGGTATTGCGGTGTATCTCGATTTTGCAGAGGCCATCGGTCGCCTTGGAGAAGATGCAGTTCGCGCCAGATATGGTAACCTGTTCGATATGTATCAGCAGATAACCGATGAAAATCCATACAAGCAGCCCATGCGGATTTACCCGGCTGTTCATTATACCATGGGAGGCTTGTGGGTTGATTATAATTTACAAACGACCGTCAAAGGACTTTACTGTTTGGGTGAGGCTAACTTTTCTGACCACGGTGCTAACCGGCTTGGTGCTTCTGCATTAATGCAGGGTTTGGCAGATGGATATTTTGTAATTCCATACACCCTTGGCGATTATTTAGCCACTATTGGCCCGAAAGCAGTTGATGCGAGCCATCCGGCTTTTGAAGAAACAAAAAGAAGCGTGATCGAACGCATTAATAAGCTGCTGTCATTAAAGGGAACTAAAACTGCCAATGAATACCATCGGGAGCTGGGTCATATCATGTGGGAATATTGCGGGATGGCCCGTACTGAAGAAGGATTGAAGAAGGCAAAAGAACTCATACGTAGTCTTCGCGCTGATTTCTGGCAGAATGCGCGTGTGTCAGGTATAAATGAAGAGTTCAATCAAAATCTTGAAAATGCTGGCCGGATTGCTGATTTCCTCGAACTTGGAGAATTAATGGTAGACGACGCACTTGATCGTAAGGAATCATGTGGCGGCCACTTTCGCCTGGAAAGTCAGACAGACGAAGGAGAGGCGCTTCGTGATGATGATAATTATGCATATGCAGCAGCATGGGAGTACAAGGGAGACAATCAGCCTGAAGTATTGCATAAAGAAGAGCTGGTATTTGAAAATGTTAAATTAACGCAACGGAGCTATAAGTAAGTAATAGGAATCAAGAAGGATCTTGGTACTTCAACGACTGAATTATTAATGAAATTACTGGTGTCCTGATACTTGATACCTGAGACTAAATACTACAAAGATGAGTGAAAATATGAATTTGACGTTAAAGGTTTGGCGTCAGAAAAATGCCGACACTAAGGGTAATTTCGTTACCTATGCAGCAGATCACGTGTCTCCGGATATGTCGTTCCTTGAAATGCTTGATGTAGTAAACGAAGATCTTGTAAAAAGGGGTGACGATCCCATTCATTTTGATCACGACTGCCGCGAAGGTATCTGCGGATCGTGTTCATTACACATTAACGGACGACCTCATGGACCTAAGCAGGGGATAGCAACATGCCAGCTGCATATGCGGAGTTTTAAAAATAACGATACGGTAGTTATTGAACCATGGCGTGCTGAAGCGTTTCCGGTAATTAAAGATCTTGCAACAAATCGTTCAGCTTTTGACCGTATACAGGTTGCCGGCGGTTTCGTTTCTGTGAACACAGGCGGAGTGCCGGATGCAAATGTAATCCCGATTCCAAAGGTTATCGCCGATGAGGCGTTTAATTCTGCGACTTGTATAGGTTGCGGTGCTTGTGTAGCGGCCTGTAAAAATGCATCTGCGATGCTCTTCGTGTCGGCCAAGGTATCTCAGTTAGCCCTCTTGCCGCAGGGACAGCCTGAACGCTATCGCCGAGTGCAGGCAATGGTGGCTCAGATGGACGCTGAAGGTTTTGGAAGTTGTACCAATACTGGTGCTTGTGAAGCGGAATGTCCTAAAGAAATATCAATCACCAATATAGCCCGTATGAACAGGGACTATTTTACCGCAAAGCTGTTTAAAGAAGAAGAGGTCTAAGCACATAAAGCTGCTTCTTTTAAAAGTCCGGAAAGTAAATTGAGGGCACTGAAAAAG
>JAZKHM010000018.1:0-19304 GCA_040385405.1 Bacteroidota bacterium | reverse complement strand
CCTCAGACCTCAGACCTCCTCTCACTCGCTCTCCACAAATAATAGATCGGAACTCCGCTAAGCATAATACCTAATCCAACCCAAACGAACTCCTGTTTATAAAGAATCAATAAGGTACAGAAGGCAATTCCCATAACAATGTATAAAGCGGGCAGGAAGGGATATCCGAATGCTTTATATGGACGTTCGGCATCAGGCATTTTAGACCTCAAAATATAGATTCCAATGATAGTAAGAACATAAAAAATCACCACTACAAAGGAGATCATATCCAGAAGCTGACCATATTTCCCGCTAAGGCAAAGGATAGAGGCCATGATACATTGTATCCAGAGCCCGAATTCCGGAACCGCATGTTTATTCAAAGTGGCTGTTTTTTTAAAGAATAAGCCGTCGTTGGCCATTGTATGATATACCCTGGCGCCAGCTAAAATAAGCCCGTTGTTGCATCCGAATGTGGAGATCATTATCATCAGTGCTATGATTATTGTTCCAGCGTTTCCGAATATCACACCGGAAGCTGCTACAGCAACTCTGTCTTTGTCAGCAGTAGCAATCTCTGCAAGAGGTAGCACAGCAACATACACCAAATTTGCGAGCACATAAATTATAGTAACTATCAGGGTACCCAGAAACAGGCTCAGGCCTATGTTTCTTTTAGGGTTTTTCACCTCTCCAGCAATGAAGGTAATGTTGTTCCAGGCATCGCTGCTAAAAATTGAGCCAACCATTGCCGCCGCTACAGCGCCCAGAGCTGCAGCCATTGTATATGACTCAACTGAACCATCGATATTGAGTTTTTGCATAGTCCACGCATTCGACCAGTTCGCATCCCATACATCTGGCTTGAGCATGATAAATCCAAAAATTATCAAGCCGAACAAACTTATTAGTTTGGTCAAAGTGAGTGTTGTTTGAATCATTTTCCCACCCTTGACCCCTTTTGTATTTATATAGGTTAACAAAATAATTGTTCCTATGGCAAGAACCTGGGCCGGCGAAATAACAAGTGATCCGATATCAAAGAGGACCAGATCTTCACTGACTCCTGGAATGAGGTAAGCTGTGAATTTTGAAAAGGCAACGCCGACCGCAGCTATAGTACCCGTCTGGATCACAGCAAAGAAACTCCAGCCATACAGAAATCCGATCAGGGGGTTATATGCTTCCTTGAGATAAACATATTGACCTCCAGCCTTGGGGAACATCGCACTAAGTTCTCCATAGCTTACAGCGGCTATTAACGTCATCAGCCCGGTGATAAGCCAGACTGCTATCAACCATCCAGAAGATCCAACATTTCTGGTTATGTCGGCTGCTACTATAAAAATTCCTGAGCCGATCATACTTCCTGCTACAATCAATGTCGCGTCAAGCAGACCGAGCTCACGTTTCATTTCTGTTGGTTCTAAGGTTTCCTTCATTCCTAAAATTGGTTTAATTATTTGAGATTAAACTTACGTTAAAAATAGTCTCAAAATCAAGAAAATAATCTCAAGGCATAACTAACCTTTATGACGTTTAAATAGGGCCTGGAAAACGGAAATAATTAATCCCGTCAATTTGCTCATTATCAGTATCTAACGCTATTGGCAAAAAAGAATATCACTGAATATCAAAACATTATAGTCTCTTAAGTTTGATTAATAGAATAAGCCTGCTATTTTTGCGGTCACGTTTTAAAAAATAACCAAACTAAACAGGGATTTATACATGGAGTTTTTACAAGAAAATTTAATTTACATTATACCGCTTTTAGGTGTCGTTGGGATAGTTATTATGGCTATGAAATCGGCCTGGGTAAGTAAACAGGATGCGGGTGACGAAAATATGCAGCGCCTTGCAGGGTACATTGCGGACGGAGCTATGGCATTTTTGAAAGCAGAGTGGAAAGTCCTGGGATATTTTTCAGCTATAGCAGCAATATTACTTGCTTATTCCGGCACTCTTGTTGAAACGTCAAGCTGGGTTATCGCTATCTCATTTTTAATAGGTGCATTTACTTCTGCACTGGCAGGGTATATTGGTATGAACATAGCTACCAAGTCGAATGTACGTACTACACAAGCTGCCCGGACAAGTCTGGCGAAAGCGTTAAAAGTATCATTTACAGGAGGAAGTGTAATGGGCATTGGAGTTGCCGGCCTGGCTGTTCTGGGGCTCGGAAGCTTATTTATTGTGTTTTATCAGATGTACGTCATCAACGTTAACGGTGACGTTAATGGGGTGGAAATGGTCAAAGCTCTTGAAGTTTTGGCGGGATTTTCACTTGGAGCTGAGTCAATTGCGCTTTTTGCCCGTGTTGGTGGCGGAATCTATACTAAAGCTGCTGACGTAGGTGCTGATCTTGTAGGTAAAGTTGAAGCAGGAATACCTGAAGACGATGTCCGTAATCCGGCGACAATTGCCGATAACGTTGGTGACAACGTAGGCGATGTTGCAGGAATGGGAGCCGATCTTTTTGGTTCGTACGTAGCCACTATCCTCGCGACCATGATATTAGGACGCGAAATCAAATCAATTGACAATTTCGGAGGCATTGCTCCAATTCTTTTGCCGATGCTTATCGCAGGAATCGGTTTGATACTGTCTATTGTAGCTTGCTCTTTTGTAAAAATTAATAAGGAAACCGACAGCGTTCAAAATGCCCTGAACATGGGTAACTGGTCTTCTATTATTCTTACAGCAATAGTTTCATTTTTCGCTGTCCAATGGATGCTTCCTGAGGAAATGGTTATCCGCGGTTTTGAGTTCACCAAAATGGATGTTTTTTATGCCATTATTGTCGGACTGATTGTGGGAGCGCTAATGAGTATCATTACTGAATATTATACGGCAATGGGTAAACGGCCGGTAATGAGCATTATACGGCAATCATCAACAGGACATGCAACTAATATTATAGCAGGTTTGTCTGTAGGTATGGAATCAACTGTCCTGCCAATACTTGTTCTCGCCGGGGGAATTTACGGCTCCTTTTACTTTGCAGGCTTTTATGGCGTAGCTATAGCTGCAGCAGGGATGATGGCGACCACCGCGATGCAGTTATCCATCGATGCGTTCGGACCAATAGCAGATAATGCAGGTGGCATCGCTGAAATGAGCGGATTACCACCGGAAGTCAGAGAACGCACTGATAATCTGGATGCAGTAGGAAATACTACCGCTGCTACAGGGAAGGGATTTGCTATTGCTTCTGCCGCTCTTACTTCCTTAGCGCTATTTGCTGCGTTTGTAGGAGTTGCCGGAATAAATGCAATTGATATTTACAAAGCAGATGTATTAGCAGGATTGTTCGTTGGGGGTATGATTCCATTCATTTTTTCGTCTCTATGTATTTCGGCAGTGGGCCGGGCTGCCATGGACATGGTGAACGAAGTGCGCCGTCAGTTCCGTGAAATTCCTGGGATTATGGAATACAAAGCGACACCAGAATATGACAAATGCGTAGCGATCTCTACAAAAGCTTCAATTCGTGAAATGATGCTGCCCGGAGCAATTGCACTGATAGTTCCGATCATAATCGGATTTTCGTTTGGCGCAGAGGTGCTGGGTGGTTTATTAGCTGGCGTAACAGTATCCGGCGTTTTGATGGGTATGTTCCAGTCAAATGCAGGTGGTGCGTGGGATAATGCAAAGAAATCGTTCGAAAAAGGTGTTGAAATTGACGGAGAAATGTACTACAAGAAATCTGAACCCCACAAGGCTTCCGTAACGGGTGATACCGTTGGGGATCCATTTAAGGATACTTCAGGTCCGTCAATGAATATTCTTATAAAATTGATGTCAATAGTATCGTTGATTATTGCCCCTCACCTTTCAACCGGCACTTCTCATGCCATTGGCAAAATAGAGGTAATCAAAGATGTTAAAACCATCTCAGTCGATCAGACTGGCAACACAACTGCAGGTGCAATTACCAGCAAGAAGGAATCTGTCAACAGATAATTTTCCGGTACAAAAAATCAAAAGGGAACTTCTTCGGATGGTCCCTTTTTTTTATCCATAAATGCGATCGTATTAACTGATAACAAGTGATTTTAAACCAAATGTTATTACCAAACAAATGGTCCCAGGAGTTTCATAATTCAAATAAAATTATTTACGTTTGAAACCAGTTAAAATGATAAAAACATAGATAAAACATTACTAAACCAATTGTATGTTCCACAAAAAATCAATCGAACAGTTAATGTTCGAATCAGCTCAAACGGGTGAGGGTACGTTAAAACGATCGTTAACAAGCGTCAATCTCGTCGCACTCGGTATTGGAGCTATTATTGGCGCTGGCTTGTTCTCCTTAACCGGGATAGCGGCCGCAGAGAATGCGGGACCAGCGGTAACAATCTCATTTGCCCTGGCTGCTTTCGCCTGTGCTTTCGCAGGTTTGTGTTATGCTGAGTTTGCTTCCATGATACCGGTTGCAGGAAGTGCTTACACCTATTCTTACGCCACCATGGGCGAATTTATGGCCTGGATTATTGGATGGGACCTTGTTCTGGAATACGCACTTGGTGCCGCTACAGTAGCAGTAAGCTGGTCACGTTACCTTCTTGAACTGCTCAATAAATATAACATCGACCTTCCGCACGAGCTGATTGTTTCACCCTGGGAAACCATGAAATTAGGTGACGGTACAGTAATTGAAGGCGGGATAATCAATCTGCCAGCAATATTTATTGTCTGCGTATTATCACTTGTGCTTATCCGGGGTACGCAGGAATCTGCGACCATGAATAACTTCCTTGTGGTATTGAAGGTTGCGGTAGTGCTGATCTTTATCATTCTGGGATGGAGCCACATCAACCCTGACAACTACGTTCCTTACATTCCGGAAAACACAGGAAAATTTGAAAACTTCGGATGGAGTGGGATCTCCACAGGTGCCGCAGTGGTTTTCTTCGCTTTTATTGGCTTTGATGCTGTTTCCACGGCCGCCCAGGAAGCCAAAAATCCGCAAAGAGGTATGCCTATCGGAATTCTGGGATCTCTTATAGTATGTACAATCCTTTACGTGCTATTCGCTCATGTAATGACCGGACTGGTAAACTACAAAGATTTTGCAGGTGATGCTAAGCCAGCGGCAACAGCATTTGCAATGACCGGCTACAGCTTCCTCCAGGATGCTTTGATCATTGCAATCCTTGCAGGTTATACTTCAGTTATCCTGGTGATGCTTATGGGTCAATCCCGGGTGTTTTACACCATGGCTAAAGACGGATTATTACCTAAGTTTTTCTCAGTTGTGCACCCGAAATTCCGTACTCCGTGGAAGACAAATTTGTTTTTCCTTGTATTTGTGAGTCTTTTTGCAGGTTTTGTACCAGTATCGGATCTGGGCCACATGGTAAGTATCGGGACCTTATTTGCTTTCGTTCTGGTTTGTATAGGAATCATGGTTTTACGGAAATCGTTACCAAATGCAGTTCGGCCTTTCCGGACTCCATTGGTCCCTTTTGTTCCTATAATGGGAGTTTTGGTATGCGTATATCTGATGTACTCCCTGCCAGCTGAAAGTTGGGTGCGTTTGTTTATCTGGATGGCTCTTGGTGTAGTTGTTTACTTCAGCTATGGCAAGAAATACAGTAAAATACGTGAGCTCAGAGATGGCAAGATCATTGAAAAGGATAGAGAGTAATTGGTCAAAAATTAACAAAAAGGTTCCGGAAAATCCGGAACCTTTTTGTTTTCTGAGTGTAATATTGGGCAAAGCCTTTTTCTTATATGATAAAGAAATTATAAGCCGCGACAATGGAGAGTCTCTCTTTTAGCTACAATCAAATCCTATCGGTAACAATGATATTATTTGCTATCATTGATATTCTTGGGTCTATTCCTATCTTAATAACGCTGCGGAATAAGGCAGGCCACTTACAATCTGGAAAGGCTTCAATAGTTGCTTTGCTCATCATGATCCTGTTTCTATTCGCAGGTGAAGAACTTCTGAGGATTATAGGGCTTGATGTTTCATCATTTGCAATAGCAGGCTCAATTGTGATTTTTATAATCGCAATGGAAATGATCCTTGGTATAAATCTCATTAAGGAAGAGGTTTCGGAAAGCCTTTCTATTGTGCCGCTTGCATTCCCCTTAATTGCCGGCTCAGGAACGTTAACCACCTTGCTATCCCTTAAGTCAGAATACGCAACGCAAAACATCATAGTGGGTATCGCTGTGAATATGCTTTTTGTCTACATTGTGCTCAAGAACACCGTTCGGATTGAAAAGCTCCTTGGAAAAACTGGCGTAAGTATTTTAAGAAAAGCATTCGGTATTATCCTTCTCGCAATTGCAGTTAAATTATTCCGGAATAATACGGGTTTATAATTACTCCCTGAGCATTAAATTCAGGATAGTGCCGGTTTAATAAGACGGGATGCAAACATGGTGTCGGCTTTGCTCTCGTAACCGCGCAAAATCTCCTGACTCTCCAATTGAAGGCCATGTTCAGATATCAGATGCTGCACAACGTCCTCATTTTCTTCTTTAAACACAGAGCAGGTAATATAAATCAACGCTTTGCCGGGCTTTAAATATCTAATGACATTAGATGCTATGGTTTTTTGAAGGTTTTGAAATCCCTGAATCTTGTGATCAAAAAACTGGCTGATCATTTCAGGTGTTCTTCCCCAGGTCCCTGAACCGCTGCACGGAGCGTCTAAAATAATGCCGTCAAATTGGTAATGATGTAGAACAGGATCTGGGTTTTCCGTAAGATCAAGTATTTTCTTCTGATAGGTGCGCAAACCGGCATTTATAAAACGCTCGTCCAGGTTTTCCAGCACACTTTCCCGAATATCAGATACAACCAGTTTTATATCCGGTTGTTCGGAAAAAAGTAACAGTGACTTCCCTCCCGATGCCGCACATGCATCCCACCAATTTTCATACCTGTTTGGCTTGAAATATTTAAGCGTTTGCTGAGATGAAAGATCCTGTACTTCAAACGGTTTAGTGGGGAACTCATCATCCGGGAAGATGTTATATAAATTAGTTCCATTCGGCAAAGAAAGGGTGTATTGTCCAATCTGCCTGAATGGAACAGCCGTTTTACCAAAAGCAGATATGACTTCATCTACTTTCCCGGGATGAATCCTGATATAAAGATCCGGTTGGATAAAAAAAGATTTAAAGAACTCAGATTGATCAATCCCTTTAGAAAGATGGCCGAAAGGAAATATTTCCGCGAGTTTAAAGCCATATTCAGTCGCTAAAAAAACTATTTTTTCTTCAAGGAGAAGACTTATTTTCTGATTCAGATCCGGGCGGAAGTGCTCGAGAAACGGATTATCGACCCCTGTACATAAGAATTCGGCTATAAATAATCTTTCCTCAATCGATTTTTCCCGCAGAGCATTTCCTATTCTAAAGTAATTATATAAGAGCCTTGATGCAGAACGCCGATCATTGGATCCCATCTGCTTGTTTTTTCGAAAAAATTCCGGAAGAAATTTACTAAGCGGCCTGTCTTCTTTATAGTTTTCTAAAACACGTAAAAAGGTCCTGAGCTGCTGTTCCGATCTCATCTTATTGGCCGTAGTTCGAGCGATTGATAAACCAGCATCATAAGTTCAGCGTTGCTAAAGCCCGTAACCGGGTCTCTTGAGAATCGAAAATCATTATGCAGTCCATTATAGGTTTCTGTAGTTAGATGACTCGCATAATCTCTCCCATATTTTCTCAAAAGTCCCCCCAGATAATAACCTGTATCGAAACCTTTGAATGAAAACTCCGAGGGCTCTAACCCATATTCATCCCTGTATCTTGCAACAAAATGCCTCACATTATTTGACTTATAATCAATGAAATAAGACGAGCTAAACTTAGTTTTAAGAGCTTGCATTTTAGATCCATCAAGAAAAGTGGCCTTTATCCAATTCGGATGTCCAAAAAGTTCAATCTTATAATTCTCTGAAAGCAATTGATGAAGCTTATCGATTATAGGAATCAAAAACGTTCGCTCAGACGAAGCAAGAATCACAAGATTATTCTTCGTAATGCTCATATATGTTTGCAAACCTATTGCATTGGGCCTCTCAATTATCTTAAATTTTCCTTTCGAAAGTTCAGTAATAAACTTTCGAACAGGAGCCGAAAATTTCTCGTCATCTGATTTCCGGGTGTTCACGAGTAAAATATTGACCAACTCCGGCCTGTAATTGCGGTTTATGAAATCGGCTAACTTCCAGCCATGCTGGTCGACACTGTTATTGATTGTTACAAGATTGGGATTTTTGAACTGGGCAGGCATTGACGCAGCCAGCGGGGAAACTATTAGCTTTGAAGGATCTTTTTCAAAAAACTCGGAAAATGTACTGATCGCATCCGGAAAAACGGGTCCTACAATAAGATCATTTTCCTTTACCGATGCTGCTGTAGCCAGATTTACTACCCGAGCTTCCTGGTCCTGAGTATCTAATACCTGTAGTTTATAGTTGTGACCAGTATTTGAAAGTGAGTCAAGAGCCAGCTTGAATCCCTGATAAAAATCTACAGCCAGGTCAGCTTGGCTGATTTCCTTTGATCCAGCAGTTTTCAGATTAATTTTGTTGAGTCCGAAGGGAAGTAAGAGTGCTATGGAATGATCAATATCCTTTTTCACAGGACGAACTTCCTCAGGTTTCCGACCCACAGGCGGAACTTTTACATCTCCGGGTTGGGTTACAACAACTTTCCTGGAACATCCCGAGATAATGGCCAGCAGAAATAAGAACAGGAAATATCTATTCCCATTCAATAGTCGCAGGCGGCTTGGAACTAATATCATACACAACTCTGTTAATTCCTTTGACATTATTAATTATTTCATTCGAAATTTTTGCAAGGACCTCATACGGAAGATGACTCCAATCGGCGGTCATCCCGTCTACCGAACTCACGGCTCTTAAACAAATAACATGCTCATAGGTTCTTTCATCACCCATAACCCCAACTGACTGGACAGGTAAAAAAATTGCACCGGCCTGCCATACTTTATCATACCATCCTGAAGCTTTGAGGTTATTAATGTAAATTTCATCCGCTTCCTGAAGTATGGCTACCTTTTCCGGAGTGATGTCGTCCAAAATTCGTATGGCAAGCCCGGGGCCGGGGAACGGATGTCTTCCTAATAAAGCAGGATCCATCCCAAGGGTTTTTCCAACTCTCCGTACTTCATCTTTAAAAAGTGTATTTAATGGCTCCACGACCTTCAATTTCATAAAGTCGGGAAGTCCGCCAACATTGTGATGTGACTTGATAGTTGCGGAGGGTCCGTTTATGGATACGGACTCAATTACGTCAGGATAAATAGTACCTTGTCCAAGCCACTTAACATCCTGCACTTCATGAGCTGCATCATCAAAAACATCAATGAACACTCTGCCAATGGCTTTTCTTTTCAACTCAGGATCCCGGAGACCTGCCAGCTGGTCTAGAAATCTGTCTCCAGCCTTCACCCCCCGGACGTTGAGTCCCATATGCTGGTATGAATCAAGCACTTGTTCAAACTCTCCTTTTCGCAGCAGACCGTTATCAACAAAAATACAATGTAAGTTCTTTCCGATTGCCTGGTGCAATAAGACGGCCGCCACTGAAGAATCTACCCCACCGGACAAACCCAGAATCACCTTATCGTCGCCCAATTGAGCTTTAAGCGCAGACACCGTACTTTCAATAAAAGCGTCGGGTGTCCAGTCCTGGCTGCAATTACAAATATCAACAAGAAAATTTTGCAAAAGCTGTTTTCCATCTGTGCTGTGAGTAACTTCCGGATGAAACTGAATGCCATAAACCTGAGTGCCTTTTATATGGAAAGCAGCAACTTTTACGGAATCGGTACTCGCTATAATCTCAAAGCTATCCGGTATTGATGCTATGGTGTCGGCATGCGACATCCATGTTTGGGATCCTGCATTAATATCTTTAAAAAGAGGATGGCTGTGATCAATAAACTCAAGGTTGGCCCGCCCGTACTCGCGGGTTGATGATGGTTTTACTTCTCCGCCAGATTTTTGTGCGATGTATTGTGCCCCATAACAAACACCTAATATAGGATAACTGTCCTGAAGTCTAACATAGTCGATCTGCGGAGCGTCTTCCTGTCTGACTGAATATGGGCTTCCCGAAAGTATGACACCTTTTACTGTACTGTCAAATTCAGGAAGGTTGTTAAATGGATGTATTTCGCAGTAAACGTTTAGCTCTCTGACTCTCCGGGCAATAAGCTGAGTGTATTGCGACCCGAAGTCAAGAATGATGATCTTTTCTTGCATGGGCAAAGATAATTTTTTATCAGCGCATCTCCCTATATTTGATTAGCAAAATTCAAATGGAGCCCGTATCCTTCCACGTTGTCCTTGAATCTCTCGACGAGAAAATGATTCATCATCTCATTGGTGTGCCTGACGAGATTGCAACAACTTTTCTCAAAGGAAAAAGCGCTCCCCGAATCTTTTGCTCTGTAAAAGGAAGCGATGAATTTCCTTGTGCATTAAATCCCAGACATGGGAGATATGTGATTATCGCGAGCAAGCAGCTTATTAAGAGGAATAAGCTGGTTGTGGGCGTGCCATTCGAAATATCTATTCGCCATGATCCTGAAAATGGACTGGGTCGTCCGGAGGAGCTTGATGAGGTATTGGAGCAGGATGAGGCTGCATCCAGGGCCTATGATGCTCTTAATGACGGACATAAACGCGGATACATCTATTATATTAGTCAGGCGAAGTCGGTCGACAGCCGCATTAAACGTGCCTTTGAGATAGCCCTTAAGTTGAAAACGCACACCCGATAGCTATCGGACTCACCCTCACAGTCTCCTGAAATAGCAGCAAAGAGGTCTGGATTCCTGTCTCCTGTAGCTGGCAATTCTTTGGTCACATATTTGCTGAAGTATAAACATGAGGTTTCTATTTTTTTGCTTATTCGTTGTGGTAACTGTGTCGAGGTGTAATTCCGAAGGTCAGGAGCATTATATCCCAAAAAGATCGAACACCAGTGACTCTTCTGACGTACATAAGAAACCGGAAGTGAGTGAAGACACGGAAAGACCAGGAGAAGTACCGCCCTGGAATTATGCAGACTCACTTGATGTTCAATATATAAACCCGGGAAATACGAAACCTGATGAACTTGTACGATATGCCGAATCACTTGTCGGAGTTCCATATTTGTACGGCTCGATCGATCCGAACAGAGGCTTCGATTGTTCAGGTTTTATCACTTACGTATTTAACCACTTTAACATTGCAGTACCACGATCTTCAGTCGGTTTCACCTCCGTTGAACGGGAAGTTCGTCTGAATCAGGCAAAAAGGGGTGACATCATTCTATTTACCGGAACAGACAGTACCAAACGCGTAGTCGGACATATGGGAATTATAACATCTGTTGAAAATGGCGGTGAGTTTATTCATTCAACATCCGGAAAGGCGTACGGAGTAACTAAAACCCCCATAAATAAGTATTACCAGGGCCGATTTGTGAAGGTGATAAGGATATTTAATTAGTTGGTTAGTTGTTAGTTGGTTAGTTGGTTCGTTGGTTCGTTGTTAGTTGTTAGTTGGTTAGTTGTTAGATTGCGGTATTTAAATAATCTTATGAAGGGATCCTCCTTCTTTTCCCAGTTCATCTACCTTTTTCTCAATCTCCGGGTCTTTAACAAGCAGGGGAGCATGATGTGGTTTTATCCGTGCATCAATTATCATAGGACCTCTGCAACCCCAGTGTTTATTTTCAGTGAACGAGTTAATACCATGAATGTCGTGTGAAGGATTGCTTCGTGTAAAGGTCACCCAAACAAAATTATTGATTGTCTCTGCTGTAAAACCAGCATCATCGCAGAGCACAATTAATGGAAGGCCCTCAAGATTTTTAAACCCCAGGGAGCTGCTCAAAATTTCTACTTGATTTGTAGTTTCTTCAACATTTAAATACTTAGGGGCTTCCACAGCGAGAATACCGGGCATAGCCAGTTTGCAGTTTTCGAACGGCCTCGGCATAGAGAAAGTGCCGGGCAACTCCTTCCAAAGTTCTCTTTTTTTATCGCCGGCTGCTGCAACTGCAATTTTGGATCCTGAATTAATATCCGTACCACTATAGTCCAAAGTATCAATTGTAGTTTTGGTATAGAAGTGAAGATCCCTGGTCATATCTACTCTTTCGAGGATGTGCTGAAGGAAACCAGGAATGTCATTCGTCGTCAGTGAGGGATTATCCTCTTTACTGCTGATAAAAAGAAACTTAGCAAGGCTAAGCTGGCTTTTTCCAAGAATATGGTTGGCCAGAGTTAAGATTTCCTGAGGCTTTTTCTCTTTTAAGTAAGGCGTATAACGTTCACTTCCGATGGCAAATAATAAAGGATGTA
This sequence comes from Bacteroidota bacterium, assembly GCA_040385405.1. GTDB lineage: Bacteria > Bacteroidota > Bacteroidia > Sphingobacteriales > Sphingobacteriaceae > Daejeonella. Next base: position 6,958 of record JAZKHM010000018.1, on the reverse strand, counting down.
CGCCGGCCGCATCAACTGCATTCACCTCGTGTAAACCAGGTATCTCTTTTGGTATGGCTGAACCCGTTATATCATGAATAAGTGCCCCGAAACTGGTGTCCTCCTGCGGCGGACGACCCACAACGGTGAACGACCATATTGCATCCTTTCTATGATAAACATTCCGCACCTTCATTACAGGAAAAGGATGCTTCAAACTGTAGTATCCCAGGTGATCCCCAAACGGTCCTTCATCTTTATTTTGTCCGGGTTCAACGGTACCTGTTATTACGAAGTCTGCGTCGGATGAAATACAGAACCCTTCGTCATCATAAAAGTATCGGAAACGTCTGTTCCCCAGAGCGCCGGCAAAAGTCATTTCAGATAGTCCTTCAGGAAGCGGCATAACAGCGGCAAGTGGATGCGAGGGCGGCCCGCCAATAAAAATACTCACTTTAAGCGGTTCGCCCTTTGCGTTTGCTTTGGTTTGATGAACTCCAATCCCACGGTGAAGCTGGTAATGTAGTCCGATCTCTTCATCCTTAACATAATCATTGCCTCCAAGCTGGATCCTGTACATTCCCAAATTCGCATTCAAAATCCCCGGCTTATCAATATCTTCGGTATAAACCTGAGGCATGGTTACAAAAGGTCCACCATCCATTGGCCAGTTAGTAATTTGAGGAAGGTCAGATATCTGAATTTTACCGAATTTAACTGGCGAACGGAAACCGGTTTGCCAGGGAAGAGCTGATAAGGCAGTTAACCCTACTCCTGCATATTTGAAAGGATTCCGTAAGGCTTTTAATGGGTCAGACTTCAGATCTACCAGAGTTTTGATCTTATCTAAAGAGTCGCGGAACATGAATCTCGAACGGTCGAGCGTACCAAAAAGATTAGAAACAGCCGGAAATTGTGTCCCTTTAAGTTTTTCAAAAAGTAAAGCCGGCCCCTCATTTTCATAAACCCGCAAATGAATGGCTGCTGCTTCAAGATGCGGATTTACCTCTTCTCTGATCCGAACCAGTCGTCCGTGTTTTTCAAGGTCTGAAACGCAATGTGCAAGACTTTTGTAACCCATGTAGTATTTTCTTAAGGAATGGCAAATTTAGGAAAACAGGGACGAAACTATGCAATTTTATAAGGTCAGAAGTCGGAGGTCTCAGGTCTGAAAGATTCCGACATCAGCCTCCAGACTTCCGGCTTCAGACCTCAGACTTTCGACATTCCACTCCAAACTTATTGAGAAAATCGACCCCCTCATCTGACGGCAGACCTTTATATTCAGCATAAGAGGCTTTGAACCACACTTTCTTAATTCCGGATGAATAGATAATTCGGGCACAAGCTATGCAGGGGGATAAAGTAAGATACAGAGTTGAACCCTCAAGGGTAGAGCCGTTTTTAACTGCGTATAAAATGGCATTTTCCTCGGCATGAAGAGCGAGAGAACAACTGTTTTTTGAATCACGCGGGCAGCCTGTTTCAGGCCATTCTTCATCACAATTATGAGTCCCTGCCGGCGGCCCATTATAACCTATAGAGATTATCCTAGTATCTTTAGCAAGAACAGCACCCACCTGTGCCTTTACGCAGTGTGAGCGCGCGGCAAGGTCGGTTGCCAGTTTCATAAATATCAGATCAAAGCTCGGCTTCTTTAACATTAATGCGCCACATCTGCGTCCAGCTTACTGACGTCAATACCTTGCTTTTTCAATTCTGAACTCACCTTTATTGCAAAGTATGCCAGGTATACAAAGCATATAACCGGAACGATATAAGATATATGAATACCGCTTTCATCTGCGAGGAGTCCTTGTACCGGTGGAATAATTGCTCCTCCAAGGATCATCATGATCAGGAATGCAGAACCCTGACTGGTATATTTCCCTAAACCCGCAATTGATAAAGCAAAAATACAAGGCCACATAATGGAACAAAATAAACCACCACTAAGAAAAGCATAAATGGAAACCGGGCCAGTGGTCATAAGGCCAATAACCATGGCAAGGGCACCTAATACACCAAATGTCAGCAAGGTTTTGGCAGGTTTCTCCTGGCTGTAAAAGAATCCTGCGATAAGAATAACAATGCAAACTGCATAGATATAGAACTGGCTTACATCAGTGCCATTCCAGTCATTCGCAAACAATATAATTCCAAAGGCAATAAATGGGACAACAATTGTAAGTATGTTTTTTGTACTTTTTGTAAGATTGAACGCACTTACCGCTCCTGTCCAGCGGCCAATCATCATACTTCCCCAATAAAGTGAAATAAATGGAGCGATTGTCGCATCAGTATACCCCCCAAATTCAGGCAGCTTAAGCAGCGTTCCCATGTTTCCCTGGATAGTCACTTCCACACCAACATAAGTAAAGATGGCCATCATTCCGAGAATCAATTGAGGATAACCCATTGCTCCCCAGCCTGCTTTGTCCTTTGAAGCGGCTCCGAGCGTCAGGAACAATGTCAGTACAATAATAATTAAGGCTGCATATACAAAATATGCCAGGCTTAAACCCGTCCAGTCAGCCAGAGGTATACCAGCCAGGACAAGAATAAACGCCACAAAAATTACAGCAAGAGGCAGATTGGTCTTGTCGCTCGACTCAATTTTTTCATCACTGGTAACTTTTGGAAGCTTCGAAACAGCAAAGAACACCGCTACTGCCAGAAATAGCCCGGCAAGTACATAATAAAGGGTATCTATGGACGTGATTTCAACAACTTTAGGAGTTACCGCTTTTGCGCTGCCAAAAAGAATGATACTTACCGCGATCGGTCCCAGGATGCTTCCGAAATTATTTACTCCCCCGGCTAAATTCAGGCGATTGGCTCCCGTTACAGGACTTCCCAAAGCGACTACAAAAGGGTTCGCCGCTGTTTGCTGAAGGGAAAATCCGATAGCAACGAAAAAGAACGCCGTCAAAATAAATGGAAAGGAACCAGAGTGCACTGCAGGAACCATCAGCAAAGCGCCCGCGGCTGAAATTACCAGGCCTATTACAATACTATTTTTGTACCCAAGCTTGTTCAGGATATCTACCTTGCTAATTTTAGATGCATAGAATAAAATCAACGACCCGATAAAATAACCCCCATAAAAAGTGTACTCGATAAGTTGTGATTCGAATTGTGTGAGGTTAAAATGTGTCTTACAAAAAGGTATAAAAATACCATTGCTGGCAGCAAGGAAACCCCAGAAAAAAAACACCGTAATAATTGTATACAACGCGGATCCATAGTTAACTTGTGAGTTCTTCTCCATCATTTAAAAGATTTGTTTTCTAAAAAGAACCCTAACATAAATTAATTTTCTCATATCTGTATGATTTTTTTAGAGAGATAAATTTAGTCATATCAGGTAAGAGCTTTTCTTGAGCTATAGGTGAATGTTAAGCCAGATTCTAATATCGTGACAATTAAATATATACGGTCTACGTTGATGCATAGTCTAAATGCAGCATCGACAGAAAGCTGAAACCTAAGCTTTTTTCCATTGTTATTACCCAGAGTATTCGCATATTCGCAAAATTGGATTTAATAATTCGTAATGATCGAATCAATTATATCAGGAATTGGATTGGGATTTGTGCTTTCGTTTTTGACCGGCCCTGTATTTTTTGCTCTGATTAAAACTAGTATTGAAAAAGGCTTCTACGCTGGTGTGTCACTCGCTGCAGGGGTAGTAGTTAGCGACATTTTTTATGTGGCACTCACTCTCTACGGCACTTCATTTCTCGCCCTTGAAAGTGAATACCGGGTTCAAATAGGAGTTGCAGGAAGTACCATCCTTTTTGCAATTGGCATTTACTACCTGTTTAAAACCGTAAAGGTTAATTACGAACAATCCACCTCTAAACGCCGAAATACGGGATATTTCTTGAAAGGCTTTATCATGTGCATTTTTAACCCGGCCATTCTTTTGTATTGGTTAAGTGTGACCAGTGGAGTGATTTCTATTTCAGGAGAAATTGATCCGGCAACTGTAGTTCCATTTTTTGGATCTATACTGATCACCCAATTTAGTGTAGACGTAGTCAAAGCTTATTATGCGAATAAACTCCGGTATCGGATTAAGGAGAAAACAATATCGAATTTGAATCGGATTGCAGGAGTACTGATCTTGGTTTTTGCAGCACGATTGCTTTATAATTTGTTGACGGGGCACTCTTTGATTTAGCTGAAAAGGGAAAACTGAAAGCTGAAGCAAACGTCAGCTCTCGTTTCAACTTTCAGTTTTCAGCTTTCAGTTCAGAAAAGTAGCCAAAAATTATTTTAGAAGAATTTTCGCTTGTTTAATAAGGTGCTCTTGCATATACTCACCATAATAAGCGTAGTATTCTCCGTCCGGTTTAATAATTACAAAGCTTGAGCAGGGGTATTTATATTTGAAGAAGGTTTTTTCGACCAATAAATCGAGGTCCGGGTACCGCTCGACTAGCCCGTAGTTTTCTTTAAGCCCTTCTTTGGTTGCATACATATTATATTCAGAAGTTTGACCCAAGCGCCCTATTTGGCTGCGATACTTGGCTAAAGCCGCTTTCATTTCCTGAAAGGTTCCTCCACCCCCTGATGAATTGCACCTGTCTTTTCCTTGATGATAATTGATGATCATCATTTCCGATCGGTCGATTGATTTACCCGTAACCGTCTGGAGATTTGAGATAATCTTATTAAGCACTTCCTGGCTAATAAAACCAGTCTTGGAACGAAGAAATAACCGGGTTTCAGTGGTTTTACCTTTTTGAAAGCTTAGGGCTAGATTAACACGGCTGTCGCGTTGCTTTTCAAATTGTTCCTTGCTTATTTTTTTTCCATGCACATCATAGAAATGTATATCCTGTGCGGAAGAGACTGTCGCGACCAGCAGCAGAATAACTAAACACAGCAAATTTTTCATAACCCAGGAATTAAATTTTAAGATACAAAATTCTTGCCCCGAGAAAGGGATATCAGGTTATACTTGCCTTTCACCTTTCACTTCTTTGTCTTCAGTTTTCAGTTTTCAACTTTCAACTCTCAACTTTCAACTCTCAACTCTCAACTTAATAAGCCCTCTGATTCTTCCCTTCGATCCAATTCATAAATGCCTTATTCACAACCTTATTACCTCCTGGAGTTGGATAATTTCCTGAGAAATACCAGTCACCTAAATGATCAGGAATCGCCTTGTGAAGATTATCAAGCGTTTGATAGATGACATGGACCTCTGTCTGAATTTCTTTAGGAGTAATTATTTTTGCTATCCTGTCTGATATTTCCTGATCGGAAAACTGGTTATAAATCTGCTGAACACAATTTTTCACTTGCTTATTACCGAGCTTCTGCGATTCAAGGCAATTCTGATAAACCTCCTCGATCACACTTTCTTTACCTGTCTCACGCAAGAGAGAGATTGCTGCCTCAAATGCTACAAACTCGCCCATTCTTGACATGTCAATCCCATAACAATCCGGATAACGGATCTGAGGTGCAGAAGAAACTACTATCACCTTTTTCGGCCCAAGACGGTCAAGGATTTTAAGAATACTCTGCTTAAGCGTTGTTCCCCGGACTATTGAATCGTCGAGCACCACCAGGTTATCTGTGCCTCGTTTAATCAATCCGTAAGTAGTATCATAAACGTGGGCAACCATATCGCCACGATCAGCATCCTGGGTAATAAAAGTCCGTAGCTTTACATCCTTAATCGCGATCTTCTCGATCCTGGGCGCGATGCTAAGAACAGCTTCTAACTCCTCGTCAGATATTCTGTCTGCACGCTTGAGAAGAGTGTCACGCTGATATTGTTTAACATACTTGTGAATACCTTCAACCATGCCATAGAAAGCCACTTCCGCGGTATTAGGTATGAACGAAAATACCGTGTTCTTCAGGTCATTATCGATTGCGCTTAAGATCTGCGGACAAAGAAGGCGGCCAAGCTGTTTACGTTCACGATAAACCGAAGCATCGCTGCCCCTTGAAAAATAAATCCTTTCAAATGAACATGACTTTTTTATTTCAGGCTCGCGGAATTGCTCTTCAGTAATCCGTCCGTTCTTTTTTACTATTAACGCATGACCGGGTTTAATTTCCTTTACGGACTCCAGCGGTATATTAAAAGCAGTCTGAATTGCCGGACGTTCTGAGGTCACTATGACCACCTCATCGTCATGATAATAAAATGCAGGTCTGATGCCGGCAGGATCACGCATAACGAAAGCATCTCCATGTCCGAAAATACCGCTAATGGTGTATCCACCATCCCATGTTTTAGCGGAACGCCGCAGTATTGAAGCCACATCAATATGTTCAGCTATCTGATGACTGATCTCTTCATTTGAAAAACCATCGGCTTTGTACTTATCAAAAAGCTCCTGATTTTCTGTATCTAAGAAGTGTCCGATCTTCTCCAGAACTGTTACCGTATCAGTTCTTTCCTTAGGATGCTGACCTAACTCAAAAAGCTGCTCCAAAAGCTCATCAACATTAGTCATGTTGAAGTTACCGCTGATAACAAGATTCCTCGTCATCCAGTTATTTTGGCGAAGAAAAGGGTGGCAGCTTTCAATACTGTTCTTGCCATGGGTGCCATAACGCAGATGTCCCATCAGAACTTCTCCGGTAAAACTTATGTTTTCCTTTAACCACTCCGTATCCTGCAAAAGCTCAGGTGCGTTTTTTTGAACATCGGCAAATTTATTCTGCACATACTCAAAGATCTCAGCCACAGCGTTAGCTCCCATAGACCGGTGCCTGCTGATATACCTTTTACCGGGTTGAACATCGAGCTTAATGGTTGCTATTCCGGCTCCATCCTGCCCCCTGTTATGCTGTTTTTCCATTAAAAGATACAGCTTATTCAGCCCGTAGAGTGCTGTGCCATATTTTTTCTGGTAATAAGATAAGGGCTTTAAAAGGCGGATTAGTGCGATACCGCACTCGTGTTTGATCTGCTCGCTCATACGTGGTTGTGAGTATGCAAAAGTAG
>JAZKHM010000017.1:0-2839 GCA_040385405.1 Bacteroidota bacterium | reverse complement strand
TTTAAGGGGAATACTCCAGCAGCAAAAGGAAATTCGCCCGGAACATTTTCTGTTAAAAGCCATCGGAGGATATCGCCCCAAGCTTCATATCTTGGTAGCGAAATCTTTGGAATTTTCAACTTAGACAGGGATTCTGAATACAAAGCCTGACGTATTTCTTTATCACGTACTTTGAAGATAAACTCGTCAGCCTTGTATCGCTTGATTGTTTCAGGCCATTCGTTTAATAACCTTCTGCACTCTTTATCCAGCCCCGCTTCCAGCGTATTATACATATCTTTCAGGACTGCCGTTGTAGCTTTATCCTTGTTCAAATCTAAAACGCCTTTTACCTGGAAGAGCTGCCGGGCAATTTTGCATTGCTCACTTACCCATATAGAATATTCTTCATTTGCTTCGGCAATTTCAGCCAAATATCTTACGCGGTCGGGAGAGATTATATACTTCTTGTCTTGTGGACCTTCCAGTGAATTATGGCTGACCGAATAATCGACCCCGGTTTTTTCCTCAATAACTTTCATTAATTTAGCGAAGAGGGTATTCATCCCGGGGTCATTAAACTGGGAAGCCATGGTTCCGATTACTGGCAGATCTGTGTCCTCAGCTTCAAACAAATTATGATTGCGTTTGAATTGTTTACGGACATCACGGATTGCATCGAGAGCTCCCCTTTTGTCGAACTTATTTATAGCTACAAGGTCGGCAAAGTCAAGCATGTCGATCTTTTCCAGCTGGGTTGCAGCTCCAAATTCGGGAGTCATGACATACACAGACACATCTGAATGTTCAGTTATTTCTGTATCGGATTGACCAATTCCTGAAGTTTCGATAATGATAAGATCATAACCCGCTGCCTTACAGATGTCAATCGATTCCTTAACATATTTGGAAAGAGCCAGGTTAGCCTGCCGGGTAGCCAGGGAACGCATATAAACTCTGGAGTTATTTATGGAATTCATCCGAATTCTATCTCCAAGTAATGCACCGCCTGTTTTGCGCTTAGACGGATCAACGGATATTATAGCGATACTCTTATCCGTTTCATTAAGAAAACGTCTTACTAACTCGTCAACTAAGGATGATTTTCCTGCACCACCAGTACCCGTAATGCCAACCACAGGAATATTTTTATCCTCGTTCAGAGCAGAAATCTCTTTTAAAAAGTCTGAAGTTTTTTCCGGATGATTTTCTGCCAATGTTATTGCAGAAGCTACTGCCTTGGAATCCTTTTTCTTTATACCGGCAAGCTCGCCATTTAACTTATCGTGGGTAAGGAAATCGCATTTTTCAAGCATGTCATTGATCATGCCCTGCAAACCCATCTTTCTGCCATCATCCGGCGAGTAAATTTGTGTTATCCCGTAATTTTTTAGCTCTTCGATTTCATAAGGTAAAATTACACCGCCTCCACCTGCGAAGATTTTAATATGTTTTGCTCCTTTTTCCTGAAGCAAGTCGTACATGTATTTCAGATATTCGACATGGCCACCCTGGTAGGATGTCATTGCGATTCCCTGCACGTCTTCCTGAATTGCACAATCAACTACCTCCTGCACAGAGCGGTTATGACCCAAATGGATTACCTCCGCACCTGAAGATTGCAGAATTCGCCGCATAATGTTTATAGTGGCGTCATGTCCGTCAAATAAAGCTGCGGCTGTTACAAAACGTAATTTATGTTTGGGTTTGTAAACTTGAGTCATTACCTTTTATATGAATAGTAAAGGTAAGAATAATTGGCTTTCAAGCCAGAATTTTGGAGGGTATTAAAAAGAAGAAGGGGAATCAATCCCCTCTTCTTAAGCTCATTTAACCTTTTTTCGGGCTATGTTTTGAAGGCGTCTGAGGTGCCTGCTTTTTGCCTTGTACATCGGGGTTTACGTTCCCTTTGTTGATTGTGGCTTGTTTATTATCTGTATGATAAGACATTTGGCCTCCGCTGTTGGAAATGCCTCGTTGTTTTTGTTCTTCGTTCCCTGACTTAAACGCCTGGTTTGACTTGGAAGAGCCTTGCTGATCCTCGTTCGATTTATTTTTAGAAGGTATGTTCATCTTTTCTTTCTTAGGATAAATTAAAGATCATTTCTAATAATGGAACGCCGGAAACTTGTAATTGTTTTTAACTACAGCCAGTCTTTCTTTTTAAAATATAAGAGTGTAAGGACGGAAGAAAGAACCATTAATAAGATTGCTAAATAATACCCCAAGTCCCATTCAAGTTCCGGCATTACTTTGAAGTTCATGCCATAGATGCTGGCGATTAGAGTAGGCGGCATGAAGGCTACGGTGGCAACGGTGAATATCTTAATTATTCGGTTCTGTTCGATATTAATGAGTCCCATAAAAGTATCCTGAAGGTATTCGAGGCGTTCAAAGGCAAACTTATTGTGTTCAATAAGGGAACCAATGTCTTTAATCATGATTCTAAGGACATTCATATAATCTTCGGGAAAAAGACTGCTTTTCATCAGGGAAGATACCAGGCGTTGCTTATCGATAATATTCTCCCTCATAAGGATATTATAGTTTTGGAAGGAGGCAATTTTTAAGAGGATTTCCTCGTCCGAACGTTTTCGGTTAAGGGTGAGACGCTTATTAAGGTCGGCGATATCTTTTGCCAGGCCTTCAATTATATCTGCATCCTGTTCGATTCCTGTCTCGAGCAGGGTAAGAAGGATTTGGTGACCATTTTTAAATGAACCCGGGTTGGATTTAATCTTCTTTACAGATTCACCGAAAGTCTTCAGATCATCATCGCGGTAGGTGAATAGTATGCCTTTTTCGAGAACAATTGAAACCGGGCAATAGTCGATCTCCTGATTCCTAAGGGAAAGGAAGT
>JAZKHM010000016.1:0-3223 GCA_040385405.1 Bacteroidota bacterium | reverse complement strand
TATTGTTACGTGGTATTGAGAAAACTGATATCCGTCGTGGTATGGTTATCTGTAAGCCAGGTTCAGTAACTCCGCACACTGACTTCAAAGCTGAGATCTATGTATTATCAAAAGCTGAAGGTGGACGTCACACTCCATTCTTTAATAAATATCGTCCACAATTCTATTTCCGTACAACAGATGTTACAGGTGAGATCACTCTTGCTGAAGGAGTAGAAATGGTAATGCCAGGTGATAACGTTACAATCAGTGTAAAACTGATCAACGCAATTGCAATGGAAAAGGGTCTTCGTTTCGCTATCCGTGAAGGTGGTAGAACGGTAGGTGCCGGACAGGTTACTGAAATTGTAAAATAAGCAATTTCAAATAAAGGTTAATTGGATAACATAAGTCCCTTTATTGTGGACTTATGTTTTCTTATAATACACGGGCTTTGTTTTTATTGATTAAAACACAGTTTATATTGACGGGAATAGTTCAATGGTAGAATAGAGGTCTCCAAAACCTTTGATCAGGGTTCGAATCCTTGTTCCCGTGCTTACGCTAAATATAAGATGGCTAACGTAGTAGAATTTATAAAAGAATCATATACCGAAATGACCCAGAAGGTTACCTGGCCTACTTGGGGAGAATTACAAAATTCAGCTGTATTGGTGTTAATAGCATCTATTATCATATCACTTGTGATACTGGCTATGGATGAAACGGTTGGCAGAGCGTTAAAGATGTTCTATAATTCTCTTGCATAATTTAGGCACTATGAGCGATCAATTGAAATGGTATGTGGTTAGGGCGGTTAGCGGCAAAGAAAAAAAAGTTAAGCAATATCTTGAGGCAGAAGTTAACCGTTTAGGGATTTCACACTTGTTACCTCAGGTGTTAATACCGATGGAAAAGTTCTATCAAATGAAGGACGGTAAGAAAATCGCGAAAGAGCGGAACTTCTATCCTGGTTATGTTCTTATAGAAGCTGCTTTAGACGGAGAACTTGAACACGTCATTAAAGGAATCAATAGCGTTATTGGTTTTCTTGGTGATAAAGGCGGGAATGCTGTTCCGATGAGGGCAGCTGAAGTTAACCGGATCCTGGGCAAGGTTGATGAAATGGCCGAGCAAGGTGAGTCTATGAATGTTCCTTACTATGTAGGCGAAAACGTTAAAGTGATGGACGGTCCGTTTAACGGATTTACCGGCGTTATTGAAGAAGTTAATGAAGAGAAAAAGAAACTTAAGGTTATGGTTAAGATCTTCGGAAGAAGGACACCGCTTGAGTTGAATTATATGCAAGTCGAAAAAGAGTAATTAGTTGGTAGTTGTTAGTTGGTTAGGCAAGCTTTCTAACCAACTAACAACTAACCTCTAACCAACAAAATCTTACAAATGTTACATAGCTTCCACTACTAACATTGAGTTACAAATAAATCAATAAAAATGGCAAAAGAAGTCGGTGCTTTAATAAAATTACAGATCAAAGGCGGCGCTGCAAATCCATCTCCACCAGTAGGTCCCGCGTTGGGAGCGAAGGGTGTGAACATTATGGAGTTTTGCAAGCAATTTAATGCGCGTACCCAAGATAAGCCAGGTAAAGTTTTACCGGTTGTAATTACTGTTTATGTCGACAAGTCATTCGATTTTATCATTAAAACTCCTCCTGTAGCAATCCAATTACTGGAAGTAACAGGTTTAAAGAGTGGTTCTGCAGAGCCTAACCGTAAAAAGGTTTCCAGTGTAAACTGGGAGCAGGTTGAAAGCATTGCTAAAGATAAAATGACCGACTTGAACGCATTTACTGTCGAGTCAGCCATGAAAATGGTTGCTGGTACAGCACGCAGTATGGGAATTACCGTTAGCGGTGATGCACCCTGGAATAATTAATTATACAAATCAGTTTAAGAAGTGGCTAGATTAACAAAAAATCAAAAACAGGCACATTCAAAAATTGAGGCTGGGAAGGCATATTCATTAACTGCAGCTGCGGCTCTGGTTAAAGATATCACAACTACCAAATTTGATGCTTCGGTTGACCTAGATGTACGCTTAGGCGTAGATCCGCGTAAAGCGAATCAAATGGTACGTGGTATTGCAACTCTACCTCATGGAACCGGTAAAACTGTCCGTGTTTTAGTTCTTTGTACTCCTGATAAGGAAGCAGAAGCTAAAGCAGCAGGTGCAGATTACGTGGGTTTAGATGAATACATTGCCAAAATAGAAGGCGGTTGGACTGACGTTGATATCATTATTACAATGCCTAGTGTTATGGCAAAAGTAGGTAAACTTGGACGTGTTTTAGGTCCTCGTAACCTTATGCCTAATCCTAAATCAGGAACTGTTACTACAGATGTAGGTAAAGCAGTAACTGATGTTAAAGGCGGTAAGATCGATTTCAAGGTTGACAAAACAGGAATTATCCATGCCTCTATTGGAAAAGTATCTTTTGATGCAGATAAAATTTATGAGAACGCTCTTGAAGTAATTCAGGTGATTTCCAAATTAAAACCTTCAGCAGCAAAGGGAACTTATTTCAAAAGCATACATATGTCTTCGACTATGAGTCCGGGAATCGAAATTGAAACTAAATCAGTAGCGGGGATCTAATCATGAAAAAAGAAGAAAAACACGAAGCTGTTCTTGCTTTAACAGAGACGATTGCTGAGTATGGTAATTTCTATATTACCGATACTGCAAACCTGTCTGTAGCGAAAGTCAATGATATTCGTCGCAAATGTTTCGATAACGGTATCAAAATGCAGGTTGCTAAAAATACACTGATCAGAAAAGCTATGGAAGCTTCTCAAGGTGATTATAGCGAAATCTTTGATGTGCTTAAAGGATCTTCATCTATTTTATTCTCGAAATCAGCGAACGCTCCGGCGAAACTGATTAAACAACTGAGAAAAACAGGTGATAAACCATTACTCAAAGCAGCATATATTGATTCGGCAGTATTTATTGGCGACAATCAACTGGATGCCCTGGTAAACCTTAAATCTAAGGAACAATTAGTGGCAGACATCATTGCATTGCTTCAATCTCCAGCTAAGAATGTTATCTCTGGCCTACAGTCAGGTGGAAACAAGCTTGCGGGAATTGTTAAAACATTACAAGAAAGAGGTTAAAGAACTACCTTAAAGTTCAATTAAATTATTCAAGTACAGAAATTTTAAAAATAAATAAAATGGCAGATTTAAAATCGTTTGCTGAGCAATTAGTAAACTTAACAGTA
>JAZKHM010000015.1:0-10494 GCA_040385405.1 Bacteroidota bacterium | reverse complement strand
GATCGTGCTGAGCGTAAAATGAGCTTAGGTATCAAACAACTTACTCCTGATCCTTGGAAAAACATTGGCGAACGCTATCCTATCGGAAGCAAGCACAAAGCCGTTGTTAAAAACATGACGAACTTCGGAGTGTTTGTTGAGATAGAAGAAGGAATTGATGGTTTGATCCACATTTCTGATCTTTCCTGGTCTAAGAAAGTTAATCACCCTAACGAATTCACTAAGGTTGGTGAAGAATTAGACGTGGTTGTTTTAGAGCTTGACGAAGCAAACCGTAAATTAAGCTTAGGTCACAAACAGCTTGAAGAAAACCCTTGGGAAACTTTCGAAACAGTATTCACTCTGGATTCAATCCACGAAGGAACTGTCTTAAAAGTAACTGACAAAGGCGCTATCATAGCATTGCCATATGGCGTTGAAGGATTCGCTCCTACAAAACACATGGTGAAGGAAGATGGTTCTTCAGTGAAAGCTGAAGAGACAGCTGAATTCAGAATTATTGAATTCAACAAAGATTCTAAACGTATCGTAGTTTCTCACGCCCGCATCTGGGAAGAGGCAAAAGCTGAAGAACGTAAAGAAGAGTTCAATGCTAAGAAGAAAGAAGCTAAAGCAACAACCAGCGCTGTTAAAAAAGTGAAGGAATCTGTTGAGAAATCAACTTTAGGTGATCTTGGTGTATTGGCACAATTGAAAGAGAAGATGGAAGGTGCAGAAAGCAAAGCCAAAAAAGCAAAGAAAACTGAAGATGATGCTGCTGAAGCAGCAAAACCTGAAGCTTCTGAAGAAGCTGAAGAAAAAGCAGAATAATTTTAGCTTTATAATAGTACTAAAGCCCTCCGCGAAACCGGGGGGCTTTTTTATTATCTGCCAACTACCATCCTGCATTTTTAAACAGAAACTTCTGAAACCTTTTTCGGAAATAATACGGAACTTATTCGTATTTCTCTTTGCCATCTCCGAAGAACCTCCCTGTAAATACCCATCATGTCCCATATTTGAATTTCGTCCTAACCCTGGATCGTTTCAAATCATGATTCGAAAAAGCCAGGGCCCTTTATCAAAATTAACCATCCAATTTTTTTACCAATTCGACCAATCGCTGTTTGAAACTTTCAACTTTCCACTTTGTACACTCCCCTTTTAACTTTCGTTTGTCAACATTCAACTCTCAACTTTCAACTTATTTTCCTACTTTTGACCAAATTAACGCATTGATGCAAAACCTTACCTTGCTTGACGGTCAGAAATTCCAGATCACCATTCAGCGCCTTTGCCATCAGTTAATAGAAAATCACGACCTTTTTACGAATTCCGTAATCATCGGCATACAACCGCGCGGCATATTCCTTGCGAAGAGAATCACAGATGAGCTGGAAAAAAAGCTGCCAAAATCCAAAATTAAAAGCGGAAATCTTGACATCACTTTTTTCAGGGATGACTTCCGGCGTAAAGACGCTTTAGTTCCCAGTCCAACAGAGATCAACTTTTTTATTGAAGGCAAAAAAGTTATACTGGTAGATGATGTGTTATGGACCGGAAGAACTATCAGGGCAGCAATGGATGCCTTGCTGGCGTTTGGCCGACCGGCAAAGGTTGAGTTGCTTACGCTGGTAGACCGGCGTTATTCAAGACACTTACCTATAGAAGCGGATTACATCGGAATTAAGGTGGACACTATCGACTCACAGAAAGTTGTAGTGAGTTGGAAAGAGACCGACAGCGAAGACAAAGTGATCTTACTTTCAGAAAAATAATGGCAGAGAAAAGTCAAACGTTAAGCGTAAAACACCTCCTTGGCATAAAGGATCTCACGAGAAGTGATATCGAATTAATTTTTGAAACTGCTAATACTTTTAAGGATGTACTTAACCGTCCAATAAAGAAAGTTCCTTCCCTGCGCGACGTTACCATTGCAAACATTTTTTTTGAGAATTCGACCCGAACCCGTTTATCTTTTGAACTGGCTCAAAAAAGATTATCGGCTGACACCGTAAACTTTGCCGCTTCATCCTCATCGGTAAGTAAAGGCGAGACATTAATAGATACCGTTAATAACATCCTCTCTATGAAAGTAGATATGGTTGTTATGAGGCATCCTTATGCAGGCGCCGGAGTATTTCTAAGCAAACATGTTAATGCCCAGATAGTAAACGCGGGCGACGGGGCTCACGAACATCCAACTCAGGCATTGCTGGATGCCTTTTCTATCCGTGAGAAACTAGGCGAGTTAGGCGGAAAGAAAGTAGCCATCATCGGCGATGTACTACATTCAAGAGTAGCCCTTTCAAATATCCTGTGCCTCAAGAAGCTTGGGGCCGAGGTGATGGTATGCGGACCAAGTACACTGATCCCTAAATTTATACAAACACTCGGCGTAAAGGTCGAACATGATCTTATCAAAGCTTTGAATTGGTGTGATGTTGCTAATATGCTCCGAATCCAGCTTGAACGCCAGGACATTAAATACTTTCCTTCACTACGGGAATATTCCATGATGTACGGATTAAACAAACAGATCCTCAATTCCCTTGATAAAGAGATTATCGTGATGCATCCGGGACCAATTAACCGGGGTGTTGAAATTACAAGCGATGTTGCAGATAGCAAACAGTCGATTATCCTTGATCAGGTTGAGAACGGCGTTGCGATCCGTATGGCAGTCTTATTCCTTCTGGCTAGCCAGCGGAACTAAATTTAGCCGGGTAAAATACCATCACCTTCGAAATCCCGTTTATTCTTTTTCAACAGTTGTTAATTACTAAAGTGAAACGCCTAATTAGGTTTAGCTTAATTTTACCAATAACTATTTTGGTTACTTATGCTCAGAAAATACATTTTACAAGCACTTCTCCTCGTTTTCGTGACTTCCCCTCTCCTGGCTCAAAACACTGCCTGGTTTGAATTAAACCAATCCTATAAAAGTGGTATCGAACTCTTAGAAAAAGGAAAATTTGCTGCAGCGGCCGGGCAATTCCGCCAGGTTGAACAGTCACTTCCAAAATCATCAGTTACTTCTGAAGTTACTCCAGAAATGAGCCTTCTTAAGGAAAACGCTCAATACTATCTGGCTCTATGTGCGCTTGAACTTGGCAATGACGATGCCGAAAGCCTGTTTCTGAAATTTATAGCCCAACACCCGGTCAACAGTAATACAAAACTTGCTTTCTATCAGGTAGGACGCTCTTATTTTGCCCAAAAAAATTACGCTAAGGTTGTTGAGTGGCTCACTAAACTCGATAGGAATAGTTTATCAGGGCGAGAGTCGGCTGAATATCGTTTTAAACTGGCTTACTCCTATTTTGAATTAAAGGATTACAAAAATGCCGAGCCCCTTTTCGCTCAGTTGAAAAACGAACAAAATATTTATTCTGAGCAGTCAATATATTATTATGCTTACCTAAATTATTTGTCAAAGAACTACAGGGTCGCTCTGACAGAGTTTGAACGCCTGAAGGGCTCTAAAGCATACGAAAGCAGCTATCCGTATTATATCTCGGCATTGTATTTTCTCGACAAAAGGTACGATGACGTGATCAATTATGCAGTTCCAATACTTAAGTCGTCTAAGCAACAATATGAAACTGAAATGCTTAGAATAATTGGAGCATCTTACTTTGCTAAATCTGATTATAAAAATGCTGGCATTTACTACCAGAATTTCCAGCAAAAGGATCTTGGCAAAACTCAAAACAATCAAGATAATTATCAGATCGGGTACACCTGGTTAAAACTTAAAGAATATAATAAAGCGATTACTGAGCTGGAAAAGCTTTCATCATCTGATGAGTATTTCCAGAACGGAATGATTTCCCTCGGGGAAGCTTTTCTGAAAACAAACAATAAACAGGGGGCGCGAAACGCTTTTTTCAAGGCCTCAAAATTAACTTTCGACAAAGAATTGCAGGAGGAAGGGTTATTCAACTATGCAAAATTGTCGTACGAACTGGATTTTCATCAGGTTGCCCTGGATGCAACTCAGCTTTTTATTAAAAATTATCCCCGCTCAGGCAAACTTGATGCTGCAAAAACCCTGCTTGGCGAGATTCTGTTATCTACCAAAAACTACAAGGATGCAATCGATATTTTAGAATCCATTCCGAATAAAAATATGGAGGCTAAAGCGGTTTATCAAAAAGTAACCTACTATCGCGGCCTGGAATTCTATAATGAACGGGCTTTCCAAAATGCAATCTCTGTATTTATGCGGTCAAACGACAGTGCTGTAGACGACGACATTGAGTCCCTGTCGACCTATTGGCTTGCTGAGGCGATGTACGAAGTAAGAAAATTCGGGGAGTCTGTCGAAAACTTTGAAAAGTTCCTCGATCTGCCGGCTGCCCGCAAGACCGACGTTTTCAATTATGCTAATTACGCCTTGGGATATGCTGCTTTCGAGAACGAGAGTTATCGCAAGGCGGCCACGTATTTCGGACGATTTTTACAAGGAGACGAAAAAGACCGTAACACGATTAACGATGCCGTACTGAGGCTGGCTGATTCTTATTTTGTACTTAAAGACTATGGAAATGCACTGGTTTATTATAACCGGATTATAGCCTCTAAAGTGGCAAGTGAAGACTATGCTTTGTTTCAGAGAGGAATGATTCAAGGATTACAGGGTCAAAACGATGAGAAAATCGCAACTCATAAGTCCTTACTGCAGCAATTTCCTAAATCAAACTACGCCGACGACGCAGGCTTCGAAATCGCTTACACTTATTTCATTAAGAATGAATTTGATATTGCAAAAAACGACCTGAGCGCTCTGATCGCGAAATATCCCCGGAGCAGTTATGTTCCCAGAGCGTTAATCACCATTGGATTGGTTCAGTTAAACCAGGACCAGGATGACGCTGCGATAGAAACCTTTAAACGTGTCGTGAGCGAGTATACAACCACTGACGAGGCAAAATTGGCCCTGGAGTCTATCAAGAATATATACCTTGAAAAATCGGATGCAGATGGATTCCTGAACTACGCGAATACCACAAGCATCGGCAACTTGAGTACCTCTGAACAGGATAATATTACGTTTCAGGCTGCAAATAATCGTTTCTTAAAAGGAGATTATCAGGGAACTTTTGAATCGGTAAACGCCTACTTCGATAAGTTTTCTCCTAAGCCCATTCACGACAAACATGCCAGGTTTATACGAGCCGAGAGTCTTGTAAAACTAAACCGCCCTGATGAATCTATACCGGATTATGAGTATATCTTAAACGACTGGACCAGCGATTATACCGGGCGGGCTCTCATCAGTATTTCCAAAATCTATCTGTCCCAGAAGAAGTACAACGAAGCTATAGTGCATCTAAAAAAGCTTGAATTAACTTCTGAGTACCGTGCCCATTATGGTTTTGCTATCAATAACCTGATGGAAGCTTATGCGAATATTAACATGCCCGATGAAACACTGCAATACGCTCAGTTCGTGCGGGATTTTGAAAAATCCTCGCAGGAAGAAAAATACAGGGCTGATCTTTATTCGGGAAAAGCAAATTTGATAATCGGAGATAAAGCAGAGGCCTTAAAATATTTTAATCTTGTTGCTGACAAAACGCAGACGGTTACAGGTGCAGAAGCAAAATACAATGTGGCAAACCTGCAATACCAGGAAAACGAATATAAAAAGTCACTTGAAACGGCTTTCGATCTAACAAACAAAATGCCTTCACATGATTATTGGATTGCCAAAACCTATATTCTGATAGCAGACAACTATGTTGGATTGAAGGATAACTTTCAGGCAAAAAGCACTCTGCAGAGCATTATCGATAATTATGAAAGTGATGATGATGATATTTTGAAGACAGCAAAAGAAAAACTGGCCGCAATTAAATAAAATTGAGAGACACATGAAAATTCCCTTTTTAACCTATATTATCCTTGCTACAGTTTTTTGCTCCATAGAAACTTTATACGCGCAGGAAAAAAACCAGCCGCCAGGTACACTTACAGAAGAAATCGAGGTCGTAAGGCCTTATAAACCTGTACTTGCCGACGCAGTTAAAATTCGCCGAAGCCCGGATCTTAAAAATGAACGTCCATATAAACCTGCTCTGACCTATACGATTGCGGATAAAAGACTTGAGTTAAACTCCAATATCAAAGAATTAGAGGCTCAGAAAACGGCAGGTGAGCAAGAAATAGTTCTTAATAATAATTACGCAAAAGGAGCAGCAGGGAGCTCAGGAACGACACTGGGGGAAGTGTATTTTAATACGGGACGGGACCAGGCCTTACAAGCCGGAGCCTTTATAAAGCATTTGTCACAACAGGGAGATCAGGAACGGCAGCAATTTTCAAATCAACAGCTGGGCGTTTTCGGCAGATCTGTTCTGGATGCTTACTCCGTTTCCGGAAAGTTAATGTACGACAGAAAATCTACCTATTTTTATGGTTATAATCCTTTGTCGTCAGCAATAGCTAATATGGATAAGCAACGATTCGGGACTATCATAGGTCAGATTGAACTGACGAACATCTATAGTGAAAATTCACCTCTGGATTATACATTAAACCTCGATGCGTACCAATTCGGCAATATTAAAGAGGGCCGCGAAAGTACAGCAATTATTGGAGGCTCTGTTAACAAGACCATTAACATGCTCCATTTGGGGCTGAATGGCTCTGCAGACCTAACATCAGTTAAAGACGCGGCTTATAAGATTGGGAATAACATCGTGCGGGCAAATCCCTACGTCAGACTCCAGGGCAAAGGATTTGTTCTTAATGTTGGAGCAAACATCGTCCAGGAGTTTGGTGAAAAAAGCAGAACAAATATATTTCCCGCAGTCTCAGCCGAGTTTCCGGTTATAACTGATTATGCTGTTCTGTTTGGCGGAGTGAATGGCGATGTTCTGAAAACATCTTTGAGAGATTTGTCAATGGAAAATCCTTATCTAAGTGAAAATATATCCATAAAAAACTCGGTTGAAAAAATGAATATCTATGCCGGAATCAAGGGAAATACCGGCGCTGAATTTGGATATAAGGTTATGGGTTTTTACAAAACAGTTGATGATCTTATGTTATTCGTTAACAATCCGGCCGAAGTGAATCGCTTTGATGCCATATATGACAAGGGCAGCAGTAAAATATTCGGTCTGAATGGCCAATTCAATGTCAAAGCCTCTGAACTGCTTAGTTTAAACGGAAAAGCTGAAATCTACAATTATGAGCTGGAAAATGAAAAAGAGGCGTGGTTCAAACCCAATTTGCGCCTGACAACAAATGCACGATTTGATTTGAATGAAAAAGTGATCATCGACGGGGAACTTTTATTTCAGGGCGAAACTTCTGCAAGAACGCCCGGCTCTTTTACGGACCCTGTAAACATTGTAAAAATAAAAAGCTTTATGGACATAAGTGCCGGAGCTGAATACAGGGTCAATAATAAAATCGGTGTGTTTCTGCGGGCAAATAATCTGTTGGGAAAATCGTATCAAAAATATCTTTACTATTCCCGACTGGGGCTCAATTTATTCGGAGGACTTAATTATTCATTCTGATCCTTTGTTTTGCTGCTTGACAATTAAAAATTAACTTTACCGGCAGATGGATATTGGGTTTTATATAGCGGATTTATTAAGGAAACAGGACTACGTAAGCGTTCCGGGACTTGGGACCTTTGCCAGACACAAAGTGCCGGGATCCTTCGACCCTGACAGCAACGCATTCCTCCCTCCGTCTTATGATATATCTTTTAATAAGGAAACTAACGAATCAAATTCCCTTTCTGAATATATCAGTGATAAAAAGAATTTATCTGCGGCAACTGCGGAATATTTCGTTAAAAAATTTACTAGCGGTATTTTAGATGGTCTCGAAGCTTCCGGCTTCGCCGAGTTAAATCCGCTTGGCATTATTCAGCAGAAGGACGGAGCTTTAACATTTGATAGTTCGCCTAACCTTGAAATTGCTGGCAGATTTTTTGGACTGAAACCGGTACCCGACCTCCGGACTCATAATCCTCGAGAAGTTCAGGATATTAACTTAGTACCAGTACACCCAGATAATTCTGTCGATAATTTCGTTAATGGTGAAGGCACAGAGGAAAAATCAGAACATGAGGAAATTATTAATGAGGATATTTACCAGTCAGAAAGAGGGAAAAGAAGTACACTACTGATAATCTTAGGTGCGTTTCTATTTGCAGTTGTTGCTGCGGCCTTATTTTATATATTTAATCCGGCAATTAAAAATCTGGTTGATAAAATGCTTCCAGGGTATATTACAAATACTCCGGCTATACCTGACTCAGGAAGGGTTCGCGAAGCGGCCCCCATTATAAAACAAGACTCATTAAGAATAGTTTCTCCCACAGCGGCTCAGGATAGCGGTGCAATCGATTCTATTGCAACCACCATTCCGGTTGAAAACCAGCCTGAACCAGCTGTTCAGGTCATTAAGATTGAGATCATTGGTGCTACCTTCGGGAAGCGCAGCGAAGCTGAAGCTTATGTCAGAACCATGAACAAAAAAGGATTTCAGGCGAAAATCGCTGATGATATGCCTGGAAAACTCTTTAAAGTTTCCCTTGCTTCGTTCCCAGACGACCAAAGCGCACAAGCCGAGCTAAACAGAATCGTTAATGAAGTCGAAAAAACAGCCTGGATTGCCAAATACAAACCAAAGAAAACCAAATAACAAATGTTTTTACTACAGATAGATACCCTTACTCCAATTACAGATTCAGCTGCTGCTGCATCTTCAGCTGTTCAAACCATGCAAACAGCTGAAGAATTAAGATTTATAGACTTGTTGTTTAAAGGCGGATGGGTTATGATTCCCCTTGCATTACTTGCTTTTATTGCCCTGGTAATATTTGTAGAAAGATATCTCACAATCAGAAAGGCTTCAAAAGATGAAATGAACCTAATGATGCAGGTGCGGCAAAATATTAAATCTGCGCGCCTGGAATCGGCCTTAGCACTTTGCCGTAACAGCAATACCCCTTTGGGAAGAATGCTGGAAAAAGGTTTAGTACGTATTGGCCGACCTATTAAAGACATTGAAGGGGCTATAGAAAATGTCGGTAAACTTGAGGTATCAAAGCTTGAAAAAAACATCAGTATACTAGGTATTATTGCAGGGATTGCTCCCATGTTAGGATTTGTGGGTACAATTATCGGAGTAATCACCATTTTTCACGAAGTATCGGTAAAGGGAATTATTGAAATCGGAACTATTTCAGGTGGTTTGTATACGAAAATGATAACTTCCGCCACTGGCCTAATCATTGGTATTATTGCATACGTCCTCTATCACATTCTTAATATTATGGTTGATAGAATAATTCTGAAAATGGAAACGGACGCTATTGAATTTATTGACTTGCTGGAGGAGCCTGGGAAATGAACATTAAAAAACGAAACCGGGGCGTAGTTGAAGTTCATACATCAGCGTTGAACGATATTATGTTCTTTCTGATGTTATTTTTCTTGCTAGCGTCAGCTGTGGCAAACCCAAACGTGGTGAAACTTTTTTTACCACGATCGAGTTCGGGCCAGTCCATTCCCCAAAAGACAATAAATGTTTCAATTACCAAGGAACTGGAATATTTTGTTGAAAAGCAGCCAGTAGCCCTTGCCGATCTATATAAGAGTATTGAAGTTTACCAGCGGGCAGCACCGGATCTCACAATAATTCTATATGCTGATCGTACTATAGCTATAGAAAATGTTGTGGAACTGACTGATATCGCAAACAAGTTGAAAGTAAAACTTGTATTAGCAACAGAGACAAAAAAATAATGCAATACCAGAGACAGGAAGAAAACAACTATCCTATGGCCTTCGCAATATCTACTGCGATTATGGGGATACTGTTGGTTATTAGTTTCCTGATCATCGCAAGTAAAGTTGAGCCTGAAGAAATCGGCACAGGTGGAATAATTGTAAATTACGGAACGTCCGTAATTGGAATGGGCGACGATTATATGAGTATCGAAGAGCCATCTACAGCACCGGACGCAAATAATACTCCCCCGGATAAAGTTATTACAGAAAATCAGGAAGTCTCAGACCCTGTCTCTGAAGTAACCGATAAGTCAATCGTTACACAGGATGCTGAAGACGCTCCGGAAATAGTGACTAAAGCAAAGACTGCAGCAACCTCGCCTTCAGTAAGTTTACCCGCCAAGGACAATAAACCTACAGTAAATCAAAATGCGCTTTATAAAGGAAAGAAAAATGACGGGAAAGGCGCTGGGGATGGAACAGGCAATGTTGCCGGAAACCAGGGAAGCAAAGACGGGGATCCTTTGTCGCCAGACTATGGCGAAGGTGGCTCCGGATTTGGTGGAGTAGCCCTGGATCTGAAAAGCAGAAGATTTACAAATTTAAATGTGCCGAAGGATGATGGCCAAAAGTATGGGCGTGTAGCTGTAAGAATATTTGTTGATAAGAACGGAGTGGTAGTAAATGCGATCCCTGGAGTAAAAGGAACTACACTTTCCGATAAGGCCATTTGGGAAAAATGTCGTGTGGC
>JAZKHM010000014.1:0-1138 GCA_040385405.1 Bacteroidota bacterium | reverse complement strand
CCTACATCCGCGAAAGCGAAAACAAAAGTCTGCTGATCATTCTTAACTTCAGCAGAAGCAGAACATTCGACACCGGGATCATTCTTAAGGATCTCGGTAAAGAAAATATAAGCGAAGTGATCGACCTTCTCAACCAAACGAAACTGCCGGTTAATGCAGGCAAATTGAAAATTGACCTTAAACCTTCTGGCGCGGCCATTATTGAATTTTAAACTATGAGCAAACAAGCGAGTTACCTACGTCCAAGGCTGAGCATTTCGCAGATCGTGAACATGAGCGTTGGCTTTTTTGGGATCCAGTTTGGATGGGACCTGCAGCGGGCTAATATGGGCAGGATTTATGAAAACCTGGGTGCCAATCCGGATGAAGTGCCCCTTCTGTTTCTTGCTGCTCCCTTAACCGGCTTACTGGTACAGCCCATTGTGGGATATATGAGCGATCGTACCTGGCATCCGAAATGGGGAAGACGCCGTCCGTATTTTTTGGTGGGCGCCATATTGAGCTCGATCTGTCTACTCTTTATGCCGCATAGCAGCGCATTATGGATGGCTGCGGGACTGCTTTGGATACTCGACGTGAGCGGAAACATTGCCATGGAACCTTTCCGTGCATTCGTTACGGATAAACTTCCGGAATCGCAGGTCAACCGCGGATTTGTCATGCAGAGTTTTATGATCGGACTTGGAGGAAGTATTGCCTCGTCCCTTCCCTGGCTCATGACCAATGTATTCAGCCTGACCAACACCGCGCTGCCGGGAATCGTTCCTGAAAATGTGAAATTCTCATTCTATATCGGCGGTTTCTTTTTCCTGGCTGCTGTACTGTGGACCGTATTTACCACTAAAGAATATCCGCCGGCTGATATGGGTTTTAAAGAGAAAGTCGTTGAAAGCAATAAAGGATTCGGAGGCGGCGCCCGCGAGATCTGGCACGCCCTGATCAACATGCCTAAAACCATGCAAATCATATCACTCGTGCAGTTCTTCACCTGGCCAGGACTATTTCTGATGTGGTTCTACTATACCACGGCCGTAGCCGTTAACATTTTCGGGGGAACAGATGCCAGCGATCCGGTGTATGCTGAAGGTGCCGATTTCGGCAGTCTTACCCTGGCCTATTACAGTGTGGTTACCTTCCT
>JAZKHM010000013.1:2190-12367 GCA_040385405.1 Bacteroidota bacterium | reverse complement strand
TCACCTGCCGTAACATGCTCATTTATATGAACAATGTGTTGCAGAAGAAGATTTTATCCACCTTTCATTTTTCCCTGACAAGCAGCGGCTACCTGTTCCTTGGCCCCAGCGAAACGGGAACAATCTTAAAAGAAGGATTCGTCGAAATCAGCAATAAATGGAAGTTCTACCGGAAATCAGGCAGTATTAATTATTCCTCGATGAATAATTATGAAATCGAAGAACGGAACCGATCGCTCCCTTCACCGCGCAGGAAGATTATCAACACAGATACACTTTCTAACGTCGAATTGGATTTCAAATCATTCCTGATGAATGACCTCGGGTATGCGGGTATATACATCGACAATTCTTATGTTATCAGGGAAGTGATTGGTAATTACAACAAGTACCTTTCACTTCCAGACGATCAGATTGAATTGAATATTCTGAAAATGGTTCCTAAAGCCATCGGCGTGCTGCTTAATACCGCCATCCGTAAAGCAGGTAAAGAACACCGTACTATCCATTTAAACAACCTGATACTTGATAAAAGCAAACCAGAACAGCAGTTCAGCATATCGGTCAGGAAGCCCGAAGCTGATGAGTTGAATGCCTACACCCTTATCGCCTTCAGTGAAAGCTTCCTCGAGCCGAATCCGGTTGAGGAATTTCGTGGTGTACCTGAAGAAAGCCGCCACAATGAATTTATCCTTGAACTGGAAGCAGAGCTAAGCGAAACGCGTTCAAACCTGCAGATGGCGGTGGAAGAAATGGAGACCACCAATGAGGAACTTCAATCAAGCAATGAGGAACTCTTGTCGGCCAATGAAGAACTCCAATCGAGCAACGAAGAGCTGCAGTCGCTGAACGAAGAGCTGCACACCCTGAATACCGAACACCAGCTTAAGATCAAGGAGCTTGTCGAGTTAAACGATGACCTGGACAATTATTTTAAAGCGATTGATACAGGCTTTATATTCCTGAACGCCGACTATACCATTCGACAGTTCAATCCCGCAGTCATTGATATGGTAAACCTGATTAATGCGGATATCGGGCGCTCATTTGAACATATCTCCAATAACGTACTGAACGAAAACCTGTCTACAGAAATCAGATCGGTGATGGCAAGCGGCGAGCCTGTTCAGAAGGAAGTTCAGCTGAAAAACGGACTGCGCTGCCTGATGAAGGTGATGCCCTATGTGCGTAAGGATAAGCAGCAGGATGGCGTGATCATCAGTTTCATCGACATCACTTCCCTGACAGAACTGTCTAATATCGTCAGCGGAGTTTTTAACGCCAGCAGCAGCGGGATCTTCGCATTTACATCAATCAGGAGCCGCAGCGGGAAAATTATCGACTTTAGATGCATATCCTGCAACGAGTCGGCAGCTGAGCTCCTCCAGAAACCTAAAGATCAGGTAGAAGGGACAGATATGCTGAAAGATATCCCTGAAATTGTGCAGTTGGATTTATTTAACCGCTATGTTGAAGTTACCGATGGCGGACAGCCTTACCGCTTTGAGCTGCAGATTTCGAAAAAATGGTATCAGACTGTCGCAGTCCGCATGGCTGACGGACTGGTATTAAACCTGACGGATACCACGGCAACCAAGACCACCGAACAAAAGCTCCGGAAAAACTACAATGACCTTATCGATGCCCGCGAAAAGCTTAAAACGCTGAATTTGGAACTGGAAGATCGCATCGCCGAAAGAACCAGGGAACTCACCGAAAGTGAAGAGCGTTTTAAGCTGGTGTCTACTGCCACGAACGACACGATCTGGGACTGGAACCTGGCGTCAAATACCATCTGGAGGAATGAAAACTTCATGACCATGTTCGGGCATTCGCTGGATGAGAATTCTGCCCGTCCATCATTCTGGTTTTCATCGATCCATGAAGATGACCGCGAGCGGGTAAAAAAAGGAGTGTATGCTGCAATAAATAAAAAGGCCGACCAGTGGTCGGAACAGTATCGTTTCAGAAAAGCTGACGGAAGCTATGCCTTTGTGCTTGACAGGGTAAGGATTCTCAAAGATGAATATCATACTCCCTTCAGGGTAGTGGGTTCTACAATTGATATCACCCAGCTTATAGAAACGGAACAAAAACTGGCGCTTAGCCAGAGTAAATTCCGGAAGATCTTTGAATCAAACGTAATCGGTATGACCTTCGCCAGTCTGAGTACCGGCCAGATCTATGAAGCCAATCAGGCCTTTCTGGATATGGTGGGCTACACGCTCGGGGAGCTGAACGGGTCGGAAAGTACCTGGGTGAAGCTAACGCCTCCGGAATTTCACGAAATTACCAGAGAAGCTATTGAGGAAGTCCGTACCACCGGCAGTTCCATGCCCTTCCAGAAACAATACATACGAAAAAACGGAGAACGATTCTGGATACTTGCCGGAAGCGCCATCCTCGACGAGCAGGAAGGCGATGAAGTAGTCACATTTATCATCGATATAAACGACCAGAAAGAATCCGAGCAGAAGAAAAATGACCTCCAGAAGCTTATCATAAAGCAAAAAGATCAGTTTTACAGCATTTTCCAGCACGCCCCGGCGCTGATTACTATCCGCAGTGGTGAGGAACTTCGTTTCCAGTACGTTAATGATGCCTTCAGGGCGTTCGACGGGCAGGAACACTACATAGGAAAAACAGCCCTCGAAGCTGGCTCTGAGTTTGCTAATAGTGAAATTGACAAGATAAGCCTGGAAGTCCTGCGAACCGGGGTTCCCTACACCAGCAGTTCGGTAAAGATTGTCCGGAAAGACAAAGACGGCCGGAAAAAGGATTCCTGGTACGATTTTACTATTACACCGGTATTTGCAGATGACAGCCAGATCGAAGGTGTGGCGTTCTTTGGTTTCGACGTAACTAACCTGGTTTTAGGGAAACAGGTTGTACAGGAACTCATGCAGCGTAAAGACGAATTCCTGAGTATCGCAAGTCATGAGCTGAAAACTCCAATTACCAGCATCAAGCTGTCGCTGCAGATCGCCAACCGCCTCCTGAAATCAAATAAACCGGTGTCCAGCCTTGAGCAATTTATTTCAAAAGCGACCCGTCAGGGCGACAGGCTTAACCAGCTGGTACAGGATCTGATGGATGTTACGCGTATCCAGGGCGGAAAAATGATGTTCAACTACTCGACCTTTGATACGGAAAGCCTGGTGATCGAATGTGTGGAAGACGTGGAGGAGGAATCAGGTACGCATCAGGTCAGGTTTATCCAAAATATTAAAGCCACCATTACCGCCGATATGAACCGCATCGGGCAGGTCATCGTCAATTTCCTTTCAAATGCCATCAAATATTCACCGGAAGCTTCCGAAGTCCATATCTCCACCGAACTGAAAGGCGATAAATTCAGGCTCTCGGTAAAAGACTTTGGAATAGGAATACCGGCCAATAAACAGCAGCACATTTTCGACCGGTTTTACAGGGTTCAGGAATCATCCGTTAAGTTCTCGGGGCTCGGACTTGGATTATATATCTCCGCAGAGATTATCCGTCGCCACAATGGAGAAATCGGTGTGATAAGCGAGGAGGATAAGGGTTCTGAGTTTTGGTTTGAAATCCCGGTTAATGCCCCCTCAGAAAAGTAGCTGTCAGACAACTCCCTGTCCTTCGCACCGGCAGGAATTTTTGATCTGTGGAATACTTCCGCAAACAAAGCTTCCCGTATTAATGCTTTTTCAAGGATTTTATAGCAGTTTCCACAGTAGCCACAGCCCTGGTGTGAAGCGCCTGATCCCCATGAGGCGCCGCCCGCAACACCTCACTGCATTCCCATAAAAACTTCCCGGCAAAGTCTCTGTCATATTTCACAATCTCCGCGCAGTTATCAATAATATCAGCATACTTGATGGTTTGGGCATCGCGGCTGGTTTTAGCAATACGGGCAACTTCAAGCTCCTTCCTCTTGCGGCGGTTGAGATGAGGAAAGTCGGCCTTGACGTACACATCCGTGAGCTCCTTAACCAGGTTGATAGTAGTACGAACCTCAGTGGCAAGCATAAAATCCCTGAGGAAAAATTCAATTTCTTCAGCCCTTACAGGAGTATCTTCAAGCACATCATGAAGCAGGGCCGCGGAAAGCATACACACGTCGCAGGTATATTCTGAAAGCATCTCCATAACCCTTACAGGATGCACAATGTAGCGATCAGGCGTATATTTCCGCATCTGCTCACCATGAGCACGGTCGGCAAAAACCCGTACCTGCTCAAGGATGCTTTGAATATGCATGGTTGAAGTTTCCATTTCCCTATAAAGATATTTTGAAGGGAAATTGTTTGCTCTTCCCCGACCACTCTCACCCCTCCACTCCAAAAGCCACATAACTCCCCCCCGACCTCATCCCAAGCTTCCCGCCCCCCGCGGCAATTACCACATACTGCTTCCCATTGATCGAGTAAACCGCCGGTGTAGCAAATCCAGCCGCAGGAAGCTTACCCTCCCACAGCAGATTACCATTTGCCTTATCAAAAGCCCGGATCTTCTCATCCTGCGTACCGGCCACAAATACGATCCCTCCTTTGGTAACCACCGGGCCGCCATAGATTTCTGTGCCCGAATTTGGCAGACCTTGTTTTTTCAATTCCTCAAACTCGCCCAGCGGCACTTTCCACAGAAGCTTGCCGGTGTTCAGGTTAACCGCATTGAGGGTTCCCCATGGCGGCTTAATACCCGGAAAGCCATCCTTATCATAAAAGCGGTGATATCCGTTCATGGAATAAAGCGGGGTGATGTCGCGCTCCGGACTTGCAGCAGAACCGGGCCTTAGAGGCAGGGCCTCCTTATCTTCCAGATCCAGAAGGAAAGTTATTAATGGTGCTTTCTCGTTCTCAATGATCTGCCTGAAAGATGGCATCATATTCCGCCCATTGTCGAGGATCTGCCGCAGCTGCTGCTCATTGTACTTTTTATTGAGACCAACAAGGGAAGGAAAGGCCTTTCCATCGCCCTTAAGATCCGGCCCGTGGCAGCTTCCGCAGTATTTTGCATAAACGCTCTTGCCGACCTCCTTAAAGGTCTTGCCCGTAATTTTATTCAATGCCGGGTTAGGGATCATCTGCGTCCACCAGGGGAGTTCGGTGGTGCTGATATACATGATCCGGGTTGCGGGGTCGACAGCCGAGCCGCCCCATTCTCCGCCCCCGTCAAAGCCGGGAAAAATCAGTCCGCCCTGGAAACTCGGAGGAATAAACTCCCTGCCGCTCCGGTATTTTGAAAATTCAGCGAGCAGCTGGGTCCTGATCTCCGGACTCCGGTCGCTGAGTTCATCAGCAGTTAATTTCTGTCGCGCAAAGGGCTCGGGCAGTGCCGGGATAGGCTGGGTAGGCCAGGCCTCTTCACCGGGAAGATCAGAAGGGGGCACCGGCACTTCGTTAATTGGAAAAATTGGTTTGCCCGTAATTCGGTCGAACATAAAAATGTAGCCATGTTTGGTGATCTGCGCCACGGCATCAATCCACTTGCCATCCTTCC
Source organism: Bacteroidota bacterium (assembly GCA_040385405.1). GTDB lineage: Bacteria > Bacteroidota > Bacteroidia > Sphingobacteriales > Sphingobacteriaceae > Daejeonella. Next base: position 6,889 of record JAZKHM010000013.1, on the reverse strand, counting down.
GGATGCGCACCATGTTAGGATTCGCCGGCAGGTCCCGGTCCCATAAATCGTGGTGCACCACCTGGAAATGCCAGATGTATTTGCCGGTGTTTGCATCAAGCGCCAGGAGACTGTTGGCATACAGATTCGAACCTTTCCGGTTGGCCCCGTAGAAGTCGGGCGAGGCCGAGCCTGTCGGCACGTATACAATCCCACTTTTTTCATCGAGAGCCATACCAGCCCAGTTATTGGCCCCGCCTACCCTCTTCCAGGCATCCTTATCTTCCCAGGTTTCATAACCCGGTTCGCCGGGCTGGGGTATGGTGTGGAAGATCCATTTTCTCTCTCCGCTTATCACATCAAAAGCACGGATATGCCCCGGCACTGCATCGCTGCCTTCCGAAACACGCATGGAAGTAATAAGCAGGTTCTTATAAATAGTGGGCGCCGCATTTCCCGCAACACTGGCATTTGGGAAATCAACATCGAGATTTTCCCGCAGGTCGATGAAGCCGCCCTTTCCAAAGGAGCTGATGACCCTCCCATCTACCGCATTCACGGCATATAAATACGGGCCGGTAGAGTAAAAAATTCGTTTATCTGATTTGTCTTTGCTTTGCCAGTACGATATTCCTCTGACTGAACCCCGGGCGGTTGAATCTATTGGTTTAAAGACCCATTTCTCCGCTCCCGTTGCCGCATCCAGGGCGAATAAATTCAGCCGCGGTGTGACGCCATACAGAACACCGTCTATCATAATTGGAGTGGTCGGAATCGTCGTTTTGTTTGTTTTATCTCCTGTCTCATACACCCAGGCTACCTTAAGGCGGCCTACATTGCTTTTATTAATCTGATCGGCAGAAGAGTAACGGATACCATCATTTGTTCCTGAAAACGTTGGCCAGCTCAGGTAGATGTCTTTAATGGGCGGGATCCAGCTGAGAGCGAGGAGGAAAATGAGGATAGTGGAAAGGTATAGGATGCGTTTCATTTGTTTTCGGATTCAATGCATGAAGATAATTTGAATTTATTGTAAAAAGACAACACGTATTGCAAGGCGTATATTGAAACGCAAAGTATGATATAGGAGTTCTCCTATGTTATACTTTGCGTTTAAATTCCGGACCCTCACGGGTTACCTCCCCAAATATTTTCTATATATTAGTCTAAACCAAAATACCTAAAACATGTCAGCAAAATCAACTTTTTTCTCAGCAAATGCACTCTCGCTAGATCTCGGACTTCTAATCCTGCGCCTTGTTTCCGGAGCTGCCCTCCTTACCCATGGCTATCCGAAATTTCAAAAAGTCCTGGAAGGTAATATGCAGTTCGGCGACCCGATAGGCATCGGTCAGCCCGCATCCCTCTACCTTGCGGTCTTCGCAGAATTCATTTGCGCAATCCTGATTATTCTTGGCTTGCTCACCCGCCTTGCTTCGATCCCTTTAATCATTAACATGGCCGTCGCATTCTTCATCGTCCACGGCGCCGACGATTTTGGAACGAGGGAACTTTCCTTATTATACCTGGGAATGTTTTTGACCTTATTTTTTACCGGGCCGGGGAGATATTCGGTGGATGGGAGTTTGAGTTCGGGGGTCTGAGGTTCTTCCCCGACTCGATCGTGGATCTCCTCATAGACGCGGCGCAGCTCGCGTCCTCTATACATTTCCAATTCAACGGGTTTTACACCACAGCGCAGCGATAACACTCGCGTAATCTCATGCCAGAAAATATGCATGTGACACGCGCCGGTCGACACCTGCGGCTGTGGCCGCGTGTCATTGAGGAGATCCATCCCGGGCTTGATCCGGGACGCAGTCGGGGAAGAGCATTCACATCGCAAGCACCAACTTCCAAATCTCCTCATCAACAGGAATGCCCTCCTTTAAATTCCTCGCCCGTGTTTTAAGTGTGTTCTCTCCGGGATATGCTACAGGCTTGTCCGGATTTTGGCTGCGGCTGCTTTTGGTATAATCGAGGATTTGTTCTATCAACCTGGCGTTCAGTTCCGGATCGTCCTGACGGATACAGATGAAGACCTGGGACACGCCAGATTCCTTTTCCTTTGCAGTGATATCTTTTGTAGATTGTCCCTTGCTCAAAATGGTCACTAAGAGATCGAGCATGAGTGATAAACCGGATCCTTTCCAAAAGCCAATAGGCAAAACCCTTCTCGTGGAAATTACGTCCGATGCATTTGTACTGAAATTCCCGTTTTGGTCATAGCCGCCAGGAACGGGCAGCTCCTCCCCGGCCGACTTATACTGCATCAGCTTACCAAAAGAATACTGGGAAAGAGCCATATCGAGAACAACATGGCCTCCCGGCCGCGGGACAGCAATGACCAGCGGATTATTACCCAGACGCGGGTCAATGCCCCCCCATGGCGGCACGTTTGCTATGGTATTGGTAAAACAGATGCCGATGAATCCGGCATTTGCAGCCTGCCACCCGTAGGTGCCGCCCCGCATCCAGTGGTTCGTGTTTCTGATGGCGACACACCCGATTCCATGCTCGCCGGCAATGCTTATTGCCCGAGCCATACAAATCTTCGCGTTGAGCATTCCCGGGCCCAACTTTCCGTCCCATTGCTCGATAAGTCCGTTGTGGCCCGCAAGTTCAGGCACCGCATCGCAATCAAGCAGTCCTTCCTGTATCAATGCAATAAAGGTGGGAAAGCGGTTCAATCCATGGCTATACACCCCGTCAAGACTATTTTCTGCAAAAATGCGGGCGCAGTGTTCTGCTTTATCCTTGCTGAATCCGTTCTTTATCAGAATCTCTGTAAAGCGGGTTTTCATCGTATCAAATGGTATTCTCAATTCCTGCATTCTGCTAAGATAAATGAACCAGAATTAAGGAATAACTTTTTGCATTTTTATAAGTGAGGCGCTCAGGCAAAGGCCTTCGGCTGCAAGTTACCCGTTACCCGTTGCCAGGCTAATCGCTTAGCTCTTTGATCACATTATTCTCGTTAACACCGCGTCCAGCCCGCCGAGCCTGGCAACTGGCGACGGGCAACGGGCAACTGATCCAAGCAATTTCCGCACTGTCAACTGTCCACTGTCAACCCTTAACTCTAAAAATATTTATTCAACGTATAACTGAAATCCTCATTCCCAACCAGCAGCCCCCCATTTCCATCCATGAATAATAATATGTTATCATCAGCTTTTAATAAGCTGACAAATACGGTATCATCCTCATTGAATAACTGATAAATCACACCGCCCTTTGCATCTTTAACAATCTTCCACGTCCCCCTTTTACCGCCCCTGCTGCGCCATGGCGCGGAAACAGCCCGGTAAGTAGTCGGTGTATTGGTTTTCGCATCAGCATAAAATATGATCTGCCATTTTAACTTATTGTACACCGATTCATGGGGGACGCCAGGGATACCTGAAGGGGTTCTTCCCTCGTACTTGACAGAATCTTTTAGGATGTTGGATTTTTGGCCTGCCCAAATGTAGCCCGTCTCTTTCGAATCTGAATTGTTCAGGGTATAACTCCATCCCCCGTTCCCGATCATAAACTTCCCCGATGCGTCGATAAAATGAAGCAGTGCAGGATTAAGGTTAATCAGCTTAATGGACTTTGATCCGTTATTAATGACACGTTCGCTTCCTGATTTTGACCAGTTATCTGTAATCTCGACGAGCTGACCATCGTTGATAAAACCATTTGTATTAGGCTTGCTGAGCCCATACCGGGCACTCAGTTTATATTCCTTCTCATCAAATGTCAAATCCCAACGGATAAAATCTACAGAATCCGCAAGCGGGATATTCAGAAAAGCCTTAATTTGATTATTTGCAGGAGTGCTGGCGGTGAACCTTTCGGATGCCTTAAAGGGCTCTGACGCCTCCCTGGCCGGCGCAGTAAAGAACAGCGCAATTAAGCAGGTATACAGGAATAGTAATAAATGCATAATGGTAATGCTTGGGGGTATCTGTTTACTAAAATACGAATAAATGCCTACTTACGATCCAGTTTCTGGTTAACACACCATTTAGCCGACCTCCGACCTCAGACATCTTACCACCCGTTCCCTGACCGCTAAATAGAAAATTTACTAAATAAGTATTTTCTGCATTATATTTGTAACTAAATTTCAGTTGCAATGGGCAGAGCTGAAAAGCTAATTGATCGTTTCCTTAAAATTCCTTCAGATTTTACCTGGGATGAACTTGCCAGTGTATTAGGAGAATATGGTTATGAAAGCTTAAAGACAGGAAAAACAGGAGGCTCGAGACGGAAGTTTGTTGACAAACAGAATAACATTATTAGTTTGCACAAGCCACATCCAGGAAATATTGTAAAAAGATATGCCCTTAAACAAGTAATAGATAATCTAAAAGAGAAAGGGAAAATTTGAGATGAGTAACTATTTGAAATATAAAGAATACCTGGGCACTGTAGAGTATAGTACGGAGGACGAAGTATTCTATGGAAAATTGTTTGGAATTAACGACGTAGTCAACTTCGAAGGTGCATCGGTAAAAGAAATAAAAAATGCTTTTGAAGAGGCTGTGGAAGATTATATCACGACCTGCGGAGCTTTGAAAAAGAAGCCGGAGAAAACATTCAAAGGAAGCTTTAATGTCCGGGTTCCGGCTGAACTTCATAAAGATGCCGCGTTTACTGCTGTGCAGCATAATATCTCCTTAAATGACTTTGTAAAAGGGGCAATTGAATATGCAATTAAGCATAAGGACGA
>JAZKHM010000013.1:0-2090 GCA_040385405.1 Bacteroidota bacterium | reverse complement strand
AGATGCGCCCTGGCAATAGAACGAAGATCGGACTGACTCAGATTAACCGGAGTACCGGTAGACACCCTTTGCTGGGCAGAAGCAGCTGAAGCAGGCTGCTCAGCAAGAATAAAACCCATACGATCTATATATGCCTTCTGGAGATTCCGGCGGTAGATGTCTATTTTACTTCCGCTGGCTAATTCAGACCAGATACCTTTTTGTAATTGCCCTACCATATCGTTTGCATCGTAGTCCACATTTCTTACCTCATTTTCCATTAAACGGGTAAGTCGATCCGGAGAAAGTAATGCGTTAAGGTAGCGTACCTGTAAGCTTCTCATATTATCTACATGGCTTGCATGTTGTATGTTATTGATAAACTTACTTTGGTTTAACCAGGTCGGTGTGCTAAACGCATTTTCCAATAACCATTCCACTGAAGCAGATTGCTTTTTAGCAGCTATCGGGGTATATACCTCACCTTGCTGCCCTGGCTTTTTACGTTCGTTTTTTACGCCCCCAACATTGGTAATTACATGGCCGACATACCTCGCCAAAGAGCCTGTTAACTCACCATATAATTCACTCAGATCTTCATAATCGTTGGTTTCTCCAGCCGTCCACTCATACAATTTTGGCAGTACCACTTTTAAGTTCTTAAGTGCATATGTACTTGATTTTATGGCATCATCGCCTATATCTTCAGTCTGGCTTTCCGGGTCGAATGATTCCCCGCTTCCAAATCTGTACATGGGGTTCATAGCCTTTTCTTCAATCCATTTTTCAAGCGTAGCTACTTCATCCTGTGCACTGCGGGCTTCAGGCAAATAGCGGTATCCCCAATTGATCACATAATCATCATAGGGGCCGAGCTGCCTGGTGAATCGGACATTTTTATCGCCCGGTTGTGCCACATAATTAAAACGGGCATAATCCATAATGGTAGATGCAATTCCATATTTATTGGTGAATGTCGCACTGCGTAGTGAATCTACAGGGTAAGCCGAGCTTGCTTTCATGTTGTGCGGCAGACCAAGTGCATGCCCTACTTCATGGGTAATAACATATTTCATCATATCCCCCAGTTCTTCCATCGGCGTATTCAGTGAACGGGCTTTCGGATTAGCTGCACCGGTTTCAAGCATATACCTGTTGCGGTAAGAGCGCAGATGATTATGATACCAGATAATATCACTCTCAATAATTTCACCGCTGCGCGGGTCCGACACACTTGGTCCTACAGCATTCCGTGTGGTGCTCGCAACATAACGTACTACAGAATACCGGACATCTTCAGGATTAAAATCAGGGTCTTCCTGTGCCGTGGGCGGATCTTTAGCGAGTATGGCATTCTTAAAGCCTGCTTTCTCAAAAACTTTCTGCCATGCTTCTACACCGGCTTTTATGTAAGGACGCAGCTTGGCTGGTGTAGCAGGATCAAGATAATAAACGATGGGCTTCACAGGGTCCACTAACTCTCCCCTTTTATAGGCAGCTACATCTTTAGGTTCCATTCTCCAGCGGCGGATGTATGAAATTTCATCTGCTTTATACGCTTCGCTTCCATAATCAATCCTTTTAATATTAAAATAGCCAACCCGGTCATCATTAAGCCTTGGCTGCATGGGTACTTTCGGCAGCAGCACAATGGATTGATTCATTAAGACGCTGATGGTACCAGAGTTTGAATTTGCCGGCGGTTCTGCTGCATCGTACGAAAGATCCTGGCGTACTTCGACATTGAGCGGGAAACTTTTCATGCTGCTGATGAAGCTGCGTGATTCATCCAGCCGCGATACTTTGTACGTGGTACGAAGTGATGTGCCAAGTCCGCTGATAGCTTTTACATCGGTTTGAAATAAGCGGGATACATCTATCACCGAAGATTGCCGGCTTCCGCCATTGGCTGCGATATCGAAGGAAAAAATGACGGGCATGTAGTTGTTTGCCTGCACAGAAATATTGATGGGCAGGGAATCTGCTGAGAAGCTTGAAACGGATTTGCTTCTGAGTAAAATACGGTTATCTACCTTTTCCCAAACAATTAATTGTTCGTTTACCGATGAACCCGCATTTACAAAACCACCGCCAAAGCCTGCAGGTATAGC
>JAZKHM010000012.1:0-8515 GCA_040385405.1 Bacteroidota bacterium | reverse complement strand
ATGCCCAACAAGATCAAGAAGAGAATAAAATATTTCATTGCTTCAGGTATTTGGCATTTCGGATAATATCATCAGCGATCTGTTTATCGATATTGATATACCCCGCATAGGGGTTCAGAGAATTTAGTATCCCACGCTGTTTTGCCCAGTACATGGAGCGGTACATACCGTAGGCCACACCCCGTAAGATCATCAATTCATTAACGATCCTGTTCAACAGTTTTGCCCGTTCTCCCGAATCCATGAGGTTACTCTTACCGCCTTGTAATACAAATGAACTGACCTCTGCCGCCAGGTTGGTAGCCCGTGTTTTAAACTCCCTGGCACCCCCTTCCGCAAATAGCAACAGCGCAGGATTGCTTTGGGCAATAGTGACCGCCTTGTTTACATCTTCCACTATGTCAATACTGATTTCGGTAATATCCTTTACCGCAAGTAATGATCGGACCACGCCCGATACCTCACTCAAACCTTTATAGATCTGGTTTTGCAAGTCGTTTACTATTACCAGTTGCCCTGTTACCGCCAGTTGTCCGCGTTGTATCAAGGTCAGATTATCGTTGGTTTTATTAAGCTGGCCATTAATGATTCCTGAATGGGCTGCCGTTGCACCGGCTGTCGCCGGATCGATGTAGATCTGGGTAAAACCCGGCAAAACCAGCAGGCAAAACCCTAAAATTGAGATTAGCTTTTTCATATAAAATCAGGTTTAAAATATTCTAAAGAACCAACTGGGAGTATCCCTTCCAGATTAACTTTTCGGACAAATGTTTCAAGCTTCAAGCTGCTTCGCTCCAGATCGGAAACAAAAGCTTCCAGCCCTGCCTGGTAAGATCCGTAAGCCCTCATGTAGGTTTCAACGGCATTTTTTTCCGGCTTTTCGGTGGTATACGTCAGGTATTGAAATAGCGAGACTTCCACACCATAAACTTCGCCGCTTGATCCCCTGCGGATATACACTTCCTTAAATTTTCCACGACCTTCCTTGTTGTCAAGTTGATTAATGGTGAAGATCTTTTTCTGTTCAATTGGTGTTAATGAAAGCAGTTTTGCGATATCATCGTAATTCTCCTTGAACTTGCTTTGATCCAGCAGGCAAATGGTATCAGAGTTATTCAGGATACTGTCTTTGACCACCGCATTACCCAAAATATCTCCAAGCTCCTGGGTGACCACAATAGGTTCCCCCCAGAATTTGCGCATGGTTTTATATAAATAAAGAATGTACCCTGCCATTAAGGGTGATGCAATAGCTTTCCAGGCTTCTTCAAGGATCAGGGCTTTTCGTTGTCCTGTGCGGTGGCGCATCTTCTGTAAAACCACATCCATAATGATCAGAGTCACTATGGGAAATAAAACCTTATTCTCCTTGATGGAATCTATTTCGTAGACGATAAACCTTTCAGTAAAAACGGAAGCATCAGAGGTTTCATTTAAGAGCGATCCGTATTCACCGCCTTTGCAAAATTTCTTTAAAACATAACGGTATTCATCAAGGTCAAAACTGATCTTTTCATGATCTTTGATCTCTCTAATCTTCTCTACCGAATAATGATAAAAGGAATCAAAATTTAGAGCATCTATTTTCTTTTTAGATTCCGGTATGAAGTAGTCAGAATAATAAGCGGAGATCACATTCGAAAATATGGTATCTTCTATCTGCGAGATTGAGCCTTCGGCTCCTTTAAGAAGCAACCCTATTAAGGTTTTTAAAAAATCTTTTTTCTCAATGTTATATTCACTTTCGCTGATCGAGAACGGATTCATCGTGATTGGGTTCTTTTCAGTATAAGTGTAATATTTACCACCGAAGTAGGCACACAAACCGGAATATGAATGACCTACATCGACAATAACCACATCCATATTGTAAAGCATATATTGTTCAAGGAGTGCACACATAAAAAAAGATTTGCCGCTGCCACTACCACCCAGAACAAATTTTGAACGATTATTAATTCGGCCCGTACGCATCGGCAGATCCGCAGGGTCTATGCCTACCGGAATTCCCTGGCGGTCGGTGAAGCGAATTAGAAAATCTGAATCCTCATCGGTTAGCATCGATTCTTTGAAAAAAAAGCACAGGGCAGCATCTGAAGTGGTTAAAAACCAGTCGTATTTTTTTAATTCTACTGCATTGCCGGGAATAGCAGAGCGAAAAAGCTCCAGTTGGTTGTAGGCATTCCGCGAAGGGATAATACCCTGCTGGAAAAGTGCGGCTTCAATAAAATTGGCTGCCTTGCTGATTTTGGAAGCCTCCGCGCACACTATAATATTGTAATGAGCATTTACCAGCAACTGATTCTCCCTGGCCACATCAACGAGAAGCTGGTCTATATCCTCAACACAAATCAGGTTGGCAGGATCGGGCACACCGGAATGTCGTTTTCGTTTCAACTCCAGTTTATTAAGTGTTAGCTGTTGTCCCGGTATTTCAATTACCTGATTATAAACGATGCACTGATAGCCGGGAACTTGATGCAGAAATGAAAGGTTATCAACCGGGAATTCCCGAAGGTACTTCCCGTCATGCTTTTCAATATATGTGCCCAGCTTTTCCGGCAGGTCAATCGAATCTGTATTGATCAGGCTGATGCTACGTAACGCCCTTGTACCAATCTCCAGTTGCTGATCTCCAGCTCTTATATTATCCAGGGCAGCGTGTCCTGATGAAAACTCCATGCCCAGGATAGCGGTGATATAGCGATTGATCTCCGTTTCATCTAAAAGATGAGGGCTTAAGCCTGAACCGTTCAACAGGTCATATATCTTGCCCCGATGCTGATGAAAATCATTCAGCACTTTTTTATCGTATACATAAAATGCCCCTCTTTTAACCTGTCGGGTCAGAATAAGATAGGTGCTGATGCTGGTGTACTCCCTTCCTTCAAAATGTTCATTGTATTTCTGTTGTAGAAATTCCGTAGCAGGCTTAGGCTGATATTTTTGGCGGGAGAATACATCTTGCTTCTGTATGATATACCCTTCACCCAGGATTTTGATGATGTTGAGCAACAGGTGGTGGTAAGCTGAATAGGCATCAGGATCTGCACCGTAATGCAAAACAGAATTCCGAATCTGAAAGATCATTGAGAAATCACCTCTTTCCCCGTACAGTACAGCATGACCATCATCAGGATCAATACCGGCATAGGGTATTCTAAATGCGGTCTTTTGATGTGTTTGCATAATTTATTTTTAAATTAATGGGATGTATAAAGACTCCTTTGTGGCGGGTTTTTGAATGCAAGCCGTTCTTCTGCTGGAAAAATGTATAGGAAAGTCCTCCGGCAATGGATAGTATTGTAACTATCCCACCCAGATACATATTGGTCAGGGCACCCAATAATCCCCCTGATACCAAACCCAAAGCGAGGGACCCGATTCCCCAGGCAATAAACTTTCCTTTAAATCCCTTATATACAAGAGGCTTCTGCAGCCCCTTGTATATGGAAAATTTGCGAATCATCAAACACCAAAAAATGCCTTAATGACCACCGACACCAAAACCAGGAAGAGGCACGATCCTCCCCAGCCCATAAGTTCTTTGTTGATGTCGTTATCGCCGGAATTCCATTTGATGTATACGCGTACACCTCCTATGATTCCAACTACCGCCCCAATCGCAAGGGTTAATGTTGATACTGGATCTATGTAACTTGTCAGCGAAGATGTTGCTGCATTGATTCCGGTTGTGCCGCCGCCTCCTTGAGCCATGGCGGTTTGTACTGCTACAGTAAACAGCGCAGCAAATGATAACAGTTTTTGAGTTTTACTTGTCATAAGAGTAAGAATTAAAAAGGTTAATGTTTAAATGAAGAGTTAATTGACCCTGAAGAGAGCCCTGAGAAAGACACCGATCAGCGTTAGGAACAGGCAGGAAAAAAACCAGCCCATAACCTGGGCATCTATGTGATGATGTTTGCCGGATTGCCAGTTGGAATAGATTCTCAGACCTCCGAGTATTCCGCTGATCGCACCGATCACCAAAACCAGATCGGACAGACTGAAATACCAGCGGTGCATTTCGCCGCTTACCTGGTAGAATTCATTTATACCGGGTGGTTGTTGAGCAGAGCAAAAAAAAGGTAATGCAATAAAAAAGGCAGCCAAAGCTGCCTTCAAAAATTGAGGAATGGTTTTCATCCTGGATTTTGATTAAGGTGAACGTGAAGAAATCATACGTAGCAATAAAGTTTAATAAGGGATCGCCCTGGTATATTCGATGAGGTCATCCTTTGCCAGATTGAATAACTCTTTAATGCCAACGGCGCCTGTTGATCTAAGCAGTCCCGATGTAAAACTGGACTGTTTTGGAGTGTCCGGCTCTAGATTTTCCGATACAGATGGAGGTGCTGGTGTTTCCAACTCTTCTTCATAAGTAATCAGCTCAGGGCTATTATCTTCATTGAAAAACAATAAATCCTGATCACTTTCGGACCCTGGTTGTTTGCGAGCCATAAAAAGGTCAAAGATTACATTCAGCCCATAGTAGGTGAGATAAGTCACTAATAAAATCAATAAAAAATTTGTCCATGTCATAAGTCAGTGTTTTTAAGGGTTTCTTTAATATAAGAGCTGAGCCAGGGATGCTGTTCCAGGAAAACTTGCAAACTGTATGCAATGAACTTGTTCATGTCAACACCTTTGGCCAGCTTTAGTTGCTTCAGCAAATTGGTTGTTCGGGTATCGAGGCGAATTAGCATTTTGTCAGAGCCGCAAAGCTCGTAGGCAGCAAGAGCATTAAATAGAGATGCAATTTCCTTATCCGTTACTTTAAGTGCAAAAGGCTTTTTAGTTTTTTCAGGAGGGTTTTCTTTAGGTGTTATCGGATTTTCTGCGTCCTGCGATCGGATTTTTTTCCTCAGTTCATCAGCAAGAGATTTAATACCAGTCATGGCTGTTCCTCCTTCAAAAGATAGGCTTCGTAAACCAAATCAAGGATCGGAAGGATTACCGGAAACAGGATAAGAGGCGTATGTACCGTGCTGATCCTTTGGAAATCTACACGGTCAGCAATGCCAGGTGTTATGACACCAAAGCGTTGTAACACCTTTTCGACTTCAAGCCTGGTTTCGTATTTCACCGTGTTTTTGATACGGTTGGGAATAAAAATAAATAGTGCATGGTTATTAATCTTCCTGGCGACCATCGCAAACAGTAGTGTTGAGTCAACAGAGAATTCATCATAATTAAACGGGCATAAGATCATATCTCCGGCCAGGAACACGGGGATCAGCCCGTCATCGTCCATCTTGCCTGGCAAGTCGATGAGTACGATCTCGCCTTTATTCTTGTTTAATACATTTAGCAGCATAGGAAAATGCTTGAGATCTGAAGGGATCACTTCATAGTCCGGCTGGTTTTCCAAAATTTTCGCTTTTTCAGATTTGGAGGCGATGGACTGCTGATAATCCATGTCCAGTACAGTCACCCTTCGCTTGCGAATGGTAGCTAAATAATTGGCAAATAGCAGGGTGAGCGTACTCTTACCTGCGCCGCCTTTTTGATTGCCTATTAGTATAACCATTTCATGAATTTTATAAAGTTATCGGGTATTTGTTCTTGATTTTCTTTTCTTGCGCCGGTTCCGGCCGTGTATCGCTTCATCGTCAATGTCATCAGCAATATCTATTTGCAATTCAGACATAACAGGTGATATTCCTGTACCATCCTGTTCGGGTGAAGGTTCAGTAGTTATAGCATGGGTTTCATCCGGATTTTGATGTTCACTTGAATATTCATTAGGAGTTTCCTCATCAAAAGCCAGATTGTCCTGGGATATCTCTTTCATTATTCCAGAAAATTCAGGGCTGGTTTCCTCTTTGACTCCGGGTTGTAAGGGGTCAATAAACTCTTTTAAGGACATGACTTCGCCACCTTTAAAAACAGCTTTCAGCGCATGATCAAGGATGGTGTATCCATAAGGGTGCTTATCATCTTTCGCATGAAATAGTATTTGAACTCCGAACTTAGCCTTCAGCATTTCTGCCAATTTGGAAGAATAGCTGGTAATTGTTTTTGTCTTTCCTCCCGGAAGATCACGGGATATAGTATAAATTGCCGGATTTGCCTGTAGCCTGTATTTTTCGATTATCGCCCGCAGCTGGCTGATGCGCTCTTTATCTTTTTGATGGTCAGCTATTCTCTCATCTACCTTTGTTATAGGTATTTGAGCCAGTTCTTTACCAAACTTACTGATCTTATAATCTGTTGGTGATAAAGTCAGGGCGTAACCCTGTGCTTCTAAAATCATCATGAACTGCGCACGGGTGGAAAAGTTGTACAATAAAGCATTTTTCAGATCCGCTAAAGCAACCTTAATTTCATCTATCCCTAATACCCGGTTTAATACCTGGTATGATCTTATTTTTTCATAAGAATCAGGGATCTTCCGTCCATCTTTTCCCACGCGAGTGGTAACCATGTGTATGTGGTTGTTTTTCGTATCCTTATGGAAAATCAGCAGATAGGGCTGATCTCTGTAGCCCATTCCTTTAAGCCATTGCTCCGCAATGTCGGTTAACTGCTCTTTGCTGTGTGATCTTCCTTTAGCCGAAATAACAGCATGGAATTGCGGAAACTTTGTCCGGGTACTTCGGGCAGATTGAGCTTCAAGATAATTGATATAATCCTGTGGCCGTAAATGATCCAAGCCTTGTAAAGCCCCGAAGTTTTGTACCATCATTAGTTCGCCTTTATCTTTTTCAACCTTGCTGGTGTTATAACTTACTCCTTTAAAGGCTGCGGATTTATTGAGGATTTTTACAATCATAGATTAACATTTCATCAGTCGAATGATTTGCCGCATCGCTTTTTCCAATTCTTGTTGGATAGTTATGTAGGATCGAAAAAGTTCGTTAAATTCTCTCGCTACGCTTTCAGTCAGCAATCCTTCATTATTGAGTATATTAGCATGCCTGGCCAGTTGATTAATGTTATTTCCACCTCTGCCCATTTCTGCACCGATAGCATCAAGCTGTTTTAAAAGCCCCCCTGCATTAACCAAAACCTTACTTGAATTGTAAAGCACTCTTGTCCGGATAAGTTCCATACGAGTGATACCGAGGCTTTTTTCAATAATCAAGATTTGGTTAAATTCATCTTCTGTCAGCCTGGCTTTAATAATCTTCGTGCGTTTTCCTGATGTCATTTCCGGCCGACCAACTTTCTTAATTGCTTTCTTCATGAGGCTTCGGATAGGCTTTTAGGCGTTTTGCAGAAAAACCAAGTTGCGCGGTTTTTCACTCCTTTGTCCAGCCTTTCCCCCTTCAGGGGTTAGGCAGGTCAAAGGCAAGTGAGTTTTTGGGTACCCAAAAACACAACTTGCCGGTATAAAAACAAAGACTGAGACTAAACCTTTTAAAGGAGATGGTATTGCCAAATGTGGGTTTAAAGGCTAAAGCTTTCTGGAGCTCTTCTTATGGGTTGAATTAGGTTTGCTGGCTATTAGTATAAGTAGCTATTTAGATTAAGACATAAAACAGATATATAGATTAACCTTGATTCGATTATTGATATCAATGTCTGTTTATATATAGCGCTATTTGTTTAGGTAGCTTATTGAATAATTGTAAAAGTAGATAGTTGTATATCTGGCTAATCAGTTAGCAGACTATATAAAGAGTTGTTTAGATAAATAAATAGCTATTCGTATATACGGCTATACAGCAATTTGCATAAATGAATAGCTGAATAACCCATTAGTAAGATCTGTTTAAAACAAGCTAAGTTGAACCATACTAAACGAGATTCTCCCTTCAGAGAATGTTTTGTAAAATAGTTACCTACAAAAACCAACTTTAAGGCTTTTAAAAACATCACTAGTCGACCTTATGCGCATTGATTCGGCTTGTTCAGCCATATGTTTCTCGTTATAATCTTTATGGCCGGCGTATATATCTGAGCGATCTTTGGCATGAGGAATGGCGGATAACAACTGCTGAGTTGCCTGCCTACCGGATTGATCATGGTCAAAAAAAACATCCACCGCTTCAAATTTGGAAGAACTTACAATAGCAGCTGAGATAAAAGATAAGGAATTAAGGATTAAAACAGTAGGCTTGTTTAGTGTTTGTTCATGTTTCCAACTTAGGAAATCCAAATATCCTTCAAAAACCGCCAATCGATTCTCTTCTCCCTGAATAAAGCTCATTCCCTTTTTACCCAGGCAACCTTTAAAATACTTGTTGCGCACTTCCCATCCGCCATTTTCGTTTTTCCATCCGGCTGCAAAAAAATGCTTTCGATTTTTCTTATTGTCCTCTACATAATAGTAAATCTCTTTAAGATGTTCCGCAGCTGTTTCCCATACCCCTCTATATTGCAGGTAACTAGTAATGGCGGGATTACTGCCCAGCGGTTTTATTTCTTCAATTTTATAATTTGGAACCTTAATTGCGATCCGGGGTCTGGCCTTTTGATTTAATTCTTTTTGAGCAGGGATTTTTGAAATTTCAATAGAACAGGTATCCTTAATCTTTTCAAGCACTTCTGGAAAGGAAAGAGGGAACCA
>JAZKHM010000011.1:140731-142408 GCA_040385405.1 Bacteroidota bacterium | reverse complement strand
CTGAGGTCTGAGGTCTGAGGTCTGAGGTCTGAGGTCTGAGGTCTGAGGTCTGAGGTAATTTGGACGTCCAAGTTACTACGTTATTTCCAGGGGCTATAAAGTTTATGAATTTTTGCGCAAATTTCGTCCGCAAGCTTGTAAACCGAATCGAATTGTTCCACCGTGATATAGTTACAGTCTCTGGCAAAATTTAACCACACTTTGGTCTCTTCTAGTGAACCGGTTGAATAAATAAGGGATTGGCGCTGACAGATCGCGTCGAGCGAACGATTTGGTCTGTCAACGAATACTTTTCGGAAGCTGGAAAACCTTTGCTAAGCATGAAGATGTCCATCGCAAGTTTGTACGATAGCTTGTATACTTCAAGATCTGAACAGGATTTAATCATAATAGGCAAATAACCCTAATGTAGGTATCCGACGGAAATGTTGACATTTAAGAGCAAAAACCTGGTTAACGGTACATCTCAGACGTCAGACCTCAGAACTCAGACCTCAAGCTACTTCGTTGTTCCAAAAAAATCCTCAACTTTACGCCATGCCCATCCTAAGAAATGTCAACGTCACCCGCTATGTTACACCTCTGCGTGAGGGCGGCTCGATGCCTGCGATTGCCGAAGCTGACGATGGGTTTCTCTACGTCCTTAAATTCAGAGGGGCGGGGCAGGGGCCAAGGGCGCTGATTGCAGAATTGATTGGCGGCGAAATCGCCAGGGCTTTGGGTCTGAAAGTGCCGGAGCTGGTATTCGCTTCGCTGGATGAAGCATTTGGCCGGACTGAAGCCGACGAAGAGATACAGGATCTGTTAAAATTTAGTGTGGGGCTAAATCTTGGATTGCATTACCTTTCTGGTTCTATTACGTTCGATCCTGTGGTGAACCAGGTTAATTCGCAGCTGGCTTCCCGGATAGTCTGGCTGGATTGCCTGCTTACTAATATGGACCGAACCTGTCGTAATACGAACATGCTCATCTGGCATAAAGAGTTATGGCTGATTGATCATGGTGCGTCTTTGTACTTCCATCACTCCTGGGAGAACTGGGAGGAACAGGCTGTTAAACCATTTTTTCTTATTAAAGAACATGTTTTGCTTCCGTTTGCATCAGAACTGGAAGCTGTCGATACCGAGTACCGGAAAGTACTGACTAGCGGGCAGATTCGTTCAATCGTGGCAATGATACCTGATGAGTGGCTGGATGATGAAAATACGTTTAAAACTAAACAGGCATACCGCGATGCCTACGCTGTTTTTTTAGAAACGAGAATTGCTAATTCAGAAAATTTTGTTAACGAAGCCCAAAATGCAAGGAAAGCACTTATTTGAGTATGCTGTGATCCGCGTTGTACCCAGGGTGGAACGTGAGGAATTTTTGAATGTTGGAGTTATCCTTTATTGTAAAGATCAAAAGTTTCTGCAATCCAAATGCGACCTGGACGAGACCAGGCTTGCAGCTTTTGCAAAGAATACAGACATCGATGAGATCAAAGAAAGCCTCGGGGCATTCGGTCGGATAAGCGGAGGTAAGAAAGATGGTGGCCCTATAGGTAAGCTAGATCCTGCCTCACGCTTCAGATGGCTAACCGCAACGCGAAGTACGGTAGTCCAAACTTCAAAAGTACACCCCGGATTTTGCGAAGACGCTCAGACCACGCTCGACAGGCTTTTTGAAGAGCAGGT
>JAZKHM010000011.1:137524-140631 GCA_040385405.1 Bacteroidota bacterium | reverse complement strand
CTGATAAACAAATTTTCTATTTTACGTTTGATATTAATAGCGATTGGTATTTTTCTATTTTATCAGTCTGTAGCACTTGAAGGATCCTGGCTTCCGGCGCTGGTATTTTTGGCGGTCATTCTCATTTTTTCTTTTCTCGTCAAACAACAGAACTTGTTCGAAAAGAGACGTAACTATTTTAGAGATCTGTCGGCAGTTTACCAGAACGAAATCGATAGCATCCAGAAAAAGCCAAATATGTACAGTAATGGTTTTGTATGGGAAGATGACCTGCATCCCTACACTTCAGATCTGGATATCTTTGGGAAGGGTTCTTTATTTGACCTGTTAAACCGGTGCGCAACTTCTTTGGGGAATGCTAAACTTGCCGGATGGCTTAAGTCGCGCTCGGGAGCTGAAGTACTGCTGAAAAGGCAGAATGCAGTTGAGGAACTGTCTTCCAAACCGGAATGGAAACACCACTTCCAGGCTGTGCTTCTTTTTTCGAAACATCCGAACGATGATCATAATCAGCAGTTATTTACGTATCTGCGCGCACCATCGGTTATGCGCTCCGGCCTGGTTAGGTCTTATGTTAAAGGAGCATTCTGGCTTTTTGCTGTATTTGCGGCCCTTGCCTGGTTTTTCCCAATATTCACTATTCTGCTTATCGCGATGGGGATAGGC
This sequence comes from Bacteroidota bacterium, assembly GCA_040385405.1. Lineage (GTDB taxonomy): Bacteria > Bacteroidota > Bacteroidia > Sphingobacteriales > Sphingobacteriaceae > Daejeonella. The sequence continues at coordinate 139,965 of JAZKHM010000011.1, read as the reverse complement.
AACCTGTTTTTGATGCAGGCATACAGTTCCCGGGTAATGAAAACCGACAGCCTGATTGGAAAAATGAGTAAAATTCTCGAAAATTTTTCAGAAGCAATGAGTTCCGCAGGTACGGAAGACTGGAATTCAAGCCTTTGTGCGCAACTGGGAACGGTATTGTCTTCTGATGAACAGGGCAGATTACCCCGGCAGATCAGGCGGCTATCCTTACTCATTAAGCAGCTTTCATTAGGATTAAGTAACATCGGGCCAATATTGAATTTTATTATGCCCTGGAACGTCATTCAATTATTTGCAATTGAGGACTGGAAGGATGCGAACAAGGCCAACCTTGAAGATGCTTTTGATGTGATCGCCGGTTTTGAAGCCCTGATCAGCCTTAGTAATCTCAGAAATAACCAACCGGATTGGGCCATCCCTCAAATCACTGAAAGCGAAAATTACACGTTGACTGCCAAATCTATTGGCCATCCCCTGATTGCATCGGAATCCAGGGTTACGAATGATTATTCCCTCGAAAATGAACTCCGGATCGACATAATCACCGGCTCGAATATGGCAGGTAAAAGTACATTTCTGAGAACATTGGGAATCAATACCGTGCTCGCACTGGCGGGTGCACCGGTTTGCGCAGAAAAAATGGTTCTAAGCCCTATGCTCATCTTTAGTTATATGCGCATCCGGGATTCACTTAATGAAAGTACTTCAACATTTAAAGCTGAACTGGATCGTTTGCAAAACCTGCTGGAAATTCTGCAGTCTGACGACAAAGTCTATTTTTTGATTGATGAAATGCTAAGGGGTACGAATTCTGTAGATAAATATCTGGGATCAAAAGCTATTATTGAAAAGCTGATCTCCCGGAATGCAGTTGGAATCATCGCCACCCATGACCTCCAAATTGCCGAATTGGAACAGAAATACCCCCGGTATATCCGAAACTTTTACTTCGATATAGAAATCGAAGGCTCTGAAATGAAGTTTGATTATAAACTTAAAGAAGGCGAGTGTAAGACGTTTAATGCTTCCCTTTTGCTTAGGAGATTGGGGATTGAGGTGTAGGAAGTGCAATAAAATTTTTAATTTACTTCCTCCTAAATCTTAAGACATTTCACTATGAGCGAAGCGATAACCGAATCACCATCACTGAACCGCGAGAAGAAGAATAACCTTAAGCTGGTTATCATTGCCTCAAGTGTTGGGACATTGATTGAGTGGTACGACCTGTTATTGGCGGTAATCCTGGCAAGTGTATTGTCCAACCAATTATTTCCGGCCGGGGAAAATAAGTTTATAGAGACATTGGCAATTGTGGCAACAACCTATCTTATCCGCCCTTTTGGTTCTTTGTTTTTTGGCAATATGGGGGATAAATCGGGCAGAAAGAATTCTTTTCTGATTTCTTTACTGTTAATGGGTGCGGCCACTTTCCTGATTGGCTGTCTTCCTACGTTTAGTCAGATAGGATGGCTGGCGCCGATATTATTCCTTATACTTCGCCTTTTACAGGGACTTGCCATCAGCGGCGAATATTCGGGGGCTGTTATTTATGTTGCAGAAAATGCCCCGGCCAACAAAAGGGGGTTTTATACGGGTTTTATTCAGACAACATCATCAATAGCCTTGATCATGTGCTTGCTGGTTGTTTTTTCAACGAGGCAGTTCATGAGCGAGGAAAGCTTTAACTCATTCGGCTGGCGTATACCTTTTCTTTTTAGCTCCGTACTGGTATTTTTCAGTTATATCATCAGGAGAAAGCTACATGAAAGCCCGGTATTCGCCCAACTAAAAAAAGAAGGGAAAACCAGCAGTGCACCCATAACTGAGACATTTAAATCAAAAAGAAACGTTGGATTAATACTTTCGGCAGTCTTTGGCGGGAATGCCGCACAGAGTGCCATTATGCAGACCAATCAGTTTGTAACACTGTTCTTTCTACAGCGAACGGTAAAGCTTACAGATACTACCTCAATCCTGGTAATGGCTGTGGGAATTATTCTCGCAGGTCCGCTCTTCCAGGTTTTTGGAGCACTTAGTGATAAGATAGGACGGAAGAAAGTTATTCTTGCCGGACTTTTCCTGGGCTTGCTTATAATCCCAGTTGCATTTTACACTTTTCTGGAGCTTGGAAATCCCATGCGCTTGGATACTATTCAGCATATCGATACCCAAACCACTCTTATTTTTATCGGACTTGTTTTCATGATTACAGTTTCCGGCGCTCTGGTATATGGTCCTATGGGCGCTTTCCTAATGGAGCTTTTCCCGACAAAGATCCGGTACACCAGTATGGGTTTTACATATAATGTTGGAAATGGAGCTATTGGGGGTTCCACGCCTGTTATTACAGAATTAATACGCTCGTCGGTTGTGATCAGTTTTGCATTCTCTCCTTACACCGGACTGATTTATCCGATCGCCCTGATTGTGATCGGGATTAT
>JAZKHM010000011.1:0-137424 GCA_040385405.1 Bacteroidota bacterium | reverse complement strand
TCTCTCCTTACACCGGACTGATTTATCCGATCGCCCTGATTGTGATCGGGATTATCGTTAACATCTTTTTTGTAAAGGAAACGAATAAGAATAGCCTGGAGGACTAAGAACCAAGAACCAAGAGCCAAGAGCCAAGACTGAGTAGAGGGTTAATTGTTGAGGGAGTATCATGATTGAGAACAGTTACCAGTTCTCAGTTTCAAGAATCGGCGGATAAGGTGGGTTAGTCGTTTTGGACGGGGAGATTATCCGATTCGCCTGGTAACCGGTAACCGGTAACCGGTTACTGGCAACTGGCAACTGGCAACTGGTAACAGGCAACTCGCAACCAACTTGCTTCAATTTAACCCGGCGTCTTCCCCGTCATGACCATAAATATCGTCCCGGAAATTCAGCTGTCCATAGTTATCTACCCAAGCCGTATAATAAATGATTGATACGGGCACTTTGGTTTGAAGTTTAACCCACTTCTCTGTTCCGGCTCCCATGGCCCTGATAATATCGGCTCCCGTCCATTCCTGCTGATCTTTAAGCAGATACTGGGCCAGTTCGTAAGGCTGGCTGAGACGGATACAACCATGGCTGAATGCCCGCTTCTTCCTTTCAAAAAGCGAAATTGCGGGAGTATCATGGAAATAGATATCGTATTTATTAGGAAAAAGGAATTTCACGCTTCCCAGTGAATTGTCGGGACCCGGCTTTTGCCTGATTTTGGGAAGTCCATCCACTTTTCCAGTGATTTCCATATTGTTTTCTTCAAGGTAGTTGCTGTTCTTATTGATGGCTGGCAGAATTTCATTCCTTACAATGCTTGCAGGCACATTCCAGTAAGGACTGAAGACAATAGTTTCCAGGGTATCAGAGAAGACGACAGTTGGATTTGAAATTTTTCCAACCACAATATCCATTGACAGAACCTCCAGGTCATCTTCCATTACGTAAAGTTTGTATTCAGGGATGTTAGCGATTATTCTGGTACCAGACATCCGCACGGAGTCCTGGCTGATTCTATTCATATTGGCCTCCATTTGTTCAATACGCTTTTCCAGCGGGGTGTTGAGAGCTTTCAGAAATGCCGGGCCAATTATGCCGTCATCTTCGAGGCCATGACGCAGTTGAAATTGTTTAACAGCATCCTCAAGCCTCTCGGTGTAAATATCTTCATCACGGCCGCGGCGCAGATCACCCAGGAGGCGGAGCCTTTCTTTGATCAAAGGTATCGCCTCCGATTTGTCGTTCAATTTCAGGACTGTTTTGTTTTTCAGCGTTATTTCCGGCCAATCGTTTTTAGCAAGCAACTTCTGGTAAATATTAACCGAATGTTGAAGCTGTTTATATTGCTTGTCGCTGGTTTTCTGCGAAAAAGCTGAGAAAGCCAAAAGTGATAAGAAAACAAAAAGGGCTATTTGAATTTTCATGGGTCTAATTGATATCCATAGAATATCAATTTCCCTGCCAATACCTTAAAGGGGAATAAGCTGAATTATATTAATTAACTATTCCCCGCACTACTGCATAGCGGATGAGAGCCGCGGAGTTTCGGGATTGGGTCTTGTCGATCAGGTTTTGTCTATGTCCTTCCACAGTACGCTTGCTTGTGAAAATTCTGTCGGCGATTTCCTGGTTCGTAAAACCTTCTGCGATAAGGGATAAGATTTCCTTCTCACGCTTTGAAAGATCAACTTCCGGCAGATCATCTGTGAAGGCGTACGATCTTCCTAAATGGCGGTCTAAAAGCTCCATGGATAATTCAGTGCATAAATATCTTCCGCCGTTATTAACTATATGCCTTATACCGAACAGTAATTCTTCCGAGGCTACATTTTTTAACATGTATCCGTTGGCGCCAGATTTGAAGGCTTTAAAGACATATTTTTCATTTGAAAGCATAGAAAGTACAACAGTTTTAAGATTTGGGAAGCTTTTTAATAAAACCGGGATCATATCTATCCCATTTACGCCCGGCATATTTATATCCGTAATCAACAGTACTTCATTAGCATTCACAGTTCCGTTAAATAGCTCAAGTAGTTCTTCCCCATTGGAAGCTTCCGCAACGATTTCGATGTCGTTCTCGCTCTCCAACAGCGACTTAATGCCGGTTCTTACCAGCTTATGATCTTCAGCTAAAACTATTTTTATAGTAGACATTGACTGTATTAAAGGAATAAATATAGTACTAAATAATTATACGCAAGCATACCCGTATTTATACGTGATTTTTTAAATAAATAAGCCCAACAGATGTGTATGTGCATGAAATGGAAACGAAGGTGGGCCCGCTTTAGACTCAGGAATTTTTACTGTTTCAAGCTGCAAGCCTACCCGGGGCTGTCTTTGCAGTGAAAATTTTCCACAGAAGTAAAAATTAACGATTTGGGTTTAACCTGGTGCAGCACAAATGGTGTATTGATATTATATTTATTGAACAGAAAGTGGCCGGTATATGGTCCGGTCTTGATATATTCAGCCTTTATGAAACTAATATATATGGTGTTAATTTCAGCCTTGTTTTTTTCGTCGTGTGTTATGAGAGAATTTAATCCCGTTTTTGAAAGTTCTAAAGTTGCCGTAAGTTATCCTTCCGGATCAACGATTAGCCGCATTGGTGATAAATTTTACCTTATGGGGGATGATTCGGCTGAGATCCTGGTCTTAGACAAGCATATGGAGGAAACTGAGCGTATCCCGGTTTTTACAAGAGGCGAGGAAATGCGTTTGCCAAAAGAGTCGAAGGCTGACATAGAATCGTCGGTAGTGATAGCGATAAAGGATAAGCCCGCGGTGCTCTTTCTTGGGTCAGGTTCGCTGTCTCCGCACCGCGACAGTTCATTTCTTCTAAACCCGGAACTAAAGGAGGTTGACCGGATTGATTCCCGGGCCTTTTTTGATGAGCTGAGGCGGGAAGTCAGGGATTTGAATATAGAGGCGGCAGCCCTGTTAAGTGAAGAACTCCTTCTTGGTTTGCGGGCAAATACCAGCAACCCGGATAATTATATTGCCATTGCCGGAATAAAGGAAGGTTCAGTTACATTTAAACGAAAGATCCTGATTCGAACTTCACTCCGAAATGCCGGAATATCCGGGATGGACTATCACCAGGAGGAAGATCTTTTATTTTTTACGTTCTCGTCTGAAGATACTTCCAATGCATATGATGATGGTAAAATAGGTGAGAGTTATCTCGGTTTTCTACCGAATGCCCGGGAGGCTTTACAGCAGCAGGAACTTGTGGTAGAGAGAATTGTACAACTCAGCAGTCTGAGCCCCGAATTCCTTGATCAAAAAATAGAGTCTGTTTCAATTATGAACGAACCCCGAAAGCTCATGCTTGTTGCGGACGATGATGAAGGGAATTCGAAAATATTTACAGTCAGATATTAGCAAACAATACCAGCAGCTTGAAACGTTCTGCCCATTATTTTCAACTTAATCAGGAAACTGGCTTTTGTCCAGTCCCGGAATAATTCGAAGCGCGTTTTTATAATAAACTTTCTTTAAAACCTGATCGCTAAGTCCCAGCCCGTACATTTTCCAATAGGCATGGTATTTTTTATGGTATGGGAAGTATTCATCTTCGGTTTCAAGCACCCTGAAATAAGTGGTATATTCAGCTGGCACCCAACTGTCTTTTCCAAATAGGATGCGGTCCTGGTATTTATCAAAAAACTGCTTCGCCCTTCGGGGCTGTCTTCCCAGTTCTGCGATGATTGCGCCGAATTCAACATTAAAGTTTGGATAAGTATCCAGTAATTTCCCGAGATGATCAAGGTTGTTTGCATACCATCCAAAATGTGCAATTATGAATGTTGTTTGCGCATGCTTCTTAACCAGGTTATGCTGCTGCTGTATGAGCTGTTCCCAGGAATAGCCGTCAGAGCTGCTGCGGTTTCTTCCAGTCTGCGTAAGAAGTTCCAGCCATCGTTCATTATTAGCATCCGGTTTGTCCCAAAATTGTTTTGGATCAGCAGTATGGATCAGTACGGGAATCCCCAACTGGGCACATTTTTTCCAGATCGGGTCGAGCCTCGAATCATCTACCGCTACAACTTTACCTGTCTGATCTTTAACCGAGAATCCCAGACTTTTAAATATTTTCAGTCCCCTGGCGCCAGCTTTAACATCATCTTCGAGTTGCTTCACGGTCTTTTGAATCCATCCTTCTTCGCCAAGCCCATTAAAAGAGATGTTAGTAAAAATCACCAGGCGGTTAGGCGTTGCTTCTGCGACATGTTTAACCGCCGAAGCGAGGTAATCACCGCCCCTTCCACTAAGGTTTACCATGATCCGCATGTTTAGCTTGTCCATTTCTGAAAGCAGGTTCCCCAAATTCTGAGATCCCATATTATTCTGGTGATTGTGCACATCAATGAACGGAAATTTTGCACGGGTAATGATATGTTCGGGGACAACCAGGGAGGATGGGGGATTATATGTTTCGAAATCGATACGGTTATTTTCAGTTTGGGCCAAACTGCAGCGGCTTAAGGCCAGCAGCGCGGCAAAATAGAAGTATTTTGTTTTGAGAATGTTCATGATCTAAATTTAATCAGGCATGAATTTAATATATACAATCGGAAATAGGCAAAGTACATGAGAAAATTACAATGTGAAACCAGATTTTAAGCGTTAAATTTGAGAAAGGCCGCCAATTTTTCCACATGTGGTGTATCCAATGTTCAAGGCATGTTTACTTTTCTTTCTCTTTTTGTCTAACGAGATTTGTCAATATGTGGAAGGCAAGATGCTGATAAATGGTGTACGACTTTTTTAGACAGAAATAAAAATTTTATCTACATAGATAAAAATGGGTTTTTACGATCCAGTGCTTGATTGATTGGACAAGGGACCGACATTAGATCAATAGTTCTCATTTTCCAGTTCAAAGTCCCACATAACGCGATCTACGCTGCCTTGAAGGGCTTTTTGTCTTTTTGATTCATTTTAAAACAATTTCATGGATTTTAACTTGTATTAATGTATAAGTGAATTGCTTCAAATTCCCCTCCTATACGGAAAATTAATCAACCAATAAAAAAACACAATCAATTCTGGATTATGAAAAGGAAATCTTTACTAGTATTTCTCTGTCTTTTTTCCCTGAGCTATGCTTTTGCCCAGGATATAACTGTCAGAGGTAAAGTTACCGATGCCCAAAACAGTGAAACCCTCATAGGGGTGAGCATTCTTGTTAAAGGCACCAATACCGGTACTCAAACCGATATGAACGGTGACTATTCAATTAACGCCCCAACAGGAGGCACCTTAGTGTTTTCTTATCTGGGCTTTATTTCACAGGAAATTGCAGTAAACGGTAGAACGACTATTAATGTTCAGCTGGCCGTCTCAGCTCAGTCGCTGGAACAGGTAGTAGTGGTAGGTTACGGCACGCAGAGAAAACGGGATCTTACGGGGTCTATAACCTCTGTAAAGGGTACGGATATCGAAAAATCGCCGAACACAAATCCTGTGTCATCCCTGCAGGGAAAAGTTGCGGGCCTGACGGTTGTAAACAGCGGCACACCGGGAGCAGCACCAACGATACGTATCAGGGGGGTAAACAGTACTAACTCTGCCAACCCGATTTTCGTTGTGGATGGAGTAATTCAAACCAATATAGACTATGTAAATCCTGCGGATATCGAAAGCATGGAAGTTTTGAAAGATCCTTCTTCGACAGCTATATTCGGAATTCAAGGTGGTAACGGGGTTATTGTGGTCACTACCAAGAGAGCGGCAAAAGGTGAGACCAGGATATCTTTTCAAAGTAACACCGGGATACAAAATGTGCCTAACCAAATTGATGTAGTTGATGCAGATGGCTTCAGGAAGTTGTATACAGCACAACTTGCAAATCTGGGCGCTGCTCCTTTTGATTTCACAAATTACACGGCTAATACGGATTGGCAAGATCTGGTTTTAAGAAGTGCTGTAATAACGAATAACAATTTAAGTATCTCCAATAGCGGAGAAAAGAGCACTACCCTCGTAAATCTCGGTTATAGTAATCAAAACGGGGTGTTAAAAAACAGCGGCTTCCAAAAATACACTGCGCGCCTTAATGAGGAGATCAGAATAAACCGTAATCTTAAAATAGGAGCAGACCTGACGGGTTTTCATTACATTTCTAATCCTGCAGACGTCAATCTAAACAATGTCCTTTGGGCGGCGCCGGTTGTTCCGGTACAGTTTGATGCCAGCACCTATTATAGTATGCCCTCTTTTCAGAGAGCCCAGGTCGGCAATGCTATAGCTAACCTGAACCGTACTGATGGCACATCTTTAAATAAAGGCTATCGCGCCATAGGTAATATCTTTGGTGAGCTTACCTTTTTAAAGCAGTTTAAGGCGCGTTCGGCATTTTATACCGACTTAGGTTTTAATGGATCAAGAAGTTATAATCCGCTTCCTTTTTCATTCATAAATTTAGGAGAAGGTACAATTCCGACTACAACAACATTTGATAATACGGTTAAAACGAGTGTCAGCCAGAATCAACAGGAGTTCAGGAAGTTTCAGCAGGATCATACAATTACCTATGATACAACCTTCAATAACATACATAAATTCACGGCACTTGGGGGCTTTACCAGCCTTTATGAAGGAAATACAAGTTTAAGCGGAAGCCGGAGAGATACTTCCCTGAATATCCCGAACGATCCGGACTTCTGGTATCTGGGGATTGTAAATAACTCAAATCCGGCGGCCAGCGTAGGCGGCGGAGGTGGAGAGTCTGCTCAGATGTCTTACTTCGGTCGGATCAACTACGCATTCAGAGATAGATATCTAGTGAATATGACCGTACGCCGGGACGGGATCTCCAAATTTGCCCCCGAAAATCGCTGGGGCACGTTTGGGAGTATTGGTTTGGGTTGGGTAATCAGCGATGAAGGTTTCTTTGACAATGTGAAAAAAGTAGATTTCCTCAAGCTGCGATCGGCGTGGGGTACTTTGGGTAACGCTCAGGGTTTCGGCAATAATCTATATCTGCCCGGCCTTAATACCTCCGTAGTTGGAGTGTTTGGAAACAACGTTTATCCATCTGTTATCCCAGCCTATATTCCTGATCCTAACCTTCACTGGGAAGTTATCAGGGGTTTTGACGTAGGACTCGAAATGAAAGCTTTCGACTACCGGTTCAGCGCAGATGTAGCGCTTTATGACAGAACGACCAGGGATATCATAACTTCAGTTGACCTTCCCAATCAGCCGCTGAATCTTTTGACTAATCTGGGTACTATCAGTAACCGGGGAATAGAAGTAAGTCTGGGTTGGAATGATAAGATTGGTGAGAACTTCACTTACAGTATTTCTCCGAACTTTAGCTATAACCAGAATAAGGTTGAGTCGATTGGCGATAACTTTAACTTCCAGCTTACCGGAAATGGCGGTGCCAACAGGACTGTCTCAGGCGGATCAATCGGGTATTTTTACGGATACAAACAAGTTGGTGTTTATCAATCAACTGCCGACCTGGATAAAATGCCGGGGTTTGCAAACTCTCTTCCGGGAGATATTGCATACGAAGATATTGACGGAAATGGAGTAATTACGCCGGCAGACCGGACGAACCTTGGATCTCCGTTCCCGGATTTTAATTATGGGATTAATTTAACGCTGGGATATAAAAACTTCGACGCGATATTAGAAGGACAGGGAGTTGCAGGAAATTACGTATATACTCAGAGAAGAACACAAAATTTCGCAGTGCTTAATTATGAAAGCAACAGGCTAAATGCATGGACTGGGCCAGGCACCAATAATGTGGAGCCTGTTTTGGATAATACCCGTGGTAATAATTTCCTGTTCAGTTCTTATTTCCTTGAGCCCGGCGATTATTTCCGCTTAAGAACCGTACAACTGGGTTACACCTTTGGTAAACCGATGTTAGCTAAAGCAGGTATCAAAGGACTACGTCTGTTCCTTAGCGGACAGAATATCCACACTTTCAGCAAGACGACGGGTTACACGCCAGAGGCTCCACTTGGCAATATTTTAGGGGCAGGTGCAGATAATGGAGTATATCCTGTTCCTGCCGTATACACGTTTGGTATAAACGCAACTTTCTAATTTTTCAAAAACAAGAAAATGACACTAATAAATAAAAGAACAAGGAATTGCGGACTGATGCTTGCTTTGACATTAGTTTTCGTGATGAGCGCCTGTCAGAAAGATTTTCTCGACCGGAAAGCGCAGGGTGCATATGACCAGAACAATTATCCTTATCCGGGCGGATCCGGGCCGTATGATGAATTTATCAACGGTGCATATGCCAGCCTTAGAAGTTATGATGTTACAGTTATGCCCTTTGTTGCTGCAGTAAGTATCAGAAGCGACGATGCCGACAAGGGAAGTACGCCTGCCGATGGCCCTGATGCATTGCAAATGGACAACCTTAATGTGCTGCCATCTAATGGAATGACGAATGTGTTATGGTTGGGGCATTTTGACCTGGTAGGAAAATCAAATTATGTTATTGACCGGATCAAGAACGACCCTAACCCCTTAACTCCTGCGAATTTAAAGGTAGAAGCAGAAGCACAGGCGAGATTTCTCCGGGCTTATGCTTATTTTATGATGGTGCGGTTGTTTGGCAGAGTTCCTTTGATTGATAAGGTCACCACAGGCGCTGCTTCAGAATCAAATATTCCGCAAAGCGGTCCCGCTCAACTTTATCCGTTTATAGAGGCCGACCTTCAGTTTGCGGCGGCAAACCTTCCGATGAGCTACGATGCCAAATTTGTAGGTAAGATAACTTCAGGGGCAGCAAACGGATTGCTCGCCAAGGTATACCTAACACAGAAGAAATATGCGGCTGCAATGGCAGCAGCGAATTCTGTAATGACTTCCGGACAATATAATCTTTCAGTTCCCTACAGCACAGTTTTTAACGAAGAAGGTGAGAATTCAAGAGAATCCGTCTTTGAAGTTCAGGCTACTGCTGATGCCGCAAATCCTACCGCCTTTGGTTCCCAACACGCAAATGTTCAGGGAGTGAGAGGAACGGGAGCATGGGATTTAGGTTGGGGTTTCAACGTTCCAAGTACCAGCCTGGAAGCGGCTTACGAAGCTAATGATCCGCGCAAGGCACGTACCATTTTATATACCGGCGGAACAACACTTTTTGGTGAAGCTGTTCCGTCTGGTTTGCCTAATCCACGCTATAATCATAAAGTTTATACGAATCCTGCCAGACGCGCTTCTGTGGGAAACCGTTTCGGCTGGTGGATGAATGTTCGTTTACTTCGCTACGCCGATGTTGTTCTGATGTATGCGGAAGCCGCTAATGAAGTTGGAGGAGCAGCCAATACGACCAATGCTTTAACAGCCTTGAACAGCATACGTGCGAGAGCCCGCGGCGGCAATCCGGCAATTCTCCCAAATGTGGTTACTGCCGATCAGGAAACACTAAGACAAGCAATACGTCGGGAAAGAAGAGTGGAAATGGGTATGGAATACGACCGCTTCTTCGACCTGGTAAGGTGGGGAATTGCAGCGCAGGAACTTCAGAATCAGGGTAAGAATTTCGTTGCAGGAAAGCATGAGTTATTGCCTATTCCGCAGACTCAAATCGACCTAAGTAAAGGGACTTTAACACAGAATCCTGGCTACTGATTAAGTTGAGAGTTGACAGTGAGAGTTGAAAGTGGACAGTTGAAAGTAAGATAAAATAGGAACTAATGAAAACGATAAAAAATACAAGCGCCCTAATATTGGCGATAGTCGCGATTATGGGATCATCCTGCCAGAAAGATGGGAACCCGAACAATTTGCCTGATGTTTCTACGGCGGCATACGAAGGGAAAATTGACGGTTATACTTCTTCTGAAGAAGTATACCCTGCGAACCTCGTAGCTTACTGGTCGTTCGATGGCACCAAGAATGAAATCAAAAGCAATACGGCACCTACTTCAACATCAAATGATGCGCTGGTTGCCGGAGGCGTAAGGGGACAGGCACTAAGCTTAAATGGCGGTTATTTATATTACGCAACCCAGTTTAATGCGTTCAAGACCGAAGCTTTAAAGAGTTTTACTGTTAGTGAATGGGTACAGATCACGAATAACGGATCGAAAAGAACAATGATCTTTCAGCTTGCACGACCGGGAATATTTAACGGCAGTTTGAACTTTAGCCTTAATACACAGAGTTTTCCGGCGTCGAACACCACCGATTTAAAGATACAGCCAACATTTACAACTGTTGGCGGTGGTACACAGGATAATATTAACACAAAAAGAGACAACCCGGGCGACCCGAACTATGTACCTTATCTGGTACCTTCTTTTGGGGCTAATAAATGGACGCATCTTTTATTAACCTATGATAGCACTACCGGAATTTTTAACATTTGGGGTGACGGGATGAAAATTGGTGCTTTCTCCAATCGCGGTGTAGGAAATAACCTGTTTAAATCATACGAGCCTGGAGAAGTAATAATAGGAGGTAACTATAACACTATTCCAGGTAAGACTGTTAATACTAATGTCGATTTTGCGCCAATGACAGGAAAGATTGATGAGATCCGTGTTTTCAACAAAGTCCTTCCTGATGCCCATATTAAAGCTCTTTTCAATCTGGGAAAAGCTGGTAAATAATAATAAAGCCCCGGTTTCACTATTGACCGGGGCTTATATCTATCCTTCAATGATAGCTAACTATCAAAAACGAAGTTTTTTACCGATTCTGTTCGCTTTATTATGCCTGCAGGCATGTAAAAAGGATAGCCCGGCGGAAAATATATCAAATGACGCGTCTTTGTCCTTTACAGTTGACGGCGTGTATAACGGCACACTGCTTTATACTGACGCTAGTGTGCTCCCATTAATCAGGTTCACTTTTACCGAAAGCGTTTCACTTGCTTCAGCGAATTCGATTACCTGGGAGAGTTCTTCAGGTAGCAAAATAGACTTTACCGTTAAATTAAGCAACCTCGACAGGACTGTTGAGCTCAGACCAGTGTCAGACTTGCCTGGCTTTACCAATTTTACGGTGACCGTTCCTTCAGCGTTTAAACCAGTAACCGGAGGAAAGCTGATAAATCCTGTATCCATAAAACTGGTAACACGATTCGATGGGAAAGACAAATTTCCACGAATTTCGGATGATGAACTGTTAACGCTTATTCAGCGCCAGACTTTTAAATATTTCTGGGATTTTGCGCATCCCGTAAGTGGTATGGCGAGGGAAAGGAACACCTCCGGGGATATTGTAACCAGCGGAGGAACAGGATTTGGGTTAATGGGGATAGTAACTGCGGTTTATCGGAATTTTATCTCCCGTGCAGAAGCCTTAACACGGATGCAAAAGATATTATCATTCCTGAAGACTGCCCAACGGTTTCACGGTGCTTATCCTCATTGGTTAAACGGAAACACAGGCAAGGTTCAGCCATTCAGCGCTAAAGATAACGGTGCTGATCTGGTTGAAACAGCTTTTTTAATGGAAGGACTACTTGTTGTGAGGCAATATTTTGACGGAAACAGTCCTGCTGAAACAGCTATGAGATCCGATATAACCCAGCTCTATAATGACGTTGAGTGGGATTGGTTCCGGAAAAAAAGCGAAGAGAGATTATACTGGCATTGGAGCCCTGATTATAACTGGGATATTAATTTGCCGGTAAAAGGCTGGAACGAATCGCTGATGGTTTATGTTTTTGGAGCTTCGTCCTCTACCTTCGGTATTCCTAAATCGGTTTATGATAACGGCTGGGCCGGGAACGGCAGCATGAAAAATGGTAATAATTATTATGGCGTTCAATTGCCCCTTGGCCCGGCGAACGGAGGTCCATTATTCTTTGAGCATTATTCTCTAATGGCCCTTAATCCTATGTCTTTAACAGATGCTTATGCAAATTATGAAACTCAGGCCGTAGCTCATACTAAGATAAACTATAACTATTGCGTGGCCAACCCGTTAAAATATTCAGGTTATTCTTCTGAATGCTGGGGCCTCACTGCAAGTGACATTCAGAGCGGCTATGCTGCCAGTTCACCTTCAAATGATAAAGGTTATATTGCTCCAACAGCAGCTGTATCTTCTCTTCCTTATGCGCCGGAAGAATCAATGCGGGCCATTCGGTTCTTCTATTATAAGCTCGGAGATAAGCTTTGGGGGGAATACGGATTTAAAGACTCATTTTCAATGACTGATCCATGGTTTGCTTCATCTTATCTGGCGATCGACCAGGGCCCGCAAATCGTTATGATTGAGAACTATCGTTCAGGTCTGATATGGAAATTATTTATGAGCTGCCCTGAAGTAAGAACAGGATTAAGAAAGTTAGGTTTTCAAAGCCCCAATATATAATTATGAGAGTTTTAAGTAGCACATTTGGTTTGCTGATCCTTATTCAGCTTTCCTGCGGAACAAAGCAAGGGTCCAGCAGAAATCAGGGCCGGTTGTCAGACAATCAAATTCTTGACTCCGTTCAGTATCATACCTTTCAGTATTTCTGGGATGGTGCTGAACCTGTATCCGGAGCCGGTAGGGAAAGATTTCACGCAGATAATATTTACCCTCAAAATGATAAAAACACGGTTGCTACCGGCGCCGCGGGTTTCGGGATTATGGCTATAATCAGCGCCATCGACAGGAAGTTTGTCGACAGGAAAGACGGGGTAGAGCGTCTTGCCAAAATCCTTAACTTCCTTGAGAGAGCCGACCGCTTTCATGGGGCATGGCCTCACTGGATGGTTGGGGAAACTGGAAAAGTAAAACCATTTTCTGCAAGGGATAATGGCGGCGACCTCGTCGAGACTTCATTCGTAGCTCAGGGTTTGATTTGCGTCAGACAATATTTTAAATCGGGGAATGCAAAGGAACGGGCTCTTGCTTCTAAAGCAACCAAATTATGGGAAGGGATTGATTTTGACTGGTACAGAAATGGTAAAGACGTGCTTTACTGGCACTGGAGCCCGCAGTACAAGTGGCAAATGAACTTTCCCGTAAAGGGCTACAATGAATGCCTGATCATGTATGTGCTCGCTGCTTCTTCTCCCAAACACGGAGTCCCGGCAAAGGTTTATCACGAAGGGTGGGCTCAGAATGGTAAGATCAAGCGGAAAAGCGAATATAAAAACATCCCCTTACAGCTCTTCCACCAGGGGGATGCCAAAAATGGCGGGCCGTTGTTCTGGGCGCACTATTCTTTTTTGGGGCTTGATCCCAACGGACTTACCGATAAATATGCGGATTACGGCCAGGAGGTCAGAAATATGGCGAAAATCAACTATCAATGGTCAGTAGATAATCCGGGTAGATTTAAGGGGTATTCGCCGGAAAACTGGGGATTAACAGCCAGCTATTCAGTTAAAGGCTACTCGGCTCATGCACCTTCTTTGAAAGAAGATCTTGGCGTTATATCTCCGACCGCAGCCCTTTCGTCTTTCCCATATACGCCTAAAGAATCGATGGCAGCTATGAGGAACTGGTATACAAATAGAAAAGACCAGATATGGGGTATCTACGGGTTTTATGATGCTTTCAGTGATCATGCTAATTGGTACCCTAAGAGATACCTTGGAATAGATCAGGGCCCGATTGTGGTGATGATGGAAAATTACCGCTCCGGGTTGTTATGGAATTTATTTATGCAGGATGCAGATGTGCAGTCGGGTTTAAAAAAGCTGGATTTCAAAAGTCCGCATCTTGTCCCCGGAGCAGACCCGCGATCTCGTAAATAGGGGACAGCAATGGCGTAAGGGACAGTTCCGCTTATTCATGGTAAACTCTTGTCCAAAGAGTTTTTAAAATTACATATATGAAATTTTTCAAGTACAATGCAACAGGTATTTTATGTGTGCTAATAATCGCAGCCTGCGCGCAGCAAAAAGTGGTAAACCAAAAGCGTTTCACAAATACGTCTGCTGCTGATCGTTTCGTTTTTGATCTCATGTCGAAGATGACTATTGAAGAGAAGATAGGCCAGCTGAATTTACTTACAGCCGGCGAAGCGGTTACAGGTTCGGCTGTAAATTCGGATCTGGAATCTAAAATCAAAAATGGACAGGTGGGAGGATTTTTCAGCATGACCACGCCACAGCGTATCCGTAAAGCGCAGGAGATTGCCGTAAACAGTTCAAGGTTAAAGATCCCCCTAATCTTTGGGCTGGATGTAATTCATGGTTATAAAACAACATTTCCAATCCCTCTAGGGCTTTCCGCCTCTTGGGATATGCCGTTAATAAAGCGGACAGCGGAAATTGCTGCAGAAGAGGCAGCAGCCGATGGGATCAACTGGACCTTCTCGCCCATGGTGGATATCTCGAGAGACCCGCGATGGGGACGTTTTTCAGAAGGGAACGGTGAAGATCCGTATTTGAGTTCTGAGATTGCGCGGGCGATGGTCCATGGTTACCAGGGTAATGATCTTGCCAGCGTAAAAACACTTATGGCCTGTGTTAAGCACTTTGCCCTTTACGGAGCTGGAGAAGCAGGAAGAGATTATAATACCACTGACATGAGTTTGGTAAGAATGTATAATGAATACCTTCCTCCATATAAAGCGGCAATTGAGGCGGGTGCCGGGAGCATCATGACCTCCTTTAATGAAATAAACGGGGTTCCTGCCACAGCAAACAGGTGGCTGGTAACCGACCTCCTCCGAAAAGACTGGGGTTTTAACGGATTTGTAGTTTCCGATTATACCGGAATCAACGAGATGGTGGATCATGGCTTCGGCGACCTTCAGCATGTATCAGCTTTAGCATTGAAAGCCGGCGTGGATATGGATATGGTGGGAGAAGGATTCCTTAGCACACTTAGAAAGTCATTGGATGAAAAGAAAATAACAGTAGAAGACATCGATCGTGCGTGCCGTTTGATTTTATTAGCTAAATACAAATTAGGCTTGTTTGCAGATCCATTTCTTTACTGCGATGAGGAAAGGGCCAGGACTAAGATATTTACTTCTGAAAACCGGGTGTTCGCACGGGAGGTGGCTACGAAAAGCTTTGTATTGTTAAAGAATACCGGAAATATTCTTCCCTTAAAAAAATCTTCTACAATAGCTTTAATAGGCCCGCTTGCTGATACCAAAGTAAATATGCCGGGAACCTGGAGCGTGTCCACCGATCTCAATTCAGCAATTTCTGTCAGGCAGGGCCTCGAAGAAGCTGTGAGCTCAAAATCCCAGATTCGTTATGCGATAGGTTCCAATCTCGTAGATGATCCCGAGTATCAAAAAAGGGCAACGATGTTCGGCCGTGATATTCCCCGGGATAATCGACCTGAAGCGGTGATAATAAAAGAAGCCGTGGATGCAGCGATGGGTGCGGATGTGGTTGTTGCGGCTTTGGGTGAAAGCTCTGAAATGAGCGGTGAAGCATCCAGCCGTACAGATATCAGGATCCCTGATGCTCAAAGGCGCTTGCTGGATGCTTTGTTGAAAACCGGAAAGCCGGTAATATTACTTGTTTTCAATGGCAGACCACTGGATTTATCTGCTGAACATAAGTCTGTACCTGCAATTCTGGATGTATGGTTCGGCGGGACTGAGACCGGACACGCTATAGCTGATGTGTTGTTTGGGGATGTCAATCCTTCAGGAAAGTTAAGTGCTACATTTCCGCAGAATGTCGGACAAATTCCACTCTTCTATAATCATAAGAATACCGGACGTCCATTAGCACCAGGACAATGGTTCCAGAAATTCAGATCGAACTATCTCGACGTTAGCAATGAACCTTTATACCCTTTCGGATATGGTTTGAGTTACACAACCTTTGACATTTCGGCGCCGGTGGCCGATAAGAATATTATGAATGGTGGCGGAACTATTAATGTCAAGGTGAATGTGAAAAACAGCGGCACAACTGATGGATCGGAAGTGGTGCAGCTATATATCCGCGATATGGTGGGGACGATAACACGTCCGGTAAAAGAGCTTAAAGCTTTCAGGAAAATTTTTCTCAGGGCTGGTGAAGAAAAGGAAGTGAACTTCCTTCTTACAGAGAACGATCTTAAGTTTTATAATGAAAAATTGGAATTTGTAGCTGAACCCGGAGAGTTTAAGGTGTTTGTGGGGAATAGTTCTGCGAATGTTAGGGAAATGGGTTTTACGTTGGTGAAGTAAAAAACCGCTTTTACTGTCGCCTCGCTGGCACCACTACCGGGGTAGTTATCCCGTTAAGGTTGTAAACCACTTTTCCTGCCCTTAAAGTAAGTTCACATTCCAGTTTTTTAGTTGCATCCATTTTATAGCCTGTGTAATCCCAGAAGCCGAATTTACCTTCCCGCATGTTAAATACTGAAATGTCGGCAATAGATCCTACCGACAGCGTTCCAAGATCTTCTCTGTTAATTTCCTTTGCGGGATTCAATGTTGTTGCTTTAATAACAGCCGGAAGATCCATGCCCATGGCAAGGAATTTCGACATTACATCTGGAAGATTTTTCATGGCGCCGTTAGTAGCACCTTTGTTCATGTCAGTACTGATTGAATTTGGGTAAAATCCCTGCTCCAGAGCAGGAATGGCTTGTGAATAGGCAAAGCTGATCCCGCCAAAACCCACATCGAAAACAATCCCCCTTTTTTGCGCCTCAACTACAAATGGCTTGATCTTTTTTGTTTTAGGATCAACTATGGATTCCCTTGAAGCCCCTAATTCAGCAAAACAATGCGTGAAAACGTCTCCAGGGCGGAGGTGTTTAAAAAACAATTCCTCAAGGGAATGTGCGGGCACAGTGCCGCCAAAATCAACCATTACTGGAATGTTGGCTATCTTTCCAGCCCCAACAGCCCGGTCAACTGCGATCCAGTCAGGCCGGTTATAATGAGCGGTCTTGATCCCGACTATATATTCTTTATTCTTCAAAGCAAATTCGCCGGTAAGTTTTGAATCCATATCCCCGTTATCCTGCTCGAATTGACCGCCTTTGTACCCCTCTCCAACAATATTCAGCCAGGCAAGCACCCTTGTTTCCGATCTGTCGATAGTTTCAGCCTTAAATCTTGGGAATGATTTCCATCCGGAACTCCCAGCATCTACAGTCGTAGTAATTCCGGTCCGGAAAGTAAATCCATCCGGAACAGGGTCGCCAGCTCGTATACCGTGAAAGTTGTGCGAGTGGATATCTATTAGTCCTGGCGTTACCAACAAACCGGCTGCATTGACCACCTGTGCAGCCGATTTTGAATCGATATTTTTAGCAACCCGAACTATTTTATCGCCATTAACGGCGATGTCCATTATTTCATTGATATTGTTTTTTGGGTCGATAACATGTCCGCCTTTTATTACAATGCTATAGTTTTGACCAAAGGCTGTAACAGCGAGGAAGCAAAATGTGATGAATGCGAGAGAAGATTTTTTCATTTGAGCTTTTTATTTTCAATTAACATATGTTCGAAGACTATTTCATTATTTTGGAAAAACCACCTTCCAGATGTTTCCGCCGGCAGCACCATATTCAATAACGTAAGCGGTATTTCCGATAAGCACAGCATCTGTTGCCGCATTAAAACCTTCAATAATCCGGGTGGTCTTGACAAAATAATTGTCGCTCATCTGATCGTAAGAAAGATCCAGGTGAAGCATGTCGGCCCCTTGTTCAGTAAATGGTTTCATCATAGCTGCCCTTGATCCGAGTGAGTACCGGATTGTGAAACCATCACCCTTAAAATCTTTTGACAGTGCATTTCTTTTGTCGAAGAACAAAGCCAGAGGAGAGCTGTGCGGAGTGAAGGTACTAACAGTTACACCGGTTTGATCGCCATCCAATATCTTCCCGGAATGCCCGCGATATTCGTTTGCATCCGGGCCGAGGTTCTGAACTCCCGGACTGAACTTTACTCCGGCTGGAATCTTGGGAAATTGGGGATCGTTCCTGAAATATCTCACCGCCCAGGCGTGTGCACTCCGGGGAATGAAGGGATCTGTGTCGGGATTTGGGATCCAGTCAGGATATTGCTGAGGATTTTCAATCCCTCCGATAACCCATGGGAAACCGTAATGGTGGCCTTCCCTTATCCAGAACATATCCTCATTATGGTCGTAATCTGATGAATTGGATACCCCAAATAAATTTCCTTTTCCATCGAATCCCATATCGTAAGCATTACGGATGCCTTCTGCATAGATATATCCACCGGCCTTTAGTTGTGCTTCATCATTCGGAAGAAGAAGGTCTTTTGAATCGAAGGGAAACCGGAATACTCTCGATGTTAATGCGCCATCCCTTGCGTTCGGCCATGCACCATTATTATCCTGAACTTCACCATGATCAGTACGCGCACCGCTGTTTACAAAAATGTATTTACCGTCAGGACTAATTTCTAAAGCATTCCATCCATGATCAAATACGGTACGGTTGGTGCCATATTCAACGGTGTTAAATACAACGGTCATTTCAGGTTTACCGGTCTCTCTCAGATCATAACGCACCATTCTGCCTTTGTTTCCTAATCCGTTGTTAACTTTTGTATTGCCTGTGAGAAATAAGATGTTTTTATAAATGGCAGCTCCTTGTAAACGGGGGATGCCATGATCTGCCACGCTAAGAATCTTAACTGCCTCCGGGTTTTTCCCTGGGAGGTTTTTTACCTGGTAAACTTCACCATCATAACAGGTAAAATAGGAGTAACCTGTCGATTCATCATAAAGAATGCGCACTGATTTTGGTGCCACAGCCATTACGTGCTCGATTTTAATGTCGGAACGCAGAGCTTTAGGGGGAGCCACGGCTTTCGGTGCAATTGTGTTCTGCGCTTGAGCTATAGAGACGGCGAAAAGCAAGGCTGCTAATATAACTCTGCAGCGAAAAGGAAACTTAGTAGTCATCGTGTAAATTAAAGGGTATGTTATATAATCTATCTGGAGATGAGCGCTCTCTTCGCTTTATAGTATAGTTGACGGGGGGTATTGCCCGACATTTATTCTTCATCGGAGTTAAAAATTTAGCAAAACATAAACTGATTTCCATTCTACAGAAGCATAGTTATTTCGGTATTGCAAAAGCTATCATATAACCTGCTGGATTCGCTTCATCTCCTCCCACAGAAATGGCTATATATTGATTTCCATTGCTCCAGTAAGTACTTGGATTAGCATTAGCGACACCAGGAAGGGTGTATTCCCATACTGTTTTTCCTGTTTTTTGATCAATGGCACGGAGTTTACGATCCCTTGTGCTGCCGATAAATAACAAGCCCCCTCTGGTAACCAGGGCGCCGGCTGAGCCGCCAGAGCCTGTTTCAGGAGTACCCGGTAACTGGCTTTCGGGCGTGTTGCCAAGTGTTATTGTCCATTCGAATTCGCCCGTGTTTAAATTAATGGCATGCAGTTGTCCAAATGGAGGTTTAATTCCCTGCCGCCTTTCGTTGTCAGTGAACTGCCCATAGGCGGTGAGATTGAGATACTTTTCATCCTCTTTAATTTCAGCTATCTTATTGGCGGCATTATTTGCCTGAATCTCCCGAAGGAAATTCTGTTCCCTTCCCGGACGCGGGTTTGGGGGTTCTTTGTCAAAGAGAAAGGAAATTATTGCATCTTCTTTCCCGGCAATCACACTGGCAAATGAAGGCATTTTGCCGCCGCCTCTTTTTATCTTATTAAGGGCATCCTCTTTACTTAATCTGCTTTCGATAGCAAGCAGGGAGGGGTTTCCGGATTCGTCGCCGTTCTTATCCGGCATATGGCAGGCAACACAATAAGTATTGTATAAGGCCTTTCCCTGCTCATAAACGCTCAGATCAGCAGTTTCATTCTGAACAACTTTTTTCATTGTAGCTATTTCGGGCGAATCATTAGATTTAACATAAATGATTCCTTTAAAAGGATCAACCGCTCCGCCGCCCCAGCTGGACCCGCCACGGCTGCCTGGCATCATAAATGTTCCTTTGATTGAAGGCGGAGTAAAAGGCCCTTCATACCTGAACGATCTGAACCGTTTCAACAGCGTATCATGTGAGGCTTTGGAATAATTAGCAATATCATCCTCCGTGATAATCTGACGGGCGTACGGTTTGGGTTTAGTCGGGAAAGGCTGGGTAGGGGAAGTAACTTCACCGGGGATATCTGAGGCCGGTACCGGCCGCTCTTCAATGGGCCAGATGGGCTCACCCGTTTCGCGGTTGAACGTGTAAATGTAGCCCAGCTTGGAGGTTTGTGCGACTACATCCAATTTTCTCCCCTTGTGTACTATTGTCATTAAATTCGGAGCTGCCGGGAGGTCATAATCCCAAAGATCATGGTGGATTGTTTGGAAATGCCACTTATATTTTCCCGTTCTGGCATCCAATGCTACTATAGAGTTGCCAAATAAATTATCACCAATCCGGTCCTTTCCATAATAATCATAAGTAGGGGAACCTGTAGAAATGAACACCATACCGCGTTTTTCATCGAGGGTTAGGCCACCCCAACTGTTAGCTCCCCCAACATATTTCCAGGCATCTTTTGGCCATGTGTCATAACCAATCTCTCCCGGTTGGGGAACCGTGTGAAATGTCCATATCAATGCACCCGTTTTTACATGATATGCGCGTATATGGCCGGGTTCTGCACCATATAGTTCGGAAACTTCATTTCCGATTATATACAGGTCCTGGAAAATTGTGCCCGGGCTAGTTGGAATGACTGATATCTTATCCGGATCGCCCCGCATACCCAGGTTCATACTAACTTTGCCGCCATTACCAAAACTTGTAATCAGTTGCCCCGTTGCTGCATTTACAGAAAAAAGCTGATCATCCCCGGTGAACATTATTCCTTTGTCGTTGCCGTCTTCATAGTAGGTTACACCTCTTCCAACCCCGCCTCCAGCCCCACCGTCAAAAGGATCGAAAGCCCATATCTGTTCGCCGGTAGCTGCATTTAAAGCGTATACCCGGTGTCTGGCCGACATGGTGTACATTACGCCGTCAATTATAATCGGATTGCTCTCGCTGGTCCCCCCTCTTGAACCCGGAGGGGCATCACTGAATTTATGAGTCCATGCCACCTGGAGCTGACTTACATTTTGGAGATTTACCTGGTCAAGTGGTGAATATGCAGTGCCCTCGCTGTCTGCTTTATATACGCTCCATGTACGGTCGATATTCACTGGTTTCACAGTGAGGGAGGGGTAAACCTTGCATCCGGTATAAATAAGAATGCCAAAAAGGATTGCCACAAGGGTGCGTTGCTTACTGAGTAGGGTAATCGGTGTAATCATTTACAACTGCATGTAAGGTTTCGATCGGACAATTTAGTTAACAAATTAAAAATAATGTGCTGAACGTAAGTAATATTTATCCTACATAAAATAGCTGCAAAACAAAAAAGACGCCATACAGCGTCTCCTTATTAGTACCCGGATTCAAGTTTATTTATAAGCTTCATTCACTGCCCTTCCAATATTTCCGTTAGGCTCCTGAATTTTCAGTAGTCCGGTGATAGTCGGGGCGATGTCTGTCATGTTATAAGGAACATTTGTTTTTCCATGTTTAATACCCCAGCCCATTAATACGAATGGAATATGAGTGTCGTCAGGACTTAAAGTTCCGTGGGTTGCTCCGGTCGGGCCTGAGCCTGAATACCATGCTGGTTTAAGGATAATTTGAATCACACCGCTTCGTTCCCTGTTATAGCCATTTATAATACGTTCACGGTAATTTTCGGGGATGTTCGCATTCTGCGCTTCTTCCATATCAATTGCAAATGCTACGCCCTCTTTTTTTCTGAGGAATTCAATAATTCTTTTTTTGATATCTGTCAGATTTGACTTCCCAGCTTCAATTGCCTGATAGTTCAGGCTGACAGTATAATTACTGAAACTCCGGACCGCTCCTTTTACTTTAAACTCTTTTTCTAATGACGTATTCAATTCCCCCATTATTGCGGATGTCTGAAAAATTCCGGCGTTAATTTTCCGGTCCAGCATATAGTTCGCGTTGTGCTGTGCGGCATGATCGGCAGTTAGAAAAACGGTGTAGTTTCCCTTACCGACCTTTGAATCCAAATAAGTAAAAAACGTTGCGAGGTCGCGGTCCAGTCTTAGGTAAGTATCTTCAACTTCAACTGAGTTAGGACCAAATTGGTGGCCTACATAGTCGGGAGAGGATACACTGACGGCGAGAAAGTCAGTTATTGCGTCTGCTCCAAGCTGCTCATTTTCAATAGCAGATTTTGCCATATCGAGCGTTAAGCTACTGCCGTAGGGAGTGCTGGTAAGAATGCCCAAACCACGCTCCATCATTGTAGAAGTTTTGACAGGGAACGTTGGGCTATCCGTCCCGGCGAATTTCCCCTCATACGGAGAATCGTCTTTGGTGCTTTGGAGATAAGTATTAATTGGATACAGAGTATTCCAGTCTTGTTTCAGGTATTTTTCAGGATATTTTTGAGCATTAAAATGGCTTACCCATGCTGGCAGTGCATTCATATAAAATGTGCTTGTAATCCAGTTACCAGATGTACCATCGTACCAGTATGCGGCATTCGCGGTATGCCCGCCCGGCAGAATGCTTCCCCGGTCTTTCGAGGCAATGGCAACTACTTTGGATCGGAAATTTGTAGCCATCCTAAGTTCATCAGTCATGGTAGTGGTAAGCATATTGCGGGGCGACATCCGCCCTGCGGCAACACTGCCGCTTCCTACAGTCGATACTGTGCTGTCTTCAGCACAATACAAGATTTTACCCGTGGCCTGAACGATAAAATCATTCCCTGCGATACCATGAATTGCTGGTACTGAACCAGTGTAAACTGTTGCGTGTCCTGCGCCAGTTACGCTGGGAAGATAATTGATATAAGTGTTTTCCGCCGAAAATCCTTCATTAAGCATTCTCTTAAAACCTCCGCTTCCATAGCGTTCATAAAAGCGGTACAAAAAGTCCCATCGCATTTGATCCACCATGATGCCGACAACCAGTTTTGGTCTCGATAACGCGTTTTGTACAGGAATATTGGGTTTTTTCTGTTGGGCAGTCACTGATAACGAAAAGCAGACTGATGCGGAAATTATTAGAGTTCTAAATTTCATGAGTTAACAATAAGTATATAGTTTTAGATCCAATTAACCCGATCCGGTTGTTTATTGTCTCTAAGACGAAGTCATTTGCGGCAAATATCTGTTAAAAAAAGTCCTGTGGATGTAAAATGTTAAATACTTTTGGATTTGTTAACCTGTACATAATCATTACGGTCTAAACGATTTTGTTCTAACAACTAACTTATTACCTGACCGCAACAAGTTTTTCAACCGTAGCCTCTCCAGACATGCTTACCATTCCGGTATAGACAGCGCCACGCTCGACCTGTAAGGCTTTAGTCTGAATCTCACCAAATATTTTCCCCGAACTTTTGAATTCGATGGACTCAGCTTTAACCGTGCCGTTCACAGTACCATAAACAACGATGTCACGCGTGCTGATATTGCCATCAATCAATCCATCTTCACCGACGATCAATCCTTCGCCGATAAAAAGATCGCCTTTTATATGGCCATCAATCCTGACAAATACGTCAGATTCTATCTTTCCTGTAATAATGCAGTCTTGAACTTGTCCGTCGGGCTGGATATTGGGAATGGAATAACAGTGGTAACCGCAATAACAGAATGATAAAAAAGGCAGTAAATTTTATTCAGAAGTTCCTTGATAAGAAGCACCGCCGGCAGGAGGTTATTGCAAATTTTCATACCACCATAATTCGTGTGGATGATAATTTTATTTCAACAAGTTCTATTGTTCTTGATGAAGTATTGAAGGGTAATATATATTCGTTGAAAGAAGTCATTGTTGCCGGTACTGCTGAAATTTCAGGGAAGGTTACTTCACGAACTGCGTCGATAAGTGGCAAAGTTTATGGAGATATTATCTCCATGGAGTTTGCTGATATAAAAGTACTGCCGTAATAAGCGGCCACATCAAAGCAGCCGCTATATCAATTGAAGCGGGGGCTGTGATAAACGGTTCGATACGGGTTGAGGCCAATTTAGATGAGCGTGAGCTACTGGAAAAGGTAGAAAACAGGCTTCCTCCAACAGCAGTAGACGAACCCGCTTTTCTGACATACATAATGCCGGAAGAATCACCTGCAATGGAAATTGTTACCAGGCCCGGGATAAGGCCATCAGAAGTAAATAAAAACAGGGCGGCTAAGCCGATTGAAGCGGAGAGCAGAGAGAAACCCGCGGCGCCGAATACATGGTATTGATGCCGGAGGTCTGATTCAAGTGTAATACGAGAACAGCCATTCTGCACAGGCAGACTTTCAGAAAAATTGACAATCAACACTATTTATTGTGACTTTCAAATTATACCGGGTTTAGGCTTTATGACTACCTAAACCTTAATTTTATCGAAAATTCCTGAACGTAATCTCAGGCTAATTGGGAGGATAAAATGGTAAAAATTTCAGATGATAATAAGCCTCTGACCCTGTCTGTTTTGGATTTGGTCCCGGTAGTTTCAGGCAAAACCCCTGCTGATTCTTTTAAAAATACACTGGATCTGGCTCAAAATGCTGAACGCTTTGGATATAAGCGTTACTGGATGGCAGAGCATCATAATATGGCCGGTATCGCAAGTTCCGCTACGTCCATTCTGATATCATATGTAGCTGCTGGTACGTCCACGATCCGGGTGGGATCAGGCGGGATAATGCTTCCAAACCACGCACCATTGGTAATTGCTGAACAGTTTGGAACGCTGGAATCGATATTTCCAGGACGAATTGATCTCGGACTGGGAAGGGCACCAGGGACAGATCAGCTGACCGCGATGGCACTGCGACGTAATATTGAGGGTGCGGGTGAAGATTTCGCGCAGAACTTAGCCGAACTCAGGGAATATTTGTCGGCAGACAACGCCCGTGCGCGCGTAAGAGCTATACCTGGGGAGGGCCTGGATATACCCATATGGCTTTTGGGTTCCAGTACGTATAGTGCCCAGCTTGCGGGAATACTCGGCCTGCCTTTCTCATTTGCGAGTCATTTCGCTCCCAATCTTCTTTTTACTGCTCTGCAAGTCTATAGAGACAGCTTCCGGCCTTCCGAAGTACTTAAAGAGCCATACGCCATGGCTTGCGTGAATGTTATTACTGCTGATACTGATACAGAAGCTCAGCGAATTGCAACTTCCCTCTATATGGCTTTTCTGAATATTATCAAAGGAACCAGAACAACGCTACAGCCCCCGGTTGATAATATGGACGCTCTCTGGAATGAGGCGGAACGGTATGCCACACAGCAAATGCTGAGCTATACTTTTGTTGGTTCCGCCGAAACAGTTAAAGCTAAGTTGCAGGCTTTTGCAGATGAAACACGTGCGGACGAAATTATGGCTGCATCTATGATCTTCGATCATGACGCAAGGGTGAAATCCTACAAGATACTTTCAGAGTTACAAATCAAAAAAAATGAAGTGTATATTAGATCATAAATCTGCCGCTTAATAAAATAATGATGACCCAGGTAAATACTACATCCAGCGAGTCTACTTATAAAGCGGCGGCAGTTGTGGCGGATACGGTTGTAACCATATTCACACAACATCTTGACCAGGCTCTTGCGAAAGGAGAAACGGACATGGCTTCTGTTCCTTCAACAAACCATGTCGAACAAATTTTGGACACGGCATTTTGGGCCAGTCTTAGAAGGGAGGAAGGTAATTCGCCCAAGATTTCTATTGCTTTCTTATCTCCCGAACAGGCGGGATTGCCCTTACGTTTCGAGAACAAACTTACATTCAGCCCGAATGTTCTTACAAAACTTGGCCCCGGAGTCGAACGGCCTGGTGTTCACTTAGGAGTATGGTATGACCAGGATGGTTTATACATTTGGGGTACTACCCATAAAATCCCGAACTACTGTTTTGTCCTGGATGTTTCGGAACCAGGACTTTTGGTGATTAAGCACCGTCGCTCAAACGGTTTTGGAAAATTCACTAATATCGTTGTGTTAACTGGCGACCAGGTAAAAGTTGTTGATGAAAGCAGCCGAAATCTCCCGGATTGTCCTTTATTATTAACGTCTTTACTCGGATTCACATCTGCATCGCCAGACCACTCAGTAAATGTGCTGATCCAGATCGCCACTTCCATGAGAGCTCATAAGCACGGGGGATCTCTGCTGGTTGTCCCTTCCGGCAGTGAAACATGGAAAGAGTCGATTATTCATCCGATGAAGTATTCGATCTCTCCAGCCTTTTCCGGTCTTTCCGATCTGATGAAACAGGATATAAAAAATTGGAGTAATGGTATTTGGCAGGGAGAATTAAGCCGGGAAATCGACAGCATCGCCGGACTGACTGCAATTGACGGAGCAACTGTCATAACCGACAGGCATGAAGTACTCGCATTCGGAGCGAAGATAGGCCGTACCGAGGGAAGTCCCAGAGTAGAACGTGTGCTTGTAACCGAACCCATAATTGGTGGCGGAGGGGTTATTGTTAATCCCGCAATGAGCGGAGGAACGAGGCATATGTCAGCCGCACAATTTGTACACGATCAAAAGGATGCAGTAGCGCTGGTTGCTTCGCAGGATGGTATTTTTACGATCTTTACCTGGTCGCCTTGTGAGAATATGGTGCATGCGCACAGGATCGATAGTTTACTGTTGTAAGATGCTTTTCGGCCTGGAAAAATCGATCGCCGTTTCTAAGTAATGCTTATGACTTTTACCATAAAGAGAATAGTCATCGGTTAATCTATACAGTCTTGATACCTGATACTACGCAGGAATCTGCTGCGACAAACAATGCAATGTCCCAAATCCCCAGATGAGATCGATTGCATTAACGGGAACTATCTCGCGGTCGGGGAAACATTCTGCAATGATGTTCAGGGCATGCCTGTCGTTTGGATCGTTGAAGGTTGGAACCAGAACGCAATTATTAAGAATCAGAAAGTTTGCATAACTCGCAGGAAGGCTGAGATTTTCAAACTCCAGTTTTTGGGGCATTGGCAGTATGACGATCTTTGGCTTTTTTCCGCTCTCCAGCTTTGCAGTCTGCAATATTTTAAGGTTTTCCTGCAATGAGGCATAGTTTTTCGATTTCGGATCAGATTCTACAACTGTAATTATTGTATCTTCATTGACAAATCGGCACAGATCATCAATATGCCCGTGGGTATCATCACCTTCAATGCCGTCGCGGAGCCAGATAGTGTTGGAAATTCCCAGATATTCCCGGAATATTGCCTCGTAATCAATCTTAGTGAAACCTGGATTTCTAACCTGGATGGTGGGATGCATCAGGCATTCTTCTGAGGTTAACAAAGTTCCCTTTCCGTTTACATCAATAGCGCCGCCTTCGAGAATAACCGGCTTTCCTTTATACATTACCTGGGTTAATGGAAGTTTCAGCGCCGCAGCGACTTTGGCCGGAACATATTTGTCGAGCTGATAGTTTTTATATTTAGCCCATCCGTTAAAGTTGAAATTCAGGGCCTCTCTTTTACCATCATTTTCAACGACGATAGGACCAGAATCCCTCATCCAGCTCCTGTTTGTTTTATGAACAATAAACTGAACCTTTTTGAGATCCACATGTGCGGCGGTGAGCATTTCATTCACATTTTCCTGTTGCTTTTGGTCTGCAACTATAAGAAAAACCTGTTCGCTTAAACTGATCTTTTTAATGAATTCAACGAAATCCCATTTAATGGCTTCAAATTTCCCAGGCCAGTCTTTTCCACTGTGAGGAAAACAAAGTAAAATACCCTGCTGCTTTTCCCATTCGGCAGGAAATCGTCTGTTTGCAGACTTCATACTACCGTGCTCTTTTAGTAATATCTTCGTAGGAATCTATCCTGCGATCCCTGAAGAAGGGCCAGTTTTGCCTAACGTTTTCCTGTAGGTCCAGGTCCACTTCAGCGATAAGAATTTCCTCTTTATCTTCTGAAGCTTGTGCCAGAATTTCACCCTGGGGTCCGCAAATAAATGAAGATCCCCAAAATTGAATACCGTCGGTCCCGGGAACGTATTTTTCTAAACCTATGCGGTTAGCTGCGGCCACGTAAACGCCGTTGGCCACAGCATGACCTTTCATTACCGTCATCCACGCATTCTGTTGCTTCTCGCCATATTCGGCTTTTTCTTTAGGATGCCATCCAATTGCAGTAGGATAGAAGAGCACCTCCGCACCCTGAAGCGCCGTTAATCGTGCCGCTTCCGGATACCACTGATCCCAGCAAATTAAGGTACCTATCTTACCTTTATTAGTAGGGAAGGTCTTGAACCCGATGTCTCCCGGCGTGAAGTAAAATTTTTCGTAAAAATGAGGATCATCGGGTATGTGCATTTTGCGGTAAAGACCCGCTTCAGTGCCGTCCGTGTTAATAATATAAGCACTGTTATGATAAATTCCAGCCATCCTTTTCTCAAAGAAAGGGACGATAACAACTACGCCCAGTTCTTTAGCAAGAGAACTGAATGCGGTAAACGAGGTGCTGTATAAGGGTTCAGCTAGAGCGAATGCATTTGTATCCTCATCCTGGCAGAAATAATGCGCACTGTAAAGCTCAGGGATACAAATCACTTCGGCGCCCTTTGCTGCCGCTTCCCTCACCCATTTCAGACATTTCTTCAGATTATTTTCGGGAATATCGTTCAGGCTAACCTGTATAACTGCTACTTTATATTTCTTGTTAGGCATATATGTATCTCAATAAGGAGTGCAAAATTACTGAAAATATTTTTTCGGAAGCTAGTAAGGCGGAACAAAGGCAACTCTATGGTTCCTATTTCTCATTGCTTAGCCAATCGGCGATTGTTTCCTGTAGGCCTGATTCTTTAGTTTTAATATCAGATACATTAAGCTTTTGTGTCATCAGAGGACTTTCTGATACCTTTAGCTAAACAGTCTTTAATTACCTTCATGAAATGGTCCAAATCAAAAGGTTTGCTTATAAAAGCGTCACACTCATAGGTGCCGAGTGATTGGAGAACCTTTGGATAACCAGAAAATATGATAACAGGTAGATGCGAGGTGCTTGGTTCGTGTTTGATCATGTGGCAAAGTTCTCCCCCGTTGATACCGAAAAGGAGGTAGTCGATTAATATAAGGTCGGGGTTTTTTTCATGAATCATCTGAAAAATGTCTTCCACAATAGGGCTGGTTTCAACAGAGTAATTTTCCATTGAAAGTGCCGCTTCTACCGCTTCAAGGATATCCTGGTCATTGTCGATCACAAGGATGCGTTTTTGCATATCTATCAATTTTTTAACTTAACAACACCGTCAGGATTTTGTTAGGAGTGGCACGAAAAAGATACGTGATGATTACGGAACGAGCTTTTTGCTCATTTAAAAGTGACTCCGAGACCGATTCGATATGTACCCATTGAGAACCCTTGCTGGAAAAAGCTCGACGGGAAATCAATCTCCTGGTAATTATAGCCGGTCTGCAAACCCAGATTTATTCCGCTATTGACCGGAAAAGAGTAGGAAAGCCCGGCTCCTGCCGTAAGCCCCCGGTTAAGATTATTGAAAATCTTTACAGAATAACCTCCGTAAATATCAGCTTTGAAGCCCGACAGGTCCGGATTGAAAAAATATGCCGCATTTAACGTAATTGGGAGCGTGTTGTAGGTGGCTCCATTATTTCTTTTATAATTGTCCGTGCCCAGAGCGAATCCGATTGCATAGTTCTCATTTACTATTCGCGAAATTCCTGTCCGCGTCCTGAAGGCATTTAGTTCAGAGTTATTTCCAAGTGTATTACTTTGATGAATCAATCCCCCAATCTCTGTGTAATTGATGACTTTTCTTCCCTGCGAATAGCCGTTAAGTGCAATACCGCTTATGAAGGTAAGAATCAGGTATTTAAATTGACAAAGTTTCATATAATATGATAGATAAAATAAGAACAATTACAATTACGAATATAAGTACAGTTAGCTAAGTTATTTAGTAGTTTTTTCTATAATTTTACGACTTCATTATATACGAAGTTAACAAGCTGTTAATTCATGGCACTACACATTTGCTCTTTAAATTCTGGCAGTAACGGCAATTGCTATTACCTGGCAAATGAAGAAGATGCAATATTGGTAGATGTAGGACTAAACTGCCGTGAGACCGAAAAGCGGATGGCAAGGCTTGGGCTTTCGATGAGTAAAGTACGTGCCATATTCATTTCCCATGAACATTCGGACCACATTTCTGGCTTGCCGGTTATCGCCCGCAAATATCAACTTCCAGTTTATATTACTCCAGGAACACATATCGGAGGCCGGCTTTCACTGCAAAACGAACTGGTGCGGTCTTTTAGGGCTCACGAATGTATACGTATTGGAGATCTGTTAATTACTGCATTTCCAAAATTGCATGATGCGTCTGAACCTCACAGTTTTATTGTCAGCTGCAGGGATATAACTGTGGGAGTTTTTACTGATATCGGATTTCCATGTGAAAATTTGATCCGATATTTCAAATTATGTAATGCAGCATTCCTTGAGGCTAATTACGATGAAGAAATGCTGGACAGCGGACGGTACCCATATTTCTTAAAAAAAAGAATCCGGGGAGGCCATGGCCATTTGTCGAACCGGCAAGCCCTGGAGTTATTTAAAACGTGCAGACGTTCAAATATGAGCCATTTACTTCTTTCCCATCTGTCCAAGGATAACAATTCTCCTGATCTGGTGCTCGAATTATTCAAACAATCGGCTGGGGAGACGAAAATAGTTATCGCGCCGCGGGACAAGGAAACTGATATCTACTACATTAAATCTGTTGAGAATGAAGACCAGACATCTGTAGGGTTGACTCCGTTCAGGAGAATGACGAATTCCCTGGCTTCTGATTTTCCGTTGCAGGGTAATGTGCAGTATTCCCTTTTTTGAAAGGTACCAGTATTACCGCTACATTTCGGTTTATGTGGCTTTGCCTTTATGCTCCCAATGATCTTTGATGATTTTGCCGTCTTTGTCAATTTTAAGACGCCTTGAAAATCGTTCACCTTTAATTCTTCCGTCTAGTTCTTTTTGACCGAGAAACAAAAGGACCGGCCTTCCCATTTCATCTGTTTTAAAAGCCATATGATATTTCTTGAATGGCCTTTCCACTAATGAATCAGGTTCGTAAACCTTGTTCAAGATTTTAAGGACTGGTTCTTTGAGTTCCATACGGCAATCTAGATTTTCCTGTTTCTTCCGGATATCATCCAGGTTGAATTTAGTTTGTCATCCTCATCAGTTGACTTAAGTTCGTCAGGATAGGGGTTTAGCTTATCTTCATCGGCATTTTCCACGTAGAAGCCCGAAGTTAAGGCTGTTTTTTTTGGATCTACTTCCGCAGGAGATGGGTTGATTCCATTATCATCTGACCGCTGATCATCTCCACTACCACCTCCTTCGCGGTATTCTTGTTCTTCAGTTTCAGGAGAATCAGTCTCCGGATCAAAATCGGATATCCCCTGTCCGCTGACACTTCCAAGACTCAAATCATTACCAATATCCAATTCGTCGTCCTGTTTTTCTGTTCCATTCGGATCTGTATGATCCTTTCCTGGATTGTTTGTGTTTTCGTTCATCGCACTGGTCTTTATTTATATAACAAGAATTGTGAAAAGTGGTTTCGAGAATAATGTATACTATTTGACTGACCTATTCCAAAGCAATCTTTCCAAGATTCCTCTCCGCCGGCCCGGTAAGAACTCTTCCTTCAATGTCATATCTGGCCCCGTGACAGGGACAATCCCAGCTTTTTTCTTCCTGGTTCCAGTTAACAATACAGGCAGCATGGGTGCAAACAGGGCTCAATGCATGTATTTCCCCGTTTTCATCCCGGTATGCGGCAATTTTTCGTCCATCAAGTTTTACAACCTTGCCGGTGCCGGGCTTAAGACGCTTTAGAGAATCTGTCTCATGAACTGAAAGCCTGTCGGCCACAAAATGATAAACTACGTCGGCGTTTTCCTTTACAAATTCTGTGAAGCCATCTATCGGTTTAATGCGGCCTGTGCTGAACAATTTTTCATAGGGATGTTCTTTTCCCAATATCAAGTGTGCAAGGATTTCTGCGGAGATACTACCAAGCATCATTCCATTGCCGTTATAGCCCGTTGCGC
The DNA here is from genome assembly GCA_040385405.1 of Bacteroidota bacterium. GTDB lineage: Bacteria > Bacteroidota > Bacteroidia > Sphingobacteriales > Sphingobacteriaceae > Daejeonella. The sequence continues at coordinate 105,422 of JAZKHM010000011.1, read as the reverse complement.
AATAGATTCCTGGCGCGTAAAATGGAATCTGTCCCACATAGGGCAGACCATCCACTGGAACATAATATTGGGATGACCATTTATATTCGACTGACGCAATATCAAAGTGTTTTCGTGCATATTTTTCAAGTTCTTCAAATGCCTGTATCGGATCGTCATGTCCAGTCTTGTGATCGTTCCCTCCGAGTAACAGCAGTTCATGTCCTTCAATTTTATGAGTTCTGAAATAATGATAGGGATCCTGCATATCGTAGATAAGAGCTGGAGGGTACTCCCCGTTTTTTAATTTAACAGCAAGAACGTAACTACGATAGGGTGCGCAGCGAAAGCTGAATACGTTAATACCCGGCGGAGTATGAGTTGCATAAATAATGTTTCTAGCCTTATAGATTTTTTCTCCCGAAATAGCGGAATGGATTTCGTTCTCCGTTTGCAGCTTCTCAATCCTGGTATCTTCTATAATGACACCGCCTGCGGTTTTGTATGCCTGCACCAAAGCCTGAACATATTTCAGGGGATGGAATTGTGCCTGCCCGGGTAGCAGCACGGCCTTCTTAAAGGGTATTGGAATTGGAATTTCTTCTGTATAAGAGATCGGGACACCTACATTTACTGTACCGTCATAAAGTTCTTCAAGTTGTTCCACCTGATCATCATTTTCCGCATATACATAGCCTGGCTTTTCCTCGAAATCACATTCAATATTAAATGTTGTGATATTTTTTCGGATGATATCCAGACCGGAATTAACAGCTCCCGCAAAGAGGTTTGCACCATCTTTACCAAATGCATTCTCTGTTTCCTTATAAGTGGTATCAGCGAACGTGTTTATGTGTGCACTTGTGCCACCAGTGGTGCCATAGCCTGCGTTGCGGGCATCTATTATTATGACCTTTTTGCCAGCATTCCTAAGATTTAGAGCGGCGGTTATTCCTGTAATTCCAGCGCCGATTATTATACAGTCGTATATCTCTTCAGTTTCTGTATTAAGACTAGCTTTTTCGAACTCCAGATTTACTTGCCATGGGTTCAGGTTGTCTCCATCTCGGTTAATTGACTGATTTTTCATAGCTTTCATAAATTGTTATTTAGAAAATAGACAAGCGACAGCGTATAAAGTTTGATTAAGCTGCGAGCAATTACTGACGTTCGGGAATATAGCTATGATATCAGAGCAATGATCATCTCCGGACCAGGCAACTTTACACTTTGAGATCATTGCCCGCCGAATGTACTAGCTTCTTGTTCTTCCGAACGACTGGTGCTATTGAGAGTTTACCCGGGCTGCTTCCCAGCCAATTAGTGCACTTTTTCGGGTAAGGCCCCACATATACCCCCCCGACTGTCCACCACCCTGAATCACCCGGTGGCAAGGAATCAGAAATGCAACGGGATTACTCCCTATCGCTGTCCCAACAGCTCTGGAAGCATTTGGTTGGGCTATATTATGAGCTATGGCTCCATAACTGGCTAGCTTGCCCAGAGGAATCTTTAAAAGCGTTTCCCATACCTTGAGCTGAAATGCAGTCCCTTTTAGGTGCAACCTGATCTGATCTGGTTTTGTCCAGTCTCCGCTGAAAATGTGCAGGGCGTTTTCCTGAAGATCATCCCGCAAAAGTTCGAATTCAGCATTGGGAAATCGCCTTTTTAAGTCAATCACCGAAGATATTTCATTATCTGTAAAAGACATGTGGCATATTCCTTTTAAAGTTGAAGCCACAATGATTTTTCCAAATGGACTTTCGGAGAAGCTATAGTTGATATTAAGTTCTGCACCTCCGTTCTTGTACTCTCCCGGGGTCATTCCCTCAATTTGTACGAACAAGTCGTGTAGTCTTCCAGTGCCCGACAGTCCGGCTCCATAGGCTGCTTCAAAGAGCGATGTTTGCTTGTCGTTCAGTATTCCCTTCGCATATTCTACACTAATATATTGCAGGAATTTCTTTGGACTTACGCCTGCCCATTCTGTAAATATTCGCTGGAAATGAAAAGGGCTTAAATTCATCTTTTCAGCGATTTCATCGAGACCAGGCTGGCTTTTGAAATTCAATCTGATATAGTCAATGGCTTCAGCAATTCTTGAATAATTAAGTTCTTCGGATGTCATGTGCTAATGTGTGTTAAACAAAGATATGTGCATACCCGGATTCAGGAAACCCGAAACTTGCTCAAGTTACAAAAACAGGATTTATACGTGGTACTTGTTGTTTATACTCTATTTTAAATTTGATTAAACCTTTCGAAAAACAGAATGTTGAAACTTTACAACAACAAACAAATAAACTATGAAACAGCAACGGAAAACAATGTCACCAGCTGACAGAGAAAAAGATAAGTCAGCTTTATTAAAACTTTTCACAGATGAGGTGAAAGACATATACTGGGCGGAGAAACACCTGGTAAAGGCCTTGCCGAAGATGGCAAAAGGTGCTACCTCAGAAGAGTTGACAGCAGCTATTGAGAAGCACATTGAAGAAACTGAGGTGCACATTGAGCGCCTGGAAGAAGTGTTCGGAATCCTGGGAATCAAACCACAAGCTAAAAAATGTGATGCCATGGCTGGACTAATCGAAGAGGGCCAGGGTATTTTGGAAGATACAGAAGATGGTACAATGACCCGTGACGCAGGAATTATTTCTGCGGCGCAAAAAGTAGAACATTATGAAATAGCTACCTATGGGACGTTACGTGTAATTGCAAATACCCTGGGTTTAACTGATGCAGCCGAACTATTGGAAACCACTCTTGAGGAAGAAAAAACTACAGATGTTGGCCTTACAGTAATCGCAGAAGGTTTTGTAAATGAAGCCGCTGCCCAGGAAGTTGAGTAGGTTATCTTCGATCTTTATGAAAGCCATACATTAAGTGTGGCTTTTTTTGTTTGAGGGATTAGCGGGTAGGGATTATCAACACCAAACAGTTCCCCAATTACCGTTGTTTCAAAATAAAAGTAAGATAAGATTATGGCAAAATACTCAAAAAAGGCTGGTGAAAAAGTTGAGCAGGCCATGCATGAGAAGAAGGAAGGAACTCTAAAAACTGGAAGTGGTAAAAAAGTGACCTCCAGGAAACAGGCGATAGCAATTGGCCTTTCTGAAGCTAAGAAAGAGGGAGCAAAAGTACCTGAGAAGAAAGATTAAGCATAGCGTTAGAAGAACAATTTAAAAGGTAGCGGATTTTGTGTTAGCTTTGCTTAAGCTCCGCACTGCAATGTTTCTGATTATATTAAACGTTATTTTCTGCCTTTCATTTGTTCTTTTCGCCTGGTTTAACCTGAACGACAAAGATTCGTGGCTGTGGGTTCCGATCTATTTGGCGGCATCCGCTTGTTGCGGTCTGGCCGTCTTTGGCTTGTTTTATCCGGTAAGCTATCTTTTGCTGGGTACATTCTACATTTTATATGCGATAATCCTTTTTTTCTCCCCTGACGGTGTGCGCGATTGGATCGTGAAATACAAACAGCCGAGCATTACCGAGAGCATGCAGGCTAAGAAGCCATACATCGAAAAAACCAGAGAGTTTTTCGGACTGCTTATTATCACTACAGCACTCGCGATTAATTACTTTTTATCTCCCGCAATCTAAATAATTAGAATCTTTGGAAAGGTGTGAATGATCGTTCCCAGAGTTCCGAATGTTAATAGTTTTTGTTAATTTTCGAAAGTTAAAACGCTTAACAACGGAAAATTCAATAACCGCATATGTTTGATTACGATGCAGAAAGACTACGGGCTGTCATACTGGAAATTACCCGTTCAAATATCTCTTCAGAAGCCTGGAACTGGTTCCAGGAAAAGCTGGGTTTGCAAGATGAATCAGCTATAAACACTGCATTCTCTGTGATGCCCAGGAAGACGGGCAAAGAGACTGTCATCACTACTTCGGCACAGGAACAGGTGATTTCCGGGATTAGACCTGGCTGGTCGGTGAAGGGGTGGTCGGCAGACCGCCTGTGCCGGGTTTGTTTTCTTATGCATTTAGATTCTGCAGACAGGGATAAATACTTCAAGATTATAGAGGGCCTGTTTCTTGCAGCAGAAATGACAGAGCTGGTTGCACTTTACGCCTCGCTACCTGTGTTGGCTTATCCGGAGCTTTGGAAGATGCGATGTGCTGAAGGAATACGCAGTAACATTGGTACTGTTTTGGAAGCTATTATGTACAATAATCCTTATCCCGCTGCACACCTGGAGGAAAAAGCATGGAACCAGTTAGTTATGAAAGCTTTTTTCACTGATAAGAAGGTCGGTCGGATCTACGGTTTTGATGAAAGGGCCAACGCAGAACTCACACTTATTCTGTCAGATTATGCTCATGAACGCTGGGCTGCCGGACGAAATGTCAATCCGTTATTGTGGAGAACAATGCAAAAGTTTATTGATACGCGGATTAAAGAGGATTTGGAAAAAGTACTCTCGGTGGGGAATCTAAAAGAACGGCAGGCCGCTGTGCTCACAATTTATCATTCAAATTCGGCCGGGGCGAAGCAGCTTTTACAGGGTCATAGCGAATTAGTGATGGCCATTGAGAATAAGAAATTAACCTGGGAACAGGTTGAAGCGGAATTGATTTTACAACATTAAAAATTATCATCATGTGCTGCACCCATTCTTTAGAAGATCGAAAACCAGTTGCAGGAGAGGCTTTTAAGCTAGATCTGGACGTTATTAAGGGAATGAAGTTTTTCGACCCGCATGTTCACATGACGTCGCGCACCACTGATGATTATCAGGCAATGGCCGACGCCGGAATTGTGGCCCTTATTGAACCGGCATTCTGGCTTGGGCAGCCCCGGACAGGTATAGATAGCTTTAGAGATTATTACAGTAGCCTGATCGGCTGGGAAAGGTTCCGCTCGGCTCAGTTCGGTATCAAGCATTATTGTACTATCGGGCTTAACTCGCGTGAAGCGAATAATGAAAAACTCGCTGAAGAGGTTATGACACTTCTGCCTCTCTTTATCTACAAAGAAGGGGTCGTTGGAATCGGGGAAATTGGCTTTGATGATCAGACTGCTGCAGAAGAAAAATATTATCGTGCTCAGCTTGAGCTGGCTAAAGAATCCGGGCTTCCTGTCCAAATACATACACCACATCGTGATAAAAAACGAGGAACGCAGCGAAGTATGGATATCGCCATTGAACATGGTCTGGATCCCTGCAAAGTGATAGTCGACCATAACAATGAAGAAACCGTTAAGGAAGTCCTTGACAGAGGTTTTTGGGCTGCCTTTACCATTTATCCTTTCACTAAGATGGGAAATGAACGCATGGTTGAGATTGCAAAACAATACGGCCCGGAGCGAATAATGATCAATTCGGCTGCGGATTGGGGAATCAGCGACCCGCTTGCAGTGCCCAAGACAGCTGCGCTCATGAAGATCAAAGGAATTAGTGATGAAGATATAAAATTGATTACTTATACTAATGCAATCACAGCATTTGCGCAAAGCGGGCAGATTGATGAAGCAGATTTTATCAGCCCGGGCATTGTCGATCAAAGCCAGAAGTTTGAAGGGAATACGGTCCTGCGCGGAGGGCAACAACCCCGAACCGATAAATCATCAATCATTATAAGTTAAGTTGGGAAAGTTTTACACCTACCTGCGTTTAATGCGGCCGGCAAATGTCGTAACCTCTGTGGCCGATGTACTTGCCGGAATCGCCATATCTGGTTATTTCCTAAACGGGCATATCAATTATATTTCGGTTTTCCTTCTATGCCTTTCGACAGCCGGATTATATGCAGGCGGTATCGTTTTCAATGACATATTCGATGCAGAGCTTGATAAGATTGAGCGCCCCGAGCGACCGATCCCAAGCGGTGCAGTCGGCATCCGTGAAGCTGTGATCCTCGCATGCATGCTTCTTTTTATGGGTATCATTTCTGCTCTCAGCGTTAGTTTATTCTCCGGAATGATTGCTTTGGGGATTACCGTGGCAGCTCTTTTCTATGATAAGTTCAGCAAACATCATTCTTTTCTTGGCCCTTTAAATATGGGCGTCTGCCGGGGCCTGAATCTGTGGCTGGGCTTAAGTATCCTTTCCTACAGCTTTAATCAATGGCAGATTTTAGGCATAATACCGCTGATTTATATTTTCTCAATTACGATGATAAGTCAGGGGGAGGTGCACGGAGGGAGCATCAGGAATCTATATATAGGAGGTTTTTTGTATCTCACAGTTATCTGTTTTATCCTAACGATTGCCCGGGTTAAAGATAATCTCTTGCCGGCTTTATTATTTCTCCTCCCTTTTGCATTTATGATTTTTTCGCCGCTTGTCAGGGCCATTGATGATCCTGTTGGCAAGAATATAGGAAAGGCTGTTAAAGCCGGAGTCATTTCCCTAATTTTGATGGATGCTGCCTGGGCCGCTACATTTGGCGCAGTGTACGCCGCAATTGCTATCGCATTTCTTTTACCAATATCTATTTGGCTGAGCAAACGTTTTGCTGTTACTTAGTAGATAATTATTTACGAGCTAATTTATAGGTCATCCGATGCACTCCGGCTCTGATCCGCAAGAATATGGAACACCTTCAACAGTCGTTTACTGTAAAATTCGAATATAAAGTATATTTCACATCAGGGCTTTTTGAAATCTCAAACAAGCTTTTTATCAAGTTTCTCCTTGATAAGGCTTCGCCTGAAATCCCGAAAAAAATACTTTTTGTCCTGGATCAGGGTGTGGTTGACGCCGGCACCAATGTGATAGATCAAATAAAGAATTATTTTGCAGATCATAAATCTGTACAGCTTGTCCGGGAATTCATAATCGTTCCCGGTGGGGAAATTGTTAAAAATGACATCAGATATTTTGATAAGATACTGGAAGCAGTAAATACTCATCAGGTCGACAGGCATTCGTATATCGTCGCAATTGGCGGTGGTTCCGTTCTTGATCTGGCAGGTTATGCAGCTGCTGTATCACACCGGGGCATAAGGCATATTCGCATTCCAACTACTGTGCTTTCCCAAAACGATTCCGGTGTAGGAGTCAAGAATGGAATTAATTATTTCGATAAAAAGAACTTTCTTGGAACTTTTGCTCCTCCCATTGCGGTTTTCAACGATGAACTTTATCTGAAAACACTCAGTGATCGGGACTGGCGTTCGGGAATTTCCGAAGCTATAAAAGTTGCTTTGATCAAGGACCCCGTATTTTTTGTCTGGCTTGAAGAAAACGTCGATGCGCTTGTAGCACGTGATCTTAAAACCATGAATTACCTGGTTTACCGTTGTGCCGAACTTCACATGCAGCATATTGCTGGCCGCGATCCATTTGAAACGGGATCATCAAGGCCATTAGATTTCGGACACTGGAGTGCACACAAGCTGGAACAGCTTTCTCATTTCAAGGTTTTGCATGGCGAAGCTGTCGCCATGGGTATGGCCCTCGATACCGTGTATTCAAATCTTTGCGGGCGTTTGTCTGATGATGAGGCCAACAGAATTATTGCCTTGTTGAAAGCAGTTGGCTTCGAGTTAACTCACCCCTTGATGGAAGTTGAGGAAAAGGATAGCGCCATATTACTGGGCCTGGAAGAATTTCGAGAACACCTTGGCGGGAGGCTCACAATAATGCTGCTCGACAAAATCGGAACCGGAACCGAGGTTCATGAAATTGATACCGGAGTACTAAAAGAAGCTGGAAGAAAACTTAAAGCCTATCGATGAAATTAGCGGCGGGTCATTTAACATATTGTACAAATATTCACGCAGGGGAATCATGGACAGACCATTTTGAATCGCTGAAAGAAAAATTTCCGCTGATAAAAAAGGAGGTTTCCGGTGCTAAGGCCATGGGAATTGGTCTAAGATTATCAAATAAAGCAAGTATAGATCTTCAGGATAATGTGAAGATGGAAGAGTTTCAGCATTGGCTGAAGGAAAATGACGCGTATGTATTTACAATGAACGGCTTCCCTTACGGGGATTTTCATAATGCGGTAGTTAAAGATCGGGTGCATGCCCCGGATTGGACCAGCCCCGAGAGGTTAGAATATACGATAAGGTTGTTTGAAATACTTGCCAAACTTCTGCCTGAAGGAATGGATGGAGGTGTTTCTACTTCCCCCCTGACATACCGGCACTGGCATCCGGATAAGGCTGACTCCCTGCATGTCTTACAAAAAGCAACAGAAAATGTTATTTCCATACTGGAAAAATTGTTTCTGTTCAAAAAAGAGCAGGGGCTGATAATGCACCTGGATATAGAACCAGAACCCGATGGTTTGCTGGAGACTGGCCGTGAATTTATTGATTGGTACCGAAATACGCTCATCCCCGCAGCACAAAAGGAGTTATCAACAAAGTATAATCTAAGCGAAAACGACGCCCTTGACGCCATAAGGGAACATATCTGCCTATGCTATGATGTGTGTCATTTTGCTATTGGTTATGAGCCGCACCGAAAAGTTCTGGATGAACTTAGCCTCAATAAGATTCGGGTAGGGAAGATTCAGATCAGTGCAGCGTTAAAGTCGGATTTGCCCCCCGAACCTGAGTCGAGGGAGCTAATATCTGCGGCTTTCTCTAATTTCAATGAACCTACTTACTTACACCAGGTCGTAGCCAGGAAAAAGAATAAGGAATTGATCCGTTACCGGGACCTTCCGGATGCGTTAGTTGATATTCAGAACAGCCAGGTCGAAGAGTGGCGGGCGCATTTTCATGTTCCCGTTTTTCTAGCCGATCTGGGTTTGTTAAAGTCTACGCAGTCTGACATAATTGAAGTATTAGGAATTCAAGAATCAAAACCTTTTACCAATCATCTTGAAGTTGAGACCTATACATGGGAAGTTTTACCAGACACGATGAAGGCTCCGATTGATCAATCCATCAGCAGGGAATTGAATTGGGTGAAGAGTGCATTAGAACCAGGAGCAAGGAACCAGGAGTCAAAACACCCGCAAAATGCATAGGCGTCGCGCGTCACCCGCTGGCGTGGGTGGGGGTCGGTTACAATTTTCGTAAAAGGCAGGGCGTTGCGTCAAGTATAAATCAGAATCATGAATAAAACAGTCGTAATCGATGTAGTAGGCTTATCATCTTCCATAATCGGGGAACATACCCCTTTTCTGAAAAATTATATCTTAAGAAAAAACATGGTTAATATAGAACCAGTCTTCCCCGCCGTTACAACCACTGCACAGTCGACCTACATTACCGGTAAGTGGCCATCCGAAACAGGCATTGTTGGAAATGGCTGGTACGATCATACAGATTGCGAGATTAAATTCTGGAAGCAGTCTAATAAGCTGGTTAATGGTGAAAAGATCTGGGAGAAAGCTAAAAAAGAGGATCCTTCATTTACCTGCGCAAAGATGTTTTGGTGGTATAATATGTATTCGACTGCTGATTATGCCGTGACTCCACGACCAAACTACCTGGCTGACGGTAGAAAAATGCCTGATTGCTACTCCCATCCTGCAGAATTGCGGGATATACTCCAGGAGAAGCTGGGCCGGTTTCCTTTGTTCCAGTTCTGGGGTCCCGGAGCTAACATTAAATCAACCCAATGGATTGCGGATGCGTCTATAATTACAGATGAAATATATGATCCTACGCTTACGCTGATCTACCTTCCGCACCTGGATTATTGTCTGCAGAAGTTTGGCCCTGATCTTTCAATGATTCACAAGGAACTGACGGAGATAGATGACGTAATAAAAAAGCTTATAAATTATTATGAAGAAAAGGGCGCTCAGATTGTTATTCTCTCTGAATACGGCATAGCGCCAGTAAAAAACCCTGTTCATATCAACAGGATTTTACGAAAAAGCGGCCTGCTGAATATCCGCATCGAAAGAGATCTTGAACTTCTGGATGCGGGTGCATCTAAAGCCTTTGCTGTGGCTGATCATCAGATAGCACATATTTATATCAATGATAAATCAGTAAAATCCAGGGTTAGAGAGCTGCTCGAAAAGGAGCCCGGAATTGAACTGGTGCTTAACAAAGAAGAGCAGAAAGCTTTTCATATCGATCATGAACGTTCCGGTGATTTTGTAATAATTGCAGATAAAGACAGCTGGTTTACCTATTATTTCTGGCTGGATGACGCGAAAGCGCCCGACTATGCTCGCTGTGTTGACATTCATAAAAAACCCGGATATGATCCTGTTGAGATGTTTATGAGTTCAAAGCTCAGAGCAGGATATAAGCTGCTCAAAAAGAAAGCCGGATTCCGGTATGTGATGGATGTAATTCCTCTGGATGCTAGCCTTATTAAAGGATCCCACGGTCGTAAGGCGGCAGAGAAGATGTATCAGCCGGTACTGATTTCAGATCAGCAATTAAGTACTGATACGATGGCACCAACGCAAGTATTTGATGTTATCTGGTCTGTACTGAAAAATGTAAGACATGAGCCCTTATAATAGACGTTAATACCCTTTATCTAACTCCAAATGCTTGTTTCCTATTTATAAGAATTTCTTTTAAATTAGTAGATTATTGCTATAAGATCGTGAAACCTCATTTTAAGACGATTCCAGAGATTGTTAAACGGCTTGTCGATTATGGTACGGAAAGCGCGTATGAGGAACTTTTTAATGTGCTTTATGTGCCGGTGAAGAAATTTGCTTTTTGCATGCTTCATTCGAGCGAAGAGGCAGAGGAAGTTGCAGACGATGTGTTAATTACATTGTGGGGCAAACGAAAATCTCTTACCGAGATTAAGAACGTTCATGTCTATGCGCTTATAATAGCAAAGAATCTCTCGCTTAATATCCTGAAAAAGAGATCAAAAAGTAAAATTTCGTCTCTTGATGAGATCGATGTAAGCTTTTTCTTTGATAACTCTTCGCCAGAGCAGATTATTATAGATATTGAACTACAGAAACGTCTTGAAAATGCCATCCAGGCGCTCCCCCCCAAATGCCAGCTGGTCTTTAAACTTGCGAAAGAGAATAACCTGAGCTACAGGGAAATTGGCGAAGTACTTTCGATATCCGTAAAGACGGTGGACGCACATCTCGTAGCTGCTACTCAAAAGCTGGCGAAAATTTTTAAAGAGGAATTTCAGATTAAGTAGTTCCCGGCCGACAGGGAACAGCGGCTTTGGCAGTTGAAAGTTCAGGTTCGTAAATTCATTTATTTTCTCATTTATTAATTCGCCCTTAATTATTTCCCAACACGCTAGGGAGTTTTCTTCTTTTCATTGTCCTTATTTCAAATACCTTCCCGAGAAGGCGCGATATCAATGGATGAGAACCGAATAGTTGAGTTACTAACCAGGAAAATTGCCGGAGAAGCAAACCCTGAAGAATTAGGTGAACTTGCATATCTGTTAAAAAAGTACCCCGATGCAGTCTACTATGAGGCACTGCTGGAACAGGTTTGGGAACTTGGACAGCAGGACACTCAAAGTGATCCCAGCCAGTCTTTCAAAAAGCACAAACTAAAGTTCAAAGAGGAACTTAAGTTTAAACGATCGCCTGGTCAAATTCTGCGCAGGCCAGTTGTTTTTGTGTTAGCATTTGTATGTATAGTTGGAGCTGGAACATTACTATTTAAAAATAATTTTGAGGCCAGTCCTCCAGGGGGAAATATGGAAATAGTAGCAGGTAAGGGAGTGCGTAAAGAGGTAAAGCTCCCTGATGGTACAGTGGTAAGGCTTAACAGTGAAAGCAAAATATCATACGACCCGGGAATGCTGGATAATGAGACCCGCACTGTAAAACTCACCGGAGAAGCATTCTTTATTGTCGCCCACGATAGAAATCGACCTTTTATTGCAACCACAGATAAAGTCGCTGTCCGCGTTTTAGGCACGCAGTTTAACATTAAGGAATATCCCGGTGAAAAGAGATCCGAAACTACTCTTCTTAAAGGATCGATTGAGCTGACTATCAACGACCGTTCTGATCAGCGGTTCTTGCTAAAGCCTTCGGAAAAATTCACTTTGGTAGAAAAGAACAGTGAACCTTCGAATTTTAGTAATAATTCTGTTTTAATGATTGAGCATATATCTCCGGTCAGACTTGGAGATCGCGAATATATTGAGGAAACATCATGGGCAGAAAATACGCTGATATTCCAAAATGAATCGTTCGAAGTTTTGCTTCCCAAACTCGAAAGATGGTATAATGTGAAGATCGATCTGAATGATCCTGAAATTAAGGCCTTCCGTTTTACGGGCATCTTTGCAGATGAGAATGTTGTGGAGGCACTTGAAGCAATGAAATTAATTAAACCCTTTAACTATAAAATTACCGCAAATGAAGTAAAAATTTATTAGTTAAAAAGCAGGGAATGCGCCAACATTCCCTGCACTACATCCAATTGTAGTCGTCCTACTAATCAGATTATTAACCTTGTAATTCACAAAATTATGAAAATAAAAGAACTATATTATAAAGTTCTGCTTCCTGAGATCTTACAAAAGAAACTTTTTTTAATGTTAAACTGGACAGTCATCCTGACTTTTATGCTGGTATTGAAAGTGTCGGCTAACGGCTACTCGCAAAATGTGAGGGTCCAGAAGGCAGGCTCATCTGGCTTCATCACTATTGAATACAAATTTACGCATGAAAAAGTTACAGACCTCAGTTCTTATTCTTTCGTTTTATTTTAATAAGATTTAGCTTTGACTAACCAAGCTATTGTTGCTAGCTATTATCTCCTAAATCATGAAGTTGCAAAATTTTTTTCTCCTTGTTTTTTGTCTGTTCAGTATTAATGCAAGCGCTCAGGCGCAACAGGCTTCCTATGCTATAATTATAAAAGGAGGGCGTGTAATGGACCCTAAAAATAACATCAATGAGGTCATGGATGTTGCCATTAATAGCGATGGCAAGATTGCAGCGGTAGCTAAGAATATTGATCCTGAATCTGCTGCGCGTGTGGTAAATGCAAAAGGCTTGATTGTAACCCCAGGCATTATAGATATGCATACCCACAACTTTGCCGGTGTAGAACCTGATCGATATTTAAGAAATAGTTATTACGCAAATATGCCCGACGGGTTTACGTTCCGTGTGGGGGTTACCACCGTAGTGGATGCCGGAAGTGCCGGCTGGAAGACTTTCGAGAAGTTTAAAGATCAGACTATAGACAGATCCAGGACACGGGTACTTTCTTTTCTTAACATTGTGGGAGAGGGAATGCCTGGAGGGGCTTTTGAGCAGAATAACGATGACATGGATGCTCGCAAATCTGCTGAAATGGCCATGAAATATCCAAAGCTTATTGTGGGATTTAAAGTTGCTCACTACAATAAGCCAGACTGGGTGCCAATTGACCGTGCGATTGAAGCTGGCAAAATGTCGGGAAACTTACCCATTATTGTTGATTTTGGGGGTGGCGGATTGTCGCTTGAAGAATTGACCATGAAGAAATTCCGCCCCGGTGATATCTATACCCATGCTTATGGTGGGGGAGGCGGGGGCCGTGAAGCGATAACTGATCCGGCAACCAAACAACTGCGCCCCTTTGTTTTTGAATCACAAAAGCGAGGGGTCATTTGGGATGTGGGTCACGGTGCTGCCAGTTTCTCTTTCGAACATGCTATTCCTGCAAGTAAGGCAGGCTTCTGGCCAGACGTTATTAGTACGGATCATCATGGAGGAAGCATGAACTCGGCTATGAAAGATATCCTTAACGTAATGAATAAAATGATGGCCCTTGGAATGACTGTACCCGCAACTATAAACGCAGTTACCTGGAAACCTGCCCAGGTTATTCACCATGAAGAGTTAGGGAATTTATCAGTAGGTTCTGAAGGTGATGTAACCGTCCTTCGTTTACGTAAGGGTAAATTCGGAGTATATGATCAAATGGGCACGAAAGTTCCCGCCAAAAAGAGGTTTGAGTGTGAAGTTACTATCAAAGGGGGCCGGGTATTCTACGACCTGAATGGATTAACAACGTCGATACCCAGGGTGGTGGGGGGACTGCCTTCCCTTTAGTATCAGGAACCAGGAATCAAGACCGGGGGGTAGTATCTGATGAAATTCTGGCCGGGCATTCAGGATGTTGATATGGAGTGCTGCACTGTAAATAAAGATTAAGTATGCCTTGAAATGTATTCGTCATTTCTTTTTCCGCGAACAGTATTATGTTTAAATTCATTTGTGTCATTCTTTCTGCCTGCGCTGCTTTAATGATACTATCATTTGGTACTAAATACACTATTCTTCAGGAACCATGGAGAGCACCAGCCTCAGCTGATTCACTTTATAACCCTTACCACATTGAACCTTTGACCCTTCCCCAGGGCCAGGAGATATACATGGTTTATTGTGCCCCATGCCATGGCAGTCAGGGGAAGGCAGATGGCCAGATAGCTAGCAAACTAAAAGTTAAACCCCTGCACTTCCAAAGTAAAATGTTCGGAGCGCAAACTAATGGAGCCATATTCTGGAAGATCCGCGAGGGGCGCGGAGAGATGCCATCCTTTAAGGAGATCCTTTCGGACGAACAAAAGTGGCAGTTAGTGGAGTACCTGCGTGATATTTCCAAGCCTTTTGATCAGCAGCTGAACCCGTTTAAGGTTAAGAACTAGACTTTCGGCCCGGACTTCTAACAGTCAATTCGCAGCTTCGGTGTCAGTTCACTTTAAGTTAGAACCTTATGCCTGGCCGTGATACTACAAGCGAATGCTAATGGTCGACGCCAGTTTTACAGATTTCTCACCAAACCTGTTCTTGATCTTATCCATTGCCTGATATAACTTATGACGGTTTTCCGATGCATCGTAAAGGCTGATTTGCTCATCGCCGCACATCAGGTCAGAAAGACGTACGCCCACCAGTCTTAGCAAAGTTTTATGATCATAAACGTTCCCGAACAGCTCTTTTACTTTATCAATCAGCACGGAGTCAAGCGACGTATATGGGATTTTTAATTGCTGGGTATGGGTTTCAAAGTTGGAGTAACGAATGGTAACAGTAATACATGATGTCAGCTTTCTTTGACTGCGTAATTGGTAGCAAAGATCAGTCACCATCGAAACCAGCAATTGTTTAATTCCTTCGGCATTGACCGTGTCTGCATGGAAGGTACTTTGAGTACCGATCGATTTGCGATCGCGATAGGGAAAAACAGGAGAATCATAAATCCCATTAGCCTTTCTCCAAAGGTCTGAACCACTCTTGCCGAAAAAAGCAATAAGATCTTCAGATGAGACCCTGGCGAGTTGACCAATGGTAAGGATCCCGCGATCTTTAAGCTTGGCAGATGCTGATTTACCCAAACCAGGTATTTTATGAATAGAAAGGGGTTCGAGAAAAGCCTTTGCACCCTCTCTGCTTACCAGGAGTTCCCCATTAGGTTTTGATTCATTGGTTGCCATTTTTGCCAGAGTCTTGTTGACCGATAATCCGAAAGAGACGGGAAGGCCGGTTTCCCGGATCACTCTTTGCCTCAGATCACGGGCGAATTGCATGGTATCATGGAAACGCTCCATCCCGGTCATATCGATGTAGTGCTCATCGATGGAAGCTTTCTCAAGGACAGGGACCCGCTCACGCAATATATCCGTAACCATGCGCGAATATTTACTGTAATCGTCCATATTGCCTCGCACAAAGATCGCTTGCGGACATAATTGTGCAGCCTGACGTGAAGGCATAGCGGAGCGCACTCCAAATTTTCGTGCCTCATAACTGCAGGAAGTCACAACACCACGGCCTGCTGTGCCTCCAACAATAACCGGTTTACCGATAAGGGTCGGGTCCTTCAGAAGTTCTACGGATACAAAAAATGCATCCTGATCCATATGAATGATTTGTTTGTCCATTTGTGAGCTGCCTTCGGCAGGTGTTTTTTTACCGCAGAGATTTGCGCAGAGATCATATGCATGAACCTGGGTTCGCAAAGAAGGGTTTAATTAGCGTTCTCTTCGAAATACTCCGCTAACTTTAAATCCTTATTCTCAATACAAATATATACTAATATTATTAGTAATTAACGCGGATTTTGAATGATATATTAACGCCGTGCTTCCTAGATCTCTGCGCCCTGCATAAACCTCTGAGCACGCCGCTTTCGGGACTTGCTATTAATCGTAATGATCCCTAACTTTAGAATAAAAGAATGGCCATGGAAAAATTTATCAAAATAGGGTATAAATCGGTTGTTTTCATCCTGTTAATTGCGGGGCTAATGAGCTTTGCTTTTCGACCTCGTCCAGATAATAGTGCTATCAACGGTTCGTGGAAATTACAGCAGGGTTCTGTTGAGCAGGTATTGATTTTTAATAACGGTTATTTTATGCATACTACTTTTGATAAATCAAAGAAATTGCTCATACAAACACGGGGAGGGTCTTATGATTATGCAGGTAACGAGCTTGAGGTGAATATTGAGTTCAGTCCGAATAATAAAGATGAGATTGGTCAGACCAAAAAATATTCATTTGCTATAAATAAGGACCGCTTATCTTCCGATATTAATGGCCGTAAAGAAGTTTGGACTATGCTAGATAACGGGAAAGGCCCCATGGTTGGAACCTGGAGAAGTTCCGGCCGGATGCAGGACGGAAAAGTGGTATTAAGTCCCCCGCGTGCAAGAAAGACTTTTAAAATACTCAGCGGCACCCGCTTTCAATGGGCCGCTATAAATGCGGAAACCAAAGAGTTTTTTGGCACTGGTGGAGGAAGTTACACCTTTGAAAATGGGAAATATACTGAGACACTGGATTTTTTTACAAAGGACAGTACAAAGGTGGGCAATTCGATCACTTTCGATGGCAAGGTTGAGGGGGATCTCTGGCATCATTCCGGGCTCAGCTCGCAAGGCGCCAGGATGTATGAGATTTGGAAGATGGAGCCAACGCATTGATTATAAGCTAGTTCGTGTTTCCTGCCCCGCTGTTTGAAACATTATAGCTAAGCGTAGCACTAATACAAGATTTAAATTCGGACCGGCTAAAGGGTTTCTTAAAAAAGAAATTTGCTCTGTGAGCCATTCGCTCCACTATATCCTCCAGTTTTTCGGCACCCGAAAGCAGAATCAAGGGTGTGTTGCAATGTTGCGTGCACACCTTCAAACTATGTATAAACGACGCGCCGTCAACGTAAGGCATCTCCAGATCGGAAATTATCAAATCCGGATTATTTCCATTTTCAAGCCGGGAGATCGCCTCAGCACCATTATGTTTAATGACGAGATCATAATCCTTAGATCATAATCTACTAAGGATCTTGTGGACACTAAGTTCATCATCAACAACGAGAATCTGTTTTCTTATATAAATCATCCCTTCCGTTTAACGTATATTTGAAATCAAATCACGTTTAAAAATAAATATTTCCAATGCTGGAATACTTAGGACCAGGGTTAATTTTAGAACTTAAACTACAGACAAGCCTGATGCCAGTATTATTATCTCATTATGAGACTTCTGGGAAGGTATTATTTATTCATCAATCTCATTATGGGAAATAACTTCCACATTTGTGGGTGATGAATTAACCATCTAATTTATTTTTATTCTGTGTAAGAAAAAAAATTAAGCGAGGCTATTTGGCGGAATTCATAGGATAACCTTTGTTAATCCAATCCTGTTTTAGATTAACCGGGATATTCAGAAGCTTTCCATTTGAAAAGCCCATCTCTTTCATAAGGCTAAATGCGGGTCTGATATTAGGGCATTTGTCGAATGGACAGCACCCGCAGTAAATGACCACCGCTGTAGTTTTCGGCAGTTTTTTTAAATTGTCTCTCAGTTTATCGAGATTTTCTTTTTTGCTCGCAGCGCCTACGTTTTTTGCGCCTGGTATATCTTCAACGACACCAATATTAAAAATTGCAGGTTGTTTAGATTTCTTATTTTTTAGAGTAGAGACGAGATCGGACGGTTGAAGAAGATCTTTTGCTTTCCATAGGTTTTTGTTGTCAAGCGATCTGGATGTATTTGGTGATGTTTGAGCACCGGCGTTTAAGAAACTTCCTGCCATTATAAGAAAGGTAGAAACGAGTGTCAGTTTTATTGAATTCATAATTTGATTTTCTATTGGATTTGCGAAATTCTGGCCTGGCGGGATCCATCAAAAATAGCTTCAGCCGGCATATCTTTAAACAGCCCAAAAATACGAAGAATCTTTATCATCAGGGTTGATTTCAGAGTTTTATTGTAGAAGAAACCAGATGATTATACTTTAGCATAAACCTGCCCAACCTTCAAGACAGTTTTCTGTTTTTTAAATGCCCTGTCAGTTATTATTAAACAGTGTAGTCTATATAGCGCGGTGTGTTTATTTCCTAACACACGTAACGTCCTGTAATACAGTTAGCTTGAAATTCAAAAAAATATATTTCGTTTTTTATATTTAAACCGCATTTATAAGAAAAGTAAAAAAGTATTTTAAATTTTGGCTTGATTTTCGACGCATGAGAGTTAATAAAAAAACATTGACCATGGCGCGAAGTAAAATAGCTGCAATTAAAAGCTGGATGAAGAGTATGGGATTTAAGTTAGTTAAATCGCATCTCGTAAATGGCAGAACAACCAAAATCAACTATTATAGCTTAGGCAGTTTCGGAATCTACGAAGAAATTTCGAAAGGAATTAAGGACGGGAAGAAAATTGCTGAGGACAAATTCAGATTTATCTCGTGGACTCCATGGGGTGTTGATTTTGAAGTAAACTCTGTGAATGACCTAAGTCAGGCCTACCAGGATTCGGTAACATATAACCCGGAGATTACTTTAACTTAAAGATTTACAGACTTTTCACTCCGTTATTGTGAATGAAACTTGATAGCTCGTCGATGGGGTGTTTTAGGATCTTTCCAACGTGAATACCTTTAAGTTCACAAACTTCAACGAGTATTTCTTTAAAGTGGAAAGCTATGGAACCCACAAAGTGGCATACCTGTTTATCGTAATCTGGATATGATTTAATGTTGGTTTCAACAAATTCCTCGAATCCGGTTCTTAATAATTCTACAATAAACCGGTGATTTATATGTTCGCTCATAAATGGCGCGAATGACGCTAGAAATGAATTAGGTGAGGGTTGCTGGTATATTCGCTTAATTACAGATTCTTTATCGACGTTAAACTTCTGCTTAAAAGAATCGCTTAACTCCCGTGGCATGGTCCCGTATAAATACGAGGTGAGGAGTTTTCTTCCAAAAAAAGTACCCGAGCCCTCATCTCCGAGTATATATCCCAAACCATGTTTACTTTCATGGATTTTACTGCCATCGAAATAAGAAATATTTGATCCTGTTCCCAGGATACAGCATATTCCCTCTGAAGATCCGCAGGTTGCATAAATAGAAGCAATTATGTCAATATCTACACTTACAAATGCGTTCTTAAAAACCTTTGATAGCGCGTTTGATATACTCTCCCTCCGATCCGGACTCGAACAACCCGCGCCGAAAAAGTAAATCTCTTTGACCTGATCAACGTATTCCTGAATCTCAGGAGTATTATGAAAAATTTGGGTGATGTCTTTTTCTGTTAAAAAAAAAGGGTTGATCCCTTTGGTCCTGAAATGGATTGTTTGATTATCAGGACGTGTTAATATCCAGTCGGCTTTAGTGGAGCCGCTGTCAGCAACTAATAACATAGTAATCTTTATATTTCTTCAAGTATCTGGTTTGTCAGGGGCTTACCTATAAACCTTGATACAAGGTGGTTTTCTTTAATTCTGTTAATATCCTTGGGATCGAGGGACGAAGAAAGGACGAAAATTTTAAATAATTCAGGTTTGAGGTTAGGAAGTTCAAGCAGGGATTTAAGAAATTCGAACCCGCTCATTACGGGCATTCTTAAATCAAGAAATATCACTTCTGGTATGTTTTCTCCTGTAGCTAACGACTCACGTAGAAAATCGAATGCTTCCTGGGGTGAATCTATGACGGTAATATTTTCGGCGTAATTAGCATTGTCCAGTATTTTACGATTGATCAGATTGTCAATGTGATTATCGTCAATAAGAAGCACATTTTTATATTTATACGCATTCATCCAATCAAAAATACTAAATCTTTGGACTTTAGCAAATAAGATCCCTTCTAGTCCAGTGAAAGGGTGCCGGAAAGTTCCTGAAGGGAAATTTCCGCGAGCTTTGCCTGGTACTGAGAATTTGTGAAACGTGCGCTTGCGTCAATATAATTTCTTTGAGCTTCCCTGAATTCGAGCGGCGCAACGCTGCCAAGCCGGAATTTCTCCATGGTAATATCCAGATTCTGTCGTGCGACTTCCAGGTTTTGTTGTTCCAGCCGCATTAGCGCCAGATTAGTTTGAAAGGTTTGATATAGTGAAGTTAGCTGAGCCGAAACATTCTGGTTGATCTTCTCATACTCGAGCTGAGCATTGTCGATTTCTATTGATGCATTTTTTTCATTTCTATTCTGGAGCATTCCATTGAAAATATTTATCGAGGCCGTCATCCCGTAATTCAAACCACGTCCCACCGAATTCCGGGCAAAACCGAGTTCTGATGTTGATTTATTGAAGTTATATCCTGTATTCAGTGATACTGAGGGATAGCGGAAAGCTTTAACCTGTTTTAAGTTGAGTTCAGCAATACGTTTGTTGATCAATGCCGATTGAAGGGCCGGATTCTGCTGGGCGGCGCGGTTCTGAAGATCTGCAAGTAAAATCTGATTCTTTATAATAATTGTATCTGAAACCGTGAAATCTGTAGATATATCTCTTGCAAGTAATTCGTTAAGCCTTATTTTAGTGCCTCTGTAAAGATTAAGCTGCCGCAACAAATTAGTTGTATCGGTATTCAGATCGACGGTTGCAGCCAGTACTTCCAATTTGGCCGCACGCCCAATGGTATATCTGTTTTGCGAGTTCCTTAATCTTAACCTGGAAATATCCACAGCACCATCTAAGGCTTTTATCTGCTGCTGCTGCTGGACCAGATCATAATAACTATTTATCACATCCGCCAGCGTAGTTTGAATAGTTAGCCTAAAGTTCGATTCACCTAATTGCTGCAATTCTTTCAACTGATCATACCGGGCAAACATTCCGAAACCGTCAAACACCTGCCAGTTCACCACAGGCCCAAAGCCCATATTTGAATTCCTGGCTCCATTTCTTTCCTGAGTTACGCCGCTGGATAATGTTTGTTTGGTGTTTGATGTTGTGTTGTTAGTGCTGAAATTACCTGTTACAACTGGCAGCATTCCGGCGTTAGCACGGCTGACATTGGTTTTGGCGATTTCAATATCATTTTTGGTAAGTTTGATATCGTAATTGTTTTCAAGTGCGATCTGCACCGCCTGCTCCAGTGTCAGCCGCTCCTGTGCATTCGAGCTTAGTGTAATAGCAAAACAGGCAGACAGGTAAATTATTATTCCTTTGAATTTCATCATTAAAATCGGGTATAACGCATTTATAAATGGGCAAGTTCAAGCTTTTCCTCTTTTACTTCAGGATCTTCTCCTTCGCCATAATCCGGAAGCTGTTTATGTTCCTTAGACCACATTGAATAAATAGCCGGAATAACGAAGAGCGTTAGTATAAGTGAAAACAAGGTCCCTCCAATAATTACAATTCCCATACTCATTCGGCTCTTAGCCGCTGCGCCTAATGCCATAGCGATAGGTAATGCACCAAGTGCAATAGCGAGGCTGGTCATAAGTATTGGGCGTAAGCGGGCTACTGATGCTTCTACGATCGCCTTTTGAAGAGGAATACCACGCTCCTTTAGCTGGTTTGCAAATTCTACGATTAGAATTCCGTTCTTCGTGACTAGTCCGATGAGCATAATAGTTCCGATCTGGCTGAATATATTCCATGTCTGTCCAAACAGCCAAAGTGACAAAAACGCACCTGCTACTGCCATTGGAACTGTAATAATGATAATTAGCGGGTCTATAAAACTTTCAAACTGCGCTGCGAGAATCAGATAAACTAACAGGAGGGCTAAGGCGAAAGCAAAGAGGGTATTCGAGGAACTTTCCTGGAAGTCTCTGGACTCACCACTAAGGGACGTTGTAAATGTATCGTCAAGTACCTTGTCTGCAATCCGATCCATCGCATCGATCCCATCGCCAATACTTTTTCCCGGTGCTAACCCTGCAGAGACAGTTGCTGACAGGAATCTGTTGTTATGATAAAGTTGTGGTGGGCTACTGATTTCTCTAACTGATACAAGATTGTCCAATTGAATCAGTTGTCCCTGGTCATTTCTTACAAATGTGGAGGTCAAATCCAGGGGGTCATCCCTGTCGCTTTTCGCATACTGGCCAAGTACCGAATATTGTTTACCATTCATGATGAAATAACCAAATCGTTGACCGCTTAACGCGAGTTGCAGCGATTGAGCTACATCAAGTACCGATACACCAAGGCTTTGGGCTTTATCACGGTCAATGCTGACATTTATTTCTGGCTTGTTGAATTTTAGGTTTACGTCGCTATTGGAAAAGGTGGGGTCTTTTGCAGTCTCATTCAAAAATAGCGGGATCTTCTCTTGTAATTTGGCAAAATTTGGTGCCTGAATGATAAATTGTATTGGTAATCCCCCACGTCGGTTGACTGAAATAGTTGGTTGTTCTGTAACCAAAGCCCTGCCTGAGGTGTATTTTTTGGTCATCCTTGTTAGGGAATTGGCGATTTCTTTCTGTGACCGTTTGCGCTCTCCCGGATCTGAAAGCCCAATTCGTAGAAATCCTGAGTTTGCCGAGCCACTGCCACCGAAGCCAGGAGAAGTATAACCAATATTGACAACTTTTTCGGGTATTGAATCGTTGACCAGTTTAGTTAAGTCTAGCATAAACCTGTCCATATACTCAAACGTAGCTCCTTCAGGCGCACTGGCCTGCACACTGATCATACTTCGATCATCGTATGGCGCTGTTTCTTTCTGAAGTGAAAACCAAAAGAGGGCAATCATGGCTATACACACCGCGATTATGGGAAAGCTAACCCATCTTCGGGTCATAAAACTTTCCAATGCGTCTGAGTATCCTGTGGTCATCTTCACGAAATAAGGCTCAGTCATGTTATAGAACTTAGATTTCTTCTGTACTCCGCCTTTCATCAGGTATGCATTAAGCATTGGAGTAAGGGTTAAAGAAACAAAAGCTGAAATAAGTACCGCGGCACCTATCACTACTCCAAATTCCCGAAACAGCCGTCCTACGAAACCCTCAAGGAAGATCACTGGCAGAAACACAGCAGCGAGTGTTACGGAAATCGAAATTACTGCCCAAAATATTTCGTTAGAACCTTTTATCGCAGCCTCAAATGGCGACATTCCTTCTTCAACCTTTTTATAGATATTCTCGGTTACAACGATCCCATCATCTACCACCAGTCCCGTTGCAAGAACAATTGCAAGCAGGGTAAGTACATTAACCGAAAAGCCGAAAATGTACATGATGAAAAATGTCGCTATCAACGAAACTGGAATATCAATCAATGGCCTGAAGGCTATACTCCAGTCGCGGAAAAAGAGATAAATGATGAGGATTACTAAAACCAGGGAAATTAAAATTGTCTCGGCAACTTCCATAACCGAGTTTTTAATAAACACGGTATTGTCAAGTGCAGGCTTTAGCTCAATATCCTTAGGAAGCTCTTTTAATATTTGCTCAAAGCGTTCATTAACAAGTTTGGCAATCTCCAGGTAATTTGTTCCCGGCTGTGGTGTGATGGCAAGGCCAATCATTGGTGTCCCCGACTCCCTCATTACACTTTCCATGTTTTCAGGTGCAAGGACAGCTTCGCCAACATCACTAAACCTGGTTATCCGATTTGAATCTGTTTTAAGTATAAGATTGTTGAAACCCTCTACCGTATTCAGGTTACCTATTGTTTTGATGCCAAGCTCTGTATTATTACCAGTAAGTTTACCGGAAGGCAGCTCTACATTCTGCTGGTTCAAAGCATTCCGGATATCAATAGGAGTGAGCCCATAAGCCGAAAGCTTGTTTGGATCTATCCACAATCGCATCGCATACCTTTTTTCGCCGTAAATACGCAGACTACTTACCCCGGGGATGGTTTGAAACCTCGGTACGATGGTGTTGTCGGCATAATCACTTAATTCCAGGGCATTACGAACATCGCTCTTCATGGTATAGATCATGATCGGCTGAGAGTCAGCATCTTGTTTAGACACAACGGGCGGCGAATCGATATCCTCGGGCAGACTTCCAGCAGCCTGAGAGACCTTATCCCGGATGTCATTTGCAGCTTCTTCCAGGTTTTTGTCAAGAGTAAATTCAACGGAAATATTGCTTGATCCCTGGCTACTGGAGGAAGTAATGTTACGAATCCCATCAATTGAATTAAGCGCTTTTTCTAAAGGCTCAGTGATTTGTGACTCAATGACGTCTGAGTTAGCACCTGCATAACTGGTCCTTACCGAAATTATCGGGGGATCAATCGAGGGAAATTCCCTGATGCCGAGAAAAGTAAACCCAATAATTCCAAAAAGAACAAGAACCAAATTCATGACAATGGTCAGAACCGGTCTTTTTATGCTGGTAGATGATAAGCTCATAAGAATTAGTTTGGAGTTATTTTTACTTTTACAGGACTATCGGGCTTTAAAGCCATAATACCCGTTGTCAATACCGTATCGCCCTTCTGCAAGCCCGACGTAACCAGGACTTCTTTTTCAGTTCGCGTGCTTGTTTCAATCAGGACTTCAACTGCCTTCCCATTTCTGACAATAAAAACCTTTTTACCCTGCTCTACAGGAATAATGGCTTCTGACGGGATTAATATAGCGTTCCCAATAACTGCAAGTGGCAAATCAACTTTTGTAAAGGATCCAGGAAGTAATTCGCCACCCGGATTTGATGCTCTTGCAGCTATCTGAAGTGTACGTGACGTCGCATTTATACCCGGCTCAATGGCGTAAACCCGGGCAGTATTCTTTCTGCTTGAACCGGCTACACTAAATTCAATAGTGGATCCTGTTCGCATCTGCTGGGAGTATTTCTCAGGAACAGAAAATATCACCTTGATAGGATCGATACTTATGAGAATGGCAACTACTGTTGCTGGAGTAACATAGCCTCCAACTGAAACTGTTCGCAGTCCGATACGGCCGCTGAAAGGTGCCACGACTAACGTTCTTGAAATTTGTGCTCTGATCAAACGTGTAGCAGCCTGAAGGGTACTTTTATCCGCCAGAGCTATATCATATTCTTCCTTGCTGATGGCTTCTTTTTTTAACAGCAGATTAGCTCTGCGCTCTGTTTCTGAAGCAAGCTTTTCACGTGTCAATGCCTGAGATAACTGTGCTTGCAATTCTATATCATTTATTTTAATCAAGGTTTGTCCTTTCCTGACATTACTTCCCTCCTTGAAATATAGTCCCTTTATTACTCCGGATACTTCCGATCTGATTTCAATCTGCTCATTAGCCTCTAATGATCCTGTTACAGAAAGGGAATTGGAGAAATTTTTTGGTTCTACTACTATCCCGTTTACAGGTACCATCGCTCCCCCGGGCGCGCCTCCCCGGCCTCCTGCGTCCCCTATTTCGCTGTTGGTTTTGATCCGATAGGCTACAAAGGCTCCAAAAAGAAGTACCAGAAGGGTATAAACGATATACTTGATTTTCATATAGCAGGTTAAATTTTAATTTGAGAGGGTTTGGTTACGCACAATATCTAATTAATTATTCTGAATTTCTTGGTCAATTCTCACTTAAAATCTGCTGATTTGTAATCTATCAACTCGGATTCTTTCTGTGGAAAAGTGACGGGCAGCTTGATAAATGAAATAAACTCAATATCTACAGGTCTTTTTGTTCTGGTCATATCCCGGTATTTAGACTATAAATCGGTCAAAGGTTTAAGTTGCATAGAGATGTTTTCTTTATACAAATCAAAAACGTGATTTTCCTGTTTAAATTAAAATCGGTTAAATATTGGAAAGGCAGCAAATATAGGAAGCTTATCAAAATCTGTTTCCCAAACTAATCTGAGCTAAATTGTTTGTTCTAAAGAAAGGTGTTCTTCCTAATTTCACACAAAGCTATTTTTTCTGCTTTCAAATTATATTGTTGTAGCAACTATTTTACAGCTTAACTTGACCGCTTATAATAATTCCGAAGCATTAACTTATTTTTGACACAAATTTGCACTATGAGATCTTTAACATTTTTAATTTTTATGGCAGTTATTACTACCTCTTTAAGCGCGCAGGAGAAAATTGCCTTCAAGGTGTCCTTCACTGAGCCTCAAGCCCATTACGCTGATATCGAAATGGAAATATCCGGACTTAAAGCTGATCAGATCGATTTGAAAATGCCCGTCTGGACGCCAGGATCGTACCTTATCCGGGAGTTTGCCAAGAACGTGGAGAGCTTTAAAGCAGTGGGTTCTACAGGTAATAACTTGAATTTTAGTAAAGTCGATAAAAACACCTGGCGCATTAATACCTCGAAAAACGGTGTTATTAAAGTCAGTTACAGGGTTTACTCTTTTGAGATTTCAGTCCGCACCAGTTTCGTCGACGAATCTCATGCCTTTTTATCCCCTACAGGTTTGTTTTTATATCCTGCAGGTAAACTTCAGTTACCGTCAACTGTAACCATAATTCCGCATAAAGGATGGACCAAAATTTCAACTGGGCTCGAGAAGGTGCCATCTAAAGTAAACACCTACTTCGCTGCCGATTTCGATATTTTATATGACTCGCCCATTGAGGTAGGTAATCAGGATATCTTTGAGTTTAATGCAGCAGGAGTTGTTCATGAAGTAGCTATGTACGGAGGCGGGAACTATGATAAAGAAGTTCTGAAGCGTGATATGGCAAAAATTGTCCATGAACAGACAAAGGTATTTGGCGTTAACCCCAATAAAAGATATGTATTTATAGTGCATAATTTCAATTCAGGCGGGGGCGGATTGGAGCATCTTAATTCAACTGTTTTGGGCGCTTCAAGAAATGCATACAGTACAGAGGCTGGCTTATTAAGGTTCCTGGCTCTCGTTTCACATGAATATTTCCACTTGTGGAATGTGAAGCGCCTTCGCCCTATAGCCCTTGGTCCTTTTAATTACGATGCTGAGAATTATACCACCAACCTTTGGATAGCTGAAGGCTTTACAGCCTATTACCAGGATATCTTTACCAAGCGAGCTGGGTTACAAACACCAGAAAAATATCTTTCAGGCCTTGCCGCTTCTATTAGTGCCCTGGAAAATGAGCCAGGTAACAAAATACAGTCTGCAAGTGAGTCAAGTTTTGACGCATGGATCAAGCAATATCGTCCAAACGAGAATTCCCGGAACTCTACAGTTTCTTATTATAGCAAAGGATCGGTACTTGCCTTGATTATGGATCTTGAAATCATTCATTCTACAAATGGTAAGGCCGGACTGGATGAAGTGATGAAAGCCATGTATGATGAATATTATGTGAAGCAAAAACGCGGTTATACTGATGCGGAATTTAAAGCGATGGCAGAAAAGATTGCTGGTCATTCTTTAAATGAGATTTACGATAACTATGTAAACGGTCTGAAAACTATTGATTACAATAAGTACCTGAATTATGCTGGCTATTCTATTAAAAACGATGCGGAGCAGCTCAACGAGGCTTATATGGGAATAGCTACAGCTTTAAGAGAAGGCAAAATGATGATTAGCCAGGTTGCACGTGGAAGCGGGGCGTGGAACGCTGGATTAAATGTAAATGATGAAATTGTGTCAATTGATAATTATGTAATCAAAAAGACATCTTCGGGATCTGTTGAAATGCTTAAACATATTGCAGGACAACGTGTGGGTGATAAGGTTAAAGTCTCGGTAATCAGGGATGGTCTGGAAAAAATAATAGAAGTTCCTTTGGGACGTAATCCATCCGCTAAGTACAGTATTTCCTCTATAGAGGTTCCTTCGGCATCACAAATGAACGTCAGGAAGCGATGGTTAAAATTGTAATAAAGGAAACAGCAGCCTCTTTGGCTGCTGTTTCCTTTTTAATTAGAAAGTCAATCTTATCGCCAGACCCACGTCTCCTGTACCAAAATCGGTATCAGGCGTTAGTTCAAGCCTTGGTCGCCAGTCTATAGCCAGATTCAAAGGAACACCGTCGAATTTGTAGTCCAGACCCAGAACTCCATCGGCACTCAGGAAGAGGTCGCCTTCAAAATCCCTTACTTTATAGGATCCGATGCTGCCACCTCCTCCGTAATACCATAGCAGACCCGGAGCACCTCCAATTGGATTGTGAACCTCGTATAGGCCTGTAAAAAGAAAGCGCTTGAAATTGTCGTTGCTTCTTACAGAAAGGTTCAGATCCAACGCTTTATTGGTGTTCAGAAAAGTTTTAAAATTCACCCCATTGTAAGGGCCTATTCTAACCCCAATAGCGTTTTCATAGGATTGTGCGTTTGCACTTGTTTGTGCAATTAATAACAGACCAGCTGTCAGGCAGAGTAATAGTAACTTTTTCATATTCATATTTATTTGCACCGACTTTTCAAATACAGTGCCAGTGCTTAATTCCTCGGCGTTTATTTTTGCAGATAAGTAAATTAACGTTGCCGATGGGATTAAGGTATTCAGACCATAATTTTAATGTGGTGAACATGTTCCTTTCAGCTTTTATATTTCTGTTTCCCGGAACTTATTTTTAATTAAATTGCTAAATTTCCTTTATTATGTAGACTGATTAAGTTATGGCAGAAATAACCCGAGTTTTCGATCTCTTGAATCTTTCTTTAGAAAAGTTTAAAAAGGAGGATATGCTTGCATCCAAAAAGAATGGTGAGTGGGTCAAATATTCCACTCAGCAGTTCGTGGATGATGTCAACTCAGTGAGCAAGGGCCTGATCACCCTGGGTATTAAGAAAGATGACAAAGTTGCCATCATGTCACCAAACCGGCCCGAATGGAACATCTGTGATTTTGGGATCATGCAGATTGGTGCTACTCAAGTTCCGATGTATCCCACCCTCGCAGAAAATGACATTAAATTCATTGCAAAGGATGCTGATATCAAACTGGTGTTTGTGTCTGATAAAGCTCTTTACGATAAATTGAATACTGTCAGGACCCGCGATAATGCCAGTTTTGAAATATATAGTTTTGATCAGATTGAGGGTATATCGAATTGGAAGGATATAGTAAGCCTGGGCAAAGAACATGATTCCATTAATCTTGAGGAGTATCGGGAAAAGATAATGCCTGACGACCTTCTTACGCTTATATATACATCCGGCACTACCGGAACGCCAAAGGGTGTGATGCTTACTCACAATAACCTGGTAACCAATGTTCAAGAATCTTCAAAATTATATCCTAAAGAGTTTACCAAAGCGATTAGCTTTCTGCCACTTTCACACGTCTTCGAGAGAATGGTGCTCTATATGTATTTTTACCTCGGAATATCGGTTTATTATGCGCAGAGTATGGATACCATTGCCGCCGATATTGCCGATGTTAAGCCGCATGGTTTTACTACGGTTCCAAGGCTTCTCGAGAAGGTTTATGATCGTATTGTAGAAAAAGGATCGCAGTTAACAGGTGTAAAACGCAAATTATTTTTCTGGGCTTTGGACCTCGGCCTTAATTATGAAATGGACGGTAAAAACGGCCCCTGGTACGAATTTCAACTAAAGATCGCCAATAAACTGGTCTTTAGTAAATGGAGAGAGGCTTTGGGTGGTAATATTATGGCGATTGTTTCCGGCGGTGCAGCTTTACAGCCGCGCCTGGCCAGGGTTTTCTGGGCCGCAGGAATGCCAGTGCTTGAGGGGTATGGTCTCACAGAAACATCGCCTGTTATAAACGTGAATGGCCTTCGGAAAGGGGAGGCAAAGTTTACAACCGTAGGCAGGACAATCAAAGATGTTGAAGTGAAAATTGCTGAAGATGGTGAGATCTTATGTAAGGGTCCTAATGTTATGAAGGGGTATTATAATCGCCCGGACCTTAGTGCTGAGGTGATCGATAAAGACGGCTTTTTCCACACAGGTGATATAGGTGAAATTGTTGACGGGCAATATCTTCGCATCACCGACAGAAAAAAGGAGATCTTTAAAACTGCTGGCGGCAAATACATTGCACCGCAAATGCTGGAAAATAAGTTCAAAGAATCTATTTTTATCGAGCAGGTGATGGTTATTGGAGAGAACCAACGTTTTCCCGCAGCTCTGGTACTGCCAACTTTTGCTACTCTTCAAAAATGGTGTGAGAAGAAGGGGATCCCGTATACAACCAACCAGGAAATGGTTAAAGATCAAAGAGTCATTGATAAAATCTGGTCGGAGGTTGAGGAGTACAATAAGGATTTTGGAAACTGGGAAAAGATTAAAAAGATCGAACTGCTTCATCAGGACTGGAGCATTGACGGGGGAGAGTTAACACCGAAATTAAGTCTGAGAAGGAAAGCTATTTTAGAAAAATATAAAACCCAAGTAGAGCAATTATATAAAAATGCAAACCAGTAAAATTCAAATAAAGGGCAATTTAAAGAGTCTCTTCTTAGCAGCAGTTCTTCTTTCATCCTGCGCAGGCGGTCAGGTAGGGAAAAATAACAGCGGGGAATATAAAAATGGAATGGTTGTTACAGCTCATCCCTCTGCCTCAAAGGTGGGCCTTGACATCCTGAAAAAGGGGGGAAATGCAGTAGATGCTGCCGTGGCCGTCCAATTTGCATTGGCTGTTGTTTACCCAAATGCAGGAAACATCGGCGGGGGTGGTTTCATGGTTTACCGTTCTGCCCAGGGTGAAACAGCCGCACTGGATTTCCGCGAAAAAGCACCCGGGATGGCGAGCCGGGATATGTACCTGGATCCTCAGGGTAATCCAATAACCGAAAAAAGCCTTTATGGCCATCTTGCTGCCGGGGTTCCGGGAAGTGTTGATGGGATGGTACAGGCTCATGCTAAATATGGGAAATTATCATGGGCAGATGTGGTTCAGCCATCAGTGGATTTAGCAAGAAATGGATTTCCGGTTACCGAAAGACAGTCGCGTGAGTTCGCCGGCGAACAAAAGGAATTTAAGAAATATAATCCTGGTAAGTCATACTATATTAAGGATTCCTGGGCTTCTGGCGAGCTCTGGATTCAGGAAGATCTTGCGAATACTTTGGAACTGATTCGTGATAAAGGCCGTGAGGGCTTTTACGGCGGCGAAGTTGCAGATCATATCGTTGCCGAAATGAAGTCAGGCGGCGGCTTGATAAGCAAAGATGACCTTAAAAATTATCATGCAGTATGGCGTGAACCGATTGTTGGTAATTACAGGGAATACAAAGTTATAACAGTGCCGCCTCCTTCCAGCGGTGGAATTGCGCTATTGCAATTGTTGAATTCTGTAGAGCCTTTCCCGCTAAAGCGATGGGGATATAACTCGGATTCTACCGTTCAGGTGATGGTCGAGGCAGAACGACGGGTATACGCAGATCGGGCTTCCCATCTGGGTGATCCCGATTTTTATAAAGTACCGCAGAAACACCTGATCCTTCCCGACTATTCTAAAGCGCGGATGAGCAATTTTAACTGGAACAAAGCCAGCCTGAGCACAGATATCAAAGCTGGGGAAGTTCCAAAAGAAAGTGAAGAAACAACACACTTTTCAATTGTGGATAAAGCTGGAAATGCAGTCTCTATAACGACAACGATCAATGGAAGCTATGGATCAAAAGTATTTGTAAAAGGTGCCGGTTTTCTTTTGAATAATGA
This sequence comes from Bacteroidota bacterium, assembly GCA_040385405.1. Taxonomy (GTDB): domain Bacteria; phylum Bacteroidota; class Bacteroidia; order Sphingobacteriales; family Sphingobacteriaceae; genus Daejeonella. The sequence continues at coordinate 73,836 of JAZKHM010000011.1, read as the reverse complement.
AATGGATGATTTCTCCGTAAAGCCAGGAACACCAAACATGTACGGATTGCTGGGTGGAGAAGCTAATTCTGTGCAGCCCAATAAAAGGATGTTAAGCGCCATGACGCCTACTATTCTCGAAAAGGATGGTCAATTATTTATGGTTGTTGGCACTCCCGGGGGCTCAACTATTATTACTTCTGTATTTCAGACTATTTTGAACGTCATTGACTTTAATAAAAGTATGCAGGCCGCGGTGAGTGCAAAGAGGTTCCATCATCAATGGTTTCCTGATGATGTTGCGATGGAAAGAAATGGATTGGACAGCATGACAGTCGTAAGACTTTCACAGAAAGGTTATAAATTTCGTGAACGAGGAGCAATCGGACGGGTAGATGCCATTCTGAAAACTAAATGGGGATATTATGAAGGCGGAGCCGATCCCCGGGGCGACGATACGAAGCTGGGATGGTAAATTCTGTTTAAATAATAGATCTTCCCCGATTTTGGTCAAGTTCCGTTCGCTCTATTCTAATTTCGCAAAAGGATATTGCTGGAAATTTACCTGTCCCATCCCATCTTTCTCATAAATGCCCATGCAGTTTTTTTCCTGCGTTTCAGAGATATTTTTGTCACCTAAGCTAAGTGCAGAGGGGTAAGGCTTATTGGCCGGGAAAAAATAAATCCTGGTCGTTCCGTATTTTGTGTGAGGCATATAATCTCCATATTGTTTCATTTCTTCCCAGGGTTCGCCCTCAACGGTAACAGCGTATATACGTATAACTGGGCCTGTATTTTGCTCATTTCTGACATAAGCAACTTCCTTAAAATTGCCCCTAAGGTCTTTTATTCCCGGTTCCGTTATAACATTCCAAATCATTACTCCAATTATGAGCAGCCCCGCGATTAATATGTAGTGTTTTTTGTTTTTCAAAATCCGGAATTAAGTTCAGAAATCAATAACTGTACAGATACCTTCAACAAAAATAACAATGTGCTTGCATATTAAATACTTATTATTAAATTTGCTATGCTTGCATAGTATTATTTAATGAAACCAGAAGAGACCGTAGATTACTTTTTGAAGATTGTTTGGCAGACTGTTGCTAATAAGTATAACCAAATTGCTGCGGAACATGGTATTACTCAGGCCCTGGGTTATATGCTCATCAATATTCACGAAGAAGGCACTGCAGTATCGCAAATCGCTTCATTGTCTGGAGTGAAATCGACAAGCCTTTCCAGGATGCTGAATAATATGCAGGAACTGGGACTCATTTACCGGGAAACAGACCCGGCAGATAAAAGATCAGTAAAGATATTTTTGACACCCTTCGGTGTCGAGAAACGCCAGGTAGCTAAAGACGTTGTCAGGAAATTTAACGAGTATTTAAATGCTCATATTTCTGATAAAGAGCGCTTGCAGCTAATAAAGAGCCTTAATAAAATAAATCAACTAACCTTTGATTATAAACCTCAGTAGTTGCTATTTGCCGTCCGGCGAATAGTAACTACTTGAAATTTATTACAATGAAACGAACGATCAGAAAAGTAGCTGTATTAGGATCTGGGATAATGGGATCACGGATAGCCTGTCACTTTGCCAATATTGGGGCCGAGGTATTGCTGCTTGATATGGTGCCGAAAGAACTTACCAGCGAGGAAGAAGCAAAGGGCTTGACCTTGGATAATAAAGTATTAAGGAATAAAATAGTAAATGCCGCTCTCGATAGTACTATAAAATCAAACCCTTCGCCGGTATTCAGTAAGAAGGTGCTGAGTAATATCACTACTGGGAATTTCCAGGACAATATGAAAGATATTGCGGGATGCGATTGGGTTATTGAAGTTGTAGTTGAGCGCCTGGATATTAAGAAAAGCATTTATGATGAGGTGGAGAAATTCCGAACCCCGGGAACTCTGATCAGCTCAAATACATCTGGTATTCCTATTCATTTAATGGCCGAGGGACGGTCGCAGGATTTTAAGGAACACTTTTGCGGGACACATTTTTTTAACCCGCCCCGTTATCTTCGCCTGCTTGAAATAATTCCCGGACCTGAAACGAAGCCTGAAATTATAGATTTCCTGATGCATTACGGGGATAAATTCCTTGGAAAGACCACAGTATTGTGTAAAGATACTCCTGCTTTTATAGCCAACCGTGTGGGTGTTTACTCCATTATGGCTTTGTTGCATCTGGTGGAAAAAATGGACCTGACGGTTGAAGAGGTTGATAAATATACGGGGCCTGCCTTAGGTCGTCCGAAATCTGCCACATTCCGTACTACTGATGTTGTAGGTTTAGACACGATGATCAATGTTGCCGGCGGTTTGTATAATAACCTTCCGGAGGATAAACCTCATAATTTATTCGAATTGCCTGCCTATGTTAAAAAGATGCAGGAGAATAAATGGTTAGGAGATAAAACACAGCAGGGCTTTTATAAGAAGGTAAAAGGAACTGATGGAAAGTCGGAGATCCTTGCACTCGATCTGAAGACTTTTGAATACAAACCCCAGCAGAAAATAAAATCTTCAACTCTTGATGCAACCAAAGCGGTGGAAAACCTTCGGGAACGAATGAAAGTTTTCGCAAAAGGCACAGATAAAGCCGGTGACTTTTTCCGCACTTCATTTTTTGGTTTGTTCGAGTATGTATCTGATCGTATTCCGGAAATTTCTGATGAGCTGTATCGTATAGATGATGCTATGCGTGCCGGATTCGGCTGGGAGCTCGGACCCTTCGAGGTTTGGGATGCATTAGGTGTTAAAGAGGCTTTGGAAGGAATGGAGAAGTACGGTAACTTTCCAGCACCCTGGGTAAAGGAAATGCTTGACGCCGGAAACGATTCATTTTATAAGGTCGAAAACGGTGCTAAGATGTATTATGATATTCCATCTAAAACGTATAAGGCTGTCCCGGGTACCGATGATTTTATAATCCTTGATAATATCCGCGAAAGCAAAACCATTTGGAAAAACTCAGGTACCAGTATCATTGATCTTGGAGATGGCATTCTCAATCTTGAGATCCACACGAAAATGAACACAATCGGTGGTGAGGTACTTCAGGGAATCAATAAAGCAATTGATCTTGCCGAAAAAGATTACCGCGGCCTCGTTATCGGAAATGATGGCGCTAATTTTTCAGCCGGAGCCAATATTGGGATGATATTCATGGCAGCTGTTGAACAGGATTGGGATGAAATAAACATCGCTATCCGGATGTTCCAGAACGCAATGATGCGGGTGAGATATTCGTCAATACCAGTAGTTGCTGCGGCTCACAATCTCACCTTAGGAGGTGGCTGTGAACTTTGCCTGCATGCGGATCATGTTCAGACGAACGCTGAAACCTATATGGGCCTTGTGGAATTTGGAGTTGGATTAATTCCCGGCGGGGGGGGCACAAAGGAATTTGCATTACGCATTTCTGATGAGTTTAAAGACGGACAGATTGAACAAATGGCCTTGAGAGACCGCTTTTTAACTATTGGTATGGCTAAAGTCTCAACCTCGGGCGAGGAAGCTTACGAGCTGGGATATCTTCAGAAAGATAAATACAGCATCACGATGAACCGCAGCCGCCTGATCGCTGACGCCAAAGAAAAAGCGATAGAAATTGCCGAGGCAGGATATACTAAGCCAGTTCAGCGGAAAGATATCAGGGTGCTAGGCAAACAAGGAATGGGAATAGTTTACGCAGGAGCAAACTCCATGTTCGCCGGTAATTTCATTTCCGAACATGATAAGAAGATATCGGAAAAATTAGGTTATGTTCTTTGTGGCGGGGATTTGTCATCACCAACACTTGTGACCGAACAGTATCTTCTGGACCTGGAGCGTGAAGTCTTTCTTTCTCTATGCGGAGAAAAGAAAACGCTTGAGCGGATACAATCCATACTAACAAGAGGGAAGCCTTTGCGGAATTGAGTGGAGAAGATATGAGATATGAGATGTGAGAAACGAACCGACTAATAGTTATTGAGATGAATAACCTAAAAGAACTTAAAATTTGGCAAAAGGCAATTGATTTATCAGTGGAGGTATACAAAATCACATCGCATTTTCCTTCTGACGAACGGTTTGGATTAACATCACAAGCTAGAAGAGCGGCGGTTTCAATATCATCCAATATTGCGGAAGGAGCGGGAAGAACTTCAACGAAAGAGTTTAATTATTTCCTGGGGATAGCTAACGGATGTCATTCGAACTGCAAACCCAATTAGTTATAGCGAGCAGATTAAGTTTTATTGGAATTGAGGAACTGAATGCTTTGCTTTTGCAAATAGATGAATTACAAAAAATGAATTATGGATTTCAAAAAATGCTCCTTAAGAAATCATCAATTAAATAAATACAAATGATCTGAGTTGACTTGGAATATCTCAAATCTCATATCTCACATCTCAAATCTAATAAAAATGGAACAAGCATATATAATCGCCGCTTACCGTACTGCCGTAGGAAAAGCCCCCCGGGGAGTTTTTCGTTTTACACGTGCGGATGAATTGGCAGCGGAAGTTATCAGGAATTTGGTCGCAGCAGTGCCGAACCTCGATAAAGAGGAAATCGATGACGTGATCGTGGGCAACGCCACTCCTGAAGCAGAGCAAGGTTTGAACGTAGCTCGTATGATCTCTTTAATGGGATTAGACACCGATAAAGTTCCGGGCGTAACCGTAAACCGCTATTGCGCCTCTGGATTAGAGACTATCGCCATTGCTTCAGCAAAGATTAAATCCGGCATGGCCGATTGTATAGTTGCAGGCGGCGTTGAAATTATGTCCGGTATGCCTTTCGGCGGATGGAAACTGGTGCCCAATGCTGATGTAGCTAAAAACCACCCTGACTGGTATTGGGGAATGGGTCTTACCGCAGAAGCCGTAGCAAAAGAATATAATGTGAGCCGGGAAGATCAGGATGAATTTTCTCTAAAATCTCACCAAAAGGCGGTTGCTGCTATAAAGAACGGACATTTAAAAGAAGGTGTTCTGCCAATTACGGTGAAAGAGAATTATCTCGATGAGAACCTCAAAAAGAAGACCAGAGAGTATATAGTTGACACTGATGAGGGTCCGAGAGCAGATACTGCTTTAGACAAACTAGCTAAACTTAAACCAGTTTTTGCAGCCGGTGGCTCAGTTACCGCTGGAAATTCATCCCAAACATCCGACGGAGCAGCTTTTGTATTGGTTGTTTCGGAGCGAATGCTTAAAAAGTTAAACGTTCAGCCAATTGCCCGCCTTGTAAGTTATGGAGTTGCCGGGGTGCCGCCCCGAATCATGGGGATTGGTCCCATTGAAGCCATTCCATTAGCTCTAAAGAAGGCCGGAATGAAAAAAGAAGATCTGGATATCATTGAGCTAAATGAAGCATTTGCCTCCCAATCTCTGGCCATCATACGAACTCTTGATCTGAACCAGGAAGTGATAAATGTGAACGGCGGCGCAATTGCCCTCGGTCATCCTCTGGGATGTACAGGTGCAAAACTGTCTGTTCAGTTATTCAATGAATTGAAAAGACGTGAAAAGAAATTTGGAATGGTAACGATGTGTGTAGGGACGGGGCAGGGGGCGGCGGGGGTGTTTGAAATGTTATAGGAAGAACCAAGAACCAAGAACCAAGAGTAAAGAACAAAGAACAAAGACTGAGACCGGTAAATAGATAATTTGTAGCCCAAATTAAATCGGTAACGACTTTATGAATTAGATGGTTTAACATGAGAATAAGATTGATTTTAAGATTAATTTTTCTCGATACACAATTTTAGAAGACTTACTATTTGGCAGAATGCAATGATTCTTGCAAAGGAAGTTTACATAACAACTGCTACTTTTCCAAAAGAGGAAAAATATGGATTGATTTCACAAATTAATAGATGTAGTGTTTCGGTTCCTTCAAATATTGCAGAGGGTTCTTCGAGATCTTCTAATAAAGAGTTCGCGCACTTTATTAAGATATCATTAGGATCTCTGTTTGAACTGGAAACACAGTTGACCTTGTCAAATGAATTCGGAATTATTAATAACGAGGTGCTGGATGATCTGACATCAAAGATCGTTACACTTCAAAGAATGCTGTTAGGATTTATAAAAACACTTGATTAATAGGATCAGAAGACGGGATTAAAGGGATAGACGTGAAATTACCTACATATGTCTTTATTCTTTGCTCTTTGTTCTTTGATCAATAAAAACAACCACTTTTAAAATGGAAGAGCTACAAAACAAAAACTCCATCCGCGGCGGCGAATTCATTATCCGCGAAACCTCTTACGAGGATATATTCATTCCTGAAGAATTCGATGAGGAACAATTAATGATCCGGAAGACTTGTGAAGACTTCCTTGAATCTGAAGTCTATCCGAATCTGGACAAGATTGATGCTCAGGAAGAAGGTTTGATGGAAAGCTTAATGAACAAGGCCGGCGAACTTGGTTTGCTCGCAGTTTCAATTCCCGAAGAATATGGAGGATTTGGAAAGAATTTTAACACCTCTATGCTGGTAGCTGATTCTATTGGGCCGGGCTGTTCATTTGCTGTGGCGCTATCCGCACATACGGGTATCGGGACCTTGCCTATCCTTTATTATGGAAACACGGAGCAAAAAGACAAGTATATTCCTAAGCTGGCTTCGGGCGAGTGGAAAGCTTCTTATTGCCTTACGGAACCTAATTCTGGTTCAGATGCAAATTCAGGCAGGACGAAAGCAGTCCTGAATGCAGATGGTACGCACTATTTGATCACCGGACAAAAGATGTGGATCACAAATGGGGGCTTTGCAGACATCTTTATCGTCTTTGCGAAAATAGACGATGATAAAAATCTTTCCGCGTTTATTGTTGAAAAGGAATTCGGCGGCATAACTATGAATCCTGAAGAGCATAAGATGGGAATAAAGGGTTCGTCAACACGCCAGGTATTTTTTAATGATTGCCCTGTACCAGTGGCCAATTTGCTTTCGGAAAGAGAAAACGGCTTTAAAATAGCGGTTAATATCCTGAATATTGGAAGGATCAAACTTGGTGTGGCGGCTATAGGTTCGTCGCGCAGAGTGTTAAATCAGGCGATTAATTACTCTAATGAAAGAGTCCAGTTCAATCTTCCAATCTCGAAATTCGGGGCTATTCGTTACAAGCTCGCAGAAATGGCTACCCGTAATTTCGCAATTGAAAGTGCCGCATATCGTGCCGGACAGAATATTGATGACGCGTATGAAAGCCTGGTAGCAGAAGGAATGGATCCTTCAAAGGCTAAATTAAAATCCACAGAAATGTTTGCCGTAGAGTGTGCGATCCTGAAGGTGTGGGGATCCGAAGTGCTCGATTATATTGTAGATGAGGGGGTTCAGATATACGGTGGGATGGGTTATTCAGCAGATGCTCCAATGGATCGTGCTTATCGCGACAGCAGGATCAACAGGATCTTTGAAGGTACGAATGAAATCAACAGGATGCTTATCCTGGATATGCTTTTGAAACGCGCCATGAAAGGCGAACTCGACCTGATGACACCAGCGCAGGCAGTGGCAGCAGAGCTGATGGCTATTCCCGATTTTGGTGAAGAAGACGACACCTTGTTTGCTGCCGAAAAGAAGATTATTGCAAATCTTAAAAAGGCAGGCTTGATGATCGCAGGTGCAGCCGTTCAAAAATTAATGATGACGCTTTCCAAAGAACAGGAGATCCTGATGAATATCTCAGATATAATCGGATATATATATGTTGCCGAATCCACCATTCTGCGGGTTGAGAAACTCGTTACAATGCGGGGTGAGGAAGCTTGTAAGGGTCAGCTGGATATGATGAGGATATATTTATATCAGGCTGTCGATAAAGTTGCACTTGCCGGGAAAGAAGCTTTGTATTCATTCGCTGATGGCGATGAACTCAGAATGATGCTCGTGGGCCTCAGGAGATTTACAAAGGTTGAGCCGTTTAATATAAAGGAGACCAGGCAAAGGGTGGCAAAGCAGTTAATAGAAGCGAACAAATACTGTTATTAAGTTGAAAGTGGACAGTTGTCAGCGAAAATCTCGTATATAAAGTTTGTATAAGACTTAACTAACGACCCTTTGCTAACTTTCCACTTTCCACTTTCAACAACAAAAAAAGCACATAAAGGGCTGTAGGCCCTCCATGTGCTTTTTTTGTTAAATTATGTTAATCCTTACTTTTTAAACTTTAAAAGGATAAATTTGCACTTTCAATTACTAAACTGAGGAATGTCCGTTAATGAGAATTAAAAATTTATTATTGTTTATCCTGCCTTTGCTTTTGGTCGCAGGTTCCTGCAAAAAAGCCGACCCTGAAGAGCAGGCAAATATTGATGATTCAACTATCCGAAAGTTTATAAGCGAAAAAAATATTTCTGCTCAAAAGCATTCAAGCGGGATTTATTATCAAATCCTGAGCCCGGGAACAGGCAGTATTTCCTATACCAGCAATACAACAGTAAGCACAAAGTATACTGGAAGATTGTTAAGCGGGACTGTTTTCGATGGCACATCAACTCAACCAATTTCTTTCAAACTGGGGCAGGTTATAGCCGGCTGGCAGATTGGGATACCATTAATACAAAAGGGCGGCAAGATCCGGCTACTTATACCGTCCGGTTTAGCCTATGGACCTCAAGGTCAGGGACCTATTCCAGGAAATGCAGTGTTGGATTTCGATATAGAGCTCCTGGACGTTACAAATTAATACAGAAAATGAAGCAATTTTTTAAATATGCATTACCCGGCCTCTTTTTGATTAGCATCATAATGGCTTGCGAAAAAGAGTACGAATCAATCGAAGCTATTGACGATAAAAATATAAATGCTTACATCCAGGCTAACAAGCTCAATGTTGTAGAGTATCAGGATTCGGGAATTTATTATGAAGTAATTACTCCCGGTTCAGGTGCTGATGTGGAGTATTCAGATCAGTTGCCATTGGTATTTACTATTAAATCACTTGATGGTAAATATTCAGCATTAGACACCTTTAGTACCTCTAATCGTTATTACAACTTTCTGGGCTATTTTAGTCCTGAAGGCGTCCGTATTGGCATAAAGGAAGTCTTGAAAAAGAAATCCGGCACTATCCGAATGATTATCCCGTCACGAACTGCGTTTGGCCGGAACGGCGCCGGAAGTATACCAGGTAATGCTTCCCTGGATCTTACAGTTAAGGTTCTTGATAAAAGTAAATTGCCGGCTTACGAAGATTTTACGATCCAGAAGTATATGGCAGCAAATTCCCTTACGGGATTTACCAAAACAGCCTCCGGCCTTTATTATAAAATTGATGCACCGGGAACGGGTAGCCCTATTGCCGTGGATTCAACGGTAAAAGTGGAGTATGAAGGCAAATTGCTGAACGGAACTGTATTTGACAAAACGGCTGCAGGAAGTCCTGCCACTCTTGGCCTTTCTGACGTTGTGAAGGGCTGGCAGGAAGCAATACCACTGATAAAAGAAGGGGGCACTATAAGGATGATTCTCCCATCGACTCTGGGATATGGTTTGCAGGGAACACAGGGAATTCCAGCTTTCTCGGCTTTGTTCTTCAACGTCAAAGTAACAGAAGTGATGCAGTAATTCGAATAATTTCTCTCCGGGATCAATTCACCGGAGCGGGGCTACCATAGATTTCTTCCAGGGCCTCATTAATCATTGGGTATTTAAAAATAAAGCCTGAGTTTGTCAGCTTTTCAGAAGACACTTTAGTGCTCTCAAGCACCATAATGCTCATTTCGCCAATCGCAATTTTAAGTACAAATTCGGGTGTGTGAATAAATAAAGGAGATTTATTCATGGCACCGGCAATGCTTCGGGTCAATTCTCCAAGAGTAACAGCCCCTGGAGCTGCCATATTGAAGACCCCTTTTAAGTCTTCATTTTCCAGTGCAAAGGTGTAAACATTAAGAGCATCCAAATAATGAATCCATGATACCCATTGGTTTCCTGATCCAGGAATAACTCCAATGCTGAATCGTATAAGTTTGTCTATTTGCGGAAGAACGCCTCCATTTTTTGCGAGTATAATTCCGCTCCTAAGTTTCACTATACGAAGTCCGAGCTTATGGCCCTCATCAACCGCTTCTTCCCATGCAATACATGTTTCTGCCAGGAAGTCCTTTGACGGGAGGCTTATTTCGGTAAGGAGCTCATTTCCACGATCGCCATAATATCCTACAGCCGAAGCTGATATGACATGATTTACCTGATTTTTGGTTTTGCGCATCAGGTCATAAATCATCCGGATAGATTTCGTTCGACTTTCGACGATCTGATGTTTTCTTTCCTCTGTCCACCGCTTCGCGGCTATCTCTTCTCCGGCCAGATGGATAATTGCATCTACGTCCTGAATGCAGCCCTCGTCGATTTCACCTTTATAAACATCCCATTTAAATTCACGGAGGTTTGGATTTTTCAACCCTTCTGACTCATGGCGTGTCAGCAGGTTTATATTATAACCCTTATTCAGTAATAAGTTTACCAGCTCTTTCCCAACAAATCCCGTTCCGCCGCTTATAAGTATTGATTTAATCATTGACTTCGCATGAGCAATTGTTTATTTCATTCGGTATTTACTTCAATAATTAATCCATAAATGAAAGTAAACCGAATTTTTACGCATTTGCTCGTTTGCTCAGCTGCTAATGTAAGTCTGCAGTTGCTCGATTGTTTGTTTTTGGTCTTCGATTACAAATTTGACCAGATCTCCGATCGAGATCATGCCTCCAACCTTACCATCCTCTAAAATTGGGAGGTGTCTGATGTGTTTTGTGGTCATAATCTGCATGCATTGGTCGATGCTTGAATTCATGCCTACCGTCTCCAGGTGCTTTGTCATTGCCTCAGCTATGGGCGTATCTTTAGATGACTTGCCCTGCAGGATGATTTTGCGGGCATAATCACGTTCTGTAAAAATACCCTTCAGTGTTGGTCCTTCCATAACGAGTAAAGCGCTGATGTTTTTGTCCATCATGACCTGCAATGCTTCAAGTACGGAAGTTTCCGGGAGTACGGAATAAATTGAATTTGATTTGTTCTGGAGGATGTGCTTGACGCATTTCATAACCTGAGATTTAGCTTTACTAAATATAATAATATTTTCTCTATATGTTTAACGATGAGTTTCGGATCGCCAATGCTGATATGATCTATAGTCGAATTAAAAAACTTACAGGAAGATGATCGAAAATGTCAGCACGAAGACCGTAATTTGAGTAAATTTAGTACTCCTGAGGAAGTTTCAAGTGAAACTCGCCACATAGATAATAATATATGAGCGGAAAAACCATTTTAGTTTGGTTTAGAAAAGACTTACGCATTCACGATAATGAGATACTGACCGAGGCAGTTCGCAAAGGGGATGCGGTGGTGCCCGTTTATTGTTTTGATCCGCGGCAGTTTGAAACAACTTCTTTTCAGACTCAAAAGACGGGAAGCATACGGGGAAAATTTCTGCTGGAATGTGTGGCTGATCTTAAGCAGTCATTGCAAAAACTTGGAGCAGACCTGGTAATCCGTACGGGGAAACCGGAAGATATTTTGCCTGAACTTGTCACTAAATACCAGGTAACGGAGGTTTATCATCACCGGGAAGTGGCCTCTGAGGAAACCAGGGTTTCTGCAGATGTAGAGAATGCGCTCTGGCGACTGAAGATAAATCTCAAGCATTTTATTGGACATACTTTATACCATAAGGAAGACCTGCCTTTTCCAATAAATAATATTCCTGATGTTTTTTCTTCTTTTCGTAAAAAGATTGAACGTGATAGTTCCGTTAGAAAGTGCACCGATTCTCCAGGGGTTTTCAGTATTCCACCCAATTTAGAAACGGGCGAATTGCCTTCATTGGCCGATCTGGGCTTTTATGATATTCAACATGCTGATGAACGCTCTCTAATGAAATTTAAGGGCGGCGAAACAGAGGCGCTTGCGCGAATGCATAGCTATTTTTGGGAGACAAACGCAGTAAAGAATTATAAACAAACCAGGAATAGTCTATTGGGAGCCGATTTTTCTTCAAAATTTTCGGCATGGATATCCCTTGGGTGTTTATCTCCCCGCGAGGTATATTGGGAAATAAAGAAATATGAGCAGGAGAAAGGTTCTTCCGATTCTACTTATGCGCTTTTTCTTCAATTATTGTGGCGCGATTATTTCCGGTTTATGTTTAAGAAATACGGCAACAAATTCTTTCAAAAGATTGGATTTAAAGGAGTAGCTCCGGAAGAAGCCGAACATCAGCAAGATTACTTTGAATTGTGGAAACAAGGTCGAACGGGTGTCCCATTTATTGATGCAATAATAAGGGAGTTGAATTCTACAGGTTTCATGAGTAACCGTGGACGCCAGAACGCTGCAAGTTTTCTGGTCAAAAACCTTAAGGTTAACTGGATGTGGGGAGCGTCTTACTTCGAGGAGAAACTAATTGATTATTGTCCTGCAAATAACTGGGGGAATTGGGCATATATAGCGGGAGTAGGGAACGACCCTAAAGAGTTTCAGCACTTTAATGTGTTAAAGCAAGCTAAAGAATTTGACCCGAACGGAGATTATGTTCGTCTTTGGGTACCTGAGCTTGCGTCCGTCCCGGGTGCAGTGATCCACCAGCCCTGGACCCTGCCTGCGGAAGAACTGGAAAAATATGGCCTTGACCAATATTCGTCACGGCCCCCTTTTGCTCCGGAACTGTAAAAACATAGGATTGCTACGTTCTACTCCGCACGCAGTACTCCTTACTCAGTCCACAAACATTGGTAATCACCTGGCCTCGTCAGTTGGCAGGTACCCGTTATCAGTACCCGGTATGCAAGTGTTACATGCTAATTTCAAAATAGCAAACACTTATTACCAATTTCAGGCTTAAAATCTTATTTTTGTTTCGCAAAAGATTTTGTTTTTAAATGGATAACTTATCATACATCAGTAACGCGAATTCTGCCTACATCGATTCCCTCTACCAATCTTATAAACAAGACCCAAATTCAGTTGATTTCGGCTGGCAGAAGTTCTTTGAAGGTTTCGATTTTGGCCGCGGTTCTGAGGCGGGCGTAGTTAGTGCTGAAACGCCTGATCATTTCTTAAAGGAAATTAATGTTCTGAATATGATTAACGGTTACCGCCAGCGCGGGCATTTGTTTACGAAAACAAATCCTGTTCGTGAGCGGAGATCCTATTACCCGGGAAAAGAACTGGAGACATTTGGCCTGCAGGAATCTGACCTTAATACCGTATTCAATGCGGGGGTCGAAGTTGGCCTTGGCCCTGCAAAACTTAAAGACATTATCGAATTGATAGAGCAGACCTACTGCCAGTCAATAGGTGTAGAATACAAATACCTTCGTAACCCTGAAAAGTTAAAGTGGTTCGAAAAGCGTATGGAAAGTGAGCGGAATACGCCCAATTTCAGTATTGAAACGAAAAAAAGAATACTTGGAAAATTAAATGAGGCGGTTGTATTTGAGAATTTCCTGGGAACTAAATTCCTGGGTCAAAAACGTTTCTCGCTTGAAGGAGCGGAATCGGTAATTCCGGCACTCGATTCGGTAATCGAAAAAGGCGCTGAACTCGGTATTGAAGAGTTTGTAATTGGAATGGCACATCGGGGACGACTCAATGTGCTTGCCAATATAATGTATAAAACTTACAAGAACATCTTTTCCGAATTCGAAGGTAAAGGTTTCGATGTTAATACCCCTTTTGGCGGTGATGTTAAATATCATTTGGGATACTCTACAGACGTTGAGACCGTCGGCGGAAAAAAAGTTCACCTGAGTTTGTGTCCAAATCCATCACATCTTGAAGCTGTTGACCCTCTTGTAGAAGGAATGGTCAGGTCTAAGATAGATTTCAAATACGAAGGCGATTATAAACGCATAGCGCCAATTTTGATACATGGCGATGCATCTCTTGCAGGACAGGGTATTACCTATGAAGTTCTGCAGATGGCCAAACTTGAAGGATACAGGACAGGCGGCAGTATACATCTTGTAATCAATAATCAGGTAGGATTTACTACTAACTATAAGGATGCGCGTTCCTCAACCTATTGTACTGACCTTGCCAAAACCACCTTATCACCGGTTTTCCACGTTAACGGGGATGATGTGGAAGCGCTCGTTTATGCAATTAACATGGCCGTAGAATATCGTCAGAAATATCATAATGATGTTTTCATTGATATCCTTTGTTATCGCCGGTTCGGACACAACGAGGCTGACGAACCTAAATTTACTCAGCCTTTATTGTACAAGGCGATTGAAAAGCATCCTAATCCAAGAGAAATATATAATAAAAAGCTGCTTGAACAGGGTAGTGTTGATGCAAGCCTTGCGAAGGAAATGGAGAAGAATTTCAGGGCGCTCTTACAGGAAAGGTTGAATGAAGCTAAAGAGGATGAATCCTATTCAGCAATGAACTCTGTTCTTGCCGGATCGTGGAAAGGACTTCGTTTGGTTACAAACTGGGTTGGTACACCGTCTGATACCAGGGTGCCAGCTAAGAAATTGCTGGAGATCGCTAAAAATATCACAACACTTCCATCTGATAAGAAGTTCTTTAAGAAAATCGAAAAGCTTTTTGACGACCGTAAGAGGATGTCTGAAACAAAAGTTTTTGATTGGGCAATGGCTGAACTCATGGCCTACGGGTCACTACTTCAGGATGGTTTCCGGGTGCGTGTTAGCGGGCAGGATGTGGAGAGGGGAACTTTCTCACACCGGCACGCAGTGCTTACCCTTGAAGATTCGGAAGAGGAATATGTGCCCTTAGCGAAGCTGGATAACGGTTCTGCTAAGTTTGAGATTTATAATTCTCATTTGTCGGAATATGGTGTACTCGGGTTCGAATATGGTTATGCGCTGGCCAATCCAATGGCTCTGGTAGTATGGGAAGCACAGTTTGGCGATTTTGTAAATGGTGCCCAGATTATTATAGACCAGTTTATCACAAGCGCAGAAACGAAATGGCAACGTTCAAACGGACTGGTAATGCTGCTTCCTCATGGTTTCGAAGGTCAGGGACCTGAACATTCATCGGGAAGGATAGAACGTTTTATGGAAGCTTGTGCCGACGACAATATTCAGGTTGCGAATTGTACCACTCCGGCAAATTTCTTTCACCTACTTCGCCGTCAGCTTAAACGGGATTTCCGTAAGCCTCTGGTGGTTTTTACTCCGAAAAGTCTACTGAGAAGTTCGCAATGCGTAAGTAAATTAGAGGAGTTTACAGACGGCGGATTTCGCGAAGTTATAGACGATACTTATGTGAAAGCCGCAGACGTTAAACGGGTCTTGTACTGCAGCGGTAAGATTTATTACGACTTGCTCGAAAAACAGCAAGCTGATAACAGAAAAGATGTAGCCATCATTCGTGTGGAGCAGCTTTATCCCACTCCATATGACCAACTTGATTCTATAAGAATAAAATATAAAAAAGCCGGCGAGCATGTATGGGTTCAGGAAGAACCAGAAAATATGGGAGTTTGGCCTTATATTGCAAGAAAATTCCGGAGGTCGGCATTTGATTTCGATGTCGTATGCCGTCGTGAGAGCAGCAGTACCGCTACAGGATATGCCAAACAGCACATTACACAACAGTTATTTGTTGTTGGCCAGGCGTTTGAAACATCTGCCGGACCGGAAGTAAAGAAAAAAGTAGAGAATACAACACAAAAAGTTGTTAATATAGACTAATAGAAATAACAGAAACCATTATGAGTTTAGTGATCAAAGTTCCGCCTGTTGGCGAATCTATTTCGGAAGTAACGTTATCCCAATGGATAAAAAAAGATGGCGATTACGTGGAAATGGACGAGGTTATTGCAGAACTAGAATCTGACAAAGCCACCTTTGAGCTAACAGCTGAAAAAGCCGGTACTTTAAAAACCATTGCTAACGAAGGTGATACATTGGAAATTGGAGCACCTGTCTGCAGTATTGAAGAAGGTGGAAGTGCGGATACCAAACCAGCAGCGCAGGAAACAGCACCGGCAAAAGAAGAATCCAAGCCAGCTGCGGCGAATACAGCGGAGAAAGGATCAACCTACGCATCAGGAAGCCCATCTCCGGCAGCTGCCAAAATTCTTGCTGAGAAAGGACTTGATACATCAAGTGTTAAAGGTACAGGAGTGGACGGGCGACTGACGAAGGAAGATGCTTTGAATGCAGAAGCTGGAAAAAAAGCTTCAGCACCGGCACCAGCTAAAGCTCCTGCAGCGCAGCCTGCAAAGGTTTCTGTTCCGGGTTCAAGAGTGGAACGCCGGGAAAAGATGTCTTCTTTACGGAAAACAGTAGCAAAACGCCTTGTTGCCGTAAGGAACGAAACGGCCATGCTAACCACATTTAATGAGGTTGACATGCAGCCCATTATGGAATTACGTGCTAAATACAAAGATAAATTCAAAGAAAAATACAGTGTGGGTCTAGGATTTATGTCATTCTTTACCAAGGCCGTTTGTGAAGCACTTAAAGATTTTCCTTCTGTAAATGCACGCATTGACGGAGAGGAAATTGTTTTCAACGAATTTGCTGATATATCAATTGCAGTTTCAGCTCCCAAAGGATTAGTTGTACCGGTAATAAGAAATGCTGAGGCGATGTCGCTTGCTCAGATTGAGGCTTCTGTTATGGATCTGGCTGTCAAAGCCCGTGATAGCAAACTGACTCTAGAGGAAATGACAGGCGGTACCTTTACCATCACCAATGGTGGTGTTTTCGGCTCTATGATGTCTACTCCAATTATCAATGCACCGCAATCTGCAATACTTGGAATGCATAATATCGTTGAACGCCCGGTAGCATTAAACGGGCAGGTTGTGATCAGGCCAATTATGTACGTTGCTCTTTCTTATGATCACCGGATCATTGATGGCCGCGAGTCGGTTGGTTTCCTCGTGCGTGTTAAGCAATTATTGGAAGATCCTGCGCGATTGCTATTAGGAATATAAGTTGTACGCTGTACGTTTTACGTTGTAAGTTACCTGCACAACGCTTGAAGCCCGCTGAATATCAGTGGGCTTTTTTGTCGTGAGAGAAATCAAGTAGTTGGTTTTCAGGTGTACATGTCAAGTGCCTGGTCCGACCGGAACTAACAATTAACCATGCCTGTCCTTTGCACTGTAGATGCCTGTATCTAACTTGCTATATCGCTATAAGGTCCCTATAAGGCTGGGGGCAAATGAGTAATGGAATTGGGGGGCTATCTATTTCAGGTTAGAGTTTTGAAATTCTCCCCGACCCGCTTTTACTCGCTTTTACAGCTGCACTTCCGCTATATCTGATATTTCCGGATCCGCTCATCGCTGCTTCAAGCGCTTTATCGGCATTTATAAAAATGTTTCCTGATCCGCTTACTTTTGCACTCGTAACATTTGTACGAAGCCCATTGCCTTCAAAATCACCCGACCCACTCACGTTGATCCTTGCATTTTCTGTCTTTCCGCTCGCTTTGATTTCTCCCGAACCACTAATAGTGGCAGCGTAATTTGTGGCTTCAAGCGTAAGAGAAATATTTCCTGAGCCACCCAGAGTTGTAGAAATATCAGTCGATTTGACTAGTCCCTTAACATTCATATCGCCAGAACCGCTGAGAGTTAGGTTTTTCAATGATTTAGCTGTTATATAAATATTAATTTTCCCAGTCCTGCTGGTCCAGCTGCCGGTTTTCTTATTATTCCTGATCTTTAAGGTGCCACTTTCTACTACGGTTTCAATTTCTGAAATATGATCGGCATCACCTTCAAGCCGAAGGCTTTCAGTAGTGCCCATAGTAATAATAACATTGTAGCTTCCGGATGAGGAAATGCCTGTAAAGCCAGATACTTTTCGTGTTTCGTCAGCTGCTGCTTTCTTGCTTTTTACAACAGTAATTAAAGTGGATGAAGCATCCAATTGAGAACTGGCTATCAACAATGCCAGAAGGGCCAGGTATTTTTTAAAATATCTCATGATATTGGTTTTTTTAAATTGCGTTCTATATTCATAAGACGAAAGATCAACTAAAACGTTGCAGTGCCGCTTTAATTTTTTTCTCCGCTTGCAATTTAATTAACGGGTAATCTCTCAGCCCGAAGCTCAAACCTGTCAATTCACCCTCTTCACCGAAATAAAGAAATTTTCAATATCTGGCACAAACGATGTTTTCAGTTTCATGGTCTTCCAGGTCGAAGTTGGGTGAATCCAATGGGTTTTGTTGCCTTTGAGAATTCTAACTGGCATATCAAACCCCGGTACATCTGAATTCCAGCGATACCTCACAGTTCCACCACTTACTTTGTATTGCAATTCAGGAAGCCTGGAGTAGCGAAGATACTGGTCAAAGACTTTGGTCAAATCCTTCCCTGATTCCTTGTTGATATAATTTGCCACTTCATTAGTAGTTGTGGTCTTTAAACCAAATTCTTTATTTAGTCCGCGCAGTATCAATCGCCATTTTACATCATCATCAATTATAGTTCTAAGCATGTGAACAAGGTTGGCACCCTTATAGTACATATCGCCGGAACCCCTGGTATTAACGTCATATGGCCCGATGATCGGGCTGATGTTTGACACGTTTTTTCTTACACCTGCTAAATATTTCGCTCCGGCCTTTTTTCCGTCGAGGCTCTCAACAAATAGGCCTTCTGAATACATGGTAAAACCTTCGTGTATCCACATGTCGGCAATGTCTTTTGACGTTATGTTGTTTCCAAACCATTCATGTCCCGCTTCATGGATAATAATATAATCCCACTTTAACCCGTAGCCTGTACCTGAAAGGTCAGTACCCATATAACCGTTAAGGTATTTATTGCCGTAGGCAACGGCACTTTGATGCTCCATCCCAAGGTAAGGGGCATCGATCAGCTTAAATCCATCTCTGTAAAAGGGGTAAGGGCCAAACCAGTTTTCGAATACATTTAACATGGGCTTTACATTTGCTCCGAATTGTTTCTTAGCCTTGTCAAGGTTTTCTTTGAGCACATAGTAGTCCAAAGTAAGATTTCCATTTTCTCCCCTGTAGGTATCATCGAAATGCACATAATCCGCAATATTCAGCGTAACGCTGTAATTATTGATTGGATAGGAAACAAACCAGTTATAACGGGTATAGCCATTATTGAGCTTTTCCATTGAACGGAGCCGGCCATTGCTGACGTTCATAAGGCCGTCAGGAACAGAAATGCTGATCATCATGCTGTCTACTTCATCGGCCTGGTGATCTTTTGTAGGCCACCACGAACTGGCACCCAGTCCCTGGCAGGATACTCCCACCCATGGTTTACCCTGGTTATCCTGAGCAAAAGTAAATCCACCATCCCAGGGAGCCCTTTTTGCTACCAGAGCTTTGCCGCTATAATAAACTGTAAACTCTTCTTTTGCACCTTGCCTGATAAGACCCGGAAAATCAATAAACACTGCATTGAACTCTCTCTGAAATGGCAATTCTCTGCCTCTATAAATCACTTTATCGACAGCCAGGTTTTCAAACAGATCGAACTGCAAACGCTTCAGATCTTCGGTAGCGGTGAATTGGAATACATTTGAGCCGCTGATAAACTTGTTGTCGATATCTACTTTAACATCGAGGTGATAATAGTTAATATCATATGAAGTCCTTAATGGCGTCAGTTTACCTCGCAGCGTGTCTGCCCTGGTGAATGCCGGCACTTTATTCTGCCCAAATCCTGAAAGCGTACACAGGGCCATAAGGAGAAATATCAATATTGATTTAAGGTTCATTCCGGGATTTTATACAAACTGGTTAGTAGGATTATAAAATTAATAAAAAAAATGAACCTGCTAAATCGTTGTACGATTGACAAACCGAAATGCACTGTCTTGTGTAAGCTAAACGGGGGCGGCAGCAGTAGCTTTTTGCTTGTCAGACTTTTCTGCGAGATTACCTTTTTCTGCAAAAAATTACTGCAGAGCACCCGACTATCAGCACAAAAGAACCACAAGCCGTGCTTTTCTAAAAAGGAACATAAGATTGCTTCGTAGTACATCTTGATAGGACAGCGTTACTAAAAGCATGTCCAAGCGGAGCGTGGCAATCTCATCCCTATTTCTTAACTTTGCTTTATACATAAAAATCATCCTTACATGCAATTTGACGTAATAGTTATTGGAAGTGGTCCCGGCGGATATGTCGCCGCAATTCGTTGTGCCCAGTTGGGCTTAAAAACTGCGGTTGTTGAAAAGTACAGCAACTATGGGGGCACCTGCCTTAATGTTGGCTGTATCCCATCAAAGGCGCTTTTGGATTCATCCGAACATTATCATAACGCATTGCATAATTTCAAAGAGCATGGAATTAACCTGAAAGATCTTAAACCGGATCTTAAGCAAATGGTTAAGCGAAAGGACGATGTAGTGGCACAAACTACGGGCGGTATTGCTTTTCTGTTCAAAAAGAATAAGATCACTGCCTATCAGGGTATGGGATCGATGGTAGATAAGAACACGGTTAAGGTTACTAAAGCCGACGGGAAAACAGAAAATATTACGGGGACCAACATTATCCTGGCGACAGGGTCTAAACCTACGGAATTGCCTTTCCTGAAAACAGACAAGAAAAGAATCATTACCTCTACAGAAGCGTTAAATTTAACAGAAATACCTAAACACCTTATCGTTATCGGTGGCGGAGTGATCGGGCTTGAGCTCGGATCTGTATATGCCAGGCTGGGATCGAAAGTAACTGTTGTAGAATTTATGGATTCCATAATCGCCACAATGGATAAAGGACTAGGAAAAGAACTGCAAAAAGTTCTCTCCCGACTTGGAATGGAATTTCTTTTAAGCCACAAAGTAAGCGGAGCGACAGTAAAAGGCAGTAAAGTGACGGTAACGGCTGATAATGCAAAGGGCGAAAAAGTTAGCATTGAAGGCGATTACTGTATTGTTGCAGTGGGCCGTACTGCTTATACTGAGAGCCTTGGTCTTGAAAATATAGGTATTACTCTGGAAGAACGGGGGAAGAAAATTCCGGTTAATGAGCATTTGGAGACTTCAGTTCCGGGAATTTATGCTATTGGAGATGTGATAAAGGGCGCTATGCTCGCTCACAAAGCTGAAGATGAGGGGACCTTCGTTGCTGAACGTATAGCGGGACAAAAACCGCACATCAACTATAACCTTATTCCGGGAGTAGTTTACACCTGGCCCGAAGTAGCAAGTGTTGGCGAAACAGAAGAGCAATTAAGAGAGCGGGGTGTGAAATATAAAGCTGGATCTTTCCCATTTAAAGCTAGCGGCCGGGCGCGTGCAAGCATGGATACAGATGGTTTTATTAAAGTCCTGGCAGATGTTGGCACCGACGAGATACTTGGGGTACATATGATTGGCCCGAGGGCAGCTGATATGATTGCTGAAGCCGTGGTAGCGATGGAGTTTAGGGCCTCAGCGGAAGATATAGCCAGGATCTCGCATGCCCACCCGACTTTTACGGAATCATTCCGAGAAGCGGCTATGGCGGCGACGGAGAATAGAGCGATCCATATTTAAGTTGTAAGTTATAGGTTATAAGTTGTAAGTATCAAGTCGTAAATCGAGGATCAATTGATTAATAATTATCTGTATAACTTAGTTTGATTATTATTTGTAAGTAAAACCTTACTAGTTAGGACCCGTTACTTACAACTTATAACCTATAACTTACAACTCAAGAATGCAAGTTCTAATAAACCTAGACCTAATAATCACAACGATCATTGCCATGGAAGCCTTCTCGTGGTTCATCCACAAATACCTTTTCCACGGTCCTCTCTGGTTTATTCATCAGTCACACCATAAGCCCCATGCTTCCTGGTTTGAGGCTAATGATATATTCAGTGGGTTATTTGCCGCAATTTCTTTATATCTGATGTGGATTGGCCGGGAAAGCCTGGACATGAGATTTTGGATAGGGACAGGAATTTCCCTGTATGGAATTATATATTTTATCTTCCACGACTGGTTTATTCATAATCGTGTTAAACCGTTTAAAACCAGCAACCGCTATCTGCTGGGAATAAGAAGGGCCCATAAGATCCATCATAAGTCGATGGATAAAAATCATTCTGAGGAGTTTGGATTATTGCTAGCTTCGGGAAAATATTTCAGGAAACGCCAGAAAGATTAAGCTGCCGGAATCTCATGACTATACAGGAAAATGTTTCTTTAAAAGACTTGAATACTTTTGGTGTAATGGCCCGGGCACGGATGTTCGCCGACATTGAACGTGAAGAAGACCTTCTAGCTCTTTTTTCAGATGAAAATATAAAACAGACTGATAGCCTGATCCTTGGCGGAGGCAGCAATATACTTTTTACCAGGAATTTTGAAGGTCTGATTATTCACATAAACATTAAAGGCATTTCTCACAGAATTGATGGCGATAATGTTTACCTGACTGCCGGAGGAGGGGAAGTATGGAACGATCTGGTCCATTATGCTGTTGATCATGAATTTGCAGGTATAGAAAATCTGAGTCTGATACCCGGCTCGGTTGGAGCATCACCTGTTCAGAATATCGGCGCCTACGGTGTGGAGTTGATGGATGTTTTCGATTCGTGCCAGGCGTTCGAAATTTCATCTGGCCAGATTCGAACATTCACCGCAGAGGAATGTAATTTCAGCTATCGCGATAGTATTTTCAAATCATCTTTAAAGGGACTTTATATTATTACCAAAGTAACCTTTAAGCTTTCCCTGACCTTTTCTCCAAAAATAACTTACGGAGCTATTCAGGATGAACTTGAAAAACGGAATATAAATCAACCTACAATTAAAGATATATCTTCAATCGTATCTTACATCCGGGTGAGCAAATTACCCGACCCAAAGACCATCGGTAATGCGGGTAGTTTTTTTAAAAATCCAATAGTTCCGGTAGGCAAATTTATACAGTTGCAGTCCAATTTTCCGGACATAGTACATTACCCGGCTTCGACTGGTTTTATAAAGCTTGCCGCAGGATGGATGATAGAGTACTGCGGATGGAAAGGAAAGGTTTTGGGTAACGCCGGCACCTGGAAAAACCAGGCACTCGTAATAGTTAATACTGGAAAAGCATCTGGTAATGAGATATATAACTTTTCCGAATTAATAATCGAAAGCGTCAAAAGTAGATTTGATGTAACTCTTGAGCGGGAAGTGAATATTATTTGAATTCCCTGTATTTAGTTGATCCGCTTTTATCCGTGGCCTTTTTTATACGGAGAAACTGACCTCTTTTTAATGAATCCTTTTAAACAGGCATGCACTTTGTTTGGTAACATGCGTCTACTTAAAAACACTTAGTTTTTTTGAATTACGAAGAAATAACTGATTTGTTTACTACTAAACCTAAACAAAATGAACACAATCGAATTCAACACTTTGGTTACGCGCCAGGCGAGCTCTCTCAAAATGTACGCTTTACACTTTACTCATGATTCTGATGATGCCAATGACCTGGTGCAGGATACCATGTTAAAAGCCATTACCTACTATAACAAGTTTAAAGAAGGAACTAACCTCAAAGGATGGTTATATACCATCATGAAAAACACATTTATTAATAATTACAGAAGATTCGTCAAGATTAGTTCCTTTGTGACAAAGTCCGATGATATCTCATCCGCAAATCTGATGTATAGCGCGACCCTAAACCAGGGGGAGCCGAAATTCATTATGGAGGATATTAAAAATGCACTGGGAAGGCTTCCAGATGAATACTATGTGCCATTCACGATGCATTTTGAAGGCCATAAGTACCACGAAATTGCGGATCATTTAACAATTCCGATTGGAACAGTTAAAACCCGGATTCATGTTGCCAGGAAATTGCTTAAGAAATCTCTAAAGCCTTATGATACCGACTCCCGTAATACCCAATACGCTATTAATTAATCAACAATATAGCATCAACATAAATTAAACATCATACACTTACATGAAAGCACCGGGAGAAATTCTGGTGTTTTTTTTATATACTGGTGTAAGGATTTTCTTGAAGATAACTTTTGGGGGCGCACGGCGGTCGCCGCATAGCGCTTTTCGCTGTCCACCTTCAACTGTCAGCTCCGATACTTATATTTGTTCATGAAGTCTGCCTATCTCCTGATTAACTTCCTGACAATCCTCTTTCCAATACTGCTTTCCTTTGACAATCGTGTCCAATTTTACAAAAAATGGAAATACATTTTCCCGGGACTCTTTATTACAGGACTGCTTTTCCTGATTTGGGATTATCTATTCACAGTTCTCGATGTATGGTCTTTCAACGCTGATTACCTGATTGGCGTGTACCTTTTTAATTTGCCTCTGGAAGAAATTCTGTTTTTTGTAACGGTACCTTTTGCGTGTATTTTCATCTATGAGTGCCTGAACTTTTATGTAAAGAAAGATGTGCTGAGGCCTTTTTCCAGGTTAATCAGCATAATCCTGATCAGCTTGAGCACAATAATTCTGATCGCTTTTTATGTCCGGGTTTATACGCTCATTACATTTGGACTGTTGCTGGTTACTTTAACTTATGTCGAATTTGTACAAAAAGCGAATCTTGGGAGATTCTATCTGGCATTTCTTGTTTCCCTTGTCCCTTTTTATATAGTTAACGGCATTCTTACATCAATACCTATAGTTATGTATAATGATGTGGAAAACATGACCTTCCGGATTGGTACCATTCCATTTGAAGATCATTTCTACTCCATGTCGATGTTGCTGATCAATATTCAATTGTTTGAGTATTTTAAAAGACGAGGAAAGGTTTCAGGATAATGGATATTCCCCAGTACACCAGGCAGTACCTCGCACTCCGGAACGGCCAGGATAAACCAGAAATATGGATTGCTTTTCAGGGGCTGATCTATGACGTCACTGAAAGCCGGTTATGGAAGAATGGCAAACATTATGAACATTGGGCTGGACAGGATCTTACTGACGAGCTTAAGGATGCTCCGCATTCGATGGGAGTGTTTGAGAAGTTTAAGGTGGTAGGGAGATTGGTTACATTGTAAAAACTTCATGTACTTTAGGCTTAATTCTACTTGTTTCTTATATTTAAGAAACCAAGCTAAGAAACATGAACCGAAAAGAAATCCTGGCAGGATTAACCCTTTTGCCGCTGGCAGGTGCCGCAGTAAGTGCCTCGGCTTTCGAGAATTCGCTTGGTACTGCAGAACCAGAAGAGTGGCTGCCTAAAAAGGAATTGATAAGGGGTGCCAGTTCATCCTGCCTCCGATCCGGTCACTTACTCTTTGTCGGAGGTATCGGAGGCTGGTATGCCAACCGCAGGCCCGAGCCGGGCGACGCCAAAGTCCAGATAACAGGTGCACTTACTACTATGAAGGAAGCTCTGGAAGCCGCTGGCTCCGGAATGAATAATGTGCTTCAGATCTTTATGACGGTTTGCGAGCCGGAAAAGAATCTTGCGAAACTTAATGAAGGTTATTACGAATTCTTTCCTGAAAATCCCCCTGCGCGCTCATTTAGCAGCTCCAAAGCCAGCCAAATGGGCCGTGATGGGATTCTGCTGCAGGTAGGATGTATCGCTTATGTGGACTGATGATGTTAAATGAATTTCAAAAGAATATAAAATGAATCGCAGGAACTTGCTAAAAAGCCTGACCCTGATGCCCCTGGCCGGTGCGGCTGCAATTACCCTATCGCCCGGCGCAGCTAGTGCGCAGAAGAGGAAAAGAGGACAATGGACACCCAAAAAACAAGTGGTCCGTAAAAGTAATAGCGGAGGAAACACAAACACAGCCGTTCCCACAGCGCAGGGCCCCGTGAGTGTTCTCTCGGGCTGTATCCGTTCAGGGCATTTGCTTTTTGTTTCCGGCATTGGTGGCTGGTATCCTGAAAGGAGAGCCGAGCCAGGGGATATTAAAGTACAGATAAAAAGTATCCTGGATACTCTGAAAGAAGTTCTTGAAGGTGCGGGGTCTTCCATGGCAAACGCGCTTAAGGTGCACATGACAGTGGTTGAACCAAATAAGAACATAGCCTTGCTCAACGAAGCCTATCGCGGCTATTTCCCCGACCCCGCCCCAGTTCGATCATATACGGGCACTAGTGCCGATTTGATGGGCAGGGAGGGAGTGCTGGTACAATTAGATTGTATTGCTTACGTGGACTAATATTAGAGCCCGGAATCAGGAGCTAAGACTTGTGCTTGGTTAAGGAAGAGGCACTAATTGATGAACGAATATGGCCTTTCAGGGATTAGCTGAAAGGCCTTTAACATTATCTAATTTAAACTGAAATCGAAAGTTGAATTATGTGTCTTTAAGAGGAGATATGATCGTGTTAATTAACCGCCTTTCGTCAGACCTCAGACTTCCGATCTCCGGCATCAATTCCTCTGATAGCTCTTCACAAAAGCTGCCAGTTCATCTTTACTCGACTGCATTTGAAAGACATCATTTAACTGCATGAAGTTTTCCGGATCTGTTACTGTTTTATACGAAAGCTTTGCAAGCTCCAAACGGTTCGGCTCAGCGTTAATTAACAAGATCAGTTGTTTTATCTGTGCAGTTGTGAAAAAATTATTAGGGTTGGCAAATACGTCTCTCTCTGCTTGAACTTTAAGAAGCTGTAAAAAGTTACTCCTGATACTAAGCACCAAAACACTAAAGTCACTGTTCGACATTGGTGTTCTCACAACCGAATTCACAGTTACCCCGGTCTGCTCAGTTGCGAAAGTATTAAATTCGTTTCTGTAGGTGGTCGAGGTGAAAAGGTCGCCCAACTGATAGAATGTGTTCGGATCCATAACAGAACGGAACGATTGTTTTGCCAATGCCAACCTGTCTGATTCTGAAGTAACCTGTGTAAGTAAGGTTCTGATCTGATCGGTACTGAAGTAATTATTTGGGTTGATGAACGCATCTCTGACGGCGTCGGTTTTAAGCGCCTGAGACCATTTGGACTGAATGCTATTCATCAGAAGATTAAAATTATTAACCGTCATTTGAGTCTTAACACCGGTGTTCACAGCTACTCCTCCTTTTGAAACCACAAAGTCGTTAAATTCCAGACGATAAGCTGTGCTGACAAAGATATCAGACAGAGTTGCAAAGTTATTCGTGTCGATCACTACAGGATAAGCCAGCTTAACCAGATCCAGCCGGTCACTCTCAGATGTTACTTGGCCCATTAACTGCCGGATCTGCTCAGTGCTGAAGTAATTGTTAACGTTTTTGAATGCATCCCTTACGGCATCTGTTTTAAGTGCCTGGGACCATTTAGACTGTATGCTACTCATTAAAAGATTGAAATTACGGGCTGTCATTTGAGCCTTAACTCCATTATTGACAGCAACCCCGCCCTTTGAAACAACGAAATCGTTGAATTCAGTGCGTTTTGCAGTACTGGCAAAGACGTCATAAAGAGTTGCAAAATTGTTTGCGTCACTTACTACGGGATAAGCCATTCTGATCAGATCCATCCGGTCGCTTTCCGAAGTCACAAGGCCCATTAATTGTCTGACCTGTGTCGTTGTATAGTAATTATTGGAGTTCGTAAAGGCCTCCCTTAGTGCATCACCTTTAAGTGATTGCGACCATTTACTCTTAACATTCGCGACAAGGTTATTGAAATTAGTATCGGAGATTAATACCCTCGAGGTTGCAGGGGGAGCCGATTCCGCTTTTGAACGAATAAATTCAGCAAATTCATTTCTCCTGGTCGTGCTGCTAAAGACATTACTTAAGGTGGCAAAATTCGCTGTATCGGTAACGCCGTCATAAGCCAGTTTGGCAAGATCAAGTTTGTCGCTTTCTGAAGTAACCATAACAAGTAACTGCCTAACCTGTGCACTGGTAAAACGGTTATTAGTATTGATAAATGCGTCCCGTATCTTTTCAGCTTTTAAGGCCTGTGACCCTTGTGATTGTACGGCTTGTTTAAGCGAATTAAAGGCAGCAGTGGTCATTGGCCCCGAATTTACAGGATTAGTAACTTCAGCCATCACTTCGCTAAACTGGACTGCACCATTTGGACGGACGGTTATATTCATATCATAACCTTCTCTCAAAACGAAATTAGTCGAATATACCAAGGTGTTTTGGGAATTAGCATTGGCGGATACACTATTACTTTTCAAACGGTATAACTTTAACGCTCGCGTGCCAGTCAGAATATTATCAATTGAGATCTTATAATTTGGCGCATTGCTCGTGTTAGTATTCGAAAAATAGCGCTTGTCGTCAATTCTAACTTCAAAGTTATTGGTTGTTTTTGTGACGCCGCGGAATATGATATTCACGGTACTGGTAGTTTGTGCAAACCCCGCCACCGCGAGGAAACCAACAAATAGAGTACTAAGTAGAGTTTTCATTGTTTTTAGATTAGTTTCAGAGAGATAGCAATATCCCTGCCATCATATTTTTTGAGATTTATATGACTTATAAACAGTTGGTTATGTTTTGCCGTCAATTTTTACAGATGGAGTTAATCCGGCTATAGAACGAATACTTTTTTGAACGTCTCACGGGGATCTGGACATCTAAATCTATATTCGCAAGGTATCAGTTACAGTGACACCGGGAAGATTCTGCCCATGAGCGAATACCCGAAACTTCCAGAGTGTATTGGTGTTATAACATAATTACTTATCATTCCGTTATAAGATTATTAATCTCATTCTATGAAAAGAATAGCGCTGTTTCTCCTTTTATGTTCACAGCTGACTTTTGGTCAACAAACCAACCAATGCGGGATATTGATTCCTCCTCCTTCGCTGGTATACAGCTTTTTAAGCGTCTATGAAGCTGGAGCATATGTAAGGACTATTCTTGACAGCGTAAATTGGAAGCAGAATTTTACGCTGTTGGAGCAAAACGGGATAAACAATGCTTATGCGACAATTATCCGCGACAAGCGTTTCATTATCTACGATAACAGGTTCCTTACCGCTTTGGACCAATATTCAAATACAAACTGGGCCTCGATAAGTGTGCTGGCACATGAAATAGGCCACCACTATTATAGCCATCTTCTTTCTGGCCCCGGCAGCACGCCTGCTAAAGAGCTGGAAGCTGATTATTTCTCAGGTTATGCTTTGGCGAAAATCGGAGCTAGCCTGGGCGATGCAACAGCGGCAATTCAGAAGATCGCCCCCGCTCAGGGCAATTCCAGCCATCCCGGGAGGGCCGCCCGCGTAAACGCTATTCAAAAAGGCTGGTACTATGCCAAGGCGATCAATACTTCGACCACGACCGCACGCCCGCCTGTTCCCCAACCCCAGCAAAATCCGCCGCCACCTGTGAGAGAGAGTGGTTGGATCAATCTGGCGTTATACGGGAATAATGCTATGACTGTTTATCTCTCTGACGATGGCAGGAACTTCAGTCCCGTTCTTCTTAAAACTACTCAGCCTTTCGTATTTAAGTATGAAATCTACAACTACGGTTTCTTACGACTTGTTAATAGTCCCAGTGCAGTGA
This sequence comes from Bacteroidota bacterium, assembly GCA_040385405.1. Taxonomy (GTDB): domain Bacteria; phylum Bacteroidota; class Bacteroidia; order Sphingobacteriales; family Sphingobacteriaceae; genus Daejeonella. Next base: position 44,453 of record JAZKHM010000011.1, on the reverse strand, counting down.
CCTATAAATTGACCCACAATAAAGACTATTCAATCATCTGGAACAGAAGGGCGAATAATTGGACGGTTGTCGAAGTGAAATAGACAGTATCACGTATGAGTATAAATACTTGAATTAGGATGCAGCCCGGATCAACGAAAAATTAATGAATCTGGACAAGGCTTAAGTAATGAGTTACACGTAATACAATGAATCTGGTAGATGTAATACTTCTTCTGATTATTCTGCTGGCTTTATATGCCGGTTATCAAAAAGGTTTTATTCTTGGAGCGCTAGATTTGCTGGTACTGGCTGCGGGATTAGTTGCCGCTTTCCTGGGGTCAGGTTATGTCGTTGTTTTTTACGAAAGATATGCGGCACCGGCAGGACCGTGGACGCTCCCGTTAGCGTTCATTGCATGCTTTGCACTAGCAAGAATGCTGATATGGTCATTGTTTATGAAAGGATTAGAGAATCTTCCTCACGGTGTGCATCTCAGTTTTACTAACCGATTATTTGGGACTATTCCCGGTATGATCAACGGCATGATCTACGTGGCTGTACTCGGTTCCCTGCTATTAGCGATGCCTCTGTCAGATAGTATTGCAGCGAACACTCGTGAAAGTTCAATTGCGACAGCTGCCAGCCCATACGTACAGTGGATTGGCGACAAATTAGCACCAGTGTTTGAAGATGCAGTAAGCCGTTCTATAACTAAACTTACAGTGGAGCCGGACGCTAAGAAGTCTGTCGATCTGGATTTTACCCTTACCGAAACAAAAGTGCGTGAAGACCTTGAAGCCCAGATGCTGATTCTTGTAAACGAAGAACGGAAGAAGGAAGGTTTGCCGCCCCTGAAAGCAGATCCTGAAATGACAAAGGTAGCAAGATTACATTCTGCGGATATGTTTGCCAAAGGTTATTTCTCACATACCAATAAAGAGGGCGAAAGTCCAGCCAAACGCGCCCGTGATGAAAACGTAAGTTTCCTGACTGCAGGTGAGAATCTTGCATTAGCCCCGACGCTCATCCTGGCACATAGGGGGCTGATGAACTCTCCGGGCCACAAAGCAAATATTCTCCACCCTGCCTTTGGCAGGCTTGGTATAGGAATTCTGGACGGCGGGAAGTATGGCTTGATGGTTACGCAGAATTTCAGGAATTAAGAGTTTTACGTGATACGCAATATCTGGATCCCTACCCCTTAAATGAGTGGTTAATTCCGCTGTACACCTTTTCCATCTCGTTTATCATTCGCACACATTCGGACAGCAACGGGCACGTAAACGCGATAGCAAGGACTAAGAAAATAAAAAATTTATTTTGGTATTGTTAAAGACTTTTTTTGCCTATCTTTAGAATACATGGAATTGGGATAGGATCCAGATTGAACTCACTGATTCAACGGAAAACATAAATTATCTGAGTTATTGTTTGTTATCATCAATATATCGGCTGCAATTTTTTACTGGTTTATTTTTTTCTATGGATAAATTTATATCTGACGCTGCTACTGACAAACTCCTCCTGCTTCAGGTACAGCAGGGTAATAAAGGTGCTTTTGATCTTCTCTACGATAAATACTGGGCTCAGGCATATTCAAGTGCCTACAAACGTCTGGGTGATTCAGAGCAGGCTAAAGACATTGTTCAGGATATTTTTATTTCTATCTGGCTAAAACGGGATACGCTGATTGAGAATTTACCAGCTTACCTCAATATTGCGGTCAGGAACAGAGTTTTTAAACTGGCTGAAAAGAATAAAAACCTCACTCCATTATTTGAAAAATTGAATACTATTCCAGCACTTCATCAGAATGCTGATTCCAATATCCATTATCAGGAGTTTTGTGAAGCCTATGAAGTTCTCTTGTCGAAATTGCCTCCTAAAAGGCAGATGATTTTTAAACTTCGCTTTCAGGAAGACTTTACGACTAAAGCAATTGCCGACCAGATGGGCATAACCAGAAAAACGGTTCAGAACCAGCTGGGCAAAGCAATTGAACATTTGAAGATTGTATTGTTATCCTGTCTAGCTCTCGTAGTCTATAGTTTATAAAATTTTTTCTAAGTTTTATTTTAAGCTGAGTGCCGTCTGCAATGCTTTTGACTGGAATGTAATCGAGAATGTGCTGCATTTCACTAAAATCTGTTCATCGATAAGAAAAAGACACTTTTCAGCTGAACGGAAGATATCATTGAATTGCGTTTAAAAAAATCTTTAGGATGGGACATTCTTATAATTAGAGGTCATGTTATTACAAAGGCTCTTATCTTTTTATGGACAAAAAATTTTTCATTGAGTTGCTGGAAAAATACATCAAGGGAGATGTCACAGAGGAAGAAGGCCGTGTCTTGAATAGCTATTACGAGTTATTTGAATCTAATGACAATGGATTGAAATCGCTGAATACAGAGGAGAGGGAAGATTTAAAGAATAAGCTCAATAGGGATATTTGGGAGAAAATAGATATTCATGAGATGAAAAGCCGAGAGATAATGTCAAAGCGTAAGTCTTGGGCACGGTGGATAACTGCCGCTGCAGCGGTATTCATCATATTAAGTACTGGTTTGTATTTTTATGATTATTCAGTAGCCAAAACCCAGGATTTATTATCGTCATCAGACAAGAACATTGAGCATAGGCTGGTTCTTTTGCCTGATGGAAGTTCTGTAATTATCGGTGCCGGTACGAGGCTTAATTATCCCTCAACATTTGATGATTCAGAAAAAAGGGAAGTCTATCTGGAGGGCGAGGCTTATTTTGATATACAGCACAATCCAAATAAATCATTCATTATACATACCGGCAAGGTTCAGACCGTTGTTTTAGGTACAGCATTTAACATAAAAGCATGGCCCGGTGAATCAGAAATAACAGTTACAGTGGTTCGGGGGAAAGTGAAAGTTCAGGATGAAAAGACAATTCTTGGCATTATCACACCAAATCATCAAATCAGTTATAATAAGGTAAAGGCAAATGCGATCAGGAGTGTCGTGAAGGCAGATAATTATCTTGCCTGGAAAGAGCAGGATCTTTTATTGGACAATGTTACAGTAGCCGAAGCGCTGAAATTGGTGGAAGAACGATTTAATGTTGATATTTCAATTAAAGACGAAAGTATTCAGACAAGCCGATTTACGACCACCTTCGAAAAGGGTGCTAGCCTGGAACATGTTTTAAAAAGTGTTTGCGAATTCAATGGAGCAGATTTCCAATACGATAAGGATAACGCTTCGATCATTATCAGTGCTAAATAATTACTATGATTCATTAATTCTAATCTATGGATAAAAGAAGAATCCGCTACTGAAAAAACCCCCTGAATATCTGGAAGCCAGACAATTCAGAGGGGTAATTGTAATCCGACTGCCATCGGAAAGCAATTGATGTGTTTTAAACCTGCTAATTTTTCAATCAGCATTTTGTTCATATTTTAAAACGAATTAAAATTATGACTTTTTTTACATTCTTAGCTGAATTTCAGCAAAACAAACTTGCGCCGATTCTGGATAGTCGGGTCACAAAAAAAATATTCCAGTATATTATGCATCTCAAACTTGCTTTTTTTGTTGTTTTAACTACCTCAATTCAGCTATTTTCCGCCCCGCCGGTAAAGAGCCAGGCAATTGATGAAGTAAAAATAAAGCTTGAACTTAAGAATGAATCTTTACTAAAGGCATTTCGACTAATTGAAAAGCAAAGCGATTTCCATTTCATGTATCGATATGATGATGTAAAAGATATCGGTAAACTTGATGTTACTTCATCTACAAAAACGGTTGAGGCATTCCTGGAGCAATTACTGGCAAATACGTCGCTTGGATTTAAACAAGTGGACAACAGGATTTTGATTGTTAACAATCAGAAGGCTCACACGGAGGATAATACCAGGATTTCAGAAAATTCTAGCTCACAGCTCATGGATATTGTGGTGAGAGGGCAGGTTAAAGATGCTAAAGGCGAAACCCTTCCGGGTGTCAGTATTAAAGTTAAAGGAACTGAAATAGGCGCTTCTACAGACATTGAAGGACGATATTCATTGAGTGTGCCTGATAATGCGGTTCTTGTATTTACCTATATAGGTTATATAACAAAGGAAGTGCCTGTGAACAATCAGGGAGTCATCAACGTCAGTTTAGATGAGTCATCGACTTCATTGAACGAAGTAGTGGTAACTGCACTTGGTATTAAACGGGAGGCCAAATCTCTTACTTATGCGACTCAGGGTGTCAGCACTGAGGAACTTACGGAAACACGAACATTGAACGTAGTAAATGCTTTGCAGGGCAAGGTTGCGGGGATGTCTATTGAAACTGCCGGTACAGGATTGGGTGGCACAGCTCGTGTAGTTTTGAGAGGGAACCGTTCCATTTCCGGAGGCAGCGGGCCACTTTATGTTGTTGATGGGGTACCCATGAGCACCGCAATCGCCAATTTTAGTCCGGATAATATTGAATCGATAAACGTTTTGAAAGGCCCTAATGCCGCGGCGTTATATGGTAGTGCCGCTCAGAATGGTGTTATAATCATTGAGACTAAGAAAGGTAAAGAGGGCCAGGTTCAAATAAGCGTAAACGAAACTTTCCAGACTGGAAGGCCGCTCCTGTATTTTGAGCCGCAGAATGAATATGGACAGGGAGTTTCAGGAGTTTATAACGCAACTTCTGAAGAATCCTGGGGACCTAAAATGACTGGTCAGATGGTTAATCACTGGTCTGCTGCTCCTGGTAAGGCCGGAACTCAGTATGCTTTTTCGCCACAGCCAAATAATTATAAAGACATATTCCGAAACTCTACTTATTTAACTCATAACGTTAACGCTACCGTAGGCTCTGCGAATACTCAAACGGCATTTTCTTATACCCGGGAAGATGCAAAGGGACTGATGGAAACGAATGAATTACGAAGGGACAACGCCACAGTCAGAGTGACCAGCAAGTTGAGAAAATGGCTTTCGCTTGATACTAAGCTAAACTATATCCGGAACGAAATTGATAATCAAAATGGCACGGGTGATAATGCGGCTAATAACCCTTATATGAATATATATCGGTTACCACGAAACATTCAGATTGAGGATCTTAGACAATTCGAATATACTGACGCGTCTGGTGCGAACAAGCAACATTTTTGGAACCCGGGGTCTACAATAGGAAGGAACCCTTTCTGGATAATGAACCGGGTTGTTAATTATGCGACTACTGATCGTATAATCGCATTAGGTTCATTGACAATTGATATAACGGATAAGCTGAAGTTAATGGGACGCTCATCTTTTGATGGCGGATCAAGCACATCAGAGAGAAAAGCATGGATTGATTCGTATGGTGGCGGCCAGGATAATTTCGGCAGTTACAGCGCCAGTATTTCCGGTCCGGGCCAGGTTTGGAACCATGACGCGATCTTATCCTTTAATGACAATATCACAACAAATCTGAATGTATCAGCCCTGGCGGGGGGAACCCTAAGAAAGTATGATGGCTCTGGTAGTATCAGTGCCAGCACTCAGCAGGGATTGATTATACCAAACTTCTTCTCGTTCGGCAATACTGCTCTTACACAAGGCTCATTTAATCCAAGTACTCAGGAAGAGTTACAGTCACTCTACTTTTCCGCAAATTTTGGATGGAAGAATTTTCTTTATGTGGATGTGACCGGACGTAACGACTGGAGTTCCACTCTTCCTGCAAATAGCCGTTCATATTTTTATCCGTCTTTGGGTATTTCTACTATCCTTACTGATATGATCCCAGGTCTTCCAGATGTAATATCATATGCCAAACTAAGAGCATCGTATGCAAAAGTAGGTAGCAGCGCTAATCCTTATCAGTTAAGCCGCTCTGCTTCATTTACCGGAACCGGAGGAAATTATGGATTCATAACCCTGGGATCTACCTTGCCTAACCCAGACCTTAAACCTGAAACTACAGAAGGTTATGAGATCGGGCTGGATACTCGTTTGTTCAATAATCGTTTAGGACTTGATATTACAGCCTACAAGACGAATACTTTTGACCAGTTGTTTACAATTACTTTACCATCGGGTTCTGGTGCTGCTTCATTCTTTACTAATGGAGGGGATGTTCAGAATACCGGAATTGAACTTGTTCTATCAGCGACTCCCGTGCAAAATGACAATGGATTAACCTGGGATATTAGCAGCAATTTCGCGAAGAATAAGAACTGGGTAAATAAAATTTCTGATGATCGTCCTCGAATTATTGTTGGCGGCGATTCCTATATGTCTGATTTCGTTGTGGCTCAGGGACAAGAATTTGGTAATATCTATACAAGAGGTTGGGCCAGAGATGCACAAGGTAGAGTAATAGTTGGCGCAAATGGTTTACCAACGCTTACTCCGGGAAGATCAGTTTTAGCAGCTAATTTTAATCCAGACTGGATGGGAGCCATCACCAATAACTTTTCATATAAGAATTTTGATTTTGGTTTCCTGATTGAACATCGACAAGGCGGTAGCATGGTTTCGATAACAGATGGCCTTTTATATGGAGAGGGAATTACCAAGGAAACCCTTGCCGGAAGAGATGGCGGATTGGTGTTTGGAGAAAATTTATTTCCAAATGAAACTGGCGTTCTCGCCAACGGATCACCGAATACTACTGCAGTAAGTTCTCAGGCTTTTTGGAGAATAATAGGGGGAAGGAACGCACCGATAGGTGAAGCATTTATAACAAGTGCCACCAATACCAGAGTCAGGGAGGCCACACTTGGCTTCACTTTTCCTAAATCAATGCTAAGCAAGGTCGGATTTATTTCGGGCGTTAAATTGTCATTGGTTGGTAGAAACTTGTTCTTTTTAAATAAAAACGGTAATTGGGATCCTGAAATTCTTTCAGGAGCTGGGACTGCTTCGGCCGGTTTTCAAACGTACGTACAACCCACTGAAAGAACCTTCGGTTTAAACCTTAAGGTCGATTTCTAGTAAATTCTATTTTAATAATGTTCAAATAGAGATAAAATTAATATCATGAAAATCACTCGATATATACATAGAAGCTTTGCATTTATAGCATTGCTTCTTACCGTAGGTACAGTTTCCTGCACCGACCACTTTGATGAACTCAACACGCCTAGGGCGCAGCTTACCGTTGAGCAAATGGATGCGAGTATGGTTGGGTTTGCATTCGCGGAAGCTCAGCATTTTGGTATGAGAGCCTGGTATCAGGGGAATAACCTGTTTGCAGGGGAGTATTCACAGTTTCACGCCACCATCCATCCTAATTTTGCCTCCTCCAATTTTAACGGGCCGGGCAGCTGGTCAAACTTGTTAATGGAAGGGTTCTATTCGAACACGGGTTTTGGAGCCGCAGCCAACCAGCTTAACCTGGTACTTAAAAATACAGCTCAAAGTAATCTTAAGCCGGAGAATGCGCTTGCTAAGTTATGGAAAGTCGCATTATATCATCGCCAGACTGATTACTGGGGTCCGATTATTTATTCGGAATTTGGCAACGGTAAGACTAGTGTTGCTTTTGATTCTCAAAAGGACATCTACTATGATTTCTTTAAGATATTAGACGAGGCAGCCACAGATCTTAGGGCCGCTAATCAGGCTGTTAAAATTTTTGGAATAAGTGGCGGGTCACATGATCTTGTTTATGATGGAAATGTTTTAAAAAATCTTAAGTTTCTTAACTCTTTGCGTCTCAGGCTTGCAATGCGAATTTCCTATGTTGAACCGGCAAAGGCAAAGTTAGAGGCTGAAAAGGCAGCCGCCGCTCCTGAAGGTTTTATCGTGAATAACGCGGATAATGCGCTTTCAAAGGTCAAAGTTGACGGTACAAACGTCAACAAATTAAGTACGATCACTTATATCAGTGAATTTGTACTTAGTTCTACTCTTGCGAGCCTAATGAATGGATACGAAGATCCCCGGATACCAGTTTATACGCAGCCATGTTGCGGACGATTAACTCCGGCCACTGCTGTATTTGGCGGATTAGTAGGATTAAGAAACGGATATCCATCGTCTCAAAGAGGAACAAACCTGGATCTGCAGTATTCTTACGTCGGAAAAAAATGGTTGCCTATAAACAATGGTGGAACGAATGAGCCCGATCATATCATGGAAGCTGCTGAGGTATTTTTCCTGAGAGCAGAGGGAGCATTGCGAGGATGGAATATGGGCGGAACAGCACAGCAGTTTTACAATGAAGGAATTAAAGCTTCCATTAAATTCAGGACGAATGCTTCTGATGCTGTAATTGACGCGTATGTTAACAGTACTAAGTTACCAGCAAAGCCATTAGACAGGTTCGGTAAACCGGACGCACGAAATAGTCCACCTGTAACCGATATACCTGTTCTTTTTGAAACAGCCGGAAGCTTTGAGAGACGGCTGGAGCAGATAATTACACAAAAATGGCTCGCACTCTTCCCTATGAACGATACTGAAGCTTGGGCTGAACGCCGTAGAACAGGCTATCCGAGAGGTTATGCTATTATACAGTCTGATAATCCAGCGCTTACAAGAACGCAACTTGCAAGGCGATTGATCTATCCTCCTAACTCTTATTCGACCAATAAAGCCGCAACAGAAGCAGCCCTGGCACTGCTTGGGGGGCCGGATACCTATGCAACCCGGGTTTGGTGGGACGCTAAGCCTTTGGCATCGTTTCCTGCTCCAACCGATTGATACTTTTATAGCAGTTATTGATTGTTTAAATCGATAACTGCTATTTCTTTTTTAACTAATTGGATTCTCTTGGAGAAATTGATTCCTTCGACCAAACAGTCGATATCATTTAGAAAAAGGGATATGGAGGCGATTCGTATGTTCCGGATTAATCCTTTGGACGTTTAGCCAGTACTGAAATACAGAGAATATTCAATCAAGAATTACAAGGATCCAAATCTTCCCAAATATTTATCAGAATGTATGGGTCCTGGTTACTTTTTCAGGAAAATCTAAATTGCTTGACATATAATGAGAAAATCGATAACCATTCTTGCGCTGTTGGTGATTAACTGTTTTACGGTTTTCTCACAGTCTGGACAGCTTTCAGAAGAAAGAAAGTCAGGTTTCATGGAACTTGCCGGTTTGGTGGGCGCAAGGGATACTAAAAGTGCCTCAAAGTTCAGATATAAGGAATTAACTCTTAATGCTTCAGATATTGAAAAAGACGGACGATTAATCAACTTAACGTTTGATCAAAGAAAGGGGATTATCCGGCTTCAGGATATGGAGCTTATTGAAGACGATGCGCCGGCTGCGGGCCTTCCGGAAGGCTATAAAACCTATACTAAAGGTCCGGTAGAATGGGTTGAAGATTTGAAAAAGGGAATTATAATTAAGAAGATTCTTGAGATTGAAAATCCATCCGCTGCTTCTGCGAGATTGGTTTTTAAAGGAATGGAGGTTAAGGGGAATAAAGAGCCGCTTCATCTATCCGTGAATGGGGAAAAGTTCATCAGACCAGCCTCTGTTATCGCTTATCCGCACGCGCGGCAATACATCGATATGGCCGGGCTCGACCGGTGGTATTACATCGACCTTCCACACGAAAAACTGCGAAAGGGTAATAATGAGATCCTCATGTGGACAGAATCGGATTCAACTTCATGGCGGGTATTGATTGCGCATTTAAATGAGTTTAAACGTGGGTCTTTAACCCGTACAAGCCCCAACCGGTCCATGAAAAGCCTCAACCGTGGTGAATCCTGGAGTGATTCGAGGCTTGGAGCAATGAATCTGATCGATGGTGAGTATTCAGTTCGAATTAGTCTGGATCGTTTTTTAACTGAAGGAGAATATCTTTCGCCTTTAATGGATATCGTGGACGGAGATGACCCTTATAAGCGCAGTTCCGGTAATTTGAAGGCTGTGTTTTGGCCCGACTTTGATGTGCCGGCTAAAACGAGTGTTAAAGCCTTTGTTCGATTTGGGTCCAGTCCCTTTATTGGAGATCATTCATGGACAGGCTGGGAGCCCGCCAAAACGGGATCTGAATATTCTCTTTCAGATAAGCGTTATATGCAATGGCGGGCAGCACTTTCAACATCCGATCCTTTGGTTACACCCATGATCAGGGGTTTGCGGATAAAAGCCGGATGGGAAAACGTTTCCACTAATGCAAATACAGTGATTCAGGCCCATGTTATCAATAATGGTAAAATCATTACACCATCCTATCCTTTCTCATATGAGGATTTGAATCACCTGGATCTAAAAAAATACAGGGAAGACCATAAGCTCGATCAGATTGTGAAGGGAGCACGAAGTGAGTTCGAAGTCATGATGCGCCTTCTCAACTGGGCCTATCGCGTGCCCCTAACAAGCAATGCTTACTCATGGAATTGGAACGACGTTACTGTTACCCCAGTGATTGCCGAGGGAAGTAGTATGCCACAGCTTAACGGTCCGTTTTTCCAAGGCCGGCGAATGGTGGAAATGTGTCTTTACCCCAATCAGGCGTTGATTGGTGCATTTCTCGCGTTGGGATATCAGGCACGTCATATAAACATACATAGTGAGGGGGAGAGTGGGCACGAAGTTACAGAAGTATGGTCTAATCAGCTGAACAAGTGGATTTATATGGATTCTACCCGTGATTACTATTATTATGATCCGGAAACAGGTATCCCATTCAATCTTTTGGAGATTCATAATCTTCTTGCTGAGCAGATGCCTCGCGTCGAAACATGGAAGCGTCCCTTTGCTCCTGAAATGGGAGAGGAAATTGTATCTAAACTGAAGGTTGGACAACGTCGGGGTAACAACCCCTTTCCTATACAAGGAGGTGGCGGAACCCATATTCTGGAAATTATGGGTCACTTCCGCATCATACCACGGAATGACTTTCTGTCAAATCCCTTACCAGTACCTGTACATACAGGAGATACCATGTGGGGGTGGGACGGATTTTTAAACTGGTATGATGATATTTTCCCTAAACGGGATGAATATCAAAGATATACGAATCGTGCATCCGATTTTTATCAGCCGCTTAATCAGGCCAAAGTCTATCTCACTGAAACCGAAAAAGCGGGTGTTTTAAAAGTTGAGATCGATGCATTTACACCTGGTGGGTTTGAGAGTTTCCTTGTTTCTAGCAATGACGGGGAATGGATGAGTAGAAAACAGAACCTATGGGATTGGGAGCTTCAGAGTGGCTTGAATATCATAAAGGCCCGCACGAAAAATGTCAGAGGGATCCTTGGGCCTGTTAGTGAATTACACGTTATGTACAATCCCTGATTGGCCAGAGATACCAACAACCAAAGGGGATATGTTAGAGGTAAACTTATAATAGCAAAATTTTGAAAAATACGATTAGATAAATGCGTTACTATCAATTTGAGAGATATTATTAATGAAGGCGCAGAGGATTTCGAGAGGAAAATTTATTTTTCTGGCAGGTGGATTTTCGTTTATAACTTTTAGCGGACAATTGGCTTGGGCAAAGGATATGTCCAGCATCCGGTTAGTTTCCACTCCACTATTACGGCAGGAATACACAGTCAGATTGCTTAAAAAACTGGTAACAGATATTGGACCTCGCCCCAGCGGCAGCAAAGCTTATGCTAAGGGTGCTGAGATCATTCGACAGGAAATGAAGCGTTCGCTGGAAAAAGTATACTTTGATGTTTATAATTTCGAATATTGGGAACTTCTAAAGAGTTCAGATCTGATTATTGGTAGTCAACATTTTGAAGCTGTTTATCAGAAAAAAGGTGTAGGTACACCTGCGGCGGGTATCTCCGGGATATTCGTAAAAAACGAAAAGGGTTTTGCAATTGCTGACGAGCTGAGTGGTGAAACATTGGCGATTTTCTCTATAAATCAATATGGGAAAGCAATTGCCGGATCTCCCTATATGGGACTGGCAAAACCTGTCTCTGTTTTTGGGTTGGGAAAACAGGACATTCCTCTGCTGGAACGAAGTGCTCAGAATAAATTGAAAGCATTTGTCAGTGCTCAGGTTCGTACTACTCCCGGTAAGGGTATCAATATAATTGGCCACATTCCAGGTAAAACCAAGAATGAAATTCTGATCATTGCACATGCGGATACAATCTATAATACCCCCGGGGCCAATGATAATACAGCATCCGTGATAGTTATGTTGATGCTCGCACACGCGGCCTCCGGAAAAGAAAATAATCATACACTAACTTTCATTGCTGCAGACTCAGAAGAGTATGAATTCGAAGGCGCCTACCATTACGCGAAAGGCAGGATCGCAGATAACTCAATTAAGAATATTAAGTACGTGCTGAACTTCGATTCATTGACCTACGGCCCAAATTTATGGATAAATTCAAAGGATCAGGGAGTAAAAGACCTGATCAGGGACATTCATAAGGATCTTAAAATCCCTGCCGCACCAATTTATGGAGAAAGCGATGGCTTTGTTATGGATTCATTGCCCTTCAGGCCTTCCGGCGCAAAAGCATTACACGCAAATAGCAGAGGATATGACGAAAAGACACTGCCTGTTTATCATCGGCCGGATGATACGGCGGATAAAGTGCCTCTTGATTGCGTTGAAATGAGTTTTCGGGTGTTCGATGAATTTATCCGGAGAATTGATCAGAAGTAAAAAAGTTTACATTACAAACCAGAATAAATCCAATACTATGTTTTTAAAATTAAGAAAAAAGATCGCCTTATTGAGCCTGTTAATGCTATCAGCAGGTATGGCCAATGCCCAAACAAAAACGGGATGGTATACTGAGGGTAAGGATTATGCACCTTCAAGGCGTATTAAAATCACGGTGACTAATCCTTTGGCTATCCCGATTAAGGGTGCGCCGGTTGTGGTGCCTCGAAAGAGCCTCCCTTTTCAGAATATTCCGGAGAGGTGGATTGGGATAGTTGATCCGTCCCTTCCATCGGATCCTGAACCAACAGTCGAGGAGCTGAAGAAGAATAGCGGTTATCTAAGAAGAAAGGAAACCAATGGCCATTATGTGGAGCTGCAGGTTGACGATAAAGACAAGGATGGTATATGGGATGAGATATTTTTCATGACAGACCTGAACGCCAGGGAATCCAGGGATTTTTATATCTATATAGATCATTATGAGCGTGGGATGTATGAGCATCAGGTACATGCGGCAATTGCCAATTATGGCCGCCACACTGTTCCTTTATGGGAGTCGAAAGATATGGGATGGAAATTATGGTACCCGCATGATGTGGATCTTCACGGTAAACGAGCTCCGATGCTGACTGCTTATTATGAATATTCTACCAATAAATCCGGCTACTATATGCCATGGGAAATGGGAACTGATATCATGACTGTTGCTAACACCTTTGGCGCGGGCGGCATGGCAATATTTGAAAACCCCAATGATATGGAGAACCCATCGCGTGCTTATCATTCACCGTTTAAGAATAAGGGACCTTTCGATGATACCCGTTATACTTATGATGTGGTATACAACGGCCCACTTCGTAGTATGATTAAAGTGACCACCACAAACTGGAATTCAGGAAAGGGCTTTTATGAATTGGACCAGTATTACACAGCCATTGCCGGGAAAAGTTGGAGTATTGTTGAAACTAAGTTCACCAAGTTCCTCCCTCCAAATGCTACAGTTAATTTCGGAGCCGGAATCAGAAAGATGATGAATGAATATACTTCGGTGAATAAAAAAGGTATAGCCATATCTATGGGTAAGGATGTGGAAGCCCGGATACCTGACGAAGATATAGGTGAAGAGGTTTTACGGGTGCCGTGGCAGGGCATCGGCCTGGTTATTCTGGATAAATTTAAACCGGAATACAAGTCGATCAGTAATTATGGTGGTAATCATGTATTTAAAATGCCCGTCACGGCCGACCTCTCGTATGAATATATGATTTTCGGGGCCTGGAGCTTTGGGGAAGTAAATAACAATGAAAAAGCTTTCGTCAAATACGTAGAAGATGAAAGTCTGAAGTATAATAATCCTGCTGTCATTAAGGTTGGCGAATTTGAAACTAAGAAATGAAAAAGTCAGGATTAAATTATCCTGACCTTTCTCGCAAAGACGAAAGGATTCATTAAAAACTGATCCCATGCTGTTCTCTGATCTCACTCAGTTACAATTAATAGTTGAACGTAAACGGTTTAATAACATTTTTCAATGAAACATTTTCATTTCAGGAAGGCATGGCTTCTGACAGTTATGATCCTCTTCGCGGCAGCAGCTCAGGTTTCTGCTAAAATTAAGGTCGGCGTTGGCGAAACGGTCATCACTCCACCAAATCCTATAGGGTTCAGGATGGCCGGATATGACCGTGGTACCAATACGTCAACAGGCGTTCATGACGACCTCTACGCCCGTGCTCTGGTTGTGGAAAGTGAAGACGGAACCAGTTCGGCTATGATCACAGTTGCCGTGGTGAATATGTCTGAACTTGTTATGGATCAAATTCGTTCCGGCGTGAACAGGGAAACGGGTATTCCTTTCAAGAATGTTATTGTATCATCGACTCATACTCATTCTGGACCGGTAATGGGGAATTTGGAAGATGCCTATATAAAGTTTTTTATCGGCCGAGCAGTACAGAGTGCTGTAAATGCATGGAAGAGCCGAGTTGCCGGAAAAATTGGAACAGGTTCTGTCGATGTTTTTGGCATGGCAATGAATGACCGGCGAATGGAACATGGAGGAGTTCATTCCGATCCGGAAGCCGCAGTTATTAAGGTTGAAAATGAACAGGGTAAACTACTGGGTGTCTTTTTTATTTATGGCTGCCACCCTTCTGCGCTGGATCTGCATAATTTGAAATTTACAGAGGACTGGCCTTATTTCACGATTAAGGGAATTAAAGAGTCTTTGCCAAAAGGTGTAATCGTAGGTTATTTCCAGTCGGCTCAGGGCGATGCTAAAGTAGGTTATCAGGCGGAGCTTTCGGCTGTTGGTGCTTATATGCAGGGAATAAGAAGTTTTGAATTCGCTGAGAAAAAAGGATTGATCCTCTCAGATGCGGTGCTTAAAGTGCTGCCGGCGATCAAAACTTCATCCGATTTAGATGTTAAGGTCAGTTATGACAAATTTCAAATTCCGGTTCGCACAACTTTCCCTTATACCCATGCTGAAGCACTTTTATGGCAGGAACAGGCTCAGAAGACTTTGGCTGAAAAAGAGAAATTAGTTCTTTACTATCCCAAAGACGCAGAAGGTGCAGAAAACTATAAGAAAGCTGCGCGCGATCTGGTGGCAAAAGGAAGCATTGGCAAGACTATTGGCCCCAGAACTCTTGATAAGTACAAAGTAGATTTGTGGCTGGCCACACAGGCTGTAAATCAATCTAAACGCATTGAGTCCCTGCCTCCGAATCCCCCGCCATTTTTAATGCCAATGCAAGCTCTTCGAATTGGAAATACGGTCTTCGTGACTTTTCCTGCTGAAGTTTTTACCGAGATCGGCTTAGAAGTGAAGCATAGATCTCCCTTCCCTGACACGTTTATTTTGGGTGTAGCGGGCGGTTTTGGTGGTTATATTGCAACTGCAGCCGAATATATTGAAGGCGGATACGCGGTAAACGGCAGCCCGTATGCACCACAGGCTGAACAGGCACTTCTTGACGCATCGGCGGAATTAATTAACAGGATTAAATAATCTAAGATCAAACAAGCTAAACATTAACTGGTATGCGGGTTCATTCCCCGTACTAACAAAATATAGACATATGAAAAATATATCCTTGCTTTCACTAATGGCCTTTAGCTTGTTTTTAAATTCAGTAAATGCGCAAACGCAGGGAAATAGAGTACCATATACGATATATGACAATTTTGATACCGGGGAAATGTACACATGGGAACCCTACCCTTACCAACAGGATACAGGCTACGATCCGGCATTTGGCACCAAAAAGGAGCCTGCATTTGGTGGAAAAGGCAGTGCTCTTTCAAGGATTACAAAACCAAATGATGCGAATGATCTCGCGCAAGGTTTTACCAAGCGTATCGATATGTACACCCTTCCCTCCACAAGGTTAAAAGTCGCTTTTTTTCTGATGAGTGACCGAAAGCCTGAGACTGTTAAAATCTCGCTCGGGACTTTCAATGGCGTTTTATATACACATACCATTAAGTCGCCCCAGGCGAACACATGGGTAGAGGTTGATCTTCCTTTAGAATCCTTTAAATCAAATAATAATTCCATGAGTCCTGGGGAACATCTCCAGGTAGTTGCCATGAAAACATTTTACCCTGTTGTAAATCATTTGCCCAGCTACACAATGCTGATAGATGAGTTCCGTCTCAACGGGGAAAGAACACGACAGTTTATTTCAACTTTGCCTAAATCTACCTGGTTTGAGCAATTTGGACATTCAGTCATTAACGGCCACTTTAAGACCGGTGAGACGATATCCCTCAGTTTGACACCTGAAGACGGCAAAAGACCTGAATCAGTCAATGCAGAGCTAATCGGTCCTGCAGACCAATCAATCGTTAACAAAGTAAAATTTTATGATGATGGTACTCACGGCGATTCAAAAGCTGCCGATGGTATCTGGTCAAATAATAACATTTATACAGTCAGGCCCTCAGATCCAAGAGGACAGTGGAAGGGGAGAATTACCGGGCTTGGCGCTGAACCGTTTAGCTGGGATTTAAGATTTATCGTCCCGGTATCTGGATTGAATGCAGCGAGTCACCCCCGGGTGTTTTTTACTGCAGCTGAACTCGCTGCAAAAAGAAGCTCCAATGAACCACCTGCAGCAAAAAAGCTACTTGATAACCTTATCAACAGCTATAAGCCCTCCGCTGTCGATTTAGCCTCATTGCCTATCCCTGACTCTAATGCTCCGGAATCCGTTACAGGCGGACCGTATGCTAGTGCAAGTATGGGTGGCTGGTATAGAACGCAGGATGCACTGGCCAGGATAATAAATAATGAAGCCTGGCAATATTTTCTTGCCGGCAACAAGGAAGCTGGAGAAAGGGGCAAGCTTGCTTTGATTAAACTTTGTGCGATGCCGTCATGGAACCATCCCTGGATGGAAGCGAATGGAAACCATACGTATTATCCAGGTGCCCCTGCAGCTATGGCAGCAGGTTTAGGGTATGACCTTTTATACCAGATATTATCCGATCCGGAGCGCAAAGCCATACGAAAGGGTATTATGGATAATTCAATTAAGCCGTTCTACCGGGATATGGTAGAATTGAACAGGATGCCAACCAGTAATTCAAACCATATCGGTGTTATTCTCTCCGGTGTTGGACTTGCTGCAATGGCTGTCGCCAATGATGATCCTGAGTTGCCGGGTCTTGAACCTTATCTCTCAGGTATCCTGGCGAAAACCAAGCAGTTTATAGACAGGACAATGCTTCCTGAAGGTAGTTATAACGAACCATATACCTATCAGGAAATGGGCTATAGGGAGCTTGTTGAGTTTCTTTATTCCCTTGAGAACAATTATGGGATTGATTATACTTCTACAACCTATCTGAAAGACTTTTACCAGTATCCTTTATATGTAACTCAGAATAACAGGGGTAAGTATCAGGACCTCGGCGATGTTTCCCCAACATACAGTTTTACTCAGCAGCCGTCTCAATGGCTGGTCTATAAAATGAAGGATCCTTTTATGTATAAATATGTTAAACCAGCATGGGACTCGGGAAATGCAAGGGGAGGAATCCTGCCATATTTATGGTATACAGAAGGAATAACTCCGAAAAGCAGAGAGACATTGCCATTGTCAAAACATTTTGAAGGAAAAGGGCATATGGTGATGCGTTCCAGCTGGGATGATTCCGGAACCATACTTATTTATAAAGCAGGCCCGAACGGGAATCACTATCATTACGACCAGGGTACCATTCTGCTGACTCATAATGGAGAGGAGCTTTTAAGTGACGCAGGGCATAGCAGCAGTTATTATGCAAATCTTTATTTTCCGGGATACTATACTCAGGCTATTGGGCATAATGTAATGCTTGTGGATATGAATGCCGAAAGCCAGGCACCAGGCGACTTTAATAATGGAATTGAATCATTAAAAACTTACCCCAAGATTATCTCCTCTTTTGCCGGAAATAATTCCAGTGCTGTTGAAAGCGATCTGACAAGTGTGTATAAAGGCGTGGTTTCCAGCTATAAGCGCAGTCTGTTATATATAAAAAACGGGCCGATATTCCTGTTTGACGAGGTTAATAGTCCTTCTGAGCATTCTTATAACTGGATTTTTCATGCCGAGCATACAGATGGTAAAAGTTCGATAACTTACTCAGATAATCGTATGAACATTGTACGGCCAGCAGCACGATTAACTATGGATGTGCTGTCTCCAGAGCCCTTAACCAGCCAGATCAGAACTTCTGATCGTAGCGAGAGTTTTATAGCGATATCATCTTCTAAGGTTAAAGATGCATTATTCCTTGCGGTTCTGGTCCCTGAAGGAAAGCCAGCTGACGGTAATTACGCCCTAAGACCTAAGCCAACAAGAATCGACTCAAATGGCTGGCTCGGGTCCGTGCTTAAAGATGATAAAGCTGAGTATTACGGGTTTTTCAGGCTTAACGGTAGTTCCGCTGAACGAATAGAAGGGTTCAAAACTGATGCCTCCCGATTTACGGCGAAGATAGTTCATGGAAAGCTCAACGAAGCCTTTTTTGAGGGCCGGAGGTTTGAGGGCTATGGAGGCGGTTTGAAATTCAGTGAACCTGTTGCGGCCTCCATAGCTATTAATGAATCAGGTGCGGAACTGGAAGTTCAGAGCGAAAAGACATCCGAGCTTCATCTGTCTAAATCATCAAAGCCTTCAACGGTTTTAATTAACGGAGTTTTAGTGAGGAACTGGAAGTTTGATCAGAATAGCGGGAATATCATGCTTATTATCCCTTCAGGGAAATCGAAAATTATTATCAAATAAGTATCTTATATATCTTAAACCAGAAAAGACAATTAGAATTATGAAGAATTTGATTATCATGACTTGTGTTGTATTAATGACATTTACATCCTGTAAGGAAAAAAAACCGGATGAGGTTGGTGGCCGCAGCGAACGCAAAATCATCATGCCTGATGGCTATAATCGGGGTCTTCCCTTCACTCCCGGAATTCTGGTGGACGGTACACTTTACGTGGCAGGATTCAGCGGCGAAGATGCGAAAACAGGGGTAGTACCCGAGGACTTTGAGACTGAAGTAAAACAGGTGCTTGATAAAATTGGGGTTATCTTGAAAGAGGCTGATATGGATTATTCTGATGTGGTATCTGTCCAGGTTTATCTTACGGATATGGCACTATTCGAACGCATGAATACTGTTTATCGCACTTATTTTCCCGAACCCCGGCCCACCCGTTCTATAATGGGTATTGCGTCACTCATAGGCCCATCCCGGATAGAGATCACAGTAACAGCAAAAAAATAAAGAACTGAATTATCCCGGCCGTAGCTGATGAAAATTTTAGAACCTTAGAATTGAAATATCCAATTATAATAGCGGCTATAATATTCTTGCTTAGCGCAGCAGCTAATGCTCAACAAAAAAGGGCGCCTGATTGGGTTTTGGAAACAAAAGAGGCTGAATGGCAGAGCCGGGATTCGCAAGGTGAATTTGTGTTTGATGGCAATATGTGGGTTCTTGGCGGTTGGTTTACACCACAATTGCCTAATCCGCGTGATGTTTGGAAATCACCGGATGGTAAAAACTGGGTTCGCGAAATAGAAACAGCTCCCTGGGTACACAGTGATCTGTCAGCTTCATTGGTTTTTAAAAAAAAGATGTGGATGATGGGCGGAAGAAAGCTGCCGGGAACAGAGTGCAGTAACCAGGTATGGTCTTCGAATGACGGAAAAGCATGGACTTTGGAAACAGCGAATGCCGGGTGGAGCCCCAGATTGGCTCCCGGATTTGTTGTTTTTAAAGACCGGATGTGGATACTTGGAGGAACGAATGATTTTTATCGTAATAATGATACTACGTTGTTTAATGATGTTTGGTCTTCTGCAGACGGTAAAGAATGGAAGCAGGAGTTGGCTAATGCGCCATGGTCTAAAAGGGCACATGGAAAGGCAATGGTATTTGACGGCAAGATTTGGGTAATGGGAGGTGGGCATCGTTCGCCGAAAGCCATACCAACCAATGATGTCTGGTGCTCTGAAGATGGCGTTAACTGGAAATTAGTGACCAGCTCAGCAGCATGGAAACCGCGTTTATGGTTCTCAACACTTGTTTACAGAGACAGAATGTGGATATTGGGGGGTTGGGCAGAAGCAGGTAACTTCGGGGATGTATGGAGCTCAAAAGATGGGATGAACTGGACGGAGCTGAAGTCAGAAGTGATCTGGAGCAAACGTCATGAGCAATCTGCTTTTGTGTTTAAAAATAAGATGTGGATAGCAGGCGGTGCCGCTGAACCTGACTATAAACTGGACAGCGAAGTTTGGAGTTTAAAGATCCCTAAACGTTGGTTTCGGGATAATTGAGAGGTTGAATCATAAAGGATAATTAAATTATGAAACGCAGAGAGATTTTAAAATACTTTTCCCTTGCCCCCTTAGCTGGTGCAGTTGCGGGATCAGCGGTTCCTTTTAATTCAGTTACTGCAACACCGGCTGCTTTAGTAAAGAGAGACCTGATCAAAGAATTAGGTTTGAGAACATTTATCAATGCATATGGAGTTTATACTACTCACACGGCCTCGCTGATGACGGACGAGGTACTGGAAGCTATAAATTCGACATCAAAGCAGTATGTTCTCTATAATGATCTTCAGGATAAAGTCGGAGAAAAAATCGCGGCTATGTGTCATGCAGAGGCAGCAATGGTAACCTCTGGATGCTGGTCAGCACTGGTCTTGGGAACAGCGGGAGTACTGACCGGAATGGACAGAAAAAAAGTAGCACTATTGCCGGATGTGTCCGATTTTGAAAAAAATGAAGTGATTCTACAGAAAAGCCATAGCGGATCCTATGACCATGCCCTTAGTAACACAGGTATTAAGCGGGTTTTTATTGAGACTGTGGAAGAACTTGAAAAGGCTATAACATCCCGGACCGCAATGATGTGGTACTACAATGAAGCGGCTCCATGGGGTAAGATCGGCCATAATGAATGGCTGGCAATCGCAAAAAAACACAAGATTCCGGCTATGGTCGATATCG
Organism: Bacteroidota bacterium; assembly: GCA_040385405.1. Lineage (GTDB taxonomy): Bacteria > Bacteroidota > Bacteroidia > Sphingobacteriales > Sphingobacteriaceae > Daejeonella. The sequence goes on along the minus strand of JAZKHM010000011.1, from coordinate 23,386 downwards.
CAGCAGACGTGCCTCCTGTAGAAAACCTATGGAAATTCAACGAAATGGGATACGACCTGGTTTGTGTCTCGGGAGGCAAGGCTATTCGGGGTCCTCAAAGTGCCGGAATACTGATGGGCAGAAAGGATCTTATTGCAGCGGCACGATTAAGTGCGCCCCCCGGAGGAGGAAATATAGGACGAGGTATGAAGGTAAATAAAGAGGAAATCTTCGGAATGTACGCGGCTTTAGATCGTTTTGTTAATCTGGACCAGGGAAAAGAATGGAAAATGTGGGAAGACCGTGCTAAAGTTATTCTGGATGCCGTTACAAAAGTAAGGGGCGTAACGGGAGAGATTTTTGTCCCGCCGATCGCCAATGTCACCCCAACACTGAGAATTTCCTGGGATCAATCAGTGATAAAACTAACGCCCCGCGAAATGACTGCTAATTTAAGAAACGGTAAACCTTCCATAGAGGCCCCAAAGAGTATAAATGACGCAATGATTCTTTCAGTATGGATGATGCAGCCAGGAGAGGAGAAAATTGTAGCAAAGAGATTTAAAGAAGAACTTATCAAGGCTAGTATAACATAGTATCTTTTACTCAAGCTCAGCAATCATAAAATTTATATGAATCGTAAAATATATCTACTGGTTTCAATTCAGCTTTTGCTGACAGTTTCTGTTCTGGCCCGGCAAAGCCAGCTGCCTTATCGGATAATCATTAAGGGTGGCCATGTTATAGATGCGAAAAACAATATTAATGAAGTCATGGATGTTGCTGTTCAGGACGGAAAAATAGCCAGGGTAGCAAAAAATATAGATACAGCGCTTGCACAGCAGGTTGTCAATGCAAGGGGTATGTTTGTTACGCCCGGTCTTATCGATCTGCATGCGCACGTCTTCTATGGATTTGATCCCAATAGTTACCTGAGCGGCGGAACGGTTGCTGTGTTACCTGACCAGTCTACATTCCGATCCGGGGTTACAACTGTTGTGGATGCCGGCGGCGCAGGATGGAGATCGTTTGCTTCATTCAAGAAAAATATTATTGATGTTTCCAAGACCCGTGTGCTCTCATTACTTAACATTGTTGGAGAAGGAATGCGGGGCATTGAAAAGTATGAGCAGAATGTAAGTGATATGGACGCCCAGAGAACTGCGGATACTGCTCTTGCTCATAAAGAACATGTTGTTGGTTTTAAGGTGGCACATTTTACAAGTTCCGACTGGACTCCCATCAAACGTGGGGTAGATGCCGGGAAACTGGCGAATATGCCTGTCATGATCGATTTAAATAGTATATACTTTTCTATTGAAGAACTTTTTACAAAATATCTCCGTCCTGGGGATATTTACACACATACCTTCATACAATCATCCAGAGGAGTCGTTGAACCCATAGTTGATTTAAAATCTGGTGAGTTTAAACCTTTTGTTTTCCAGGCCCAGAAGAAAGGGATCATTTTCGATGTTGGGTTTGGAGGCGGAAGCTTCAATTTTAATCAGGCACTACCGGCATTAAAGGCCGGATTTTACCCGAATACTATGGGAACTGATCTTCACCAGGGAAGCGTAAATGGCGCAATGAAGGATCAGTTAAATGTCCTCTCTGTTTTTATGGCTATGGGAATGAAATTGCCTGAACTCATAAAAGCCAGTACGTGGACACCTGCACAGGTGATCAGTCGCAAGGAATTAGGTAATCTTTCTGAAGGTGCTGTAGCGGACATTGCCGTATTGAGCATTCGTAATGGCAAATTTGGTTTTCGGGACGTCGCGGGAAACCGTTTTGAGGGAAAGCAGAAAATAGATTGTGAGATGACTCTTCGTGATGGAAGGATTGTTTACGATCTTAACGCAATAGCAGGTGATCTTGTAGTTAAAAAATAAAACCAAATCCGGACAAATCTAGTTCCCGGTAATCCTATGCTAAGTTTTCAGAAAATGAAGAAAATGTCAACTATAATTCCTTTTGTGCCGATTTTCATATTTTTTTGCTCCTTCTCCGGCGAAGAGATCAGAAATGAACCTGAAGAATATTCTGTAAAGAGACTGAAAAAACCAATGGTAATTGATGCTAAATGGGACAAAGCACAATGGAAAAAGATCAAGGAGATTCCGATTTCCAATTTTATGGGCGATATACCGGCATTCAGACCCGTGGTTAAAGCAAAGATGATGTATGATCAGGACTATTTATACCTGATCTATAAGGTTGATGACCGTCATGTCCGTATTCAGAATGATAAGTTTAATAGTTCGGTATCTACAGATGCTTGTGTAGAGTTCTTTTTCTCACCCGACAAGGATTGGCCCTTGAGGTATTTCAATGTGGAAATCAATGCCGGGGGTACAGCACTTATGGCCTTTCATAAAGACGGAAAAAGAACAAATATGGTGGAAGAGGATTTTAAGGACGTCTTGATAGCTCATACATTACCACGAAAACTTGATCAGGAGATCAGCGAGCCCATTACCTGGTTTCTTGAATTCAAACTGCCTTTGAAATTATTGAAAAAATATTCCAGCATTAGTCAGCCGGAAAAAGGTGTAAAATGGAAAGCGAATTTTTATAAAACTTCAAGCAGAAGTACCAATCCGCATTACCTTACCTGGTCCAAAGTACATAATCCGAAACCCCAGTTTCATCTTCCGCAATATTTTGGTACATTGATTTTTAAATAAGAATCGTTACCGGAATGAGGTTAAACACTTGTTTTATAGATGGTTAAATATGAAATTAAACCCCGGAAGGATTTACAACAGAATATAAGTAACAAATTAAAATATTAATACCCATTTGCATTATGAATAATTCAAGACGTGAATTCATTAAAAGAAATTCGTTAACCATGCTGGGAACAGCAGTGTTGTCTGGCTCTTCGGCCTCGGTATTGGGCAATACTATTGAATTTCTATCCCAGGATAAAAAGGATATTCTTTTTTTTGATGCGTTTACGCGTATTGGCCCAAGAAAATATAAGCATCCCGCTGAAAAGTGGAAATTAGAAGATCTTGTAAAAGCCTTAAACTATTGCTCTGTATCCGGTGCAATGGTTTCCTCAACCCTTTCCGTAAGTTATGATGCGATGTATTCCAATCTGGAGTTGAGCCGAACGCTTAAATCTCATCCAAATTTGTTCGCTATCTGGAATGTATTACCCCACCATACAAATGAATGCCTGCCGCCAAAGGAGCTCAAGATTAAAATGGATGAGCATAACATAAGGGCTGTAACCATCAATCCCTTTTCAAATGGATGGGATTGGACTGCTGAATCAAGTCAGGAGCTGCTCAAATACCTGAATGATAATAAAATCTTCACCATAACAACTGCTGCGGAGTTGGGCGGCTGGAAAGCGCTGAATGAATTTCTAGATCGTTATAAGTCAATTCCTTTGCTGGTTTCAGGAATCAGCTGGGGAGAACAGCGCTACGCCATACCTTTACTAACCGGCCATCCTAATTTCCATATAAGTTTTGACCGGTTCCAAATTAATCAGGGGCTAGAGTTCCTTTACAAAAAGGGTCATATTAACCAGTTGATTTTTGCCACAGACGCTCCAACCATGTCGGTTGGAGCTCATCGGACTTATATTGACTATGCAGATATCCCTGCTGAAGCAAAAGCTAAAGTTGCAGGTGGAAACCTGATCCGACTTTTAAAAGGTTTACGACCTCCTGTCAATAATGTAAACAGGGAAGAAGATGTTTTGATGACTGCTGTTCGAAATGGAAAGCCTTTGCCAGTTCCCGTTATCGATATGCATATGCATATGCTCCATGAAGGATTAAATGGGGCCGGTGGAACGGGTTATCATATGGAGAATGGAGGTCCCAAGGGTATATTTTCCATGATGGAGAAACTGGGTGTTGTTGGCGGTGGATTTATGAGCTGGAATGGTGTTGTGAGTAATGATTCTGTTCAGGGGAATAAATTGGTAAAAGAAGCATTGGATGTTTCGCCTAAGGGATATTGGGGATTAGTAACTTTTAGCCCAACCCATTACAGCCAGGAAGAGCTTGCAGTCATGATTCCTCAGGTTTATGCAGATAAGCGAATCATAGGAATGAAGCCATACCACTTTTATGGCATGGAGTATCATAATCCCGCATATGATATCTGGTGGGAGTATGGCAATAAAAATGGGCTTTACGCCTTGATACATCCATCCAGGTCGGATCTTTTGGAAGTAGATAAACTGGCCGAAAAGTATAAGAATGTACGCTGGGTTATTGCCCATGCCGGGGGAAGCTACCCGATGGCGGACATGGTGATTGCTGTAATGAAGAAACACAAAAATGTGTTCGCCGAAATTACATTGACCCCGGTTCCGCTCGGAGTTATTGAATATATGGTCGCAGCACTGGGAGATGACCGCTTATTATACGGTTCTGACCTTCCTATGCGGGATCCGCGTCAGCAATTAGGCTGGTTAGTTTTTTCTGATCTTCCTTTGGAAAGCAAGAAAAGAATCCTTGGTCAAAATGCTTATAAAGTAGTTGAGCCATGCCTGAAAAATATGCCTGAACATAATATTCCAGTCTCCTTCATGAAATAATTGGTTAGACGATGTCTGTCCGCAAAGATCTTGATCTGGTTGATTATGATTGAAATCATGAAAAGATTATCTGATCGGATTTATTATTGCCAGTATTTTCTATACAGACCTGGTTTATTTAAACTGGCAAACTGGCGTTCTGATCTCCGTGTGTTGAATTTTTTATTAGTCTGCCGCCTTATATGACGGAATATTTGCTGCCTTCAGTTTATGTGTTAACCACTTTTCAATTTTTATTTTTTTGAATGGGTCTTTTTATTGTTTTCGGGTCATACTTAAGATACCTGTTGTTTGAGAATGAATGCATTAAACATATATTCCATCTGAATCAAATAATCTATGAGATATAAATCTGACAACGGAATAAACAGAAGGCGGTTTCTTAGCGCCAGCGGAGTAACACTTCTGGGGGCTTCCATGTCTGGGATACTATGTAATATACCTTCAATAGAAACAGAAAACAGGATATCAGCTTCTTTGCAACCTGAAGGTTGGAAAAAAATTTTTCAGGAAGCGGTTACGTACCCTAAGCTCGATGCCCACAATCATATATGGGAAGGCAGCGACGCTGAGCAACTGGACGCAAGTTGTGCGCTTATGGGAATAACCAAAGCTGCTTGTTCTATTCCCGGAGGAAAAACGGTTAAGGAAATTCGGGCCAACAATGATAAAATCATTAAGGCTATGAAATCCCATCCGGATCGTATACTTGGGCAATGCTACATAAACCCGCAGTTTAAAAAAGAAGCATTGGATGAGATAGATCGCTGTGTCGATAACGGTATGGTTATGTTGGGTGAACTTTACGATGCAGTAAAAATAAACGACCCTCTTTATTTTCCTATTGTTGAAAGATGTATCAGCCATAAAATTCCTATGATGCTCCATGGGGTCACCACACTCGGGAACTGGCGTTCAGGTTATCTGCCAACTAATCCTCCCAACTCTTCAGTGCCGGAAGATTTTGTCGATATCGCCAAACGGTATCCCGAAGCAATGATCATTTGCGGGCATATTGGAGGAGGTGGTAATTGGGAGTACATGTGCAGGGTTTTACAGCATGCACCAACGGTATTTTTGGATACCAGCGGCAGTGTGAGTGATGAGGGAATGATCGATATGGCTGTGGAATATCTGGGTGCGGATCGTTTGTTATTTGCAACCGATATGAATTATGAAACCGGGGTAGGAAAGATCATGTGGGCAAAGCTTGATGAAGCTGGAAGGAAAAAGATCTTCTTCGAAAATTTCAATAATCTTTTAAGAAAGGCGGGCAATCATGTTAGTTGATATCAGCGCATATACCGGACACTGGCCGTTCAGAAATCTGAGAGGGAATAATCTTGCTGATCTGCTTCAGCGAATGAATGTTTACGGTGTCAATAAGGCTGTTGTGTCTAATCTTCATGGCTTATTTTACGTGGATTCCCAAATAGCCAATGAAGAATTGCATAAGGAGATATTATCCAATGAACTTTTTAAAGACAGATTTATTCCTTTTGCTACGATAAATCCTGCCCTGCCCTGGTGGAAAGACGCCTTAAAGACTTGTCACGAAAAACTCGGAATGAAAGGGATCCGGATATTTCCGCTTTACCATCATTATAAATTAACAGACAATATCTGTATCGAAATGGTTAAAATGGCCAGGGATTATGATATGCCTGTTTCTATACCCTTAAGAATGACGGACCTTCGGGAACGGTCATGGTTTGATGTTAATGATGCGTTGAGTTATAATGAAGTTGCCGCCCTGGTTAGCAAAGTTCCGGATGCAAAATATATGATTCTGGACGCACGGATTACCGATAATCAGCCTGCGACAACTTCGGAGTCGATCAAAATTTTAAAGTCTGCCGATGTATTATTTGATACTTCCAGGGGTAGCGGTGTTCCGGTTAAAGGTCCAAATAGTGAAAGCCTCGCATATCTGAAATCCAGTTTCGGTATTGAAAGACTTGCTTTTGGAACGGAGACTCCTTTTGTTGATTATTCTTCCCCGTTCTTCCGACTTGGGACTTTCAAAGAATTGGATGTGAAGCAGCAGGCTTTGGTCTGGTCGGGAAATGCAGGGCGAATGTTAAAGAGTTAAATATAATATACCAGAGAACCTAATAATATATATCCGAAACATGAAAAAACAGCTTATCCTTTCTATCGTAGCATTATGCTTGATGTTCAAATTAGCGTATGCACAAAACCCGCAAAGCCGGGTTCCCTACACGCTATTTAATGACTTTGAAACCGGCGAGCTTTTCGGCTGGGAAACTTATCCTTATGCGCAGGATATAGCCTTTGATGCGTTGTATTATGCAGTCAAGTCTCCAACGTACAAGGATAGCAAGTATGCCCTTGCACGTCCGTTTAAAGCACACGATGTTAATGAACTGTATCAGGGATTTACGAAGCGATTGAATCTGTATACGATCGACGGAAGCCGGGTGAAGGCCGCTGTTTACTTTCAGGGTGACCGGAATCCGGAATCCCTTGAATTATCACTTGGTACCTTCGAAGGCAAGCGTTATTTCCACAAGATCAATAATCCTAAAGCGAATACATGGCTGGAACTGGATTTGCCGATCTCTGCATTTAAGCTGAATGGCCAATCTCTTGGTGCCGGTGAGCATATCCAGGTGATTACGCTGAAGGGGTCTTATCCAATCGTGAATTATCTATATACTTACACCATCCTGATGGACGATTTCAGTTTTAATGGTGAGCGCGACAGACAATTTATTGCTACTTCGCCAGGTTCTACCAACCTGGATATGTTTGACGTTTCTATCCTTAACAAGCATTTTTTCTATGGCGATAATATAAGTCTGAAAGTTGCACCTGAAGGGAATATAAATCTTAAGCAGGTTAAAGGAACATTGGTAGACAGTAAAGGGAATGTTATAAAAGAAAATATTTCGTTCAGCAAAAGCGGCAATGAATGGGCAAATTCATCAATTTATAAGCTATCTGAAAAGGATGCCCGGGGCCAATGGGAAATAAGATTAAAAGGCGAAGATGTACAGGGCGGACAGCTGAACTGGGCTTTACGTTTTCTAATGCCCGGGAAACAAGTAAATGGACATCCAAGGTTGTATTTCTCTGCTGATGAATTAAAGAAGCGGCTTGCAAATGAAAAATCACCTGTTGCTAAAGGTATACTGGATAATGCGCTAAAGCATAAGGATTTCATGAAAGTTGATGTTGATGCGATCAATGAAGGAAAAGATTATACCGCAGAGAACCTTGTGGGCGGACCTCATTCCAGAACTTCGGTAGGATTAAATTCGTATGCTGTATGGAATAACCCTAATTCCACTCTTGGAAATGTGATTGAGGAAGGAAGTTTTCAATATGCCTTTACCGGCGACCGTGCTGCCGGTGAGCAGGCTAAAAAAGCCCTGTTAAAACTTTCTTCATTCAAGAAATGGAACGCCGACTGGATGCTTGAGCGAAAATTCTGGACTTATTACCCTGTAGGATATACTATTAAACCAGTTGCTTACGGTTATGATATGCTGTATGACCTGCTTTCTGAGTCAGAGCGTGCGATGGTAAGAAACGCGATTATGGAAAAAGGATTGAAGATGTTCCATCGGGATATGGTTGAAATGAATCGTATGCCGTCGAACCAAACCAATCACATTGCAGTACTGGCAGGTGGTATGGGGCTGGCTGCAACAGCCATTTATGGCGATGATCCTGCAAACCCGAGTCTGGAGCCATATATTTCAGGAATTCTTACCAAAACCAAAACCTTTATTGACCGGACCTATTATGAGGACGGAAGCTATGGTGAACCAAAAAGCGGTTACATGAACATGGCAAGCCGGGATATGGGTGAGTTACTTCCGGCACTTGAGCGGAACTTTGGTGTAGATTATTCTACTTCAACGAATTTTAAGGATTTTTATAAATACCTGATACAGGCAAGCTATTCAAATGGTCTGATGCAGGATTATGGTGATGGGGGCGGAGCAAAAGGTTCCAAAGTGGATATTGGCGGCCAAATACATTCCTGGTGGTTGGTAAACCGGACCAAAAATCCGTATCTGTATAGTTATGTAAAGCCCTTCTGGGAGTCCGGGAAAGGCGGATACTTAAGTTATTTATGGTTCAGAGACGATATTACGCCTGTTTCAAGAGAAACCTTGCCAGAATCAAAATTCTTTTCAGCACAGGGAATGGTGATGCGGTCTGGCTGGGATGATGCAGCAACGGTTCTGAGCACCCGGGTCGGGCCAAATTCCAATCATTACCACTATGATCAGGGTAGTTTTCAGATAATGAAAAATGGTGAAACCCTGCTTACAGATCCGGCTTATGGGCCTTTAGGATATTATGCCAACCTTGAGTATTTAAGCTACCATGTTCAGGCCAATGCCCATAATGTGATGTTGGTTGATCATGATCCAGAAAGCCAGGCTCCTGCTCATTACGACAACGGTATCAAAGCTCTACGCGATTGGCCGAGAGTATTGCATTTATTTAACGGGAAAGACGCTGATGGAATTGAAAGTGAACTTAGTTCCGTTTATAAAGATAAATTAGAAAAGTATTCGCGTACAATACTTTATACCAAGACCGGACCCTTTTTCTTATTTGATGAGGTGAAAAGTAAATCACCACAGGGACATGTTTACGATTGGTTGTTTCATGCCCCGCCGGGAGAGAATAATCAAACTGCAATCACTTATAACAATGGTCGAATGGTCATAGACCGACCGAATGCAAAATTGACTATGGACGTAGTAAGTCCGGAAATTGAGGCTTCAAAGATATATGATAAAGGTGTGGGAAAAGTATTCTATGAATCATTCCTTGACCTTGCCAGTAAGCCAGATCTTAACCAGGTTAATTTTCTGGCAGTGATTCTACCGGAGTCAAAATCAGGATCGGGCAGTGCCGGGCCAGCTCCGGTAACTACAAAATTAGAAGCACCCGGATGGATCGGTGCTAAAATGGTGCATAGCAATGGTTCGGATATTGGTTTCTTCCGAATAGGAACAGAGAACGGAGTAGCCGGAGGCTTTACTACGGATGCGAAAAGATTCACAGCCAGCTATGACAAGGCAGGTGCTCTTCAGAAAATTTATTTCGAAGGAAGTTCGATTTCCGGTAATGGCCTGTCCCTAATTTCAGATGTTGGGGCAAGGGGTACGCTGGCCCTGGTTTCTTCAGGAATAGACGCTGAAATCAAATCAGCAGGAGGAGCTAATTTAAAGGTTTTAGTATCCGGAAAACCCTCGTCTGTTTTAGTTGGCGGAAAGGCTGTTAAAGATTGGAACTTTGATGCTGCAACAAATATGCTGACAGTGAAATTGCCTGCTGGAACAATTCCATTGAAAATTAACAAATAAAGTCTCAGGGTTTCTGCACATCAGAAATCATGGTTCGGTTAACGGGATTAAACTTATTTGGAGCAACACCCGGATTTTCATCATTACACACTGCTGGAAATCCGGTTCGTTCCTTATTGAGATAAAATATTTTACTGTATTTAGTTGCGGTTCTTAAAAAATGAACAAAAAACTTAAATTCTGTATCTGTTTCCTGATCTTCCTTTCCTCATTCGGAATTGAGGATAGTTTTTGCTTATTGATTAATAAGAACTCAGAAAAAGCATCCCTCCATCCCCGAATCGGACTGGAAATTTCCAATACTGAACCAGGAAAGGATACCTTGAAAAATGCAGCCTTGAAATGGTCAGCAGCTGAATTATGGTCGAAATCTGTTTCTGAGAACCTTAAACTGGAAGGTAACGCCATAGTGTTAGAAGATAATTTTCTAATCGAAAGTGACGCGTTGACTTTAGGGTCTATTCGTTCAGAAGCATGGGACACGCTCTCAAAAGGCGTTGTATTAAGGAAATACCTTGAATTGCCAGTGATGCCTTTGAAAAATGCATGGATAAGCATGCTTATCTATCCTATGGTTCCATCTGAACCAATGAGTGGTGGACAACTTGAATTCTCAGTTAATGGTCATAAGCCGATTGTCTATGAACTCCGTCATTTCTGGACTTCTGTGCCGGTTCCGGCAGCATATCTTAAGAAGGGTCGAAACCTGATTGAGTTACGGGTACATAATCAAAATGAGAAATTCAGGATACCTATGGCTCTAAGTTCCATAAGGACTCTCATCGGACAACCAACATCATCCGTGGGTAATAGCGAACGAAGTAATGATAATGGAAAAACCTGGAAGTATGCGGGTAGACAGTCCAATAGCGCAGAATATCCCTTACGTTTGAAATTACAGGCTTATGGTAAGAAGGCCTGGCTACAAACACCAGTTATTAATCTTGCCGGAAAAGGCATGGGCGATGTGATGTATCTGCCGGTACAAATAGAATCTGCTGAAATAAAGATCGACACGACTAACTCTGTGGGTTCCGTTTGGTCTGCACGTATTAGAAGCGGGAATACTCATGCACCAGAAGCGGGGGAATGGACTAGCTGGAGAAAAATGGACGGATCCACATTGCCGGGAAATATGAATCATCGCTTTGTTCAGCTCGAATATAGTATCCAGCCGGGCTCAGGAAATAAAACGCCCGGAATTTTGGGACTTAATATCAAAAGTCAATGGCATAAGGTTGCAACATCCGGTACCATTCGCGTATCAGAAGTAAAAAATTACCCTCTGGTGCGATCTTCCTTTGATTTTGTTCATGAGAATCCTGCATTGCCGGAACTTCAGCAATTCAGGAGGCAATATAGACTCGATCAGGTAGTTGAAGGGGCAAAAACAGAATGGGACAAAATTAAATTTTTAAGAGCCTGGACTGCAGGTAATTGGGATTGGTTTCTTCCAAATTCAGAATTTGAAGATCTTTTAACCTGGGATGCGTCTAAAATACTGAGTGGTCCCCTAGGTTCCGGGAATTTGTCAAAAAGAGGAGGTAACTGTCTCCATTACGCTATAGTTTTCGCACAGGCTTGTCAGAGTTTTGGGATTCCTGCCAGAATCGTAAATACTAATTATGCCATTTGGGGAGGACATGAATTAGTGGAGGTTTGGTCGCGTGATTACCAAAAGTGGATAATGGCAGATCCGAATTTCGACTCATCATTCTATGATAAGAAAACAGGAATTCCTTTAAATATTCTTGAACTGCATAATCTGTTTCTTAAGACCTATTATCCGGGAGGGGAGCCTATTGACAGGGATAAATGGTCGTTTGAAGACAGAGACCGACGTGCAAGCCGAATTGATCCTGCCGAACTACCCATTGCTATGGAAAACGGTGGACATGCCTTTTCTGGTAAAATAAATAAGGAGTATACCTGGTGGAAAGTAATTTTTAATAAGGAAAACCCAGGATACTCCGGAGGTTACGGTTTCTATAATACTGCGGAAGTCCGGTGGCTGCCGCGCAGCAATTGGTTAAGCCAGAAATCACCGTTGCCTGTAACTCATGGGAGGACACACTGGGGATGGGATGGATATTATGCCTGGACAGATGATCAGACTCCTGAGACTTCCGAGCACCGCTATTTTGTCCGGCGTGCTTCTGACATGTATGGAAGTCTGTTTACAGTCGATTTTAGTGCAATTCTGGTAAGTGAGGGTTTGCTAAAGATCAGTATGGCAACAGATACGCCCGGATTTAAACATTACGAGCTAATAGATAATGGCCGGAAAATAATGATACCCGGATTAAATTATCAATGGAAGCTTGTACCTGGTTTAAATAAACTAGAGCTGCGTAGTATAGATGCTCTCGGTAACACTGGAGCTTTAAGTAGCTTAAGTGTTAGCTATACTACCGTATCGAGATAACCAGATGCATAAATGAATTAAGTAATTATCCGGTCTCTTACCTGTGAAGCCCTGACAATTGAAGACCAGGGTTATGATTGGGCAGATAAGTGTTTCGCGGAAACTTATGGCTACATAGAAGATAAATTTCTCATACCAGGGCATGTTTTTGCCGTAGAAGGCGGGGATCGGAAAGTAGCCAAAATTACTAACAGAGGAATGGGAATTTACCACCATCCACGGCAGTTAGTGATTAATCTCCTGGCAATTGAAAGAATAATAGACCGAACTGGTAAAATTTCCGGGGTGTTTAATTAATAATACCTTTTAACGTGTTTTTTCATGTTTCATTCTTGTAATGGATCAAAGTATTTGAATGTATTTATCTTAATTAACAAAAAATGGAATTTTCAAGACGTAGCTTTTTAAAGAAAAACTCAATTGCCGGGCTTGGTCTGATGGGTGTGGGAACCTTAGCCGGGACTTTGATCCCTTCAGATGTTGATGCTGCGACTAGCGCGTCATCAGACGAAATCTTAAAGATCTCTGATTTAAATCTAAAGAAACTCCGTGAGACTTACCGGGCAGCATTACTGGAGAAATTCATCCCCAATATGGATAGCTTTGTGGTAGATCATGATCTTGGGGGGTTTATGTGTTCGGTTGACATCCTGACAAGGAAGCTTGTCAATACAAACAAGCGGGCATGGTTTGAAGGAAGAGGAATTTGGATGTATTCATTCCTTTATAATAATATCGAAAAAAAGCCACGCTATTTGGAGATTGCCCGAAAATCTAAAGATTTTATTCTGAAACTCTTGCCAGAAGATAGTAGTTATTACATTTCAGGTTTTACAAAGGAAGGAAAGCCCCTGTCGGATGCTGAAGGCGATATTTATGGGAATCTGTTTGTTGCCGAGGGCCTTGCCGAATACGCCAAAGCCAGCGGGGAACAGAAATATTTGGATCAGGCCAAAGACATTATATTAAAGGCTGTGAAACGCTATGATCGTCCGGAGTTTGCTTATTCCTATAAAGCTGAGAAGCGGGTAGCTGGTCCGAGGATACTGGGACATTGGATGATTCTGTTGAGTGTGTCAACGCAATTGCTGAAGCAGCGGCAGGATAAGGAAATCAGGTCACTTGCTGATCGCTGTGTGGATGCGATTATGAATCATCATCTTAACCCCGAGTACAAGCTATTGAATGAAGCTCTTGCACATGATCTGGGCCCTTTAGAAGATCCTGTAGCTTCCCAGTATGGAGATGTTGGTCATGGCTGCGAAACCCTTGCCTTTGTAATGAATTACGCAGTACTTATCAAGGATGCGGGTCTATTTCAAAGGGCCGCTCAAGAGTTTAAAAGGCATGTAAACGCAGCCTGGGATGATGTATATGGCGGACATTTTCATGCTCTTGAAAATGTAAGTACCAATAACTGGGTATTGAATAAACTCCGCTGGCTTCAGGAAGAAATACTGATTGGAGCGATGATCCTTATTGAACACACAGGAGACCATTGGGCACTGAACCGTTATGCCCAGACCGAAGCATACATCAGAGAAAAATACGTTCGTCCGGAGTATGCGTTTGTCATCGATAGCGGCGACCGTAAGATGGAAAAACATACACAGGTTCGTGCTGAGCATTATCATTTTCCGCGACAGTTAATGGTGGGAATTCTTGCAATTGACAGGATACTCAGCAGGGGAGAAAAGCCTTCAGGCTTGTTTAGTGCTTAGCAGAGGTAAACGTCAGATCCGGTCAAATTTTTACACGAATTGGGCGAGCTCATTGAAAACTGTTTTAAAAATAACTATTTTGAAAACGGATAGGACAATTCCTCATTTTGGAGTCATTAAAGTATGGTATAAATCAGATCCAGTTAATCAGGTGGTATCCATTAAGTAATTTTTACAAACAAATAATTCTGTTAAACAATTAAGGCCTGTCGCTTTCGATAATGTGAAATGAACGGGTATGATAAATTATGGAAAGAATCCTCAAAATACACAATGGTAAAGTTTTAACCCCATATCGCATCATCCAGGGAACAGTGATCGTTGAAGACGGGCGAATTAAGGAAGTAGCTGAAGGAAACATAGATGTAACCGGAGCCGTCGAGATTGATGCCAAAGGTCAGTATATAGCTCCCGGGTTTATCGATATTCATGTTCATGGAGGCGGCGGCCATGATTTTATGGATGGCTCAGAAGAAGCCTTCCTGAAAATCGCTGAAACACATGCGCAATATGGAACAACCGGTTTGATGCCCACTACCTTAACTAGTGAACTGGAAGAACTTTATAACACGCTGGAATTATATAAACAAGCTGACAGAAACAATACGAAAGGCGCTCAGTTCCTGGGAATGCATCTTGAAGGCCCCTATTTCTCCGTGAAACAACGGGGAGCGCAGGATCCGCGATATATCCGAAATCCTGATCCCAAGGAATATATGGATATTCTTTCCCGCTCATCTGATATAAAAAGGTGGAGTGCTGCTCCTGAACTTGAGGGAGCTATAGAATTTGGAAATCATATGCGGTCAAAGGGTATCCTGGTTGCAATGGCGCACACCGATGCGATCTATGAAGAAGCACTGGTAGCATTTGAGGCAGGCTTTACCCTGGCAACTCATTTTTACTCCTGTATGTCAGGTGTGTCACGCAGAGAATGTTTCAGATATGCTGGAGTAATAGAAACCGCCTATCTGCTCGATGAAATGGATGTGGAGATCATAGCGGATGGAGTGCATCTTCCTGCTCCTTTATTAAAACTCATCTACAAGATCAAGGGCGCTGACCGTATAGCCCTGATAACAGATTCCATGCGCGCAGCAGGAATGCCTCCAGGTGACAGTATTCTCGGAAGCAAACATAATGGTTTAAAAGTACTTGTCGAAGACGGGGTAGCCAAACTCCCTGATCGTACATCCTTTGCAGGTAGCGTGGCCACCTGCGACCGTCTGGTACGGACGATGATTAATATGGCAGATGTTCCTCTGCTGGAGGCGGTCAAAATGGCTTCGCAGACTCCTGCAAATATTTTAGGCATAGGAAATACTAAAGGGTCACTGATCTCCGGGAAAGATGCCGACATAGTCATATTTGATGAAAATATAAATGTCAGCACGACCATTGTTCAGGGAAGAGTGATTTACCAAAAGGAAAACTAGTCTCAGGCAAACCAATAAAAAGCAAGGAAGAGAAAATTTTCAAATAACTGACACATCCGATAAAATCTAAATATGAAGAAAACCATTACTGTAGCAGCAGGTTCTTTAAGTCAGCGGGATACCCTGACGGGTATGATCATCATCGCCTTTATGTTCTTTATGTTCGGATTTACATCCTGGATAAATGCAATTCTGATCCCTTATTTTAAAATTTCATTTGAGTTGTCGCATGTTGAGTCTTACCTGGTGACATTCGCGTTCTATATTTCATATTTATTGTTCTCAGTGCCGGCTTCCTACTTATTAAAAAATGTAGGATTTAAAAAAGGGATGATGATTGGATTCTGGGTAATGTCGGTAGGGGCATTTTTGTTTGTTCCTGCTGCGATTACCATGACCTATGGGCTGTTTCTGCTTGGTTTGTTCTCCATTGGCGCCGGATTGGCCTTACTTCAGTCTGCAGCTAATCCATATATTACAATTTTAGGCCCGAAAGAGCGTGCTGCCCAGCGTTTCAGTATTATGGGCATCTGTAATAAAGGTGCCGGGATTCTTGCCCCTTTACTATTTGCAGCAGTTATTTTTAAGGCTACGGATAGTGTGATGCTTGATAGCCTGAGTTCAATGTCGGCCGATGAAAGGAGTGCTGTTCTACGTGAGCTAATTCAAAGAGTGATCATTCCATATGCATGCGTAGGCACTTTCCTGTTTTTAATTGGGCTTTTTATTCGCTATTCGCCGCTGCCGGAGATTGATACAGAGCATGAAAGTGAAGAGGTGGCGCAAGCAAACTCTTCCAAAACAAGTATTTTGCAGTTCCCCCATCTTGTGCTGGGAGCAATTGCCATATTTCTTCATGTGGGAACTCAGGTTATTTCTATTGATACGGTGATCAGCTACGCCGCTACTATGAATCTTAATCTGATCGAAGCAAAAGTTTTTCCGTCCTATACGCTTACGGCTCAAATATGTGCCTATTTTGTTGGAATATTTTTTATTCCAAAGTTCTTCAGTCAGTTGACTGCGTTAAAGGTGAGTACGATTCTTGGAATTATTTTAACCTTGCTGATCATATTTGCAAAAGGGGAGGTTACTTTCCTGGGACATAGAGCGGATATTTCGATCTGGTTTGTAGTAATGCTCGGATTAGCCAATTCTTTAGTTTGGGCGGGGGTGTGGCCACTTGCACTCGACGGGCTCGGCAGATTTACTAAGATTGGAGCTTCCCTTATGGTTATGGGACTCGCCGGTAATGCCATACTGCCTTTGATATATGGCTATTTTGTGGATATCTGGGATGCCCGGAATGCTTACTGGGTTTTATTCCCTTGTTATATGTACCTGGTTTTCTACGCATTTAAAGGTTACAGTTTAAGAAGTTGGAGGTAAGTTAAACAGAGGTTTATTATTTCCGAATAATTATGAGGTTTTCAAGGTAACGTACCCGTTAAATCCGGGATCGGTCTTGCGAAGAGGTAATAGAAGAAAATGATAAGAAAAATCATTTGCCTAATCATGCTGGGATTTCTGTCGTGTGGAACAGAACCGTCTATCACACGTTTTGAGATGTTTGATATCTCTGTTTGGTACAAGCATTTTTTTCATGGTGACATGATCAGCCTGGAAGTGTCAGACCTGAATTGATCGCCAAGAATAAAAGTAATATTAATTAAACCCACGTATAACAATGAAGAACGTCTTATTCCTTTTTACTGCAGCAGTTATATTTACTGCAAGACCAGTCAATGCCCAACTGGCTAAGCCTGTTCCATCCAATCCCAATGTGGTTCTCGAACCATGGACTTATAGCGAGAATTTTGAGGACCGGGAACTTGGAGCATGGGCCTCTTATCCTCATTGGCAGGATATCGCTTACAACCAGGACTTTCGTCCCAATGAGATCGTTCCGGGAGATCCCAATATTTCGGTAGTTCAAAAGGTGAGGGCCTTTACCAATGTAGACGCCTATGCCGGTGCTCAGAAATTGCTCGATATGTATCTGGTGCCCGGGTCAAAGATCAGTTTCAGGTATTACCTGAAATCAAACACACCTTCCGAGTATTATAAGGTAAGGTTTGCTGCCGGAGATCTGGGGAAACTGGAGTATACTATTAAAAATCCTGAACGCAATAAGTGGGTTACAGCAAGTGTAAGTTTTAACGATCTGCTTGCAGAGAACCCGAAAATCTCCGGCAAGGATAAGGTAAAGATCTATGCTTTAGCCTTTATAGCAAAATTCCCTTCGGGTGATCCCGACATGCCCATTTATTTTGGAATTGATGATATTTCTGTTTCTGCGGCGCGCGAAACGGCTTTCCGTTTCAATACCCCTGAAATGTTTAAGTTGCCGGAGTATGCGCAGTATATTCCAAAAAAACATTATGCGGCTGGCGATAATTTCATATTGAAAGGCCAATGGCCACTTGACGCCAGGAAAGTAAGCCTGGAGATCGTGTCATTTACGGATCAGGAAAAATCATTATACAAGGGTGACCTGGCTAAGTCTGGTTCCGACTGGTCATTAAAGCCGGTAAAGTTAAATTTCCCGGAAGGACTTTATTTAGGTAAGATCCGGGCTGTAGATGGATCAAAGGAACTGGCAAGTACTGAATTTACCATTCATATTGCCCCTCAGAATATGGCCGGGAAACATCCCCGTTTGTTATTTGATGCGGAAAAGAAAAAACAACTGGATGTCAAAATCAGGCAGCCGGAGTTCAGTAAGGTGTATGACGATATTCTACAGAATGCAAAGGCTCAGCGTGAAAAGATTCCGCTGAACACCCTGATATTTGACCTCGACCAGTTCCCGAAAGAGGACTGGCTGCCTACCTGGAATGCATGGGGTGATAGAATCTATCACACGGGTGAAGCCCTTCGTATCAATGCCAGAGCTTACGCTTTTCATGGCGATAAGGAAGCAGGTACCTATGTTAAAGATCTCCTGGTTAAAATATCCAGCTGGCCAAACTGGACTCATCCATGGCAGACGAACCGTGGAAGATACAGTGAGCACCGCACAGGAAGCTGGGCACACCGTGTGGCAGAGGCTTATGATCTCACCTATGATTTAATGAGTGGGGAAGAAAGCAAACTTATACGCAAGGCTATAATGAGCAATATCGTGGATGGAGCCCATCGAACATATGTATTTAATGACGATATCACTGCAGCTACTTCTAACTGGCTTGCAATGATACTGGGCGGCTCACTGATGAATATGGCTGCGGTTTATGCGGATGGACCAGAAACTGAAGAGATGGAACCGCATTTTACCGGAGCAGTAATAAAATACTATAAGTTTATTAATCGGGTAGTGGATCAGAAGGACGGCGCATGGGGTGAAGGATACGGTTATAACAGCTATTCGTTCTCTAATATGGCCTACAGCCTACCTTCGCTTGATAATGTATTCAATATTGATCTTACCGAACCTCTTGTCGGGAGCTATAATGAGTTTATTTGGGGCGGATTGATCAAGGATAAATTATGGTTCGAATATGGTGATTCCGGAGGTCCTATGGGCCCGGCAACATTCTGGAGTTTTCTGCTTGAAAAAAGAAGAGAACCGAGATTAAGCTGGTTCTATAATTATATGAAAAATAATGAAACGTATGAAGATGTAATATTCAACACCAAGGGAATTCCTCAGGACAGTCCGTTTGATGAAAGCCCTGTGAAGGCTTTCAGAGAGGTTGGTACTACAGTATTTAAAGGCGGTTGGGAGAAGGATGATTTTGCTTTCGTAATGCGTACAGGTGCTTTCTATAATCATCAGCATATCGATCAGGGAAGTATCTGGCTTGCAGATAAGGGGGTGATATTTATCGAAGAGCGGCATTTGAAAAACTCTACCTATTATGACGATCCGATCTATCAGTCTAAGCTGATACAGCCGGTTGGCCATTCAACTATTCTTATTGATGATAATGAACAAAGCCAGCGTACCGGAGATCATCTATATCATGCACCGGGTTTTAATGATCATGCTTACATAGCAAATTTTCTGGATGGAAAAGATGCGGCATTCTCGTCAGGAAATATAGGCCGTCTATATTTTGATAAAGTAAAAGATCTGAGCCGGAATGTATTATTTATTAAACCACGCACACTCTTAATGCTTGACACAGCGGTTCCTTCAGAGAAAGACGCTAAGGTTACCCTGCTCTATCAGACTGCCGAACTCGAACACATCAATGCAGGAAAGGATGTCTCCAATATAACCAAAGGCGGTGTAACGCTTAATTTTATGCACCTCGCTCCGAAAGACGTTGAAACCAAAGCTGAGGAGACTCCGCATTATCTGTATACGCTGCAGCGTGTCCGTCACTTGAAAAAGGAAGGAATGTTAACAGTGTCGGCTAGTACAAACGGCAGACAGCCATTAGTGATGGCTAATCTTTTAACAACCGAGGGAAGTAATGGAGTATCCGACGTGATCACTGAAGAGGGCGACGGGTTTGTAAGCGGTATTGCATCCGGTCAGAAATTTGCATTCAGTACCAGGCCCGGCAAAATTTACCAGACCGACGGAAGAGAGACTGATGCTGCTACCATGACCTGGAGTGCAGACAGAGATTTCGTAGCCATGGCAACAAGCTTCAGCAACAGGAGTGCCTCAAGGGTTTTAAATTCATCGGAAGCTCTAACTTTTGAGTGGTCAGCTGAGGGGATTAAATACTCTGTCGGAAAGCCTGCCAAACTCAATATTTCTTCGGCGTCAAAGCCAAGATCTGTTTTTGTTAACGGAACTGCGATTCGTAATTTTACTTATGATAGTGCCAGAAAACTGGTTTCACTAGACGTTCAGGAAGGGGAGGGTTTAATAAAGATTAATTAGTGGTGGATATGGGCTGCGGGTTGGCGTTGACAACTCTCAGCCCATTATAAACTAAATCAAGTGTTGCATTTTGAGCCGGAAGGCAGGTTCGCGGCAAAATGTTTTTCCCGCGCGTTCCCTGTGTTTAGTTCATAAGTACGTAGTCTTTCGGAAACTCAAAATCCCCGGCTCCAAATTGCATTTTAGTTATCTTAACGGCTTGTATGGTCCAGATATAACCTTTTTTATGATTAGTTATCACATATTTTAGAGAAAGGGCGCCATCCGTTGCTTCAAGATACCTGTTCCAGTCACCAAAATTATGTTTTGAGAACGCCTGGGTGCCGATCCTTATTAATGGAGCATAATAGTAATCGGTGGTTGATTCATCGGTTTCAACCTGTATAGCGCTGCATTTGTAACCCAGGATCGATTCGGTTTTATCAAGTTTCTTGATTTTATACTTTTGTGAGGTTCTGGTTAGCGCATCAATGCGATGGGCAGTTTTGTCTTTCCAGAATCCGAAGTAAGTATTTATCCGGCTATCATACAGTTGCGTAATGTTATTGCTCTCGTCGTGCGATTTATAATTACTGTCGCTTACAAAATAATGCTGTTCCCGGCCAAGTGCTGAAGCAGCTTTTTCAGTGATATCATTGCCATCTAAATCTGAAAATGAGTAAATATATTGGATTTTGCCTGTAAAACGAGGTGTAAATGGTATTGCCGAAGTCGAAGCAATGACAATTGCCAGCACCAGGAGGAGTTTCTTCATTATTGAGAGCAATGGGAGTAATAACGAGTTAAGATAGAAAAAAAAGACGTCCCTGCACCCAATTGTGATCCAAAAATTTATGGTCGAGCGTTAAACAAGCTAAATTATAGTTCTACCTGTTTCTTATACATCTGAATTGCCTTAACTATATTACCGACAATTTCGTTTTGACCTTCCGGTGAATTAATATAGTCTTCCTCCTGAGGATTGGATATAAATCCTATTTCGGTTAAAACTGCAGGCATGGTCGCAGTTCTCAGCACCGCAAGACTCAACTCCTGAACTCCGCGATTTACACGATCGGAAGCCACGTATTCGTTTTGAATGAATGTTGCTAATCTGATGCTTTGGTCACGGAGTGAGTTTTTTACGAGCGAAACAAAAATAGCGGTAGCAGGGTCTTCAGGATTATCTTTTTCATCTAATTTGTATTCCTCCTCTAAAGCCATATATTCTTTGATCGCGGCATCCTGTTCGTTTAAGCGGGCAAAACCAGCGACAAATGTTTCGACTCCTTTTACTGAAGTTCTGTTCTTTGTCCCAGAACCCATGGAGTTACAGTGAATCGAGATCCAAAGGTCCGCCTTTGCTGCGTTAGCCATGTCAATTCGTTTTTTGAGATCTTTGGAATTTACCTCGTCGAAATTCATATCCGTGGTTCTCGTATAAAGGACGGTAACACCCTTCATGTTCTCTTCAATCGCCTTTCCTAAGCGTAGTGCGACTTGCAGCGTAACATCTTTCTCCTTTGAGTAGTTGCCTACCGCACCAGTGAATTTCCCGCCATGCCCGGCGTCAACCACGATGGTCTTAATCCGGTAAGGCACATCCTCAGCCGGAACCTTGAATGATGTTAAGATTAATAAAAATGAAAGCGGTACAAGAAGCACGATGTATAAGAAAAATGCTTTATTTTTCATCATTCATGAGATTATGTTATAATCTGCCATAACACAAATTGATGTGTTTGTCAGATTCAAACGAGGTTTGGTCAACTTCCTGCTAAACAAACCTTTCGATGTATTAATTTGATATCAAACTAAAAATTAAAGATAATATTGCAGATCAGGATGATTGCTTGTTAGTTTTCAACCAAATTGTTCGGTCTGCAAGGTATTTGGAGGATGTTGTGAATAAAAAAGCCACTCGATCGAGCGGCCTTTAAACGAAATTCGGAGCAAATGGTCCTTTTATTTCTCGATCACAAAGCTGCTCAAGCTCACGAACTGCTCCACTCTTTGCGAAATCTGCTCTTTCGTAAGATCTTTGATCTTATCTGTTCCAAATTTCTCCACACAGAATGAAGCCAACGCTGAACCATAAATGATTGCGTTCTTCATGCTCGCAAAGTTAACCGTACCTGCTTGTGCAAGAAATCCGATAAATCCACCAGCAAAAGTATCACCAGCACCGGTCGGGTCGAACACTTCTGCCAAAGGCAAAGCCGGAGCAGAGAATATCAGATCTTCATGGAAAAGTAAAGCACCGTGCTCACCTTTTTTAATGATAAGGTATTTAGGCCCCATTTTTAAAATTTTATTGGCCGCTTTAACTAAAGAATATTCTCCGGAAAGCTGACGTGCCTCTTCATCATTGATAGTTAACACGTCTATATTTTTGATCACGCCTAAAAGATCATCCAGTGCGATGTCCATCCAGAAATTCATCGTGTCTAAAACGATCAGCTTAGGACGTTTTTTAAGACGGCTGATCACAGTTTGCTGAACCTGTGGGGTAAGATTACCCAGCATAAGGTACTCGCAATCCTGATAACTCTCAGGAATAATAGGATCAAAATCAGCCAGTACATTAAGTTCCGTAACCAGAGTATCGCGACTGTTCATATCGTTATGATATTTGCCGGACCAGAAGAAGGACTTCTCACCTTTTTTTATCTGCAGTCCTTCAGTATCGATTCCGTGATCGTTAAAGCTCTTAATATCAGACGCATGGAAGTCGTCGCCTACTACTCCAACAATTTTCACTTTGTTGTAGAAATACGATGCAGCAAGACTCGCATAGGTTGCGGCACCACCAACAATTTTCTCTGTTTTTCCGAAAGGAGTTTCAATTGCGTCGAAGGCAACCGTACCAATAATAATCAGGCTCATATTTATTTTAAAAAATTTTGATGCAAATATTGGATTAATAATTTAAAATCCCGAATATTGCACTCCCGAAAGGCGCAGTCTCTGCGAAAGCAGGGAACTCCTCCGATCATGAAGGAACAATATTAACCAGACGCCCAAAAGCGTAAAGCATTCCCGAGTAGCTCAGCTGGTTAGAGCATCTGACTGTTAATCAGAGGGT
>JAZKHM010000010.1:0-5784 GCA_040385405.1 Bacteroidota bacterium | reverse complement strand
CACGTAAAATTTCAGAGTCGTGCCTGTTCTTTGCACTTAAAGGTGAAAATTTTGATGCAAATGAGTTCGCTTCGAAAGCCATCGAAAAGGGTGCAGCCTATGCCATTGTTGATGATGAACGGTACGTTCTTAGCGACAAATATCTGCTGGTTGACGATGTTTTAATCGCGCTGCAGAATCTATCTGCATTTCACCGCCGAAACCTTAAGATACCTGTAATTGGCATTACCGGAACGAACGGTAAAACTACTACTAAAGAACTGATCAGATCGGTTTTGTCACAACATTGCCGCACTTTTGCCACCGAGGGTAATCTCAATAATCATATTGGCGTTCCTTTGAGTCTGCTGGCTATAAATGACGAATATGATATTGCAATTATTGAGATGGGAGCCAATCACCAAAAGGAAATCGCTTTCCTTTGTACTCTGGCGCAGCCTGGATACGGACTGATTACCAATGTCGGAAAAGCCCATCTGGAAGGGTTTGGCGGCGTGGAAGGGGTTAAAGTTGCTAAAGGGGAACTGTATGAATACCTTGCGCAAAATAACGGAACGATATTTTTAAACACAGACAATCCTACCCTTGTGGATATGAGCCGTGATCGCGGTGTTCAACATGTGGTGAGCTATGGTAAAGGCGCAACCAACTTTATTTCTGGTGGCTTAAAGGAAGTTTCCCCCTTTCTGACGGTTGAATGGCAGTTAAAAGGCCGGGAAGATGTTTTATTTACAGCCGAATCAAATCTCCCCGGGACATACAACTTTGAAAACATTCTTGCCGCCCTTTGTATCGGCAATTTCTTCAAACTCAGCCCTGAACAGGTCAATCAGGGAATAAAAGCTTATTTACCCAGCAATAACAGATCACAGATTCTAAAAACAGAGAAAAACACTATTATATGTGATTATTATAATGCCAATCCAAGCAGCATGATGGTGGCGCTTGACAACCTTCAGGAAGTACCTGCGGAAAACAAAGTTGCTATACTAGGCGATATGTTCGAGCTTGGATTGGATTCACCTTTGGAACATCGTCTGATATTCAAAAAAGCAATGGAAACTACTGCAAGCCGAAGAATATTTATCGGCGAAGAGTTTTATAAGCTAAAAAATGAATCAGCTGAATTTTACCGTACTACTCCCGAGGCATTCGTGGCGCTTCATAACACGCCCCCGGCTAACTCAACCATTTTAATAAAAGGATCACGAGGGATGAAGCTGGAAGGCCTGATATCCAATCTTTAGATAATCAACTAATTTACATAGCGAGAAATTAATACTAGCTTGACTGATTACATGTATTTAGTTTATAAATGATCCGGTATCTAAGCATCCTGTTACTTACTATATTTTCGGATGTCTCAGCTGCACCAAACATCTATATCTACGAAGATAAGAGCAACTCCTTAAGTTCAGCACAGGTACTGGAAATCTTTGATCAGGGAAAGGCTGAGAAGTTGACAGATGAATCTTTTAATCCCGGCTTCACACAATCGGTCTTCTGGCTGATCATCAGATCCAGCACTGAAAATTTAAATCACAAGCTGTTAATTGGGAATGCCCATATCAATAAACTAGAGTTTTACGTATCAGATAAGCATAAATCTCAATTAGAATACATTACCGGAGACCATTTCCCCTTTAAGCAGCGGCCGGTGATCAATCGCCTGTTCATCTTTCCTCTTGAAGCCGAACCGCAATCCGTATATCTTATCAAAATTGATAAACGTTCGGAATCATTGCAGCTTAACGCACAAATTTTAACCGCAGAGCAACTATTTCAAAAGTCCACAAAAGAAAACTTGATCGCTGGAATACTTTGGGGAATAATTATACTGGTCATAATTTTTGTGTGTTTTATGTATATCACGGTCAGAGACAATCTATACCTGTATTATTTACTATACCTGTTAGTAGCAAGCTTATGGATAGCAGCCGACAAAGGATATGGTTATCAATTTTTATGGTTTGAATATCCCGACTTTGCAAATCGGGCAAGGCCTGTTTTTAATGCCATTTTGAATATTATGATCATCCAGTTGATGCAATCTTTTATCAATCAAAGCAGGGAAAGCCATTTTTACAAGCCGCTGCACTTCACAAAAATTGCTTCTTTCATTTTAGCCTTGTGCTTTTTGCTTTTGCCCCCAGCGTTTCATTCCTTCTCCTACTGGTTTCTGTGGGTTTTATTGCTCCTGGGAGCAATAACTGTGATCCTTGTTATATTAAGTTTATCGGAACAAATTGTAGTGAGAAACAGGGCCGCATGGTTTTACTTGATCTCGATATTTATGCTCCTTGTATTTTCGGTTGCGGAGCTAATCATTCATAGCGGGAGGTCGAACTACGAATTATTTTATTTGTCAAATTTCGGTATTCAAACAGGCCTGGTTATTGAAATTATCGTCCTTAATTTCGGATTGGCTCATCGTTTTAATTCATATAAGAACGACAAAGAAACTCTACTGATTGAAGTAAACAAAAAACAAAATGAACTCACTGAACGTATAATCGAAACCCAGGAAACGGAAAGGAGAAAAATTGCTGATCAACTGCATGATGATGTGGGTTCAATGCTTTCGCTGGCGATCCTCCAAATTTCTACAGCTATTGACAAAGAAAGATCTGAGGATAAATCAAAAATAAATCTTGAAAAATCCATGAAGGTACTTAATACAGTTTCAGATACTATTCGTAACATGAGCCACACATTGACTCCTTTAGCGATTGAAAAGTATGGATTTAAAAATGCTATTATTGATTTAGTTGCAAACATTAATCTGACAAATAAAATACGTGTTGAACATGTAATTCTTGGGTTTGAAAACACAGAAAATTATACTTCAAACTTCCTGAATGATATGTACAGGGTTGTACAGGAACTATTAAACAATATGATAAAGCACTCGGAAGCATCTCACTGCCTGATCCAGCTGATCGAACATCATGACGCCTTATCTATTCTGATAGAAGATAATGGTAAAGGGTTAAAGAATGAGCAGTTCAAAATAAAAAGCGGAGTGGGACTAAATAATATAAAATCCAGAGTTGATTATTTTAAGGGACAAATTGAAATTTCGGAAAAAGTAGAAGGAGGGACGTTAATCAATATCGAAATCCCTGTAAATAATCCAGAATTATGCTAAGACTTATTATTGCTGAGGATCACCAGCTTTTAATTGAGGGCCTGTTCTCCATACTTTCAGAAGTGGAAGGATTGACTCTACTTAAACCTGTAAATGATGGAAAACAGCTTATTAATAGTCTGCATTCTAATAATAACGCAGACATGGTTTTACTGGACCTCAATATGCCAAATATGGATGGCATTAAGACGCTGGAGGTTTTGAAGCGTGATTTTCCCAATATCAAGGTCATTGTATTAACTAATTACAATCAGCCACAGCTTGTTGATAAGATAAGGAAATTGGGCGCTCACGGCTATATTTTAAAAAGCAGCGCTTCATCGATCTTGAAGGAAGCAATCTCGAAGGTTGCCCAGGGAGAATCCTATTTTGAGCAGTCTTTAGACGCAGAAATTGACAGCAATCATTATTTTATAGATGATTTTATGAAAAAATTTCAGCTAACACGGCGTGAAGTTGAGATCATAAAAATGATTGAAAAGGAATTAACAAGTAAAGAGATTGGAGATAATCTTTTCATCAGCGAATTTACAGTTGGAACGCACAGGAAAAATATTATGAGAAAGCTGGATGTGAAGAATATTGCTGGCTTATTGAAAATAGCACATCAATTTGGAATTTAAGAAGTCTGACCACGTAAACTCAGTTTTTTAGTAAGCTTTTCCGGTATCTCTGGAGCAAAAAAACTACCAGGCCACATCCAATTGAAAAGAAATATAAGGGATGCTTTATATCAAGCAGAACTACGGATGATATACAAAAAATGATCAGGAAGATCGATAGAAATGTAAAATATCTGCTGGTTATAAAGCGCTTAAACTGATTCATACTTACTTAGCTTTTTCAATCCTTACGCCCGCATCTGAAACATTATTCAGCGGATTATCACGCATGTTTTGCTCAAGCTCAATTACATATTTTCCTTTGACAGGAAATTTATATTTCTCTTTAAAAGGCATTTGAAAGCTGTACAAATCACCAGAGCCGCTGCCCAGCCATTCGCCATCCGGTAGCGCAACCTTAAACTCTTTTCGTTCAGTTGTTTTCTTTCCGTCCGGGCCCAGGATGCGTATAAGGAGGAAAATGTTCGAATATTTATACCTGGAGGTCAGTCGGAGATTCACATACAAATTATAAAAAAGATCCGGATTTTCGATTGTAACCGGTACCTGAACTTTTTCGGTATAGCTCCAGTTATGTCCCGCAATTTCAAGATTTTTGTCAGCAATAGTCTGAGTATCCTGGCATGAAGTAAGACCCGATATAGCTAAGCTAATAAACAGAAGTAAAAGTTTCCCGTATTTCATTTTACTCTGAAGGCCGCTCGCGGTTATTATTATTTCTATTGTTTTTTCTTCTTTTGTTATTTCTGTTCTGAGCAGGGGGGCGTTCACCTTCAGGCAGAGCAGAAGGTCCTCCTTCCGGCTTGGGCCTCTGCTGCGGATTCACTGGTCTCGGTTGCGGATTTACTGGCCTTGGCTGTTGACTGGCGGGCCTTGTCTGGCTTTGCTGAATCTGCTGCGGCCGCTGTGGATTTTCACCGCTCACCTGATCATTAGCAGTTGGACCTTTGGGCCTGTTCTTTTTATTTCGGTTATTCTTTTTGTTCCTGTTGTTCTTATTATCCAGGCGGGTTAAACTATCCTGGCCGACCACATTCTCATAATCCAGGACTTTATCAGGAATGGCTTTACTTGATTCAACTTCAATTTTTAAATACTCAGGCTTTATGCCTTCTCTGTTCAACTTCTGCACTTCTTTTACGCGAGCAATATCCAGAGCAATCCAGTTTTCATCGTTTGGATAACTGAACCACATCAGTTTTTTGAATATATCAGTCTTTTGATGCCGCACTGTTCCAGTTAATGTTTCAAGTCTTTCAACGTTGTCCGGAATGTCTTTAAGCGCGTCCATATAGGTATCAAGCTCATAATTAAGACAACATTTCAGTTTGCCGCACTGGCCTGCCAGCTTTAACGTGTTCAAAGAAAGGTTTTGGTACCTGGCTGCCGAGGTTGAAACCGTTTTAAAATCCGTTAACCAGGTCGAACAGCAAAGTTCTCGTCCGCATGAACCAATTCCTCCCAAACGGCTGGCTTCCTGGCGCATACCGATCTGACGCATCTCGATCCGGATCCGGAAGGTTTCAGCCATTTTCTTAATAAGCTCTCTGAAATCAACCCTTCCTTCGGCAGTGTAATAAAATGTCGCTTTCGTCCGGTCGCCCTGATAATCTACATCGCTAAGTTTCATTGCCAAACCAAGTTCCTTTGCCAGGACCCTTGATTTGTGCATCGTTTCAAACTCCAGATCTTTAGAAACTTTCCATTTATCGACGTCGGCTGGTGTGGCCTTCCTGTATATTTTCTTGACGACATCCTCGGTGCGTACATGCCGTTTTTTAAGCTGCATCCGCACAAGTTCCCCCGTAAGGGATACATGGCCGATGTCATATCCGCCTGTTGTAGTTTCAACGGCTACAAGTTCACCCGCTTCCAGGTAAAGGTTTTCTGTATTCAGAAAGAACTCTTTTCTTGAGCCTTTAAATTTTATCTCAATAATATTAAATGGCTTATAATTAGACGGCATGTCCATATGCGACAGCCAGTCGTAAACATCGAGCTTACTGCAACCAT
>JAZKHM010000009.1:0-2623 GCA_040385405.1 Bacteroidota bacterium | reverse complement strand
CTGCTTCCAATGCCACAGCTGTTTGGGCTGCTGAAAATGGCATGCACCTGCAAAGTTCCACCTTAAAATTCGACGAAAGCAACAAGCCTTTCCATATACAGCAGGCAGAACAGATCAGGCTGTACAAAGAAGCCTGGAAAAAGGCAGGTCATAAACGCGAAGCCCGGGTTTCTGTAAGCCGGTCTGTCTTTGCTCTTGTCAACGATCAGGACAGAGCTTACTTCGGTCAGCAGGGCGGCGCATATGATAAAAGGGGTTACATCGAAGCAGATAAAGTAGCCATTTTCGGCAGGAGCTATGCGGCCGAACCTGATGAGCTCATTAAACAATTAGCGGAAGATGAAGCCATACAGGAGGCAGATACCGTGTTGTTAACCATACCCAATACGCTGGGAGTTGACTATAATGTCCATGTGCTGGAAAGCATCCTGGAACATGTTGCGCCGGGCCTGGGTTGGCGGTGAAAATGTTTAAATAATGATCTGCCAGATATATCCGTTTTCTTCCAGCTTGTAACTAATAGGCAACTAAGCTTATCCTATCTGAGCTCCTGATGTTGAACCACGAATTTTATGCCTTCAATTAAGGTTGAGTGTCTCTGACACTAAATTTTTGAGTTAGGGATCGAATTAGTACGTTTAATACTCAAAATATTTTTCTTCATGATTGGAATAAAAAACCAGGGGACACTTTCGGAAGCTGCAGAATTTTTCGCGGACATTTTCTCTACTCAGTATTGGCCGGCACGCTGGAATTGCGGCAAATGGACTGATTTTCACGGCTGGTTATATATTATTTCAGACCTTATGATATGGGCTGCGTATTTCGCTATACCGTTCCTGTTATTCCGTCTGATAACAAAGCGGACTGATTTTCCATTTCCTAAAATATTCTGGCTCTTCATCGCTTTCATATTGTTATGCGGCGCTACTCACCTGATGGATGCGGTTATATTTTGGTGGCCAGCTTACCGCCTGAGCGCACTTTTACGCTTTGTAACGGGTACGGTATCATTGTTTACGGTGTATGCCTTCTACAAGATCCTTCCTATGTTACTGAACCTGAGAACTGCCGCCCAACTGGATGAAGAGTCCGAACAACGACGAAGAGCGGAGAAGCAGTTTTCCAATGTGTTTACGTTCTCTGCCGTAGGCATGGCTCTTGTCTCCCCTGAAGGTAAATGGATTAAGGTAAATCCCGCCTTATCCGAGTTTCTTGGATACAGTGAACAGGAAATGCAAAATCTGACATTTCAGGATATCACCTATAAAGATGATCTCGAGCTGGACCTCATATATGTTGACCAAATGCTTGCTGGAAAAATCACAAGCTACCAAATGGAAAAAAGGTATATAAAAAAAGATGGAAGCCTTTGGTGGGGACTCCTCGCCTGTACGATGATGAAAGACCACGAGGGGAACCCCGACTTTTTTATCGCCCAGATTGCGGATATGAACAATAGCAAGAAACTACAGGATGCATTGGAAGTAATGAAAAGAAAAGACGAGTTCCTGTCTATAGCTGCGCACGAACTTAGGACGCCTATTACCAGTGTAAAAGGTGCGCTCCAAATCCTAGATGTTCAGCTTGATAAGCCAGATCATGAAAAGGGTATGAAACCACTCATTTCCATCGCTAATAAGCAGGTAAATAAGTTAACATGGCTGGTAAACGATCTATTGGACGTAGCAAAAATCCAATCGGGCCGGCTCGCATTAAGCATTTCAACCATTAATGTAGACGATCTTGTAAAGGGGGCTATAGAGCAGGTATTTTATGAACGGATAGATAAGAACATAGTGTATCAGGGAGAGCAGTCCGCCGAAATAGAAGGCGATAAATTTCGCCTGGAACAAGTTCTTGTTAATCTGCTTAGTAATGCAATCAAGTATTCACCCGCAGGAGCAGATATCATAATTAAAACTGAACAATTGGATGGCAATATAAAAGTATCGGTGACTGACTTTGGGAAAGGGATCGCTCCGGAAATGATTCCACATTTGTTCGAACGCTACTTTAGGGTAGAATCCACCTCACAGAACGTTTCAGGTTTAGGCATAGGTCTATACATATCAGCAGAAAT
This sequence comes from Bacteroidota bacterium, assembly GCA_040385405.1. GTDB lineage: Bacteria > Bacteroidota > Bacteroidia > Sphingobacteriales > Sphingobacteriaceae > Daejeonella. The sequence goes on along the minus strand of JAZKHM010000009.1, from coordinate 540 downwards.
AGTAAGAATGCATAACGGATTAATTGGAGCCGACAGCCGCCTTGGGGAGGGCTCCACGTTTTATTTTAGTATTCCCATTAGATACCGGGATGAACGAAAGGGGAAAACCGAAATCCACGGGCAATGATTTTGACGAACCTAACGATCTTAAAACTAATGCTTTAATTTAATGTTCATTTACTATCTGGCCTTAATAGATGTGTTCACCAGGTTGCTGTCCAGATAATCCCTTATAAGTGGAGTGGCTTTTTCTCTTTACGGATCAATTACTCGCAGCTTCTGTTAGCCGTTTTTTCTTATTTCTTAGTATCGCAATGAGTCCAAGTATTGGTCCGATTGCAAGTAACATGTAAATATATCGGGCATTTATTTTGTCTGAAAGCAAATTAATAAATTGAATACTAATAATTGTGATAGAAAACCCAATGCCATTTACTATGGTTAGGGAAGCTCCCCGCAATTCATCTGGTGCGTTTTGGGCAACCAGTGTCGAAAATAAAGGAGAGTCGGCTATAACTACAAGCCCCCAAATAAAGAGAA
>JAZKHM010000008.1:0-16529 GCA_040385405.1 Bacteroidota bacterium | reverse complement strand
AGGAAGCAGTTCAAACAATTCTCAAAGGTGGATTTGAAATTGATTTCCTGATGCTTGTAGCAGCTATTGGAGCTGCAATTCTGGGTGCATGGGCAGAAGGAGCATTACTGTTATTCCTGTTTAGCCTGGGCCATGCTTTGGAGCATTATGCTATGGGCAAAGCGCGGAAGTCTATTGCTGCTTTAACCAGTCTTGCCCCGCCCACTGCCCTTGTAGTCAGGGATGGCAAAGAGGAAGAAATTCATATTGAAAAATTAGTATTGGGAGATATCATTATAATAAAGCCTAATAGTAAAATACCAGCAGATGGAGTTGTGATTAAAGGCGAGGGCAGCGTAAACCAAGCACCCATTACCGGCGAAAGCGTACCCGTTGACAAATCGCCAGTACCCGATCCCGCCAAAGACTATACTAACGAAAAAAGCATTAAACCTCAGTTCAGGGTTTTTGCGGGTACGATTAATGGAGCATCTGTATTGGAGGTGAAAGTAATCAAAGAAGCCAAAGATTCAACCATTTCAAGATTAGTGAAAATGGTAAATGAAGCCGAAAAGCAAAAATCTCCGACACAATTATTTACCGATAAATTTGAGAAATACTTTGTACCGTTTGTATTGATATTGGTTTCAGCCCTGTGTTTTGCGTTCCTGGTAATTGACGAACCTTTTAGTAAAAGCTTTTACAGGGCAATGTCAGTACTGGTTGCAGCTAGTCCCTGTGCATTGGCAATTTCTACACCGAGCGCTGTGTTAAGCGGCGTTGCCCGGGCTGCGCGTGGCGGTGTGCTTATAAAAGGAGGCAGACCTTTGGAGGATCTGGGATCTTTAAATGCTATTGCTTTTGACAAGACCGGTACTTTAACAGAAGGCAAACCCCAGCTTACTAATGCGATTCCGCTAAATGACATTTCTGAAGAAGAGCTCCTTGCCCTTGCAGTAGCAGTTGAAAAAATGAGTGATCACCCTCTCGCCGAGGCTATAGTTAAGGGTGCAATGGAAAAATTAAAGAAGCAAAAAATTCCGGAAGCACATAATGTTAAAGGGATTGTCGGCCGGGGTGTTCAGGCTGAAGTTGACGGAAAAAAGGTTTACATCGGCAATAAGGCATTATTTAACAAAGTCGGTATTCCTCCAGAAATTTTAAAACAGGTCGAAGACCTTGAAAAGGGTGGCCATACATCCATGCTGGTTAAACGCGACAAGGACTTTATTGGAATATTGTCCCTCATGGATGTGCCCCGTAAAGAAGCAAAACATGTGCTTTCTGAATTGACTGATCTTGGTATCAAAAAGATGATCATGCTTACTGGTGATAACCAGCAGGTTGCCGAAGCCGTAGCCAAGCAGATTGGTATTACCGATGCCTGGGGAGACCTCATGCCCGAAGACAAAGTGAAGGCAGTACAAAAGCTGGACAAATCTGAAAAGATGGTTGCTATGGTAGGTGATGGGGTTAATGATGCTCCAGCTATGGCCAAAAGTACGGTTGGTATCGCTATGGGTGCTGCAGGCTCAGATGTTGCGCTGGAAACCGCAGATATTGCCCTAATGGGTGACAGGCTTGAAAGCCTGCCTTTTGCAATCGGTTTGAGCAGGAAAGCTAAAGGCATTATCAAACAAAATCTGTGGATCAGTCTCGGAGTCGTTGGTGCTTTAATCCCCCTTACCATCTTAGGTATTGCTTCTATAGGACCAGCAGTTATTGCACATGAAGGGTCAACATTGATCGTTGTATTTAATGCTCTTCGACTATTGGCTTATAAAAATGATGCATAACAAATTAATCTACCCAAAAGGATGCTACAGCTATTAGAATTCACATCTGATAATATTATTGCGACAAAGGCAGATAACCAGTTGAAGGCAGGCGATTATGAAAAGCTCCACCCAATTGTTCATAATATATTAACTAACGGAAAAAAAGTGCGATGGTATCTGGAGATAGCAAGATTTGAGGAATGGTCTGATGACCCGTTCTTGCAATGCATAAGTCATGCGGATGATTTTGAGAAAATTTGCTGCGTGGGTGCAAATGAAGATGATAAACGAATTATTTCACTGTTAAAACCGTTTAAAAATGCGCAAATACGCTTCTATACTATAAAGAATAAGGGAGAGGCAAAGCAATGGTTAAAGGAATAAGGTGATAATGTAAAACAGATTTAATTAAAAAACACAAATATGAAATGTCCAAATTGTAATGAAACTTTAGTAATGGCTGAAAGGCAGGGTATAGAAATTGATTATTGCCCTGCCTGTCGAGGTGTATGGCTCGATAAAGGCGAGCTGGATAAAATTATTGAACGTTCCGCTGAACTTAATACTTCTCATAATCCTCGGAGCGAAAACGTGCAACAACCTTATAGCCAATCAGGTGGGCATGGGTCGCATCATAATAATCCAAACAAACATCATGGACGAAAAGGCTTTTTAGGTAATTTATTTGATTTCTAATTTCAAAGTTTTAGGAATTAGTCTGATTTGGAGCTCGAAATAAATATTTCAAAGCAATAAAAGAGCTTTAAAAATATTGAACGCGTAAAAGTAAATTATAGATGCATTTGAACGACGGGGATATTGTTTTTAAGAGAATAAATTTTTTTTATGCCGATGGTAAAGGTCAAAAAGCAGATGTTAACGTTTGCAAAGGGTAAATCAAAGCGGGCCATAGCCATTAGCGGCACCATTAAGGCACCCACACTTTATTTGACCGATGTTGATACGGCAATTATGCATCGACGCAACCTTATGAATGTGGAAACATCCGTGCACAGGCACGGTTTGCTGATGCCAAATGTAGCAGATGGGGTTCCATACCTGAACACACGGCCCATCATTCCTGATAGCACTTTTACATATTTATTTCCTATTATTCAGAACGGGACCTCTGGTATCATTCTCATATAGGCAACTCCAGCTGCAGTAATTCATATTGATTAAAGATTTTACAAATGAAACCATTTTGAGTATACCGCTTACAAACTGCCATAAATATGCCTACCTACGGTAGGAGGCTCATAATAACTTCATAGCCTTTTACAATAACCATTTCCAATGAAATATTTGAATGCTTTAGTTCCGGGAATCAAAAAATGTTCAGGTTACATCAATCGGTTGAATGCCAACCATAAATTATCCGTCTCAGCAGGAATGGCCGTAATTATTTTCATGTTGACTTTTGAAAGTTTTTCTCCTTCTGTTCATTTTATGATTACTTGGCTAGCCTATGCGTTGACTAGTCTAGCCCTTTCCTGGATCACGATTTTAACTTCGCATCCTGCAGAAGTAATGCATGAAGCACATAGCCAGGATTCCAGTCGTACCTTAGTATTTCTTTTTGCCGTTGCCGCTGCATTCGCCAGTCTTTTTGCCATTTTGATACTTTTACAAGGTAACGGAGATAGTTCCAGGCAGGGTCTTGTATATCAGATCATCATTCCATTTGTGTGCGTCGTGAGCTCCTGGTGGTTGGTTCATACCGTGTTTACATTAAGGTATGCCCATTTTTACTATTGCGATATCGATAACGATAAGAAAGGAGAAAATGTGAAACCTGAAGGTTTGATATTCCCCGGCGAGAATGAGCCTGATTATCTCGACTTTACCTATTTCGCTTTTGTTCTTGGAATGACATTCCAGGTTTCTGATATACAGATTACTTCCCGCAGGATCAGGAGGCTGGCCTGGATGCATGGTGTGTTATCATTTGCTTTTAACACCATAATTGTGGCGCTCACCATTAATATCGTTTCGGGGCTTATTCAAAAATAAGAGGAATAGATAAAATTGCTTTAATAGGCTGAATAGTAAAAATTAAAATTGCGATATGGAATGGACTTTTGAAAATTTTCCTTTAGAAATGAGCGAGTTGGAGCCGCACGTTAGGGAAAAAGCAATTGAAATTGCTAATCAATTAAAAAAGGAAGGCCGGGTTAAAGACCTGTCCATTGTAGGAGAAGCGATTAAACAAGCCCAAGAATGGTTTTTAAATCTGGAGGGTTGATTATGCAGATGGATGTTGAAAATGAATTTATGGTTGTTTTAAAATTGCTGATCGCCTTTGTTTTGGGGGCATTTGTTGGGTTTGATCGTGAAAAGCAGGGAAGCAGTGCCGGGATCAGAACCTATGCAGCAGTTTGCCTGGGGGCTGCCTTGTTTACCGCTATAGGCGAACATTTACAGGACATAGCCGCTGCTTCACGAATTATCGCAAATGTACTGGTAGGCATCGGTTTTCTAGGGGCGGGCATCATTTATAAAAATGATAAAACGAATAGCTCCCAAGGGCTAACCACCGCCGCGACAATATGGTGCACCGCCGGAATTGGTGTTGCCGTAGGTTTAAATATGCTAATAATCGCTATCGTTTCAGCTGCCGGTGTATATTTTCTGTTAAGTCTGCATCATCAAAAATGGTATATAGAGTGGAAAAAAAATATGAAAAAAGATCACCTGGAAAATAATAGTGATGATTGATGAAACTAAAAAATACAAAACAGCAGGTTGCAGGGATCAGACATACCGGGCTAAAAACGCGACTGGCTAACTGAATTCTAAATATAATTCAACAACTTAAAAACAATTAGTTACCATTAAATATCTAAGTAATGGAGGTCTATTTGGAAATGAGTATAATATGAAGAATTGAATAATGTCAAAAGTTAATTAAATTAAAATTGGTACAAATATTTATAGGAAGTTTATTGTTAAGTCTCTTACATGCGGTGATTCCTAATCATTGGCTCCCTATTATTGCTATTGGCAGAAAGGAGCTATGGACACTTGGCGAAGTTACTAAAGTGACTATTATTTCTGCTTTGGCACATGCCACCAGCACAATATTATTGGGTGCCTTTCTTAGCTATCTCGGGGCTGAAATGGCAAGCCACATAGATCAGTTCACGCATGTTATTGCCCCCGTTATATTAATCACGCTCGGATTATTTTTTATATACAAGCATCACCGGCACAAGCATTTTAATCTTGAACCTAAGTTAAAGGCGAAACAGTCTAAAACCAGAATAATATTCTTACTGGCTATGGCGATGTTTTTTTCGCCCTGCATGGAAATTGAAGCTTATTTTCTCATGGCCGGAACGATTTCCTTTTGGTTTGTATTGAGTATTGCGCTCATGTATTTGCTTATAACTTTTACTGGAATGGTAGTATTGGTTAGATATGCATATAAAGGAATTTTAAAAATTAACTGGCACACGCTAGAGCATAATGCGGGAATTATAACAGGGATTACATTAGTGATCACCGGAATTATTACTTTTTTTATCCATTAAAATATTACTACTATGAGCAAAGATTGTTGCGATAATGAAAATGGCAAACCTGTAAAGCAGGACGGAAAACTTCCAGTTACTAGTAAAAGTGCGGAACATACGCACGGCGACGGCCACGATCATCACCATACTAAAGAAGGCGATGACGGCCACGCTCACGACCACGAGGAAGATGATGACGGGCATAATCACGGATCGGAAGAACCATCTGATAAACCGGCCTGGTTACAACACTGGGACCTGTTGACCTCTCTGCTGATTGTATTAGTCATTTTAACCCTTGAGTACGGTTTTGAAACAGAACTTCAGAATCCCTGGTCGCTTATAGTGAATATAATTGCTTATTTACTGGCGGGAAGGAATGTATTAGCAATGGCGTTCCGTAAAGCAAAACGCGGAGATATATTCAACGAATTTGTCTTGATGAGTGTAGCGACCCTGGGGGCCTTCTATATCGGAGAGTACACGGAAGGTGTTGCCGTCATGGTGTTTTATTCCATCGGTGAATGGTTCCAGGATTCTGCTGTAAGAAGAGCAAAAGCGAGTATCAAAGCGCTGCTCGATATCCGGCCGGATGAGGTAACTGTTATCAGAAATGGAGCAACCCAAGTCATAAAACCTGCAGAAATCCAGTTAGGGGAAAATATCCAGGTTAAACCCGGAGAAAAAGTGGCTTTAGACGGGGAATTAATATCGGATAGTTCCTCGTTTAACACAGCTGCGCTAACCGGAGAAAGCAAACCGGACACTAAGTATAAAGGTGAAAAGATTTTCGCCGGAATGATTAATCTGAACACAGTTGCTGAAGTAAAAGTTACTGCCTTGTTTAAAGACAGTAAACTAAGTAAAATTCTCGAAATGGTGCAGGATGCTACTGCACGGAAATCCCAGACACAGCTCTTTATTTCTCGTTTCGCCAAGGTGTATACGCCGATAGTTTTCTTTTTAGCCGTAGCACTTGTTGCATTGCCTTACTTCTTTGTCGAGAATTATATATTTAACGACTGGTTATATAGGGGTCTTGTGTTCCTTGTCATTAGTTGTCCTTGCGCATTGGTAGTATCCATTCCCTTAGGATATTTTGGTGGCATTGGCCTCGCTTCAAGAAACGGAATACTGTTCAAAGGCGGGAATTTCCTCGATGTAATGACTAAAGTGAATGCCATTATCATGGATAAAACCGGGACACTTACCAAAGGTGTTTTTAAGGTACAGCAAGTAGTTGCACAGGACATTGATGAGAAAGAGCTAGTTCGTATCACTGCTGCGTTAGAGAAAAATTCAACACATCCGGTAGCTAAGGCCGTAGTTGACCATGCAGGTGATTCATTAGGCAATGCCACGGCATCAGCCGTAGAGGAGATTGCAGGGCATGGCTTAAAAGGCATTGTTGATGGCAAAGAAGTTCTGGCGGGAAATTTGAAACTGATGAAAAAGTTTAATATTACCTATCCTTCAGAAGTCGAAAAGGAGGTCTATACCATTGTTGTTGTTGCCATCGGTAATAAGTACGCCGGTTATATCACCATCGCTGATGAAATTAAGGAAGACGCAGCCCAGGCGATTAAAGATATGCATAGCCTGAATATAAAAACCGTTATGCTGTCGGGCGATAAGCAATCTGTCGTGGATGAAGTTGCAAAGAAGATAGGTATTGATGCTGCTTTCGGCGACCTCTTACCTGAAGGGAAAGTAGAAAAGGTACAAGAGCTGAAGAATCAGGGGATGAGAATAGCTTTTGTCGGAGATGGGGTAAATGATGCCCCTGTTGTTGCTTTGGCAGACGCTGGAATAGCAATGGGGGGATTGGGAAGTGACGCTACTATAGAAACGGCAGATGTGGTTATCCAAAATGACCAGCCATCTAAGCTCGTCTCAGCTATTAAGATCGGGAAAATTACCAGAAATATTGTATGGCAAAATATTATTCTCGCAATGGTGGTGAAGATTGTTGTGCTGGCCTTAGGAGCGGGGGGTGTTGCCAGTTTATGGGAAGCAGTAATAGCCGACGTGGGAGTGGCATTACTTGCCATAGTGAATGCTGTAAGGATCCAGCGGATGGATGTTTAATCGCTTTAATTATAAAAATAAATACTATTTAATTAATTCTTATTCGTTATGTTTTCAAAAATTAAAAGTGACCTTCCAGCAAGTCTGGTCGTTTTTTTGGTAGCCTTGCCCTTGTGTCTCGGTGTCGCGTTAGCAAGCGGGGCACCTCTGCTCTCAGGCATAATCTCTGGTATAATCGGGGGGGTCGTTGTTGGTATATTAAGCGAATCTCATACCAGCGTCAGCGGGCCTGCAGCGGGCTTGGCCGCAGTAGTACTCTCTGCTATTACACAACTTCAAAGCTTTGAAATATTTTTGCTAGCTGTAGTTTTAGCCGGCGTATTTCAATTAATCATGGGTATTTTTAAAACTGGCTTTGTTGCCAATTATATTCCTTCGAATGTTATAAAGGGGCTTCTGGCAGCGATCGGGATCATACTTATTTTAAAGCAAATTCCACACGCTATTGGCTTTGATAAAAATAATGAGAATGATTTCTCTTTCTTTCAACACGATGGTGAGAATACTTTTTCTGCCCTGAAGCACGTCTATACGCATTTCTCCATTGGAGTAGTTATTCTTTCCGGACTTTCACTGTTAGTGTTGATTAATTGGGATAAAACTCCCTTAAAAAAATACAGCTTTTTCCCTGCTTCACTTTTTGTGGTGTTTTTGGGGATATTTATGAACTTTATTTACCAAAGATTCTTCCCTCAATTATATATTGACCAATCACACCTGGTTAATATTCCAAAGTTTGACGGTATTTCATCACTTATAAAATTGCCATCATTTGAGAATATAGGAAATTACCAGGTATGGGTTATCGCCCTTACCATTGCGTTGGTGGCGTCTCTGGAAACCCTTTTAAATTTGGAAGCAGTTGAGAATATTGATCCGCATAAAAGACAGGCATCACCCAATAGAGAACTTGTTGCCCAGGGAATTGGGAATATTTGTGCAGGATTAATTGGGGGTCTTCCGATTACTTCAGTAATTGTAAGAAGTTCAGTAAATATACATGCGGGTGCTCAAACCAAAATTTCCACTATTATTCATGGACTGTTTCTTTTTTCAAGCATTGTCTTCATCGGTTCGCTGTTAAATTTAATTCCTTTAGCCTCACTTGCAACAATTTTAATTGTAACCGGCTATAAATTGGCCAAAAAGGAATTATTCATGTCGATGTATAAAAAGGGGTTAAACCAATTTATCCCTTTTTTAGCAACTATAGTTTTTATAATCTTTACAGATTTACTGATTGGAATAGCCATCGGATTAGTAATTAGTATTTTTTATCTCCTGAAAAGCAATTATCAGAATCCTTTTAAGCTCGAAAAGGAAACTATACATCTGGGCGAGACTGTACGACTGGAACTACCCAATCAGGTATCTTTTCTTAATAAAGCTACTATTAAAGATACATTATGGGACTTGCCCAAAAATTCAAAAGTAGTTATTGATGCTACTTATAGTGATTTCATTGACAACGATATCTTAGAGATTTTGGAAGATTTTAAGAAAACTGTTTCTGTTGAAAAAGGCATTCAGGCAAACATACTTGGCCTAAAAGAAAAGTATGACTTACATGACCATGTTCAGTTTATAAATGTTCTCGATAAGGAAACTCAGCAAAAACTTACGCCCGCTGAAATTTTAGAAGTCTTAAAGCAGGGAAATGAGAGGTTTATTAAGGGACGATGGACCGAAAAATATTTTAAACATCAGGTAAACGCAACATCTTTTGGACAAAATCCTATGGTAACTATAGTTAGTTGCATTGATTCCCGGATTAGTCCCGAGCTAATTTTCGATGCAGGGTTGGGAGATTTGATCTCCATAAGGATTGCTGGAAATATCGTTAGTAAAGAAATTATCGGAAGCATTGAACTTGCTTGCAAGGAAATTGGAACTAAACTTATCATAATCTTAGGGCACTCCAACTGCGGTGCGGTATCCTCAGCAATTCATTCAATCCGGGATGGCCATATAAGTCATATTACAGATAAGATCGAAAGGGCAATTAGTCAGTGTAACTGTAGTCGCGATAGGATTCTTGAGGACGTTAATACATTAAATTCGGTTATCAAAAACAACGTTCAAAACTCCATAGACGAAATCTTGTTGGAAAGTTCTTATTTAAATAAGAGAATTAATTCTTCTGAACTAAGTATCGTTCCGGCTTTTTATGATACAGTTACCGGTGTAGTATCTTTTGAGACGGAGGAACATTGAGTGAAAACATACTGTGAGATATACTTTATACACCAACCTGAAACCTACTCTAATAATAAATAACTATGAAAGCCAGAAATGTCATTTTATTCATTTTATTTCTTGTCTTATGCGATCAAATTCTAAAGATTTATATCAAGACCAATTATTATTATGGTGAAGAGCACAAAATGCTTGGCATGGATTGGTTCAGATTCCTTTTCATCGAAAACAAGGGTTTTGCATGGGGACTAACATTAGGTAGCGAAAAGTGGGCTCAAATAGCCCTATCAACGTTAAGGCTTTTTGCCGTTATAGCTCTATCCTATTACTTAAAATACATAATACAAAAGGCATATCACTCGGGATTTATTATTTCGATCGCATTGATTTATGCGGGCGCATTAGGCAATTTACTAAATGGGATGTTTTACGGGTTGATTTTTGAGCAGAGTGATCCGATGATGCTGAATAAAGCCAGGCTTGTTACTCCGGGTGAAGGATACGCAGGTTTCTTACAGGGAAACGTGGTAGATATGCTTTACTTTCCAATTGTAAAGGGGGCAAGGTTTCCAGATTGGCTACCCATGGTTGGCGGAGACGAGTTTGAATTTTTTAGCCCCGTTTTCAACCTGGCAGATGTGTGGGTGTTCATGGGGGTAGTGATTCTGTTAATCTTTCAAAAGCGTTTCTTTAAGGATAATGGATCAATAAAGCCCGTACTTTAAACATTAAATAAGGCTCAGAACTTTCGGCTAACTTCCCGTTTGGCGCAATTGGCTTCAAGCATATTGTAGGAAAGTTTGGCACGAATGTTACTACGTTTGCCGATTAGTAATGCTCTTCTGCCTAATTTAAAAAAAGTTAAACAAAGGCTGAAGTTGGCAGTTTATATGTTAAATCAAAGTTAAAACATGCATTTAAGACTCCTCCTAGCTACGTTTTTACTCGGTTTTATAAGTCAGCAAGCATTTCCTCAACAAGATTCGTTGATCAAGAAGCTTGATAGCCTGGAAAAAAAGACTGATACAGTTCCACAGCTAAACGATATCGAACCTGCAGCGTATAATGAAAGAACTAATATAACCTTTAAGAATTATTTTGTCCTTTTAAAAAGCGATTTCAAGCAGCAATTATCCTCTCCGTTCCGAATTAACTCACACAACTGGAAAAAGGTTGCGACAGTGGGAACTATACTTGGTGGTTTAATGCTTGTTGATAAACCGGTTCAACGACAAGCAATCTCCTGGCGCAGGGACAATCCTATTCTTACCCATACCAGTAAATACATCACCAATACGGGGGGTACGTATGAAGCTATCGCCTTAGCTGCTATAGGAACTTATGGATATGCGCTCAAAAAAGAGAAGATGAAAACTACAACATTGTTAGCTAGCCAGGCTTATATTACCGGTGGTGTTCTCAATACAGTAATCAAGTCATTGGTTGGTAGGCACAGGCCTTCGGTATTTAATACTGACTCGGTTGACTCTAGTCCATTTATATTCAAAGGCCCATTTTCTAATGCTGGCAAGGACGCAAGTGGCAAGAGACTCGCGGCATCGTTTCCATCAGCCCATGCAACCCTTGCATTCGCAGCAGCCACTGTTTATGGAATGGAATATAGGGACAAACCAATAATTCCCATTATATCGTATACTGCAGCCACTCTAATCAGTTTAAGCAGAATAACAGAGAATCAGCATTGGACATCCGACGTTGTAGCAGGTGCGGTTGTAGGTTATTTAACGGGTCGGCAAGTAGTCAATAATTATCATAGATATGCCAACATAAAAAGTTCTGTACCAAGTGCTAGGAAAGTCAAGAAAGGAACGGTCACTTTAGGAATGCAAAGTGTGTGGGGTCAAGTCACTCCTGCCGTCAAGTTCTCGATCAGGCCTTAATAGGCTTAATTTCCTCCTTTCTTTAACATTCGTCAAAAAATTCAAAATTTGACTGTTCTCATGGTGAATGAACGACTTTTGTTACAAAAAAGATGTAATATCAACTTTCGATGAATATGAAATCTCATGGCAATCCTACGTTCTATGAAGCATTAAAGGAGGCAAGTTTGGATGCCACGGGAAAGCGAGCAATTCATATTTGAATTTCTTTAATTAATCTCTACACATATGTCAGAATTTAAAGTAACATTAAATTGGAAAGCCGAGTCGGAAGATTTCACTTATCCTAACTATTCCCGCACCCATTTATGGACTTTTGGCGGCGGCATCCATGTGCAAGCATCTGCGGCACCAGAATATGTAGGCAAAGCAGAGTTAGTTAATCCTGAAGAGGCATTTTTAGCCTCACTATCGAGTTGTCACCTCTTAACGTTTTTGGCAATTGCGTCCTTCAGGAAGTTCAAAGTAACAACATATACAGACAATCCGGTAGCTTTGGTAGAAAAAAATGAAAGTGGAAAGATGTTTGTAAGCAAAGCTTATCTGCGTCCAAAAGTAGAGTTCTCGGGTGTTAATTTACCTGATGAAAATAAGATTAAAGAGATGCACGAAAAAGCTCATATGGAGTGTTTTATTTCTAATTCTGTCTTGACAGAAGTTTTCGTAAAACCTGCTGATTAAAACATTTTGCCAACTATTTTTTATGAAGCTTATAAAATTGCACGGAGTATTCTGCTTGCTTAACCTATCAACCGGCCCGGTGTATCTGGTAGAAGAGAAAGAATTTACGGCCGGTTTTCATACGCATATCACCAAACGATTATATAACTGTAGGCGCGCACCTGGGAATCTTGGTTAACAGGAAACATAAACATTAGCGGGTTTGTAAATTTCATTGATGACCACATAAGCCTCTATATTACTTAAAATTCTATTAAAGCAGAAGTTTTTTCAAAAAAATCGCACGGCGATACCAAAAAGTAGTGCAGTTCCTTGTAGCTCTCCTCCAATTTTTTCTCCAATCAATAGCAAATGTTTTTATAATGTGCTACCTTAATGGTTTACTAATACTTTTTAGAAGTGCCAACGCTTTAAAAGTATCTTCTATTGCACGATTATTTAATATGTTTTTATCATGAGAATGAGGGTTTTTTTCGCAGTGTTTTTAACGCTCTCCCCTTACTTCTTACTTGGACAATCGTTACAGGTAAACACTGCAGATACTTTAGTCCAAAATTCATTAGTTAATACTTGTCCTTCAAAAGGTAATTCAGCCTCTTTTAGAAATGCTACCTCATATATATATCCAGCATCTATGCTTGCATTTGGTTTCCTGGCCAATAACAGTCATCCTCTTAGAGACTTCAACGAATCAATCCAGGAAGAAGTATGGGAAATGGCTCCCCGCCGTGGTACATTTGAAGTGGAAGATTACCTCCAAAATGTACCGGTTTACTCCGTATTTGCATTAAATGCTGTTGGAGTGAAGGGAAAAAACGGAACTATCGACAGAATTGCACTTTACGGCATATCAAATCTTCTGATGACGCAATCTGTGTCCAGGCTTAAGATCTGGAGCGGAAAATTACGGCCAGATGGTTCGGACAGGCGCTCTTTTCCAAGCGGACATGCGGCCAACGCTTTTGCAACGGCGGAATTTATGCGTTTAGAGTATAAAGATGTTTCGCCAGTATATGGATTGGTTGCTTACGGTATAGCAGCTACCACAGGAGCCTTCCGAATCTATCACAACAACCATTGGTTTAGCGATGTAGTCGCGGGGGCGGGAATCGGAATATTGTCAACTCATATTTCATATTTTACTTACCCTAAAATTAAGAAGATCGTCGCAAAAATAGTTAGGACGGATGATAGTAATTTTCGGTTAGCACCAATTTATCAGAACCGAACAACCGGGCTATCTGTCATTTTCAATCCAAACTGATTAAAAATTCCTTCATATTTTAGCGTTATGAAGCCTTTTTAAATCTCCCGATAAATTTATCGGGAGATTTAAAAATTATTTGTTCTCAGAGCTTTTGTGATGTTCTTTCTCATCATGATGTTCTGATTCTTCATGATGCTCTGGTTCTTTGTGATGCTCGAGCTCATTTTCGTGTCCGGGACCTTCATGATGCTCTGCATGCGGGTGATGCTCTTCATGCTTGTGATGCTCAGGATGCTGGTGTTTTTCCTGCTTCTTTTCGTTTTTGGGTTCCATAATTTTAAATTTAAGTTGGTAAGCGAGAAGGAATTAGCTATTATACGTCAACAGGCAATAGTCTTAAGTGGTGCCAGCCAAGCCTATCTCATTTAGACCTACTTATCAGTAACCAACAGTTTCCCTAATTGTTTGCCCTAGCTGACTGAACTATACATTGTAAGTATTGTGTAATAATGATACATTATAATATGAGAGCTAGTACTTTCTCGTTATCATTCAAACTAAAAAGAATTATGAAAAAAGGTATGAAATGGTGGGGAGTCGTATTAACGTTCTTAATTACCGTTACAACTCTAAGTTTTAAGAATAGCGTTCCGTCCAGTCCGGCAAATAAACAAAACGTAGAAAGGGACACTACTAAGAATTTTTCTAATGAGTCTTTATCACCAATGGATATCTTCAACGGAGATTTACTGACCTTATATAAATTGGCTGATCTTGAATCAGCGGGATTAAATTTTGATGTTTTAAAGAAAGCTATGACAGGCTATCATAATTTGAAAGACTTAAATCTTCTACCGAAAGATAAGGCACTTCTTACAGTCGTTGACTTTACCAAACCTAGTACGGAAAAACGATTATGGGTTATTGACCTTGCCGCTCAGAAAATTTTGTTTAACACTTTTGTTGCTCATGGTCAGGGAAGCGGTGAAACTGTCGCGGAAAAATTCTCTAACATTACGAATTCGTTTCAAAGCAGTGTCGGCTTTTATAGTACAGCTGAAGTTTATACCGGAAAGCATGGCCGTTCTTTAAAGCTGGACGGACTGGATGCTGATTTAAATGGCAAGGCACGAGAGAGGGCAATAGTAGTACATGGTGCAGATTATGTAAGTCAGGAGTTTATCAACCGGACAGGGAGACTAGGAAGGAGCCAGGGTTGTCCTGCCTTACCAATGAATCTATTTACCGATGTGATTGATAATATTAAAGGAAATACCCTCTTGTTTATTAATGGCAATGGTGTGGATACTTCTGATTATTTAAAAGAAATTGACCATACAGATTCTAAAAATCAGGCCTAGCCCTAAGGCAATTATTAAAAGTGGTCAACAAGGTGAATCTACAATCCCCTATTCCACGAGAAGATGTAGCTGATCCTATTAGATCGATAATCATTTTTATAAAACAGCCGCAAATTAAATTGTGGCTGTTTATTTAATGGAATATTATTCAATTTTTTCTTCACCCTTCTTGCCTAACTTTACGATATCACCCTTTGTAA
This sequence comes from Bacteroidota bacterium, assembly GCA_040385405.1. GTDB lineage: Bacteria > Bacteroidota > Bacteroidia > Sphingobacteriales > Sphingobacteriaceae > Daejeonella. The sequence goes on along the minus strand of JAZKHM010000008.1, from coordinate 1,623 downwards.
ACAATATGGACTGCATGACAGCGCGCCATTTAGGTTTTTTTCGCAGTAGGAATTCTAAATCCATACCAAAGTGCTTAAACTCTTCCTCTTGTGCGTTCTGCATTATAGCTTTAGCCTGTTTATCCTTTTCAACAGATATTCGCTGTTCATACCAGTCTATTGCCTCTGCTTCTTCAATTAAAGATAACATCATTCTTGCAAATGTCCGTGTTTCGTCAGACAGCTCATTTGGTGGTTCGTGATATTGGTCAAATCCCATGTGTTTGTTTTAGTTGATTGTTATTAAACTTACTATTTTTCAAAGATAAAATTAGCCTATTAATCTGAATGACATTGACGGGTTTCCCTGATTGATATTGAAATATGTGCCGGAATTGGCCAAATACCACATAGCTAGACCCAATATGATTAAGATCAATATCTTAATATAATTGCCCAGTTCGTGTTCCTCTTCGTGATTAAGGGAAGGATTTCGAGTGAAGATTTTTGCCACAAAAACACTTAAATACTTTAAGGCGACAGCTATCAGGCAGACAGCCAAGTAAAAATATATGGTTTCTCTCATGTAATTTTTGTTCTCTTTATTTGTGATCGCAACGTTCAAATTATGATTTGACAACAATTAGGCATGCTTTGCCAAATAAGTTTTAAACACAAGTATCAATAACAACTTTTGATCCAGACGGTTCATCATTTAAGTACGAAACAAAAATGAAATTCTTATGTATTAACATCTGAATCGAAATAGAATTTAGAACCAAAATCAGTTAATAGTACATGGCGGAAAAGCTTAAGAAAGCACTAGGATTAATTCCACTTACATTCTATGGAGTTGGAACTATTGTTGGGGCGGGTATATATGCGATAATAGGGGTTGTAGCGGGTGAATCAGGTTATAATATGTGGATCGCCTTTGTTTTAGCAACAATAGCAGCAACTTTCTCAGCTTTATCATACGCCGAATTATCTTCCACCTTTCCCAAAGCAGGTGCTGAATATGTTTTTTTAAGTAATGCCTTTCCAAAGAAGAAAGTTATTCCATTTATAACCGGCTATTTTATTACCATCCACGGAACAGCCACTTTCGCGACAGTCCTCTTGGCCTTTGCAGGTTACTTTAGCGAATTTGTTGATATTCCAGAGATGCTGATTTCATACACGCTATTAGTTGTAATTACACTCTTTAATCTTTCCGGTATAAAGAAATCATCCGTAGTGAATATTACTTTCACCTCTGCTCAGATATTAGGACTAATTATGCTTGTTCTGGCCGGAGTGACTTCTCCTGATTTCGGCAGAGTGTTTCAGCAGAAATTTAGCCTCGGTCCGGAAATCTTCACCTCTGTTGCAATCGTTTTCTATGTTTATACGGGCTATGAACACATGGCTACACTTGCCGAAGAGGCTAAAAATCCGGGAAGAAATATCCCACTCGCTTTTATCTTCAGTCTTGTTTTCACAACTGTAATATATCTTTTGATTATATTTTCTGCTCTTGCTTTAGCAACACCTGAAGCACTTGCAAGTTCAGGGTCACCACTCGCTCTTGCCGGCTCCAATCGCTATAGTTGGATGGGACCCGTTATTGGTGTTGCAGCTCTATTAGCTACAGCTAATGTTTCT
>JAZKHM010000007.1:0-3337 GCA_040385405.1 Bacteroidota bacterium | reverse complement strand
CTTAATCGCTTTCTTACTCTTACCTTCATGAACGAAGTACTTTTTCAGTGGTCTCCTCAAAAGGGTGCCCTTTTTTTTTAGTCGCCAGTTACCCGTTACCAGGCTAAACGCTTAGCCCTCCGATCACCATCCATCCTCACCGCCCAGCCTGGCAACTGGCAACTGGTAACCGATCCAATTTTGCAATTCCCCCAATTCCCCTTATCTTAACGTGCATATCACTAAAACCAATGCAATGTTCACCCTCGACCAAATCAAATCCGCCCACTCTAAGGTAAAATCCGGTGAAGCCCCTCAGCAAGGTAAGACCCACTTTCCAGCCTTCGCATTGTCTTGGCTCCTGGCTCCTGGTTCTTGGCTCTCTCCAACCCTTAAGTAAATTTACCAACCCCAAGCCCCATGAACAACTCCCGTGTTTACAAAATGACATTCGCCTCCGTTTACCCCTTCTACATACAAAAAGCGGAGAAAAAAGGCCGTACCAAAGAAGAAGTAGATACGGTAATCTTTTGGCTTACAGGATACGATGCAAAATTACTCCAGGATCAGATTGACCGGCGAACCACCTTTGAGACCTTCTTCGCCGAAGCCCCGCAACTCCATCCGAACGCCCCAAAAATCACAGGAATGATCTGCGGCTACCGTATCGAAGAAATAGAAGATCCCCTTTTGAAAAAGGTACGCTATCTGGATAAATTGGTGGATGAGTTGGCAAAGGGTAAAGTTATGGAGAAGGTGTTGAGGGAGTAAGGTTGAGGGGGACTATTTTTATTGGCACTCAAGCTTCCGCTACCTCGGAGGTTTCCAGCAGCTGAAAAAGTAGGCAATGCCGAATGTAGGGAGACGAGCTCCTTTACAAACAAACTAAAGCAATAAATCTATTTCTTCTTCTTCCCTCTCCCCTTACCTTTACCTTTCCCGTTCCCCTTCTGCACCGCAGGCTCATACCTCTCTAAATTATCCAAAGAATCCTGAACCTTCCTCTCATTCATCCGGTCAGCAACCACGGCAGAATCTAATAAGCGTTGATTTTCGGCATTAATTGCTGCAGAATCAACCGGATCAACCGACGGTGAGTTGAGGCTTCGATATCCCGCGAATAAAGCCAGAAGAAGCAGAAGGAAAACAGCAGCTAAGATGATTGGTTTCTTATAGTCGCGCCTGGGTTCGGCAAACGGGTCTGGTGCCGGACTTTCCAGCGGAACGTCTGGTGGCATTGGCGGTACAGAAGCTACAGGGGCATCTGACGCAAGCGGTACTGCTGCTACCAGCGGAGTATAGGCAAAAGCTTCTTTTGAAGAGATGCTTTTCACAATAGCCTCATGGAGTTCTGCTCCATTGCGGAAGCGGTTGACCGGCAGCTTTTCAAGGCACTTAGCGATGACCGCCAGCAGCCAGGATGGAACCTGCATTTCCGCATCCTTTTTATGCTCTTCCCAGCTTTCCGGCAAATTGGCTTTACGGGTTTCCAGAAGATCAGGAACAGGTTTCTCCATGTGAGAGATCATCACCAGGTTTCGGGAAGTTTCACTGCTGTTGTTCAGCGGAAAGGGCACGCTCCCCGTCAGCAGTTCATACAGAATGATACCGAAACTATACACGTCCGACTCCATTAGCATCTCCCCGTCATTCTGTTCGGGAGCCATAAACTCGATGGCCCCGGCATGCCGTAAACTGGTGCGGCGCTGCTCGTCCGACATGATGGAGAGCCCGAAATCCAGCAGCATATACTTATCGGTTTTCAGGTTCAGTTTCACGTTGTTGCTTTTTATGTCGCCGTGCTTCACCTCCACCTTATGGCAGTGAGCAATGGCTCCTGACAACTGTTCAGCTACCCGTATACTCTCGTCAATGGTAAATATTTTATGGTCAGGCACCAGCAGCATGTCCTGAAGGTCGGGCCCTTCAATAAATTCCATCTCTATGAAAGGCAAAGATCCGCTTTCTGTGATGCCCGAACTTAAAATCTTAACCACATTAGGATTAGGCGTTTCATTGACTTTCTTAAGCTTAGACACTTCGTTCTGAAAGTCGCGGTAGCTTTTATCCTCCATATCTTCAGTATGAAGCGGAGTCGGTAATATCTTAACCGCACTGATCACATCCCCCCGCCTCGCCTTATACACCGATCCCTGTCCGCCAGTCCGCAACGCACCCAGGTTTTCTAAGCCTTCGGTTATGGAAAATATTTTGCTCATTTGGGGGTAAATTATATGGGTGAAGTTACGGGAATTTTAAGTTGTACGTCCGCGCCTTCCTGATATTTGTTGTAAATCCACGCTTTCCTGCCAAATCTCAGGAGGCGTCCGCCCAGGGCGGATGGCAAGGATTGGTGAACTATTACAGCAAGCTACCCTACGTACCTAACGTGGCGGGAAGATTATTTTGAAGGGGCTTCCAGACCCCTCAGTCAGCCGAAGTGGCTGACAGCTCCCCTTGAAAAAAGGGGAGCTGCACACGTACACATCGCACAGGCGATAAAGATACTGCATTTCTACCTGAAGGGTACGTCTGATCGCGTCCGCCTTGGGCGGAAGCCCCCTCTACACCAGCTAGCCGTTAGGTACGTTTCTAAGGCCAAACCACTGATTCTCCGTTCACCTTTCTTTTCGCATCGGATGGTGCGGCTAGCACAAGCTAAGCCCAAGCACTAACTTCCAAAGCAGCATACGCAGCGACGGGATTTTTGCATACTTTTTTTCCTGCAGAAAAAAGTATGTGCCCCTCCGCCGGCACGAGGCGGGAGCAAATACTACAAAAAATACAGAATTTGAATTAAAAGAATAGGCTTCCCACCGGCACCAATCGGAAAACTAAACTAAAAAAGCTTCTCTTGCGGCGGCTTCACCCCCGCCAATCTCAAATAAACCGTCGTTTGTCCCCGGTGGTGCGCCTGGTGCTCCAGATCCTTGGCAAAAGCCTTTGCCCTTGTCATTTCAAATGCACCAAACAGCTTAACAGATTCACCAAATTGCGCCTCTGGTAATTGCTTAGCCTGCTGAATCACATAATCATAGCTGTCTAAAACAAGCTTGCTCACATTTACTTTCGACTTATCCGTAGTTTTCTCCATAGCACCTTGTCCCATCGGACTCTTTGCGCCGGCCGCAGCCGAAGCGAAAGCATAATTGGCATCAGCCAGATGTAGAAACTGATCCGCAAACGAGCGCATTTCAGGCGTAGGCTTTAAAGCATAACCACTTTCCGGCATGGCATCCAGGTATTCTTTGGTGTAAGCTTTAGACCGTTCCCAGTCTTTTACCATGTCCGCTGTTTTTTCCTGAGCATTGCTCAGCTGAGCGCAAATGATCAAACATATTGCAACTCCTAAACTTTT
>JAZKHM010000006.1:0-2411 GCA_040385405.1 Bacteroidota bacterium | reverse complement strand
TCAGTTCCATTTGGTAATTGTTTAATAATTATACTCCCGGGCAATAAATTTTTTAATCCTATCGGCTCTATATTGCAGTTTGATAATTTCTCTCTTAATGGCACTACTTATTCCCTTAATATCACTGATAGCGAGCAAAGTAGTGTTGATGGCGTCGCTATCATTTGACTTTAGGTATAAGATTTCATTAGGATTGACTAGTCCATCATTTGCATTTATTACCTTTTGATAATCCTGCCCTTTGAGTAAGGGAACGAAGGCTTCTCGTAAGGTTTCTTTATAAATAAGCGAATGGTCGTAAAGAAACTGTATACGTTCAACTGTATTATAATAAGCCACTATACTATCAGAAACCTGCTTGTTCTGAATTAACCTCATTCCTCCTGAATTTCTTAATTGAATGTTGGTCCTGTCATTCACATATAAATTGATAGTTTGACTTCTTATAAGTCTCCTGGAATAAAAGTATATGAGATTTCCAGGCAGATCAGTTCTTGCTTCAGGAAGTATAAATTGCAGAGAATCAGCAGCGTTTATTTGAAGAGTTAAATTTGTTACCAATCGTGGTAAGGTCTGCTCATCACTCGTCAGATCTTCATAGAAAGAATTAATAAAAGTCAGTTCCCGTTCTTTTTCAATTCTATGCTCCAACATGTACTCAGCAAGAAATCCAAGAAACACTGCCAGGAATAACATGGTAAATTCCAAAAGATATTCTGGCCATGCTTTTTTGTGCATAACATGATGAGGATGTTTGTGGACTTCCATATTTTGAGCTTGACTTAAATTTAATTGATCTACGGTTTCAACAGGTTTTATTAAACTTGATTCTTCTTCAACAGTACTTTTTGGAGTAACAAGAGCTGGAGTTTTCCGACTTTTTTTGGGACTTTTAGTCATTTGAGTCTGCTTTATTAGTTTTTTCAGTTTCCTGTTAGATCCCGTTGCACATGCTTTTTGTGATATCAGTAGTTCAAAGAATAAAAGCAAATTACTACCTGCAAAGAAAACGATCTCATTAATAATTCAGTAAATCAGCTATTTTGTCATCCGTCAAACTTTCCAATGCCATAAGCATACATGAAGGCGAAGTGAGAGATGATCATATAGTTGAATCCGTCTTCCTAAGATTAAAACAATGTATCGTGTATCACGCGAGCCAGCCGCCCAATAGTCCATCCAAAGTAATACATGATGTCAGATCCCATCATCACCAATGGCCCTGAAATTAATAGTAAGCCCACGATATACCACAGCGGGAATCGAACAAAGAGTGGTGCTGCTGCCCGTATGACCAGCTGAATCCGCTCTTCATACAAGAAAAATCCTCTTTTGACTGTACGCCCGATCTTTTTGAGATTCCGGTAAAAGGCGGGATACTCCGAATCTTCATGGGCGTACCTGACATACGAAACCCTGAAATAATCACCTGCAATAATAGAGCGTTTACCTTCTTCCATCAGAGTGTATTAGGTAATCGAATAGCCTGCTTGCTCAGAAAAGTTTCGGCGTCGAGAACAAGTGACTCGCGACGGAGGGCAAACTGCATACCTACATACAAGCGATCAGATGCTGCCTGCTGATCTATCTCATTTTCTGTTCTCATAGTACATTGATGAGTAATTGAAAATCTGACGGCGCTTATTAAAAGTAAACAAGTCTAAGCAAAAAGTCAAATGAATTTGAAATGCTTAACTATTTTTTGCTTAATGCAGAGAATAATTCTCTTAAAGCCTAGCAATGTCTCTTTCTGATTCCTTCCCGGAAGATTATAAATGGTGAAAGAGATTTCTCGACCATGACTCCTACGCCGATTGTTCAAATATGCAGAAGCGGTCTGCAGAATGGCTCCTAAAGATTATCGGAGAGGACCCTTCCCGAGTTATCGGCGAAGTATCCGATGCCGACCTGAAGGAAATTAGAACGAGAATCAAATCTGCTCGTACCATCGCGCCGGCAATTAAGAAAACGTTTGGATTATATCTGTAACCTTAAACTACATTTAACCTCTAATCAATCCTCTCCGCCCAGCCTTTGCGCACTCGCGCCTTCCCGGCAGGCAAACAATCTCAAACTAAGGTCATCAGAAATTGCCCGCCTGACCGGACGGGCAGGCTTCGTTACACTACCATTGACGTTTTTTATTTAATAGAGTCCGGTTAGAATTTAAATCTCAATAAAATATCATTTATTACTTCTCATTGAATGTTTTTTTTGCCGATTTCTTAAAGCAAGCCCCCCCTTTAAAGAACCTGGTAGGCTTGACCCCGAAGGTGGTCACATGTTTATAGAAGAATTCATTTTAGCCCTTTTCCCGACCCCGAAGGTGGTCGCATGTGAAAATTTCAGACACATGCGACCACCTTCCTTTAGATTAGCAATCTCAAGGAAGAGAGGCTATTGTTATTGTA
>JAZKHM010000005.1:0-1576 GCA_040385405.1 Bacteroidota bacterium | reverse complement strand
CTACTATATAACTTCATGCTACAGCCTTAAGTTTAGCCAATTGCTTTTCAAGGTAATTTATTCTGGATTCCTTGTATTTGCTTCTATATTCATTCAAATCTATAGGGTTAAACTCTTGTTTATTTTTTACCATCAGGTAATAGATGACCGCCAGTTTTCTGGCAGTTGCTACAATAGCATATTTATGTCCTCCTTTGCTTTTTTTTCTACGAAAGTAGTCGCCGAGCCAATTTTCGCTGGTCTTTAAGCTATTGGCTGCTGCCCGAAATGCCTGAGCTGCCGGATTACTCTTCTTTTTCAGGATTTTGCTGCTGATGAGCTTACCGCCAGTGATCTTATTGTTTGGGCACAGGTTCAGCCAACTGACAAAATGTTTTTCACTCTCCCATTTATTCAGGTCTGTTCCTGTTTCCGAAAGGACTTCCAGGGAAGTAACCTCACTCATTCCGTAAATAGCCGTCACATCGATGCCATGCACTTTATGTAAATACCCCTTAACATTAAATGCAGGTTGGTTCTTTGTTTTTCTCTTGGTGCTTAGGGGGATAGCCTCTATTTCTCCGTATTGCTGCAAAGCTGACATGTGCTGAAGCAGTAACTCTATTTCCTGGTCGCAGGCCGCAATTTTTTGCTGCAGGTAATGATACAACTCGTAGCAGTGCCTAAGAGTGAACAGGTGTTCTGCCCGCCAGTTGCCTTGTAGGGATTGGATCAAATCAGATCGGGATGCCTTTATCCGTGGATCGACATATTGCATAAAGTTTACTGCATCCCGTTCTCCTCCAATAATGGCTTCCACGATCGCTTTGCCGGTTTTACCCATCAGATCGGTAATGGTGCTGTGAATCTTAATGTTCATCAGTTCCAGGGATTTCTCCATCCGAAGCACATAGCGGGTGCTGTCCTGCATCAGGGTACGGCGATAACGAACTAAGGTGCGAAGCGATTCGGTTTCATTATCTGGCAAAAAGCTCGTATTGAGCAAGCCGCAGCTGTGCAGCTTTTGTATCCAGCGGGCATCATCCATATCTGTCTTACGACCAGTAATGCTCTTCACCTGACGGGCATTGACCAGATAAACCTCGAATCCATGCTCTACCAAAACGGTGAACAGCGGCTTCCAGTAAACTCCCGTGCTTTCCATCGCTACGGTGGTCACTCCACATTTTTGTAGCCAGTTGGCTATCTCCTGGAGGTCGGAAGTAAAGGCGCCAAACATCCTGACCTGATCGATATCCCGGCCTGGCGGAACAGCTACAGCATGCATCTTGGCTGCAATGTCGATACCGGCAGCGTGAGGATTTACCACGGTAAATTCAAGTCCGGTTTCTTTTGTTGAATTACTTTTCGTTTTTTTGCTCATACGTATATTTTTAAGTAGCTCCCTGCCCATTGGCTTTTGAGAATTACTCTACTATACGGGCTTAACATCCCAATAAATAACTCAGGATGCCAATAAGAGCCAGACTTTGCGATGGGCTGCGGGCCCAGTAACGCGGAAGGCTTTAACTGCAGGGGGCTTCTTTAAAGTTATTTACTTTTTATAACATAGGGGCACCCTATATCTTACTTTGCG
>JAZKHM010000004.1:21860-23896 GCA_040385405.1 Bacteroidota bacterium | reverse complement strand
TAAAGCAGTATTTTAAAATAATCAAAAGAGGAAAATCGACTGAAAATATTTTCAAGTAAATTTATGAGATGTTTTAGAATTACTAATAAAATGTCACTAAGTTTCGGAATTGGGTGATCAATTTCAACCGGGGAAGGTGGTCAGGTTACTCCGGAATATGTGGTCAGTTTACTCCGTTTTTTCCACAAATTGGCTAATTTGCGGAATCTTCATGGTTTTATTAAATATCTGAATTATAATTAGATATCTAAGACGTCAAAAGGACTTTTAATGTTCGTGCTCCGGTTTTGGGTGTCAAATTCACAGGTTTCCCACATAAATAATTTTATGTTCATTTCTTCCTTCGAAGTAGGCAATCGCCTCTGATTTATAAACAAATTAATGATAATCAATAATTTATTAACTTTTTGAGGCTTGGCTGATTAGTTTCTAGACGAACTTTTTGAACTTTTTAAAATAAAAAATATTTCAAAAAATTTTTATAGGCTATGATTTTTTTAAGGTTTTGAATTCATGTTTCAAAAATTTTCTTTTTGAAATGGTAAAAAAAATTTTGGACGGGTTCCCTCACTCCTTTATAGCCTAGGGAGAGGGAGGGTATAAGGGGATACCCCCCACCCATCTAACGGGGGTATCCAACATACCTTAAACGGGGGTCTCCTATCCGATATAGAGAGGTGAGGATTGTATCAATTATCTTAAATTAAAATTAAAGTCAGATTTTATTTTCTGCCTCCACAAATCAACTAGAATTCTAACTTTACAATCCAAGCAAAGGAAAAATGAACTTCAACAAAGTACTGGATAAATACCGCAAAATTTCTTTTTCTGAAAAAGACAAAGGTGAAAGGTTTGAACGCTTAATGAAAGCTTATTTGCTTACTGACCCCAAATATGCCTATAAGTTCAAAAAGGTTTGGTTATGGGCAGAGTTTCCCGGAAGAAAAGATTTAGGAGGTTCAGATACAGGTATTGACTTGGTGGCATTAACAAATGAGGGGGATTATTGGGCAATACAATGTAAATGCTATCAGGAAAGCTCCGTTATCGATAAACCCGCTGTTGACAGTTTCTTATCCACTTCAAGCAGACATTTCAAAGGTGAGGATTTGAAAACTTATTCTTTTGCTCATAGGCTGTGGATTTCCACCACAAACAAGTGGGGAATTAATGCACAGGACGCAATCAAAAACCAAAACCCACCAGTTTCAAGAATTAATTTATATGATCTTAATAACGCCTCTGTAGAATGGGATAAGATTGAAAATAATATTTCTGGTGAAAATGCTAGAAAACCAAAGAAAAGCATGGAAGGGTCGCAATATGCTCACCAGAGGGAAGCTGTTGATAAGACACACCAGAATTTCAAATTCAATGACAGAGGTAAACTCATAATGGCTTGTGGTACGGGCAAAACATTTACTTCATTACGTATTGCTGAGAATGAGACCAAGGGCAAAGGCTTTATACTTTTCTTAGTGCCTTCTATTGCATTGCTGGGGCAAACACTAAATGAATGGTATGCAGATGCTTTAGAACCTATTAATGCAATATGTATCTGCTCTGACCCTGAGATTACAAGGAACAGAAAACAATTGGAGGACATAGATACTTCTTCAGTTTTGGATTTGGCATTTCCTGCATCTACCAATGTAGAAAGCATTTTACACCAGTTTAAAGGTTTAGAAACAAAATCAAATAATGGATTAACAGTCGTATTTTCTACATACCAATCCATTGAAGTAATTGCCAAAGCTCAAAAGGCTTTAGAAATTATTAATCCCACCTACGCTCAATTTGATTTAATCATTTGTGATGAAGCCCATCGTACCACTGGTGTTTCATTAGCTGATGAAGATGAGAGTGCATTTACCAAAGTACACAACAACGATTTTATAAGGGCTAAAAAGCGTCTTTATATGACCGCTACGCCACGTTTATATAATGATGAAACAAAGAGTAAGGCTGCACAGGCGGAGGCTTATTTGTGTTCAATGGATGATGTAGGTCTGTATGGTGAAGAAATATATAGAATT
>JAZKHM010000004.1:21118-21850 GCA_040385405.1 Bacteroidota bacterium | reverse complement strand
CCGATGATGCTTCAAAATTGATAGGCTGTATCAATGCCCTATCCAAACAAATATTAGGTGATGAAGGGATTATAAAAGAAACTGACCCTGAACCAATGAGAAGGGCTGTAGCATTTTGTCAAAGCATTGCAGCATCAAAAAAAATTACAAACACTTTCAATGTAGCATCTGATAGTTACATTTCTGAACTACCCTCGGAGAAGCAAGAAAAAATGCAATTGGTATCTTCAAAGCATATTGATGGTACAATGAACGCCACAGATCGTAACGAATTACTGTCTTGGTTGAAAGCAGAGCCAAACGAAAAAGAATGTAGAGTTTTGACTAATGTACGCTGCTTAAGTGAAGGGGTTGATGTTCCCTCATTAGATGCAGTATTATTTTTATCAGCAAGAAACTCACAGGTGGATGTGGTGCAAAGTGTTGGAAGGGTAATGCGAAAATCTCCCGGGAAAAAATACGGCTACATTATTATTCCAATTGTAGTACCAACCAATATAGAAGCCGATAAGGCATTAGATGACAACGAAAGATATAAAGTAGTTTGGACAGTATTAAATGCCCTAAGAGCACACGATGACCGTTTCAATGCTACTGTAAATAAAATAGAGTTAAACAAGAACCGACCAGAGCAAATTTTAGTTGGTAGACCTGAAATATCGTTTGATAAGGATGGCAATCCTATTTACCCCACCGACAATGAAAACGGTGCATCTTCTAAGAATATATCTG
>JAZKHM010000004.1:0-21108 GCA_040385405.1 Bacteroidota bacterium | reverse complement strand
GGCAAGCAACTTGAACTGTATCAGTAGTTATAATATCTTCTTTACCTGTTCCATTACAAATAAGACACTCTGTTTCCTCTATAACATGAACATTTTCTATACCACCACTATCATTACAGTTTGAGCAACTCCAATCAGTGGTATTCGCAAGAATGGTAAACAAAGTTGGCGATAGAAGATATTGGGAGCAGTGGGCAAAATCAGTAGCGGATATTGCAACAAGGCAAACAGAACGAATTGCAATACTGGTAAATGACAATGGTAAGCACCAAGAAGAGTTTAATAAATTTTTAAAAGGATTACATCAAAATATTAACCCCTCAATTTCTCAAGAAGAGGCAATAGAAATGCTTTCACAGCACATAATTACCAAACCGGTATTTGATGCTTTGTTTGATAATTACTCTTTCGTGAAGAACAATCCAATGAGCCAATCAATGCAAAAAATGCTGGACTTATTGGAAGATCAATCATTTGATAAAGATGCTGAAACCTTAAACAAGTTTTATGAATCTGTAAAAATGAGAGCATCTGGAATTGATAATGCAGAAGGAAAACAACGCATCATCATCGAGCTTTACGATAAGTTCTTTAAAACCGCATTTCCTAAATTGGTAGAAAAATTAGGGATAGTATATACTCCAATTGAAGTAGTTGATTTTATTATCCACTCAGTAAATGATATTCTAATTAAAGAATTTGGCAGAAGCATTTCCGATGAAAATGTACAATTGTTAGACCCTTTCACAGGTACAGGAACTTTCATTACCCGTTTATTGCAAAGTGGTTTAATCAACAAAGATGACTTGCTTCGGAAATACACTTCTGAAATTCACTGTAATGAAATTGTTTTATTGGCATACTATATAGCAGCGGTGAATATTGAAAATGCTTTTCATGACCTTTTAGACAAAGATTCACCCTATCAAGCATTTGAGGGGATTTGCTTAACAGATACATTTCAGTTAGGCGAAAACCAAGATGGAGAAAAGCTATTTTCCGAAATGTTCCCTCAAAATTCCAAAAGGGTACAACGCCAACAAAAAGCACCATTGCGTATTATAATAGGAAATCCACCTTATTCTGTCGGACAGAAATCTGGTAATGATAATTCGCAAAATCAAGTTTATCCAAAATTAGACTCAAGAATTGAAAGTAGTTATGCAAAATCAAGTAAAGCTACCTCTGTAAAAGCTTTGTATGACAGCTATATAAAGGCGTTTCGCTGGAGTACTGATAGATTAGATAAAACAGGCGGTATCATTGCTTTTGTTTCTAATGGAGCATGGATTGATGGAAATGGTATGGATGGATTTCGTTTGTCTTTAGAAAAAGAATTTACTGCAATTTATGTTTTTAATCTAAGAGGCAACCAACGCACTAGTGGAGAAGTAAGCCGTAAGGAAGGGGGAAAGATTTTTGGCAGTGGTTCAAGAACACCAATAGCAATTACATTATTGGTTAAAAATCCAGATACAAAAACACAAAAGGCAACTATACATTACCACGATATTGGCGATTATTTAAACAGGGAAGAAAAATTGAAAATACTAAGTGGTTTTAAATCTTTTTCCAATGAGAAGTTGCAATTAGTAACATTAAATCCAAATGAACATGGTGACTGGTTAAGTGTTCGCAATGATATTTTTAGCACATTTATTAATCTTACACCCGAAACAAAATTAAATACTTCAGAGCAGTCATTTTTTTTAACCTATTCTCTTGGTCTAGCAACTGGTAGAGATGCTTGGGTTCTTAACTTCAATGAAAGTAAATTAAAAAACAATGTGCATTCTACAATTGATTTTTTTAATAAACAATCATCTGATTATCGGAATGAATTGCTGAAAAAGAATGATTTAAAAGTAGAAGATTTCATTGACACAAACCCAACAAAAATAAGTTGGAATAGAAATTTTATACAAGATATTGCCAAATTTAAAATATATAAGTTTCAAAAGGAAGATATTATTGATGCTGTTTATAGACCTTTTTATAAAAGCAAATTGTATTTCAACAAGGAATTAAATGCAATGCTTTACCAAAATAAGAAGTTATTTCCTACCTCAAAAACAGAAAACAAATTAATATGCTTATCTGGAACAGGTGGAAGTAAGCCTTTTTCGTCATTGATTGTTGATAGAGTGCCTATTTTACACGTTGTAGAAAATGGTCAAAGTTTCCCGCTCTATTACTACGAAGAAAACACGTCAATTCAAAAGGGATTGTTTGATGAAGATAATAAAAACGATTTCATCCGCAGGGATGCAATAAGTGATTTTATATTAGAAAGAGCCAAAAAGATATATGGTAAAAATGTAAGCAAAGAAGATATATTCTACTATGTATATGGCTTTCTGCACAATAAGAAATACAGAGAAACCTTTGCCAACGATTTAAAGAAAATGCTGCCACGCCTACCACTGGTAGAAGATGTACGGGATTTCTGGGCATTCAGTAAAGCCGGTAGAAAATTAGCCGAATTGCATCTGAATTATGAAACTGTTGAACCTTATGCGGGGGCAATAGTTACTGGTGATGAGAGTGAGTTTTATACAGTTGATAAGCTTCGGTTTCCGAAGAAAGACCAAAAGGAAACGATCATTTACAATTCTAAAATTATAGTTTCCAATATCCCGGCTCAGGCTTACGATTATGTAGTAAATGGCAAGAGTGCTATAGAATGGATAATGGAACGTTATCAAGTTACAACACACAAAGAAAGTGGCATTACCAATAACCCGAACGACTGGGCAACTGAAGTTGGCAACCCACGATACATTTTAGACTTATTATTAAGTGTGATAAATGTGAGTGTACAAACAGTTGAAATTGTAAATAATCTCCCAAAAGTTGACTTTGGTATTGAAACAGGTGATAATAAGGTTGTTAACATTTATCCTAGCCAAGAAGAAAGGGAAGAAGGAAATATTGCGGCTGATTCTGCCACAGAATAGAAATGTAATTAAATAACAATATGAGGTAGTTTCTTAAAAATTCAACCTTCTTGAATAATTTGGACTAAAGTGAGCCAATAACGTTAACTTGGATCAGTATGACGGAATATGCATCACTTTCTAATTAAATGAATCAACAGTCCTTCCAGCTTGATATTAAGGGAACACCCCCCTCTATTCTTATAAGCATTTATGTTGCTTTGGTGCATTTTGATAATTTATAAAAATTTGAAGCTCCAATTGTAGAATGAACGCCATTTGTTGTCACTTAAGACATATAAAAAGTGACAAATTTGTATCAAAATGGCACTTTAATATAACCTGTCAAAGCTAATTGTTACTCAATAACTCTACTTTAATTTGTGTTACGGAACATTTAACCTGTACTTATGGAACGTTTAGTTTTGAATGATAAATGATTCACAAGAAAACCTTCAGCAACAGAAAATTAGATGGTAAGTAATGGGAATATCTGACATTTGTATCAAAAATAGATTTCAAGTTTATTTACAAATCCTTGAAAAGCTCAGATAAGCTTATTTTTAAACCATTTGCAACCTCTTTTAAATACAAATATGAAGGATTGGTTTTTCCCTGCTCCAACCTCTGAATTGACTGTTGTTTTTTTCCAATACTAAAAGCCAGTTTTACTTGACTCATGCCTTGCTTTATGCGAATCTCACGTATCCTGTCACCCAGATTTAAAAGCATTATTTTTTCTTCCATAGTTAGTTAAAATCAACTAAACAACCTAAAAGTTGTACAACTTAATCGTTGTAAATGTAGCTTTTTTTTCGTATCTTTGTAGAAGTAAAACCTTATTAATGAATTATTATAAAGTGAGATTTAAAACCTCTTTTGGTGGGTCTATTGAAGCAGAGGTTTATGCCGATTCAGATTTTGATGCCAGAGCCTTGGTAAAGCAAAAATTCGTTGATTTATTAAGAGATATCATATCCTGTATTCAAATACCAACGGTTCTGGATCACAAGAATGACTCTACAGAAAATTTTCACATCCGGTTGTAGCTCTTAAGCAAGACTTCTATACTCATTTGCTTCCCCAATAGTATTGAAATTGCGATTTAGGTATGTGGCAGAATGATATCTATAGTAGAAACTGGTAAACGAAATATTTAACTTAATTGTGATTAATGAACGATCCAAAGCTAATAAGTAGTCAATTTATTACATCGGTAGATCAAAACTATTTATCAGTTTCTGAACTCAAACTTATTTACAAACAAAATTTCAATGCCTCCGAAAGACCAAAAATCAATAATTCAATTGATTCCTATAACATACTCCTAAGCTCATGGGATAAAGACTTAATTGATTACTTAGAAGAATTTAAGATTTTGCTCCTTAATACTGCAAACAAAGTAATTGGATGCATTGGAATATCAAAAGGTGGATTTAGAGGCACTATAGCAGACCCCAGAGTCATTTTTGCCGCTGCATTAACAGGTTGTGCATCTTCAATTATTTTAGCTCATAATCATCCGAGTGGTAATTTAAAACCTAGTGATCAAGATATTTCCCTAACCAATAAACTTAAAAATGGAGGTTTGTTATTGGATATCATGGTAGTTGATCATATCATAATTACCAGTGAAGGCTATTACAGTTTTGCTGATAATGGTTTAATATAATCAGTGCAATTTAAATTCTTTTAGAACTATATAAAACATTGAAAAATATCTACAGAGTACATCCAAAGCTTATTTTTCACAATATAGTAATCAGTAAAGAATCAATAAAATCACGATATCCGGGAGGCTTATGGAGGTTTAGCAGGGACTTTAGGGGCTACCAATACAATACTACTATTATTGTTCTAACCAGTATGGGATCAGAAATTGATGATTGGATCAATACGCTTGAATCATATTGTATAGAATACCAATTGAATGTAGAAGAGCCGAGTATTTTAATCAATATCAAAAAGTAACCCCAATCTATGTTATTACACGCAAGTACAATATTAAAAGCTCGGAAGCAGCAGTTGGTTATTATCAACGAATTCTTAGCCGCTAGAGATACCTTTAAGTACTGCACCCTTACAAATATTGTCTTCCTTAATAGTGAGCCAATCATGATCATAGAGAGCAATTTCGATTACCATGTTCGAAATGGAATTTTAATATCTGTGCAAATACGACTGAATAGTGATCACCCAGAATACTTGAGGCTAAGGAGAGACCTAATCCGCATCAAAATTAAGCTTAGAGAGTCTTATTTTTCTATTAAATCAATCCGGATTATTCCTACCGAAGAGAAAGTCTTTCGTGGTCAAATGGAAATGTATCAAGTATTAAATGAGGAGCTTGAAATGGATAAATTGGTCGATGATTTAATTTGCTCGGTGAAGGGTGTTACCAGAAGTTAGGTGAATTTCTGAAAAAACTGCATTCTAAGATGTTTCGCTCAACTAAAGATTCAAAATCGATACTAATAAAACATCTTTTTAAATTAATAAGAGTGCCCGAATAGAGACTCGCAATTTGAGAGGATATTGGACAACATAAATTTTAAAAATCTCATTTTTTAATCCGTACAAATACTATATTTGCCCTCCGGCTGTTAGCAAATGTCACTGTCACTACACTGTCACAGTAGGCAAAAAAAGTGTTAAAAAAGCTAGATTTATTATTGCCCGGATGGCGAAATTGGTAAACGTTGCGGTCTCAGAAGCCGTTGGAGTACAATCCTTGAGAGTTCGAGTCTCTCTTCGGGCACGATTGAAAAGGGAATTATTTGTTACGGATATCAGTCGTACCGTATCTTGATACTTGATACTTGATACTTGATAATCAAAATGCCCAGGTGGCGAAATTGGTAGACGCACCACTTTGAGGGGGTGGCGCCCTAACGGGTGTGGCAGTTCGAATCTGCTCCTGGGCACTATTGCTGGCAAAACAAAAAGCCAGCGTTATTACCACTGTTATTTGCTGATTGCCGGGTAGGAATTAGTATTTTTATTATTCCTGACTTTGCTGTGGAATCAAAATTATCGATATTTTTATAATTCGAAACTAGTTCAGGTTAATGGCAAATAGAACAATCCTTATTATTTTCCTTTTAATAAGCGCAAATAACTTATCTGCTCAAAATAAAGATGCACTGATAGGCAAATGGCTAACCTCATCCGGCGATGCGCAGATTTTAATTTATCCAACTGGAAGCAAATTTTCAGGAAGAATTGTATGGTTGAAAAAGCCTAATGATAATATGGGGAAGCCAGAAATTGATGATAAAAATCCCGACCAGAACCTTGCGAAAAGACCCGTAATTGGCTTGGAGATACTTAAGGGTTTCACTTATTCCAATGATGGTGTTTGGGAAGGAGGAACTATTTATGATCCTAAAACTGGCAAGACATATAGCTGTAAGATTAGTATGATAGATCCCAATCAGATCCATGTGCGTGGCTTCGTCGGGATATCGATATTGGGAAGAACAGAAACATGGTCCAGGGTTCGGTGAAGAGTTTGCTGCTTTCAATAGGTATCTTGCTTACGGCAATTTTCCCGCTTCATTCCCAGGATATCAGGACTTTACAGAGCGGCACGAAGACCAGTATCCGCGGATTATCTGTTGTTGATAATTCAGTTGCCTGGGTAAGCGGCAGCAATGGCTGGACCTCACTGACAACCGATGGCGGATCAACATGGAAATGGAAGCAAGTCCCGGAATATGAAAAGTTTGATTTTAGGGATATTGAAGCTTTTTCGTCTACAGATGCGATAATTGTGAGTGCGGGTTCTCCGGCAATTATTCTTCTCACGCGTGACGGAGGCAGGACCTGGAAGGAAGTTTATAAAAACGAATCACCTGATATTTTCCTCGATGGGATGGATTTTCAGGACCGCCAAAACGGGATAATTTACGGAGATCCAATAAATGGGAAAATGCAGTTGCTGAGAACTTCCGACGGCGGAGTTAACTGGAATAATATCAGTAACAAGCTAGAGATTAATTTAATTGAGGGCGAGGCGTCTTTTGCTGCCAGTGGAACTGGTATACGGATTTTGCCAAATCGCAAGACCTTTATTGTGAGCGGGGGCAAACAATCAAGGATTTTTGTGTCAAAAAGGTTAGGCGAGAGCTGGAATGTTTATCCCTGTCCGATAAATCAGGGTAAAAACTCTTCAGGACCCTTTTCAATTGCATTCCGTAACAATAAAACAGGAGTGACTGTGGGTGGTGATTATTTATTGGATACCATGAGTCTAAGAAACATGCTTTTAACCAGGAATGGAGGTAAAACATGGCATGAACCCACTACCTCTCCCTCCGGATATAAATCAGCTGTTGAGTATATAACTAAGAAAATTGTCATCGCAACTGGTACTTCAGGAACCGATATATCCAGAGACGGAGGAAAGAATTGGGAAAAATTAACAACAGAAGGATTTAATTCGGTTAGAAAGGCCAAATCAGGTTCACTTGTGCTTCTGGCCGGTGGCAATGGGAAAATATCAGTATATCAATATCAATATCATTTATAAGCACGTTAGTATTTTCTGGAATGGTCAAGTATTTATGTACCTTTAGTACCAGCCCCGTTTACACAGAACGTATATCGACTAATCGCGTACAAGCCTGTTGCTAAAAACAAAAATTACCGATGATCTCCAAAGCATTTAATTATATTAAGAATATTCGTACCACTGGGGCAGTTTACGAATCGTCCCGATTTGTGTCACGTAATATCACTCACGAGATCAGTGCCCACAAGCCACAGATAGTCATCGAACTTGGAGCTGGGAGCGGGAATATCACAGAGCGAATACTATCGAAACTCCATCCGGAATCCAAACTGTACTGTTTTGAGATTGAACCGCAATTCTATGCCAAGCTTGAAAATATAAATGACAGCAGGTTTCATCTGATTAAAGAATCAGCTGCAGACGTAACCAACTATTTTGATCCGTCTTCTGTGGATATTATAATTTCCGGATTGCCGCTAAGTCTTTTTGACAATTCAGAGCGTAGTAAACTCTTGCATGATTGTTATCGCTTATTGAAAAAAGGAGGGGTGTATCGGCAGTTCCTCTATTCATTGCAAAAGAATTATTTCATGCCCATATTTGACCGAATGGAGATGAGCCTGGAAATGAATTTGCCCCCAGCAGTGCTCTATTCGTGTTATAAATTGAATTAAGGATCAATAATTAGCAAATTAAATCAATTAGCAATTCTTACTAAAAAATTAGGTTCATAAGCAAATTGGTGTAATCTGCTTTTTAGTTTTTCTGTGATTGATTACATTTTCTCCTAACAGCGCCCGACTCAGCAAATGGCTTCGGTTTTGCTCATTTTCTCATTCTCAAATTTTCTAATTTCCTAATTCTCTCCCGGGATATTCCTAACTTGCTACCATGAATTTGGAGTTCAATAAAAACGAAGATATTAACAAGCAGCTGGTTTACGAGGTGAAAACCAGGCTCAAAGCGATTTATTCCGGAGGAGGTGAAAAGGCTGCGGCAAAACAGAAAGAGAAAGGAAAAATGCTGGCCCGCGAGCGTGTTGCTTATTTGCTTGATAAAGATTCATTATGGCTTGAGATTGGTGCTTTTGCGGCAGAGGATATGTACAAAGAGTACGGAGGCTGCCCTTCGGCGGGGGTGGTTTGCGGAATGGGCTACGTTTCAGGAAGACAGTGCATTATTGTTGCCAATGACGCCACGGTCAAGGCAGGTGCGTGGTTTCCAATGACAGCTAAGAAGAATCTCAGAGCTCAGGAAATAGCCATGGAAAACCGCTTACCGATAATATACCTCGTTGA
Organism: Bacteroidota bacterium; assembly: GCA_040385405.1. GTDB lineage: Bacteria > Bacteroidota > Bacteroidia > Sphingobacteriales > Sphingobacteriaceae > Daejeonella. The sequence continues at coordinate 12,361 of JAZKHM010000004.1, read as the reverse complement.
TTCTGCCGGAGTTTTTCTACCCGTTCAGGATGAGATATTTCCCGACAAAGAACACTTCGGCCGTATTTTCAGAAACAATGCGATTATGAGCAGTAATGGTATTGTCCAGATCTCAGCTATTATGGGTTCATGCGTAGCCGGCGGAGCATATCTGCCTATAATGAGCGATGAGGCAATGATCGTGGAAGGCACCGGTTCGGTTTTCCTGGCAGGAAGTTATCTGGTGAAGTCGGCAATTGGTGAAGATATAGATAACGAATCACTCGGCGGAGCATCAACACATTGTGAGATATCGGGTGTGACTGATTACAAACATCCTGACGACAGTTCATGCCTTGACTCTATAAGGAAAATCATGAGCATGATTGGAGCGCCCAAAAATGCAGGGTTTGACAGAATAAAGCCTGCTCCCCCCAGGCTTAAAGAAGAGGAGATTTACGGTTTGCTCCCGGAAAACAGGGAGAGCCCTTACGATATGAGGGAAATCATTAAACGTCTTGTTGATGCGTCAGAATTAGAGGAGTATAAAGAACTTTTTGGTCAGAGCATTATTTGTGGCCTCGCTCGAATCGATGGCTGGGCTGTTGGTATTGTGGCCAATCAGCGTAAAGTAGTCAAAAGTAAAAAAGGAGAGATGCAGTTCGGGGGTGTGATTTACTCAGATTCGGCCGACAAGGCGACACGGTTTATCATGAACTGTAATCAAAAAAAGATTCCCCTTGTGTTTCTGCAGGATGTTACGGGTTTCATGGTTGGGAGCAGGTCAGAGCAGGGCGGAATTATCAAGGATGGAGCAAAAATGGTTAACGTTGTTGCTAATTCTGTCGTTCCTAAATTTACCATTGTAATAGGAAATTCTTACGGGGCAGGAAATTATGCGATGTGCGGGAAAGCCTATGATCCTCGTCTAATTTATGCATGGCCATCGGCAAAAATTGCGGTTATGGGTGGATCTCAAGCCGCAAAGGTACTTTTGCAGATAGAAGAGGCTTCACTTAAGTCTAAAGGGGAGGAGATTACACAGGAGATGGAAGATGAATTGCTTAAAAAGATAACCGACAGATATAACAGACAAACTACACCATTTTATGCAGCCTCAAGACTTTGGGTGGATGGTATAATTGATCCTTTGGAAACCAGAAAGGTTATTTCCATGGGCATTGAAGCTGCCAACCAGTCTCCGATAGAAAAACAATTCAGTCCCGGCATATTGCAAACTTGAGGCAAATTAACAATCAGTAATTCAGCAATAGATCGAATTGGTCAGTTTTTAATTCTCAATTTGCTCAATAAGCTCCTGCAGGGAAGCTGGTAAATCCACAAGATCATTACAATGAAAGGATTCTTATGTGCCCTTACTCTTTTTTTATCTTTCCAGGCTTTTGGACAATCTTCCAAACTACACGATAAAGCTATAGTTGTTGATACCCATGGCGATATAATGTCTGATCAGATTAAGTCCGGGATAGATGTGGGTAAACGCCAGCCGGGAACCAATTTCGACCTGATTCGTGCCAGGGAAGGAGGACTGGATGTCCAGGTCTTTTCGATTTGGAGCGATGATTCAGGCGGATTTGCTATGGCAAACCGACAAATTGATTCCCTATACGCACTTGCTGAGAGGCATCCTAAACTGATCGCCCTGGTTCGAAATGCATCTGAGTTGAAGTTGGTTGTAAAATCAAAAAGAATGGCTGGCATGATAGGGGTAGAGGGCGGCCACATGATAGAAAACAGCATGGCAAATCTTGAATCTCTTGCTGCCAGGGGGATGACCTATATGACACTTACATGGAATAATAGCACGCCATGGGCTAGTTCCGCATACGACGAAACATTCCGGAGGGACAGCCTTAAGCACTTGGGCCTTACAGATTTAGGTAAACAGATCGTCACCCGTATGAATGAACTCGGTGTAATCGTTGATCTTTCTCATGTTGGAGAGAAAACCTTTTATGATGTTATTAGCCTTACTACAAAGCCCGTTATGGCATCCCACAGTTCAGCATATGTATTTAACGCTCATCAAAGAAACTTAAAAGATGATCAAATTAAGGCAATTGCAAAAACCGGGGGAGTGGTTTTTGTAAATTTCTATAGTGGTTTTCTGGATAGTACCTACATCAGGAAACATCAGAAATTCAATGCCGATCACAAAGCTGAACTTGCTGAATTAGCAAAAAAGTCAAACCGCTCAACTGCGCAAAATCAGATTAATGCCAAATACAGTCACGAGATCTATGAAATGCGGGCTCCCCTTGATCTTCTGATCGCCCATATTGATCACATGGTGAAGCTAGTAGGTTCTGAACATGTGGGTCTGGGTGCTGATTATGATGGTGCAGAATCCTATCCCCGGCATTTGGACGATGTTTCAGATTATCCCGTTATTACGGAAGCTCTTCTAAAAAAAGGTTATGCGAAGAAGGATATCAAGAATATTCTGGGAAAAAATTTTGTAAGGCTGCTAAGAGCTAATACATCCCCCTAAATATTCCACCAATACGTCAGCTTTAATACCAAAAAGCGGTTTTTGACCGAAAATGGGGATGGCAGATAGTTATCGGTATATACAATAAAAAAATCGGATGCCGGCTTATACCGCCATTGCAGCCGCGTATTGATATTTAGATTGTCTCTTTGCTCATTATATTGAACAAATCCGGTAAAGAATAACTTATTGGTCATCGTAACGTCCAGGCGAGGTCCTACAAGCCAAAACTTGGTCCTGTCCCAGGGTTGCGGAAGCTTGATGTCATTATAGCTCGAACTAAGTGCAAGGCTAATAAATGGCTGGAAGCGATATCCCAACTCGGTATTGATATTCAGACGAGTACCGTCGGCATAATATCCTCCAAACCGGGTCGAAAAAGCATATGTGAACAAGCTTTGAGGACGTGACACGAATTCCGTTCCCCAAGCTTTCCAGTGGTGTTCTGAACCTGTTGGAAGCGTGGCACCACCTAAATTGGTTGGATCAAATGGCCTCAGTAATTTAACGTAATCAGCTGCTGCCCACGCTGAAAATGTCGCCCGGCTTCTGAAATTAATATTATAAGCGAAGTAGGTGGTGTAATCTGTGCGTTTAAATGACTGGTCGAAATAATTCCATGAAACGATTTTTGGCCCATGGCTGACAAGATTCCCTTTTTTCGGAAAGAAAAGATAGGCAGCTTGTGGATTAAGGTTAATGTATCCTGTTCGTGGCACATAACCAACTTCAGCATTATAATTCCGTCCCACAATTTCATGCTGCCAGTTGATATTCCAATTTCCGCTTACATAATTCAGGTTGGCAGCCTGCATAATATCATTGCCTTTTTTGCCGGGACTAAATGATTTCATAATCACAGATTTTCCTGTCCATGTATTCGTGGAAGACGCCAGATTATATTCTAAACCCACATTTCTATTATATCTTGATATGGCAGCGGCGGCATGTGCTGGCTGATAGTCCATCGACTGCTTGTTAATAAAAAGTGCACTAATGCTGGACCGGGCAAATACTTTTCGCTGCAGCGACATAACGGCAAAGTTTTGTGAAGGCAGGCTGTTACCGACTTTTGCCGTCTGCATATCCATTAGTCCAATCCTCCAATCCTTATTGAGTTTACCGCTTAACCGGGCCCCAAATTGAATTGGAACTCCCAGCCCTATGCGCCTGGAAAAGAAAGGCCTGACATTTGAATAACCATAATTTGAAAAAAGATCACCATTTTCCAGAAAATACTGTCTCCTTTCAGGAAAAAATAGCTCGAAACGATCTAAATTAGGTACCTGCCTGTCTACCTCAACCTGGGAATAATCCGGATTGACTGTAAGATCAAGGTTGAGGGAGGATGTAACTGCAACCTTTACGTCGCCACCAATTTCACGTTTATAATCATGATTAACTGGTGCCATGAGATGGTCGTTGGAAAATCCGCCAAGAACATATGGAATTACTGAAATGTTTTGCCCCGGTACTGGTGGAGCCTGATCCCAAATTAAGCTACCAGTATAAGCCAGTGATGCGGTAGGAAATTGACGTGGAACCGGTGCCCAGCTTGATTTTTCAGTCGATTTCAGATCGAGCCTGCTGAAGTTGATGCCCCACTCCTTAATTCCGGCTTTATACCGGATCGATTTGAACGGGATGGCAGCTTCAAAAATCCATCTGTCCTGATAATTTTTGACTGACGATATCCATTTATTGTCCCAACTCAGATCGACTTTGCTTCCGTCATACATAATACCGTCCCACTGTGCTCCGGCAGCATTCGAACCGAAAGAAAACCCATTGGTTTTGTCATCGAACGGGTCCATAAACAATAAAAAATTATCATTCTTATTAAAAGAAAAATCTCTCCGGAGTGATTCGACAAAATAAGGGCCCGGATCATGGTGGCAGATAGCGATAATGTACAGATTTTCTTTATCATAGCTCATCATGACATCGGTGCGAACTTTTGCAAAACTGGTATCCATTGGCTGAACCATATAGAAATTCGTAGCGATGCTCGCTTCGGTCCAGGTACGTTCGTCAGCTATTCCGTCAATCTTAATCTCAGAAGTGGCCGGCTTTAACTTTAGTTGATATGAAACGTTTTTCTTTTGGGCTTGAATGTTGAATGGTGTGCTGACGAATAGCAAAATAAGAATCGTTAGACTGGATAGGCTTCGGAACATCGTTGAGGTTTGTATAATTTCGCGTAATAATAAGATTTTTTAGGCACTCATCATTGATAAGGATTAATCCTGACGATTAAAAAACCTGATCCCCGGCCGGATTTGGAAAATAATTAAGTTAACAATAAAAACCTGGAACTCCATCCCGATAAAAAAATACGTCAAAAGATTATAGAATAGCCTGACAATTGCGTATTGTTGATGCGCATTCAATATTTTAAATTTGTTTTTTCAATAATAAACAATGTCTCAAGAAACCGAACACGTACAATGCCTTATAATAGGTTCAGGGCCAGCAGGATATACTGCTGCTATTTACGCCGCCAGAGCTGATCTGAAACCTGTTATGTATACTGGAATAGTTCCCGGCGGCCAATTAACTCAAACTACCGATGTTGAAAATTTCCCGGGATATCCTGACGGGATAATGGGACCCGAAATGATGGAAGATTTCAGAAAGCAAGCTGAACGGTTTGGAACTCAGATCCGATTCGGGTATGTTACCAAAGTTGATTTTTCAAGTACACCTCATAAAGTGGTGATTGATGAAATTAAAACCATTACTGCAGACACGGTCATTATTGCTACAGGTGCTTCCGCTAAGTGGCTCGGGCTGGAAAGCGAACAGAAGTATAATGGCTTCGGGGTGTCTGCATGTGCTGTCTGCGATGGTTTCTTTTTCAAAGGGCAGGATGTTGCAATTGTAGGAGCAGGAGACACCGCAGCGGAGGAAGCGGCCTATTTATCCAAGCTTTGCAAGACAGTTCACATGCTCGTTCGCCGCGATGAATTCAGAGCATCAAAAGCTATGCAGCATCGTGTCTTAAGCATCCCCAATATAATAATCCATTATAACAGCGAAACCAAAGAGATCATGGGTGACGGCAAGAATGTTACTGGAGTTAAAGTATTTAACAATAAGACAAATGAAGAGACTATAATCGATGTGAGTGGTTTTTTCGTGGCGATCGGGCATAATCCCAATACCGAGATATTTAAGGGCTGGCTTAACATGGATGAAACCGGATACCTGATCACTGAGCCGGATAGCACAAAAACCAATATTGAAGGAGTTTTCGCCTGTGGCGATGCTCAGGATAAATTATGGAGACAGGCTGTGACAGCTGCCGGGACAGGCTGTATGGCGGCCCTGGAAGCGGAACGGTATTTGGCCGAGAAGGAACATCCGGCAGAAGTGAGCACGCATTGATCGGGAATAAAGAACAAGGAGAAAAGAACAAGGAGCAATGACAGCAATAGTTCAATGTTAGCGCTGTTATACAAGCGCCCCGGCTCCTTATTCTTGTTGTTTTCCGCTATGACGTTTTTCGTATTTAATTATCAGCAATGAGCCAGACAACCCTTCGCACCCGAACAGCTATACTTCTAACAGTGGCAATCACGACAATCCTCCTTATACTGGCATTATTCTTCTATATCAAAAGGCAGTTTTTTATTACAAGAACAGAGATTAATGAGGATGTAATGGTCGAAAAGATCGTTAGCATGGGAAAACTCGAACTCGTGAAGTATTCGATGAAGGATGTAATTGAAAAAAAAGAGATCAGAAACATACTGCCCGATAAGCGTATTCTGTTTGTGGCGGTTGGGGAGGTAACAGGTTGTATCGATCTTACTAAAATTAAAAAGAGCGACATTGTTCCGTCCGGAACTGACTCGCTTACTGTATTTCTCCCAAAACCTGAAATCTGCTACGTTAAGCTCGACCATCAGCAGTCAAAAGTTTATGACGTTTCAGGTGCCTGGTTTCCGGGCGATTCGAAAAATATGGTTGAAGACATTTACAAAATCGCCGAAAGACAAATTCTTGAGAATGCCGGAAAACAAAACATTTTGGGCAAAACCAATGAGAACGCAAAGCTGATTTTCAGGCCGATGCTGGAGAATATCTCTGGTAAAAAAGTTGGTATTGAGTTCCGTCAGCAATAATCCTGGTATAATACATTCCTCAATCTTATTTTTTAAATTTGAGAAAACAGTATCTGATTCAATATCCTGTTTAATCCTTAGCGTAATGAAGATTATTGAAAGAATATCAGTCGTCGTTTTATGTGCGGTTTTGTGTAGTTCCTGCACAACTGACGAGAAAGCCCCGGTTGCTTCTATTAAACCTGTGCCTAAGAAGATTATGGAGCCGTTCCGCTATCATAAAGCAATTGAGGTAAAGCCTGGATTAACACTCGATGTAGTGAGCTGGGGACGCGGGTCTAATTCTGTAGGAGGTTACCTGGTGTTAAGATCTGATTCTACCCATTTAAGCTATCGTTCTATAACCGGAGAGCTGGACGGTAAAATTGTAGATGCCTGGGATATGGATCTCGATTCTGATGGCAACCCGGAGCTTTATATTCAGTCGAAAGGGGAGGGCCAAGGTTCTTATCTAAGTATGTATATCTACGAGTACAATGAAAACGGCTCGAACCAGCAGATTCGTTTTCCTGAACTGAGCAGTTCCACGAAGAAAGGTTATAGAGGCAACGATTCAGTATATGTGAAAGACGGAAAATTAATGCGTGAATTTCCAATATACAGCACAGGCGATTCTGCATCTAAAGCAACCGGTGAGATACGAAAGCTGGAATACAGTTTGAGGAGTAATAGCCTGAATGTAAAGGAGATAGAAAAGTAGTTATAAGGTATGAGGGAGGAGTTGCCGCACTCATAATTTAACCCTCATAACTCATCCCTCCTCCGTAAACTGTTTCTCCAGCCTTTCTAAATTTTCAATCATATCTTCTAGTTTGGATTCCTCTTTTTTGATATAGATCCGCATTAGTACAAAATAACATAGTATTATCCAGAGAAAAGTAAAAATTATACCGCTTATCGTCACCCACAGTTCGGCAAGGAACGCGATCTCGATAAAGTAAAGTACAAAACCCAAAGTGAAAAAAATCGAATAGATGGTATACTTTCTTGTATTGAAAATAAACCTGTCGTGTTTATACTTTTTAAGGTAGAGTATGTATTCGCCGGGGCTATCAAGCAGACTGCGATAGGTGATCCGACTATAGTTTCCAATTATTGCTGTGATATAGTAAATGCAGCAAGCCAAAAAAATGACCATTGCGAGGTGGGTGGTCCACATTCTGAACGGGCTTTCTTTCCATACGTAAATAAGCATAGCAGTAGCCAGAGCCATTCCCACCATTTCAATGAGCAGCCTGGTCGCCAGGCTGGTTCTCATTTTGCTTACTTTTTTTAATACATCTTCGTGACTGACTTTCGGCAGCGCTACCTGGTTGTGCCAGATACTTTTTAGTGCTTCAAAATCTTTCATTTCTATTATATAATTCAGTCAGTTTGTGTTTTATGCGGTGAATTTTAACTCTAAGATTTCCTTCAGAAATCCCGGAGATCGCAGCAATTTCTGCGTAAGGGATCTCATCCAAAACCATAGTTATGATGATCCGTTCATTTTCTTCCAGTTGGGCGATACATTTATATAAGGTAGCAACCTGTTCGTTTTTTTCCGAAACCTCTTCACCTTTATTCTCAATAATATTATCTGTAAGCTCGTCTTTAGCCTGACGCTTTTCTACTCGCAGATACGATAAACAGGTATTAACGGCAATACGATAGATCCATGTGGAAATCAGCGCCTGGTTACGGAACTTATCAAGATTTTGCCAAACCTTCATAAAAGTTTCCTGCATCAGGTCATTGGCGGTGTCGTCATCGCCAGTATAACCATAACACAAATGGTAGATTTTTTTAGAATTGGCCTGAAAAATATCTTTAAATAGCGCTTCCTTGCTCAAATTTGTGTTTTGATTTAGATAAAGAATGACAACTATTGTTACAAATAAAGGCTTTTACTGATCCAGCGCGCCCTGTCATCAGCCTTATGAAGCAAGTCTTCAAATTCACCCTGATAGTCGAACTGTAGGTCTTCATGTAATTTTGGAAGTAATTTGCTGATCTTCTCCAGTTGGCGAATAAACATTCCCTGAAGAGGTTTATGGCTCGTTCCGAGATCTGCGTAAATGAGGAAATTGTTGCAAAACCAGAGGGAAAATTCAATCTCTACCTGTTTACTTCCTGTATATTTTGCATACCGGTTCATTGTACGAAGAATTTTCCTAAGACTTTTTGTGCTGTGATAGTAATGTTTTTGCATTGTTTTAAAATCCTCATCCAATAACGTCTTTACCTTTTCTGCGAATGAAAGGGGATTGTCTGAATCAAAAAGCAAGAAGTTAAGCAACTCTTTGTTTTCTTTCTTATACTTAGCCATTCGGAGGCATATTTCGGTCAGCTCCTGCACCGTTCGGCCTGTCAGTTCTTTCTTTATATCACTTAATTTTTCGGGCTTCATTTAATTTAACTCCAGAATATACCTAATTTTCTTCCTTTATTATGTGCACAGCTTCAATCTTCTATAACAACCAGCGCGGTTACATCTACTCTGAATTCAGGATTTGAAAAAATATTCTTTGATTTTTTATATTCCTTTTCATTGTAAGGATCGATATCAATTTTCTTGTCCCTGGAAACAAAGGAACCTGTAATTTTCACGTGATCGCCTACATTAAGAGCCTGCAACTTCTCCCTGAGCGGGGACTTGGCATCGCTTAACCATTCTTTGAAAACTACGGATTTGAACCTGGCAGTTTCTTCGAGGTTAAAGTCATCAATACTTGACCCAAAAGCTATCCTGATCTCCGAACCATTTGGATCCGTCTTTGTGTTGTCAAGTACCCTCACGTCCCAACCGGTGAATTGCGAATTTAGTGTATCAGCAATAAAGGCTTTAACCCTTTTCACTGCTACATCAATCATTACCGGCCTGTTCGGGTCGGTCAGGGCTACCCTGTCCGCCTGATCCCTTGCTTGTTTTACTACTCCGACAAAGGATCGCTGCTCCGCTACGCGGACGTCCGGAAGCGGTTTATTGCTGCAGGATAGTAATGACGATAGAAAAACTGCAAAAAAGAATTTGTCTAATTTTAATATCACACACATTTTGCTGCAGAGCGAATGTGGTTTTTGTAATGCTGCCATATTAAGGTTAATATAGGCCTAATTTCCATAAATTTTATTGATCATCTCTGCAATAAATCAGGCTGGGTATGTTTTGATTCCCAACTTCATCAATGTTAATCCAATTACTTACTTTTGTCCGTTACGCTAAACCCAAAATATGAAATTTAAAAATGTTGGATTAGTTGCCCTTATAGTTGTTTCTGTAGCCGCTCTCCTCGCTTTCGTAGATCACTACAATATTATACCGGTCAACCACACTGCCCTGATGTTCTCTAGATGGCTCGCTATAGCCGGATTATTTCTATACGGACTTAAGAAGAAGTCGCTGACAACGTGGATCTTAATTTCAATGGTAGTTGGGGCAGAAATTGGCCACGACTATCCCGAAGCGGGTATCAAGCTTCAGGTTTTAAGTAAGGTCTTTCTGAAAATGATCAAGACCATAATTGCACCTTTACTCTTTGCAACCCTGGTTTATGGAATCGCCGGGCATTCGGACCTGAAACAGGTAGGACGTATGGGCTGGAAATCGATTCTTTATTTCGAGGTTGTAACCACCATTGCTTTATTTATAGGCTTGGCTGCCATCAATATTTCCAAAGCGGGAATGGGTATAACACTTCCCCCGGGCGCACAAGAAGAATTACCTGTGGTGCCGCCACAATCTTTTAATGATATTATTCTGCATATTTTCCCGGAGAATATTGCCAAATCAATCGCAGAAGGAGCAATTCTACAGATTGTAGTGTTTAGCATATTGTTTGGTATTGCTTTGGCAATGGTTAGAGAAGATAAACGTCAGCCTATGCTGAAGGCAACTGAAAGTCTTTCAGAAGTGATGTTTAAATTCACAAATATTATCATGTATTTTGCGCCAATCGGGGTGGGGGCAGCCATTGCATATACCGTGGGTCATATGGGTCTTGGAATCCTTGTTAATTTATTTCAGCTGCTGTTAACTCTGTACGTTGCCCTTCTGGTTTTTTTGTTTGGAGTTTTGCTGCCAATTGCATTATTCATTGGTTTGCCTATCAAGAAATTCCTTCAAGCAATAGCCGAGCCTGTGTCAATTGCATTTGCAACAACCAGCTCAGAAGCAGCGCTTCCAAGAGCTATGGAAGCGATGGAGAGAATAGGCGTTCCGCGAAAGATCGTCGCCTTTGTCATGCCAACCGGCTATAGCTTTAATCTGGATGGAACGACTTTATACCTCTCACTAGCTTCAATATTTGTTGCTCAGGCCGCGGGAATACACTTTTCATTTGGGCAGCAATTACTCATTGTATTTACATTGATGCTTACCAGTAAAGGTGTTGCCGGGGTGCCACGGGCATCGCTGGTAATTTTATTAGGCACAGCTTCATCGTTCGGAATGCCCGTATGGCCAATTTTTATAATTTTAGGTATAGATGAGCTAATGGACATGGCCCGGACTTCGGTCAATGTTATCGGAAATTGTTTAGCAACAGTTGTTATTGCGAAATGGGAGGGGGAATTCCACCCTCCGGTTAAATTAAGTGCACCTAACGAAACACGCATTCATAAACTCGAAGACGAGATTTAATTTTAATTTAAATGAGCTAATTGCTCTGAAAACGACATGACCGAAAGAGGAAAAAAAATATTTCTGGCAATTTGCATAATAACCCCTTTTCTTCTATACTGTGTTTATTACTATTCAATTATGGTAAAGAATGCACCGTATAGATTTTCCGACTTTGAGTCGATAACTTTTAAATACGGAATGGGAGACAGCCTTAACAATTCTTTTAATTCTAAGACTGGTGACTATCACTATCTGGATACCCGTGATTCTTTAGTAAAGACAAAAGTTAAATTCCGTAAAGATGATTTACTTTATCTGCACAGGAAAGCGGCTGAGCTCGGTTTTTGGAATTTTCCTGAAGACATTTCGGGTGATGGCAGCCCCGGGCATAGTACCAATTCGCCTCATTATTACATTGAGTTTAAGTACCGCGGCAAAACCAAACATGTGCTTTTTGACCCTCAGAATAACGAAAACCCCAAGTTAAACGATGCTGCCAAGTCCCTGATCACAGAAATAAATAATATGATTAATGATGTTCGGGACAGAGAATAGAATAAGTAAGCAGCCCCATGTTTATTTTTACACTTCGGATGCCGGCAGTCATGTTGATTTGAACCTCAAATTAGTTTCCATTTAAAATAATAATTCCTATATTTGCACCTCATTTAAAAAAACAATTAATAATGTACGCAATAGTAAATATAGCCGGACAGCAATTTAAAGTTGCTAAAGACCAATATCTTTTTGTACACCGTTTACAGGGAGATGAAGGCGCTAGTATTGAATTTGACAATGTGTTATTAGCTGAAAATGGTGGTAAATTCTCAATTGGTGCTGATGCACTAAAGGGAGCCAAGGTTTCTGCTAAGATCGTGTCTCATTTAAAAGGTGAAAAAGTGATCGTTTTCAAGAAGAAACGCCGTAAGGGCTATAAAAAGAAAAACGGACACCGTCAGCAGTTCACGAAGATAGAAATCACTGGAATAACGTTGTAAGTGAAATATCAGGTACTTGATACCTGATACTTGATACTTGATACTAAAACAAAGTTTAACATCCCGAATTGGTAACAATTCATAAATATAAAATATAATGGCACATAAAAAAGGAGCCGGTAGTTCCAGAAACGGTCGCGAG
>JAZKHM010000003.1:0-1366 GCA_040385405.1 Bacteroidota bacterium | reverse complement strand
GTCGCCATGGTGAGCCGTTACCTCACCATCTAGCTAATGGGACGCATGCCCATCTCGTACCGTAACCTTTAAATTTTAAACCATGCGATCCAAAATTACTATGGGGGATTAATCCGAATTTCTTCGGGCTATACCCCAGTACGAGGTAGGTTGCATACGCGTTACGCACCCGTGCGCCGGTCGTCAGCATTCAAGCAAGCTTGAACCTGCTACCCCTCGACTTGCATGTGTTAGGCCTGCCGCTAGCGTTCATCCTGAGCCAGGATCAAACTCTCCGTTGTAAAAAACTTTGAATTTGTTGATGTGCTCGTTTTTTCTTAATTTATGCTGTTTCCTTATTTCCTAATCTGTCAAAGAACTTCTGTTGTTAATCTTAAAACTCCTCAGCCTCAAAACCAATCCATGCTCGATAGCATTTCTATTTTTTTTTATTCTCTCTTATCCCCTCAACTCTCGTTCGAATCGGGAGGACAAAAGTAATTCAATTTTTATTCCTCACAACTAATCGGTGAAAAAAATTTGAACTTTTTTATTCACATGCTTTGGATTCAAATCCACAAACACTTAAACATTTCCAGTATCACCTTTTAAATCGCTCGTTTGCGGGGTGCAAAGATACCCATCTTTTTTACCTACACAAACGTTTTGAAAAGTTTTTTGAAAAAAAATTCGAACTCTGTTTCAATCTATATTTCAAATGTTGTGATGTGCTTATCGTTCTAAGCGGTGACAAAAGTACCTACACTTATTGCATTCTCAAAGCCTTTTTTATTAATTTTCACAGATTCATTTTAGAAGCTCGCTTAACCTACTGATAAAGCATTCTTTACAATTAAAAAAAAATCAAATAAAATTAACGTTGAGTTAATAATCGTTGTAAAAGAGAGAGTTTTGAGAGGTCTAGGTCGGCATTTTGAGTCATCGATGTAGAAAATGGAAGCAATCCTAACAGTTCTCCATTGGATGTAATCATTTGCTTGGTGACTCCATTGAGAATGCATTCAACAGCAAAATCGCCCATACGAGTAGCTAAGATTCGATCAAAAGCTGAAGGTGCCCCTCCACGTTGCATGTGTCCGAGAACAGAATATCTTAAATCATAATTGGGTAGAAAAGGGGCTACTTTATTCATGATGTCTTGCGCGCCACCAGCATCATCGCCTTCTGCTACTATTATAATAGAGCTACGAGAACCTTTGTTTTGCTCTTTGATTTGTATTACTAGGTCATTCATATCAGTCACTTCTTCAGGAATAAGAACGGCCTCTGCCCCACTTGCAATGGCTGCGTTTAAGGCAATAAACCCAGAATTTCGCCCCATGACTTCGACAAAAAACAATCTGTTATGAGAACTGGCAGTATCACG
>JAZKHM010000002.1:0-3642 GCA_040385405.1 Bacteroidota bacterium | reverse complement strand
GTAAATCCACGCTTTATCCTGTGGGTGCAATCCAAGCCGTGTGAATGTTAGTGAAAACGATGAAAGAAGTTGCAACACTTCTCCGGATTGCTTGACTGAAGTGGAAGAGATGAATGTTAGTGCAAAGGATAAAGCATGTCTTTACTGCCAAATCTCAGGAGGGCGGGTCCTGCGACTTGCAAGGACAGAAGAAATATTAAAGTCACTTCCTTTCTATTCAACGGGTATTTTAATGATATTAAAAGCTTCCAATAATAGTCTCTTATGCTGTAGGTAAGATTCTAAGGCCCTAGCACTGAATCTCCGTTCACCGTCATTCCGCATTGGCTGGTGCGGCAAGCACAAGCAAAGCCAAAGTACTAACTTCCATAGCGCCAGGCGCAGCGGCGGGATTTTTGCTTACTTTTTTTCCTGCAGAAAAAAGTAAGTGCCCTTTCCGCCGGCATGAGGCGGGCATAAATATCATTTTAACCGTGAAAATTTCCTAAAATCTGTAAGTAACTCCCAACTTAACCTGATAATTCACAAAATCCATCCCCGGCACATAATACCCCCCTGTAACTGGTGTATACAACACGTAATTATAATTCAATGTCCGTACCATACTACCATTCACACTAACAAGTAAATTCTTATAATCCCAATCCGCATATAAAGAATAACTCATATCAACCCAGTGTTTACCCGGATCAAGTGTCTCGGTGAAAATCGGGTAATAGAGATCATTATTATGCAGGTAACGTTCAATCTGCAAACCAAAGCGTTTAATATCTTTTACCCAGCCTATATTCACAGATTGAAGGTTACTTCCGGGCCCAATCGCGGCACCCAGAACCTGACCCTGATGGGTATAACCCTGACGTATTTTATTGCTTGTATACCACCCTCCCAGGGCAGGGATGGTCGTTTGCTGCAGTTCTGTTAGTTCAATAGCGCCCTGAAGATATTCACCAGGTCGTCGGTTCAAAGGGACAAGTTTACGAAGCCCAATAAGGAATGCAGCACCATTATCCGGCTCGTATAAAAATTCTTTAAAGGTCCTTGGGAAGTTATGTCCGTATTCCCCATAGATTTCCGCATTTGCTTCTTTCCAAACCCATCGGAAGAACATAGAGGACATGTATTCTCTTGTTTCGTTGTCCGGCTTCTTTTCTAATGGCTGCAGAAGGGGGAAAAAGTCGCCGATCTTACTGCCCATATCCTGCTCATATACCTGAGAAGTACGGCTTGCGCCAATAAACAGGCCGGGCACTCCTTTCGGGTTATACGTAAGAACAAAGCCCGAAAGATAGCGCTGATCCTCACGCTTAGGGACATATAAAGTTCTTCCCAAATATATCCTGTTAATTTCAGGCGGAGTAAATCCCGAGTTATCCAGCATTCCAACTACCAACTGTCCTTCAAAAGAGCCTATCGGGGTGTTGACCGGCCGTGTTGTGTTCAGGGTAATATGTTTGAATCCCGGTGCATTATTACTCATTAACAATGAACTGCGTATCCCCGGGCCCCAGAATAAATTTTCTGTGGAGATACCAACTGAAACCGGATCGAAATTAAGTCGGACACTGCTTTGTCCCCAAAAAGCTTTGGAATACAGCTCGTCACCAAACCGTTCGGGGATATCAGTGACATTAAAATATCTATCGTAATAATTAGCCCACACAGGATTGTGATAATCAGTTGGCAGCCCTTCAAACTCTTTATTTTGTGCTGATACGAATTCTGGCTTAACTTGAACACTTAGCGGGCCGTATTTAGCATATATCCCCAAACTCAGCTGCGTCTGATAGCCTGCAGCGGGTAACATGGAACCGTCATTCCATCCATAAGGCACC
This sequence comes from Bacteroidota bacterium, assembly GCA_040385405.1. Classification (GTDB taxonomy): domain Bacteria; phylum Bacteroidota; class Bacteroidia; order Sphingobacteriales; family Sphingobacteriaceae; genus Daejeonella. The sequence goes on along the minus strand of JAZKHM010000002.1, from coordinate 1,807 downwards.
TTAGAGTTATGCTGCTGGATCCATGAAAAAGGCAGTAACTGAAGATAAGCTTTGCTGTTCGGGATAGTAAGAGTACTAGCCATCCTCGTAAAACCTCGTCCTTCAATCGTATCCATTGCAAGCCCTCGTTGTCCGGACTGAAGTCCTGTAAATAATGGCCGAACGGTGAAGGAGATACCAGAATCTACTTTACCAAGAATTTGCTCCCGTCGGTATACATCTTCCAGCACATGAATACCGGCCGGAAGTGATTGTGCCCTGGCCGGCGAATTAAAAAAGATGACACAAAGAAATAAATAATATAATTGAGATCTATGCATCTTACCTGAGTTCGTAAACGGTTATACGCATATTATCAACCGACCAGCTTTCGTTGCAAAGCTTGTTCGCAGGATCTGCATCCTCCACCTGACCAAAACACCCCAGATCTAGTGTACTTCCTGTATGATTAAATGTTCGCTGTATCCGATACATAGATGTGCCCCCTTTAACATCTTTTAGCTTGCATGCACCCGGAAGGTCCGTTCTCATTGCGTTACTGTTAGGCCTGTTTAACGCAAATTGAAACGTGTTATTAGAAAAGGGAGGTTGAAGCTCAGGATAGGATTGTGTGCAATTTGTGCAAACTCCATTAGCAAACGTTGAATAGATAGTACTTCCACCATCAATGTTCATGATCCAGACATCCCGCCCATTAGGACCTGCAGCATTCCCGTCCCATGTATCATGAATATAGAGATCGAAGGTGATCTTTATCATATCATGCGACGGTATACCTTTTACCTCTACATTAAACCCACCATCGGTATACCTCCCCAGCACTCCGGTTCCATTATATTGTTCGACTTTACCGTTCACCACATTTACAGGAATTCCACGGTCAAAGTCGCTGTTGAAAACTTCCGTTTCGCGCGGAATTCCTTTACAAGCTCCCAACACAACCATACACAGCAGCAGTGTCCACGATAAAAAAACACATTTTGAGAATCCCAATTTCATGAAATCAAAAGCTATACATCATTCCTATTTGGGCGTTAATGTTAAATATGTTCTGTTTTGGGCGGCCACTAATCCCATCTTTCCACTGGTAATTTATCGACTGTATACCCTGAAGTTTTGCATTAATTAAAAACTTATTATAAGTCCAGTCGGCCACGCCTGCCATACTTAAATCAATCCATGGACTAAATCCGTATGCATTTGCAAGATCCCCATTATGTTCAAAACGTTCCAACTCGATTCCAATCTGCTTAAGTCCTCTTACCCATCCAACTTGTAAAGTCTGAAGATTTCCCCCCGGCCCAATTCCGGCCCCTAAAACCTCACCTCTATGAGTATATCCATGCAGAACTTCACTATGTGTATACCACTCCCCTGCGTCCCTAAGAAGGCGATCAATTGGTTGCTCCATCCTGGTGATTTCCGCTGAAAAATGGATAAATTCATCCACCCTATGTCTATACGGAATAAGTTTATTCATTCCCAGCAGGTAGGAACGTGAGTGTTCCGGCGACATTAAAAAATCCCGGGTATTAGCGGAATGGTCATTAAGCCCGTATTCGAAGTAGATTTCGGCTTTGGAATTCGGCATGACAAAGCGGGAAAACACAGAAGTAAGCTGATCCCTGCGTTTAGCGTCCTCATTTGTATTTTCCTTTTGATAAGCTTGAAAAAACGGAAAAATATCTCCAAAGCTCCCATCCATGTCATTACTATAAATCTGAAAACTACGTGTTAAACCAAGAAATAACCCGGGAACCCATTTTGGTTGATAGGTAAAAGCCAGTCCGGACAAATAACGCCAATC
>JAZKHM010000001.1:0-1165 GCA_040385405.1 Bacteroidota bacterium | reverse complement strand
AACTTGGAGGACGAGAGGCAGATGTCCGTGGTCGTATGAAGGATTATTAAATCAGCAAACTTTTCAGATAAAAACAAATTTCACGCAGAATTTCCCTCATTTTTTTTATAATCCTCGAAATAGAGCGAATTCTTCATTACGAATTTCATAATTCGTCATGTGGCGGCATTGTGAATTTCATAATTGCCGAAGTGCCGGCATTATGAGTTTCATAATTACGCATTCACCGGCATTGAAAATATGGTAAAAGTGCATTTAGGGGTGGAATGACGGGGATTTTTCGTAAATTATAGGGAGGAGGAAGTTGAGGGTTGAGAGTGGAGAGTGGAAGGAGGAAAGGTTATAGAGCGAGGTTGGAAGGACGGGGTTTAAGGGTGAAAGGTGAGTGAACGCTTAGTGAACCACTAGTGAATCCTAAGTGAACGGAGTTAGAGGTCGGAGGTCTGAAGTCTGAAGTCGGAAGAGGAAGCAGGAGGTATGAAATATGAAGTAAGACATCGTGAAATAGAAAAAAGCCATTGTAGAATGGTGTTTAGAGAATTGTACCGGTATGATAGTGAAATATAAACCATTTAAATTTTTGCTTATGGGAAAGGAAGAATGAAGTAGGAGGTAGGAAGTAAGAAGTATGAGGTAAGGAGTATGAAGTTGGAGAAGGGCTCCTGAAGCATATGGGGGCGTGTTATCGGGAGAACCGTCCGGGTGAGGGTATTGGGTGGGGCTGGGCACCCTGCTCTCCGCCCAGACTGATTACTGATTACTGATGACTGTTACCTCGACTTATCATGGAGTAGTGGACTCCAAAGGCAAAAACCTTAGCCTGAAAGCCCCACTAGCTTACTGTTGCTTTAAACACAAACACTGGTGCATTACAGTTATTGGGTTCTAATCCCGAATGGTGCCGTTAGTATGGTGAAGTCCGCCCGGGTCGGACAGTACACCGAAGGCGAAATAGGCGGTAAGTATGGGGACTCTGCTAAAAGTTTTTATTAAGTGGAGAGTGGAGAGTTGAGAGTTGAGAGTTGGGTTGCGTACCCATGTCACCAAGTTGTGCTTCGTTTCAAAAAACGCGCCTTTTTTTTACGAAGCTAATCGTCATGGCGAGGAGGAACGACGAGCCATCTCAATAAGTTGAGAGTTGAGAGTTGAGAGTTGAGAGTTGACA